>NZ_DATLJK010000014.1:0-540385 GCF_035538955.1 Hansschlegelia sp.
CGACCTGATGTACAGCCTGCCGTCGGAGTTCGCGGCGGACGCGAAGCTTTACATCAACCGGCTGTCGATCCGTGACGTTCGCAAGCTGAAGGACAACAACGGGCAGTACCTCTGGCAGCCCGGCCTCGTCCTCGGCCAGCCCGCGACCATCAACCAGGCGCCCGTCGCCGAGATCCCCGGCATGCCGACCGTCGCCGCGGGCAACATCGTCGCGCTCTACGGCGACATGCCCCAGACCTACCTGGTGGTCGACCGGATCGGCGTGAACGTCCTGCGCGACCCGTTCACCAACAAGCCCTTCGTCCACTTCTACACGACGAAGCGCGTCGGCGGCGGCGTCTTCAACCCCGAGCCCATGAAGGCCCTGAAGGTCGCGGCGAACGCCTGAGCCTCTGGGCTGAACGCGTCCACCGGGCGCTCTGAGCGGCGCGCCTTCCAGCGCGCCGCTCTTCTGCCTTCACCTTCCATCACATGGAGGCCGACATGGCCGTTACGAAGACCAAGGCGGACGAAAAGCCCGCCGAGAACGCCGGCGACGCGCCGGCCAACATCCCGGCTGCGTCCGAGTTCTCGACGTCCGGCGCGCCGCGCCAGGTGACCGGGTTCGATCCCTCGCATCCGGCCGTGGACGACAACCCGCGGAAGAACACGACGCTGCTCCAGAACCGGGTCGACTTCAACGATCCGACGCTGAGCGAGCACGAAGCCGTGGCCAGGAACATGGCCGATCAGGGCTCCGGCGACATCGCCAAGGCCCCGGACGCCGGCAAGTAGGCGCAGCCGAGATGCTCACCGTCGTCACGCCTGCGGCCTCACGGAGGCTGACGACGGTTGAGCACGTGCGCGCAGATGTCGGTCTCGACGCGGCCTCTCCGACGGCCGAGCAGATCGAGCGGTTCATCGATCAGGCGTCGGCGGCGGCGGAACGGTTCTGCCGGCGCACCTTCGCGCGCGAAACCGTCCTGCAGACCGTCCGAGGCTGCGACCTGAGGCGCGGGGTGATCCTCGATCGCGGCCCGGTGGCGTCGATCGCCTCCGTCACATGGAATGGCGGCGCGCTCTCTCCCGCCGAGTTCGAGATCGACCGGGGCGTGGTGCACCGCCTGAGCGCCTCCGGCGAGCGCTTCACCTGGTGGGGTTCATCGCTTGCGGTCCAGTATGTCGCGGGCTTCGTCCTGCCGGGTGAGAACGGGACCGATCTGCCGGCCGATGTGGAGCGCGCGGCCATCCTGCTCGTCGGGGCGGCTCTCTCGACGCAGAGCCGCGATCCTCTCGTGAAGAGCGAGGACGTCGACGGTCTCGGATCGATCTCCTTCTGGGTTCCGGGCTCCCGGAGCATGCTGGCCTCGCCGGAGGCCGAGCAGCTGCTGAAGCCGTACCGTCTGGCGCGGGTTCGCTGATGACGCCCGCCCAGGCTCGCGCGATGTACCGCCGACAGATCTCGGCGCACGGCGAGCTCGTCGCGCTGCGGCGTGAGGCGCTGGACCCGGCGCCGGAGGCGTCTGGACTGCGGGCCCGCGTCACTGGGTTTTCGCCCGAAGAGCTCGCTTCCGGGATCGACCAGGGCGCGCGCAAGGTGATCCTGCTCGCCGAGGATCTCGAGGCGGCGATCGCGGCCGGCAACTGGCCGGAGCCCGCCGCCGGCTTCCCCGCGATCCTGAAAGACGACACGCTGGTCGTGCGGGGCGCGCCGGTGAACGTCGAGCGGGTCGACGACAGCACGCGGCGCGTCAGCGGCGAGCTGATCGCCTATGAGCTGACGGTGATCGGCTGATGGCGCGGGTGGCGGTGATCGAGGCCGTCGAGGCGAAGCTCGCCGACGCCTTTCCCAACGACACGATCGTCGGCGTGCTGAACGGCGGCGCGCGCCCGGCCGGCAACGCCGGCTTCCTGCTCGTGCAGTATCCGGTCGTGAATTCCGAACAGGCCAGCGTCGGCGATCCCGGCAACAATGTCTTCCGAGACGAGGGCGTGTTCAGCGTGCTCGTGCACCAGCCGAAGGCGGCCAAGCGCGCCGCGGTCGAAAAGGCCGACGCGGTCGCTGACCTGTTCCGCGGGCAGGAGTTCGCGGGCGTGACGTGCTTCGCTCCGCAAAGCGCGCGCTTCGACGACGACAATGACCGCGGCCTCTACATCGTGGCTTCCGTCGCGGTGCCCTACCACTTCGACTATCTCGGCTGACGGCCGAGCCCCTTCCTCACATCGCGGGAGACGCAGATGGCTCTGGCTGATCACAGCAGCACGAGGATCGCCTATGTGGCCGAGACGTCGTTCGGCGTTACGCCGGCGACGCCGACCTTCAAGACCTTCCGCACCACGCGCGCGGCTGGCCTCAGGTCGAACAAGACGACCGTGACGTCGGACGAGATCCGCGCGGATCGCAACGTGCCCGACGAGCCGATGGTCGGCCTCGACGTGACGGGCGAATACCCGGTCGAGATGTCCTATGGCAGCTTCGACGACATTCTCGAGGGGCTGCTGTTCGGGACGTGGGCGACCAACGTCCTGAAGAACGGCGTCACGCGGAAGTCCTTCACCTTTGAGGAAACCCGCGAGCTCGGCGCCACCGACAGCTTCTCGCGCTTCCCCGGCGTCATGGTGAACCAGGGGCAGTTCACCGTGAACGCCCGCGAGAAGATCATGGCGACCTTTTCGATGATGGGCGAGAGCGAAGAGCTCGACGACGCCATCATCACGGGCGCGACCTATACGGCCGCGAACGCCAAGCCGATCCTGACCGCTTCCGCCAACATCGCCGCGCTCGCCGTGGCGGGGCTCGATCCGGCGCCGAAAGTCCGTTCTCTCGGCTTCACGATCAACAACAACCTCAGGGTCCGCCCTGTGGTGGGCGCGCTCCATTCAGAGGAGTTCGGCGCGGGCCGCTGCGACGTCACCGGCACCTCCGAGATGTATTTCCAGAGCAACGAGCTCTACCAGGCGGTGCTCGACCATGGCGGCGGCGCGCTGTCCTTCGTGGCCGGGGCCGCGACAAACGAGAAGTACCGCTTCACCTTCCCGAAGATCATCTTCCTTGACGGCACGGTGCCGACCGGCGGGAACACCGACGACGTTATGGTCTCTATCCCGTGGCGCGCGGTCTATGACCCGACCGAGGGCTGCTCGGTCAAGATCGAGAGGGCGGTCGCGTGAAGACCGTCAGGATCACCGAGAGCTTCACCGGCTACCCGGCCGGCAAGAAGCGCAGCTTCACTGCCGGCGAAGAGGTCCAGGTCGCGAACGACTTCGCCGAGCTGATCGTCGGCAAGGGCCACGCGAAGGAGATCGAAGGTTCGCCGGCGCCCACCCCGAAGCCGGGCAAGCCTGCGGCTGATACCAAGGGGGACGGCGCGTGAAGGCCAGCCAGGCGAAGGCGCTCAGCCGCAAGATCGAGCATGGCGCGTGGGTGCGGGACATCCCCGGCGCCGGCGACCTGCAGCTCAAGGTCCGGGCCCGCTTCAACATCGACTATCGCCGTCGGCAGAAGGAGCTGTTCGAAGCGGAGCCCGCCGAGAACAAGCCGAACGGCGTGCTGACGGACGAGGCGGCCGAGCGGCACGACCGCATCCTGCTGCACGAGACCGTGCTGATCGGCTGGGCGAACTGGGAGGATGATGACGGCCAGCCGATCCCGTTCAGCCTCGAGGAATCGGCCAAGCACGTACTGCCGCCCGACGAGCCGGTGTTCCGATCCTGGGTGAACTGGGCGGCGATGAACGTTGCCGATCTGGGCGAGCTCGAGCTCAGGGCTGCGGAGGGAAACTAACGGCCGCGCTGCGCTGGCAGCTCGCGTGGGGCGACCGGGAAACATGGCTGCGGGAGCTGCATGACGAGGAGGGCGGGCCGCTTCCGCCGGCCCTTCGCGACAAGCCGCAAGTTCCAGCGCACCTGCTGTTCTACTGGGACGCTTTTGCGGACCTGGCGAACGACCGGCAGGTCTTCATGGGTGGCGTATCGCCGATCCCGTTCCTGGCGATCGATGCCTGGGCGCGACGGTCAGAGGTGAGCGGTGAGGCCTTCGCGAGGCTGCAGCGACTGATCCGGGCGATGGACGCGGTCTGGCTGGAAGACGCGGCGCAGAAGGCGAAAGCGGCCGCGAAGAGGTGATGAAGCGGCCTGCATTCGGCAATGGTGAAGACCGAGGAAGCGGTATGCGCCGCGAGGTGGGCAAGCGCGGGGGGGGGGGAAGGTGTGCACGCCCAAGGGCACGTAAGACAGGAGATGAGGATCGCCATGCGTTGCGTATGTGGTGTCCGCCGCCGTAGGGTTGGGAATCACTCGGCTATGGACCTTGCCCGCATCATGGATCGTCTAGCGTTATTGAAGGAATTATCTTTTGGATCGCAGGTTGCTGAAGAAGAGATTCAGCACCTAGCAAGTTATTTTGTCGAAACAGACCAATGGAATCGAATTGTAAAGGGAGATATAGGTTTAGTACGCGGCGAAAAAGGCGCTGGTAAGAGCGCGATATATCTGTTGCTCGGAGAAAATGCAGACTCTCTGTTTGACCGGGGAGTTCTACTTGTGAATGCGGAGAACCCGCGTGGAGCGACAGTTTTCAAAGATCTCGTCTCTGACCCTCCAACCTCCGAGGCAGAATTCGTTGTATTATGGAAGATGTATCTCCTTTCCATAATCTGCTTTCAGCTTCGCTCTTTCGGCATAAATGGCGACAGCATCCGCCACGTCTACAGTTCACTTGAAGGTGCTGGGCTGCTTGAGCGGGAACTTAATCTAAGCAGCTTGCTTCGGAGCGCCCAAGCGTTTGCCCGCCGCCTCTTACGAATCTCGTCGCTTGAGGGTGGCCTTCAGTTCGATCCGAATACCGGGGTACCTACGGGCGTCTCTGGAAAGATTTCGCTCACCGAACCATCCGGGGACTTAAGAGCGAAGGGGATCAACTCCGTCGACGGGTTGTTTCTCAAGGTGAATGAAGAGCTGTCAAAGGCGTCGTTGGTCATCTGGGCGCTGCTGGACCGCCTGGACATCGCTTTCGCTGAGAGCCATGAACTTGAGGCTAACGCCATAAGAGCACTGATCAAGGTCTACAGCGACCTTCGTGGGCAGGATCAGATTAAGCTAAAAATCTTCTTGAGAGAAGACATTTGGAGGCGAATAACGGCATCTGGACTTCGAGAGGCAAGTCACCTGGTTCGATATCAGATTGTGGAGTGGAATGCCCCGACCCTTCTTCATCTGATGATGCGTCGGATGCTTAGTAATGATGTGATAGTTAAACAGTACGACGTGGACAGGGAGGCGGCGTTATCGAGCGCTGCTGAACAGGAGAGGCTGTTCAATCGAATTTTTCCTCCACAAGTCGAGCAGGGACCCCAGAAGGCTCCTACTTTTAAGTGGATGGTGACTAGATGCGCAGACGGTAAGGACAACACCGCTCCACGAGAGCTGATCCATCTGCTTAATTCGATTCGAGAGCAAGAGATTCGGAGGCTGGAACGCGGGGGAGGCTATCCTGCCGGTGAACAATTGTTTGACCGTTCAGTGTTCAAAGCTGCATTGCCGACGGTGTCGGCTGCCCGCCTGCAGACCTACATGTACGCGGAATACCCGGCAGAGCGGCCATTCTTGGAAAAGCTGGACGGCCAAAAAACCGAGCAAACTCCGGACAGCTTAAGTGAACTCTGGGGTGTTCCCCGGGCAGAGGCGATCGCGAAGGCTGCCGAACTGGTTGATCTGGGGTTCTTCCAAGCCAGAGGAACCCGTTCCGAGCCAACATACTGGGTCCCCTTTCTTTATCGGGATGCGCTGCATCTCGTTCAGGGAAGAGCAGAGTCGGACCCGGAATAGGACGGTCGGATCAGTCCCTCCTGGGCTTCGCCTTCTTGCTCTCCGCCTTCATCTCGCGCGCTACGCGGACCATAGGGGCGTCGACGGGGCCTTGCTGTTCGGGGAGCGCGCCGGCGGGGTCAGCGGGGTCCTCTTCAGCGTCAGTCGCATCGCGCTTGAGGAAGCCGCGCTCCTTCAGGAGATGGATAAGGCGCTCGACAGCCGGGTCATTCTTGGGCGCCGAGGCGAAGTAGCTGTCGGCGCTCAAGCCCATCGTCATCAGCATGCGGATCGCCGCCGGACGGGTGAGCTTCCTCTCGGGCTGGGCTTCGATCCAGGAGTCGAGGAGATCGAGCTCCGTCGGCTGGAGGCGGACGCCAATCAGCGTGCCCTTCCCGGTTGGTGCCGGGCCCCGCCTCTTTTTCTGTGATAACACGGATTGACGGCTCATCTGAAACTGTGTTAGCACGAATAAATCGGGCCACCAAGACGGTGCAACGTCGAGGCGGCCCTAACCGCAACGCGATCGGTCAAGGATCACGTCATGGCTTCGCACGCCTATAGCACAATTCCAGCGCGCTCTACGACGCGCAGAGGCTGGCTCGGCCACGCGGCCGGAGCCGCCTTCGCGGCCGTAGGCAGCTATCTCACCGTCAGGAACCCCGAGCCCGCAGCGGCACCCGATCTGAGCGATGGCATGGCCATCATGCGGATCGGCGGCCGGACGGTGCTGGTCGACACCGCGGACTTCGCCTGCACGAGCGGATCCGAGCAGGTCTGCATGCACTTCGACGGGCGGCTCACGATCGAGCCCGCTTGGGCGGAGACGTTCATGAAGAGCGCTCCGGAACGGACTGCGCTGGGGGCGTTCAAAGTCGTCCAGCCGGGCATCCGAGAACGCCCCTACGTCCGCGTGATCGGACGCGTCGTCGGCGAGCGCGGGCTCGCCCTCTGATCTGAAATCCCGAGATCCCCCGAGGCCAAGGGGGTTAGACGCGATGCACCGAGCTCCATCGGCTCCGGTGATCGCGAAAGCGACCCTGGGCGTCTACAGGCTTGGCCGGCCGGACGCCGATGGAGGCCATCATGGCGGCGACTGCGAAAAAGACCGAAACGACGATCGAAATCCCTCGGCTCGAGGTCGAGATGCTCGAGGTGACGATCGTGGGCGACAGCCCCTTGATCGTCCACGCGTGGAGCGCCAAGGCGAAGCGCGAGATGCTGCAGAAGCAGATGAAGAAGGCGAAGGCCGCGAAGGAGGCGAAGGACCCTCGCAAGGACTTCGAGGAGTCGCTCTACAGGTTCGAGGACGGCGGATACGGCTTTCCGAGTGTCGGCTTCAAAGCGGCAGCCGCGACAGCGGCGCTTACGACGGACGGGATCAAAAAGGCGCACGCGCTGCGCGCCTTCCACGTCATTGGCGAGGATATCGACGTGAACGGCGCCTTCGACGGCACCGTGATGCGGCAGAACCTGGTTCGGATCGAAGGCGCCCCGCCGCGGATGCGAGAAGACCTCGTCCGCGTCGGCATGGGCACGGCGGACTTGCGCTATCGCGCCGAGTTCCCGACCTGGTTCGCTCGCATCCTGGTGCGCCATCAGCCGCGACTGCTCTCCGCAGAGCAGATCCTGAACCTGATCAACCTCGCTGGCTTCAGTGTCGGCGTCGGCGAGTGGCGGCCGGAGAAAGGCGGATCGTCGGGCATGTTTCATGTCGCCAGCTCTGGCGAAATCGAAGCGATCCTCGCCGGCCTCGAGCCGCAGCGGAGGGCCGCGTGATGCGCGTCGGCGGCTACGAATTTGCCGATGGTGCCCGGTTCCAGCCGGGCGCCAGGATCGACGATCCGAAGCTGGTCGGCGAGCACATCGACTTCCTGCGGAAGCAGCAGAAGGGCGAGCTGACGCCGCAGGACGTTCTTGCCGACGCGAAGAACCCGAACAGCCCGCTCCATTCGTTCTTCGAGTGGAGCGACACCGCCGCGGCCGAGCAATACCGGCTGCAGCAGGCGAGGGGGCTCATCCGAGCGGTGGTCGCCGTCTACGTCAGCGACGACAAGCCAGCGGTCCGGACGCGAGCCTACGTCCACATTCCGGAGCCGTCGGCGCCGCACTACCGCTCAGCCGATCAGGCGATGAGCACGAAGAAGACCCGCGATCTTGTGCTCCAGCGCGCGTGGCGCGAGTTTCAGCAGTGGAAGGCGCGCTACAAGGATCTGAAGGAGTTCTCGACGCTCTTCGAGGCGGCCGACGAGGTCGCTCAGAAGGTGCGGGCGATCGGAAAGCACTGAGCGGAGGCGTGCATGGAGAAGAGCGACCTGCGCAAGTTAGCCGTGGACGATGTTCGGGCCCGAGTGAAGGCCTGGCACGATCTGGTGCTTTTCGTGGACAAACAGGCTGCCGACCTTCTCCGTCTTTACGTCACGCTTTCTGTGGCGGCCGCTTCGTTCAGCTTAGGAATCTTCAAGCCAGATCCCTTGAAAGGGTGCATGGCGGCGGGACTCACAGCCATCGCTGCAACGCTCATCGTCGGGGCACTGTATTGCTTCAAGGCGATAGACGATCCGGACGTTGAGCTGCCGGGGGAGGATGGCGATTTCTGGAGCTGGGCAGTTGAGGAGAAGGTGAGCGCAGACGAGGTCATCGCCCACTACATCAAACGGGCGGACATCTCCGCGAAGAAGTTGAAAGAGGGAAACGAGCGCCAGGCAAAGGCATACCGGACGGCGCGGCGACTTGGCGTAGCCGCGCCGATGGCTGGCGCACTGGCGGCCGGTGTGTCCTACTTGGTTTTGAGCGGCTTAGTCTCGCTCTTCTTGCCCGCCGTTTTCGGTGGCGGCTCCTTCGGCTGAAGAGGCTCTTTGGGCGGGTTCTTCTTCTCGTCCGACATGAGCTTGGCCCTCTCTGTCGATGAAGTTCCAAGGATGTACCCGCCTCGAGATGGTGTCGAGTCGGTTGAATGCGCGGGAGCCGGTCGCCTACCGGCTCGGCGAGGATCCAGGCAGGCATGGACTGGTTTGGCATGGCTTGTTGAGGCGTGCTGCGGCAGGCATGGCAAGGTGTGCTGAGGCGTCGTACGGCGCGGTCTGGTTGAGCAGGCATGGAACGGCACGTTTAGGCTCGGTCCGACAAGTTAAGGCTGGGCCCGGCAGGCTAGGTCAGGTGAGGCGGGCCATGGCATCGCGAGGGCGGTGTGGCTGGCGCGGTGAGCCAAGTCTAGGAGTGGCAAGGCCGGGCGAGGTTCGGCAGGCAAGTCGTGGTCAGGTTTGGCGGGGCAAGTCACGGCCCGCTGCGGCTTGATGTGACTGGCAGGAAAATGCGCGGAGTCGGATGCCCGTCCGGCTCGCGAGGACCTGGGTAGGGCAGGCGTGGTAAGGCCCGTTGAGGTGGGGCGGGGCCGGCCATGGAATGGTTTGGCAGGCAAGGTGAGGCGCGGTCGGGTCAGGCGCGTCTAGTTGAGGTCTGGCACGGCCAGGTCGGGTAAGAGCTGGTGAGGAATGGCCGAGCGTGTTTGTTGGTTGGTCATTCCACTACAGAAGGAGTGGAAACTTCGGCTGATCCGGTTTCTGTGATAGTGCATATAGCGTTGAATTTGACCTTCTGGTCCGCTAACTCAGCACGAAGTTCAATAAGCCGGGTGACCACTACTAGCTTCTCGGAAGACCATTGAGCCAAAAGGCTTTCGACAATCGCTTTAAGCCTTGGAGAGTCCCCATTCGCGGCTGCGATACTCGCCGCCTCGGAATCGTTTAAGGAGCGGTACGCGGTAACTACTCGGACGGCCGCAGAAGAGCTGCCTTTGATCGTGTCAATCCGTTGCTGAGCGAGTCTGGCGGTCCCGGCGGTCTCGCGTTTTGCTACCAATGAGGCTGTCGAGACGAGCCTAAGGTCTGCAATCGCTGGGAGTTTGGCGGCCGCAAGCAGAATGCATCGCTTGTCATCGACATCAGCTGTCGCCGGCGATGCCCAGAGGGCCAGCGCCGCCGTTACCGCCTTCAACTCATTGCTCATGGTGCATTCCTATGTCCTCTGGTCGCCCGTTGCGGACGATAGTCGAGGCTATCGTCTCGCGGGAACTCTCGCCCGCGGCTCGGCAGAGCGTAATCGCCGACTTCGCCAGGAAGCGGCTGGCAGAGGGCTTAGCGCAGAATGAGCGGGCGACCGGCCGGATCGTGCCATACCAGCAGGTCGTCGATGGCCGGCAAGGCGCCGCGCTGGAAAGCGTCGACCCGGATCGAGGTCGCATTCTCTTCCTGTTCCACGTGGCGTCGAACGAGCTCTTCGTCTGGATCGCGGACATGCTCGTGCGGCACGCGCCGCGGCTGACGGGCAGATACGCCGATAGCTTCCGTCTGTTCGCCGGTGGCCGTCAGATCGAGGTGGGCGAGGCGCTGCCGAAGGCGGACGAGTACGCGTTCCTTAACGTGCAGCCTTACGCTGGTAGGCTGGAACGCGGCTGGTCGGGCCAGGCGCCGGACGGCGTGCTCCAGGCTGTCGCGGCACTCGCGAAGGTCCGCTACGCCGACGTCGCTCAGGTGCGCTTCACCTATCGACACTTCTCCGAATTCGGGCTCGCTCCGAAACCAACGACGCGCGCCGAGAAGGCGAGCAACCGCACGCCCGCGATTATGGTGAGCCTCCGCTGATGGTCTCTGTCGCCGAAGTCCGCGAGATCGACATTCGCTACAAGGCGACCGGCGTCTCGGAGACGGTCGACCTGCTCAATCGCCTGATCAGGGCGGAAGAGGGCGTCGTCGTCGTCGGGGAGAAGGTCGAGCGCAGCGACGCCAGCCTCTCTCGCGGGCTGGAGACGCTGAAGGGTCGGTACCTCGAGCACTACAAGGTAATTCAGCAGACCACCCGCGACATCAACCTGCTGCACGAGGCTCGCGCCCGCGATCTGATCAGCGTCAACCAGTACCAGGCTGCGCTCGGCGCCATGCAGGCGAAGCTCTCGGCGCTGCCGAGCGAGCTGAAGCGGGTCCAGCAGGCGCAGGGCGAGGTCGCGCGCGGATGGTCTGGAATGGCCGCCCCGACGACCGGCGCCTACGCCACGATGCAGGCGAACATCAAGGCGGTCGAGACACACATCGCCGCGCAGCAACGCGCCGAAGAGAGGCTTCGTGGGCTGGGCCAGCCTGTTCGGTCATCCTCGGCGTCCAACGTTATCCCGTTCCAGCGAAAGCCGGGTCAGCTGTCGTCTAGCGGACTGTCGAACCTGTCATTCCAGGCAAACGACATCGCTACGATGGCGATCATGGGGGCCAACCCGACGCAGATCATCGCGTCGCAGGCCGGTCAGATCTTTCAGATCTTCCAGCAGGAGGGAGCGAAGCCCAAGGCTGTCTTCGAGCAGCTGGCGTCGGCGGCCGCGAAGGCGATTTCTCCGATCGGCTTGGTGGTAGCCGGCCTCGGGGCAGCCGGCATCGCGGCAGCCATTTTCTACAGTCGGACCAAGAGCGAAGCCGAGCTCTTCGACGAAGCGATCGAAAAGCACGCGGCGGCAATCAAGCTGATCCGAGATGCATGGGGCGAGGCGGCCCAGGGTGTCGAGGAATATGCAAAGCCCACCGCGATCCGGGGGGCGACGGAGCTTCAGGCGAGCCGCCTCCGCCTTGAGGCGGCCGCTCTTTCCAAGGGGAAGTCGGCTTCTTCGGGACTGTTCAGCAAAGCGATCGACATGACCGGCGAGGAGCTCCTCGCGATCAACCCGATTTTTGAGCCCATCCGAAAGGACGTCGATGCGTTCCAAAAGACCGTCGAGAAAGGGCGACCGGACTTCACGAGGCTCCTTGATGCGGTCGACAGCCTGTACATGGCTCGTCGTGGAGACAGCATGGTTTCCAAGCTCCGCGAGGAGGTCAAGAAACTAGCGGATGAAGGCGATAAGGCGCAGCGCGCACTTAAGGCGCTCGCAGAAATTCCGTTCAACACGGGGTTTGACGCCGCTATCGGTGCGCTTCCGAAGGCACCGACGCAGCTCCCGGCTATCGGCGATTATCTCGGCCCGCGCGTTCGGGCCGCGCAAGAAGCCGAGTTCGCCATGCGCGATGTGGCCGCTCGCACGGCTGCAGAACGCGCCGGTATCGCCGCAGATCGAGCTCGCGCGGAAGCTCGTCGCGATCCAAAAACTGCCGGAGACGCGGACGCCGCAGCCGCGAGAGCTTCTGCTCTCGTCATGGCTCAGGCCCGGCGCGAAGCTGCGGATTACGCTTCTCAGCAGGAGGAATCACGCCGCCGCCAGATCGAGGGCGCGCAGACCGAGTTGCGCGCGATCGGCGCGACGGCCGCTGAGACGGACAAGCTGCGCCGGCTGATCGAGCTCACCAACGAGGCGCGGCAGCACGCCTATGATCTTGGGAAGAAGTACGACGATGCCGAGCTTTCGGGTCTCGAGCGCGAGGCGGACGCCTGGGCGAAGCTGCAGCAGGCGATCCGCGAGGCGGAGGCCGCCAAGCGCGCCGTCGACGAGACGAAGCTGCTGCGCTTCGGCCCCGACGAGCGCGCGATCCGCGGCCAGTTCGAGACCGACGACGCCGGCGAGATCATCAGCGCCAAGGACCGGATGACGGCGGCGCAGCTCCGCTACAACCGAGCCGTTCAGGACGCGCAGGAGGCGGAACGTGGCCTCGGCAAGGAACTGATCGACGCAGCTCGGAAGGGCGACTGGAAGGCGATGCTGACCGCCCCGCTGGAGCGCGTCGGCGACTATTTCACGAAGCAAATCGGCGACCGGTTTGACGACGCCATGGGCGGCCTCATCGCGCAGTCCTTCGGCGCGCCGCCGATGAGCAGCGCGGACGTTCGCGCCATGTCGACCGCCGCGATGACGGTTACGGCCGGAACGGTGACGATCACCGGCGGCGGCGCGAGCCTGCTTTCGCCGACATCGTTCGACAAAGCGGGCGGCGCTCTCTCCGGCGGCGCCCCGCGCGCAGCCGCGAATGACGTTCTGGCGCCGAAGTCGATCGCCCGCACGCCTGCGCTCGCGCCGCACGCCGACGTGCTCGGCGACGCGATGTCGTTCGTCGGCAACTACAAGCGCGGCGTCGATCCCCGGCTGACGGAGATCCTGTCTGAGGCCGCCAGGCGCTCCGGCTACCGGGTTGAGGCGTTCTCCGGCTTCCGCCCTGGCGATCCGCGCTTCCATGGCCGGGGGATGGCGACCGATATCAGGCTCGTCGATCCTGCCACAGGCAAGGCGCTGCCGTCTTATCAGAGCGCGGCGAACTTCCGGCCCTATGAGCAGTTCGCCCAGACGGCTCGTCAGGTGCAGATGGAGCGCTACCCGGGCCTCGAGCGCGACTTCCGCTGGGGCGGCTATTTCTCGGGGCCGCAGGGCAAGTATGGCGCGGTCGACCTGATGCATTTCGACCTCGGCGGCCGGCGCGTCGGCATGGGCGGCGGGTCATGGAACGGCGGCATGACGGCAGCGCAGCGCCGCATGTGGCCGGGCGCGCAGTCATTCGGCATGGGAGCCAATGACAACGGCGTCACGGCGCTGCCGGAGATCAAGGTCGAAGGGCTTCAGCAGAGCTTCAACACGCTGCAACAGTCGACCGCGTCGCTGGCGCAGAACGCGATCCCTCAGGCCACGCAGGGACTCGGCGGGCTGGGGCAGCAGGCGCAGGGGCTCGGCGGAATCTTCCAAAGCCTGTTGAGCGGTCTCGGCGGCGGCGCGCCGGGCGGCGGCGGCGGGAACATCTTCACCTCGCTCCTCTCCGGCCTGTTCGGCGGCGCCTTCGCGGGCGGGACGGAGAACCTGCCGGCGAACAAGATCAACCTGGTCGGCGAGGAAGGGCCCGAACTGCTGATCGGCAACAAGGTCATTCCGCATCGTCGCAGCATGCAGATGATCGCCCGGCCGGCGCAGATCCTACAGCCGGTCTATGCCCCGGAGCCGCGCTCCGGTGGCGAGACGAAGATGGAGGTGCATGTCCACAACGCGCCTCCCGGCACGCGCGTCGAGGAAAGCACCGACGCCAAGGGCAACCGCCGCGCCGACGTGATCTTCGACGAGATGCAGGCGCGGAACATGAGCAATCCGAAGAGCCGCACGGGGCGCGCGGTCTCGTCGACCTTCGGCAGTCAGGCCGTCCAGCGGAAGTATGGCTGATGGCGCTCCTGTCGTGGCCGGCGGAGCTGCCGCAGCGGATGCTGGTGGACGCGTACAACCGCACGGGACGCGACGGCGTCGAGGCCACCGACATGAAGGCTGGGCCGCCCAAGACGCGGCTGCGCACGTCGAGCGCGGTCGAGCCGCTGCAGGGCGCGGTCGAGGTGCGCACAGCCGGGCTCGCGCGCTTCCGGAGGTTCTACAATGAGGAGCTGAAGTTCGGATCGAAGCTGTTCTGGATCCGAGACCAGGCTTTTGACGGCCAGCCGCTGACGACCGGCGACGGCTCGATCCTGACCAACGCAGACGGCGAGCCGCTGCTGCAGAGCGCGCATTGGCTGGTGATGTTCACGCCGGGCTCTCCGCCGCGCGAGACGAACCTGCGCGGCGACGAGTGGCGCATCTCCTTCAACCTGATCATCCTGCCGTGAAGCCCTGATGGCGAAGATCGTCGCTTTCGAGGTCCGCAAGGAGTTCACCGAGCAGCATTCCTCGGCCGAGCTCGTCGGGCTCATCCGGGTGACGCCGGCGGATGGCGGCGCGCCGATCCTGCTCTGCACGCATCCGGTGACGCGGTTCTCGGTCGACCCGCTGGCCTATGGGATCATGTCCCGCGGCGCGCGCTACGACTTCATGGCGGTGCGGTTCCAGCTGCCGGACTCGAGCAAGGACGAGCTGCCGCAGACGTCCATGGAAATGGACAATATCGACCCGGCTGTGGTCGAGGCGGTGCGCTCCTCGATCGACCGGGCGCGGCTCGACCTCGAGACGGTGATGTCGTCGCGGCCGAACGACGTGATCGAGCGCTTCCCGAACATGGAAGTGCGCGACGCGCACTGGACCGACGACGTGGTGTCGATCGAGATCGCCTACGAATCTCTGGCGACGACGCCGCTGGTGAAGCATCGCATGACGGTCGGGGTGTTCCCGGCGCTGCGCACGGTCGGCTGAAAGGCTCCGAACATGATCAGGTTTTTCGCAGGCATGGCGCTCGGCGCCGTGGCGGTGGCGCTCGCGCGTTCGCTGCCGAAACGGGAGCGGCGCTGGGCCGTGGAATGGTCCTTTCCGCAGGGGGAGGTCGCGTACACGAAGAAGGGCAATCCAGTGCGGTGCGGGTGGATCACAGCCCGCTTCCGCACCGCTCCGCAGGCGCTTGAGGTGCCTGACAGTTGGATCACGCGGCAGGATTGGGTGGAAGGCGGCGCCTAAACCACTCGGCCGCCTCTGGGGGGAGCATGAAGTAGTATTCCGCTCCGTCTGTCGTGACCAGCGACAGTCCGAACACTCCATCATCTCGACTCGGGTCTATCCGGAATTCTCCGACCCGCGGCCCAGAGAATATACCAGATGCTCCCGCCTCTAGGGCGCTCGAAACTCCGCCCTCCTGCTGAAAGCGGGCTCGGAATTCACCTTGCTTGATGCTGTGGGCGACCTTGGCGGCAAGCTCTGTGACGACCGTCAAGGTCTGCTCAGAACCTGCGGCGTCGAACACCCTCACGGTCACGGTCGCCCCATTGTCGTCTGTCTTGGAACCACCGAGCTTCACGCCAACTGCCATAGCCGCCTCCTGATTGCGATCTCCTAGTAGTTCAGACGGAAGCTGATGTGTCTTCTTTGATCGACTACCGCGGCCTTCCGTACCTCAAGTACGGCCGGGACCGGGAAGGCGTGGACTGCTGCGGCCTGCCGTTCCTCGCCTTCCGTGAGGTCCACGGGATCGAGATCGAGCCTCACGCTGGCGCCGTCGTCGGCGAGGTGGAGCGTGCCGAGGCCGAGGCGCTGTTCCGCGGCGAGCTCTGTTCCGGCCGCTGGCGCAGGCTTGGGCCTGAGCCCGAGCGTGAATGGGACATCGCCTGGTTCCGCGACCCCAAGGACTACCGCCCCACGCATGTCGGGATCGTCATGAAGCCTGGATGGATGCTGCACGCCCATGAGGGCGCGGGGCTGGTCGTGCCCGAGCGTTACGAGTCCGGCCTGTGGGCGCGGCTGCTGATCGGCTTCCAGCGCAATGTCGAGCTCGAGGCGCGCCTTGCGTCCTGAGGAGGCGAAGGCCGCACCGAAACGCGCGCTGTGGTCGCCCGACGCCATCAACGTCGTGCTGCGCTCGCTGATCGAGAAGGAGGACACGAGCGCGATCCAGATCCCGCCCGGCGCGAGCGTGGCGGAGGCGGTGCGGCTCCGGACGCCGAACCTGACCGATGCCGAGCGCGCCGCGCTGCGCGTGGTGAGCCATGAACGCAGCGGTGGCCATGTGATCGACGCGAGGCATAGGGAGCGCGTCAGGCTGAAGGCCGGCGCGGTGCTGGTGATCACCGATCCTCCGGCGGGCGGGGCGCTGCGACAGATCCTGCAGGTGGTCGTGTCGGTGGTGGCGCTCACGATCGCGACGGTGATCGGCGGGCCGTTCGGAGCGATCGTCGCCGGCGCCTTCGCGTTCGGCGCGAACTATCTGGTCAACCTGTTGGTCCCGGTGAAGACGCCGGACCAGAAGAAGCCTTCGCCGCTCTACTCCATCCAGGGCTTCAAGAACCCGCTCAACATCGACGCGCCGATCCCGCTGCCGGTTGGTCTGCGCCATCGCTTCGCGCCGCCCTACGCGGTCCCGCCTTACATCGATATCCAGAACGGCAAGGTGTATCTGACCGCCGCCTTCTGCTGCGGTTACGCGCCGATGGCGCTGTGGAAGGAGCGGATCGGCGACCGGCTGCTGACGCGCTTCGACAGCCGGTTCTACCAGGTCGAGTATCGCGGCTTCCTGATCGACGGCGAGGTCGACACCTCGCCCTTCACGCTGGTCACCGAGACGGTGATCCAGACCGAACAGCAGATCACGCTGACGCATCGCGACGACGGCGTGAGCGAGGATGACGACGGCATCCTGTCCGAGCCGTCGTCGCTGTTCACCGCGCCCGACACCGCTCGCTGGAAGGTGATCTGGAGCTTCCCGGGCGGTCTCGTCCGCTACACGAAGAAGAAGGGCAAGAAGCAGTCGGCGACGGTCAACATCCGCATCCGGCAACGGCCGGTGACGGAGAACAATGACGGCGCGTGGACGGTGATCGAAGCCAACTGGGCGATGCACCGCAAGGACCGCGACCCGTTCTTCGTCGAGTATGAGCACGAGATCACGGTAGAAGAGGGCGGCCGCGGGGCCTATGAGGTCGAGTTCCTCAGGCTGAACGACGACGACGACACGAACCGCGAAAGCTCGAAGATCGAGATCGTCGCCTTCCAGTCGATCCTGCCCGAATATCCGATCAACCAGCCGGCCGACACGCCCTTCGCGCTGGTGGCGGTGCGCATCAAGGCGAACAACCAGCTCAAGGGCACGCTCGACGAATACAACGCCGAGTTCGCCTCGCTAATCGATGCCCTCAATCCCGAGACCGGGCTCTATGAGCCGTTGAAGGAGACCGGAAACCCGGCGGACTGGTATCGCCGGCTCAAGACGATGCCGCAGAACGCCAAGGCGATCGGCTTCGACGAGCTGAACGCCGCCGAGCTCATCGACTGGCACGCGCACAACGCCGCCAACGATCTGATGTTCTCGCGGGTCTATGACTACGAGGTCGCGGCGGATGCGGCGATCCGCGACGTCTGCGCCGTCGGCCGCGCGGTGCCGCGGCTCACGAACGGCTATCACGGCGTCACGATTGACCGGCCCAAAGACCCGCTTACCGCCTACCCGATTACGCCGCACAACAGCTGGGGACCGGAGGGGCATCGATCCTACAAGGACCTGCCGCACGCCTTCCGGATCAAGTTCAAGGACCGGACGAACGACTTCAAGACCGCCATCCGCGAGGTGGAGCGGCCCGGCTTTGCGGGCGACCCGACGCTGTTCGAGGAGATCGAACCGCCCGGCGTGACGGACCCGACCGCGGCCTATGTCTGGGGCTACAAGCTCTGGCTCGAGCTGCTGCACCGGCCGGACGATTACACGCGGAACCTCGACTGGGAGCACCGCCAGCTCGACATCGGCGACCTGGTGGCGATGTCCGACCGGGTGCTGGTAAAGGGCGTCCAGAGCGGGACCGTCCTCGGCGTCGACGGGCGGATCGTGGCGCTCTCAGAGCCGGTCAGCATGACGACCGGCAAGAGCTATATGGCGAAGTTCCGCCGCATCGTTCAGGACGGCGACGGCAGCCGGGCCGAGGTTCTGTTCCGCGGCGTGACCGCGATCGACGGCGAGACCCGCACGCTGCTGCTGACCGGCTCTGGCGAAATGCCGGAGGAGGGCGATCTCGCCTGGTTCGGCGAGACAGGATTTGTCGACGTGCTCGGCGTCATCCAGCATATCGAGGTGAGCGAGGGCGAGCGCGGCCGGCTGACGATCGTCGATCAGGCGCCGCAGATCTTCGAGGCGCTCGACGCTCTGATCGTCCCGCCGTGGTCGTCGCGCGTGGGGGACGTGCTGGAGCCAGACGCCCGTACGCCGCCGTCCCCGGTGATCGCACGCGTGCTGTCGGACGATAGCGTCTATGACGATGAAGAGCCGGTGCCCGACAGTCCGCGGCGCGTCGTCGCCTATGTGGAGCAGGGGGAGGGGCTGCCGCTCGCCAGCGCCTTCAAGCTGCGCCACCGGATCGTCGGGGCGGGCGCCTGGTCGCAAACCGGCTGGACGCTGTTCGGCGCGGGTTTCGTGACGATCGAGGGCGTCTACGCCAAGGGCGACGAGATCGAACTGCAGCCGCTCGGCCGCACGCGGCTCGGCGTCGAGAGCGCGACCTGGGGCGCGACCTTCACCCACGAGGTCGGTCAGAACGACGCCGTTGGCCCGTCCGTGACGTTGTTCGAGGTCAATCGGCTTGGCGCCGCGGGGCTCAACCAGTTCGTCTGGGAATCGGCGGACGCCACGGCCACGGCCGAGATCCGGTGCAAGGCGACGAGCGCGCTGCCCGGCGGCTGGGAGGCTCTTTCGGACGAGGCGCAGTTTTCGCTGCTCGATCCGCTGCACACCGGCGTGCTGACGGGCTCGCCCTGGATTGCGGAAGGGCCGGACGATGTCGGCGATTATCTGGTCGGCATCCGCCTCACCAGCGACGACGGCGATCCCGGTGCGCCTTTCACCGATCTCTATGAGATCTCGGCGACGCCAGCGCCGGCGGCGCCCGCTTCCTTTGCGGCGACGCTCGACGGCGCGACGGTCCATCTGAACGGCCGCAACGGCAACAGCCTCGGGATCACGGCGGCGCGGTTCTACCGGACGGCCGACGGCGACACGTTCGATCCGGACGCCGACGACATCACGGGGCCGCTCTACTCGGCCCCGAACCAGACGCTGCCGACGATCGACGACGCGCCCGGACCGGGCACGTGGATCTACCGCATGACGGACGAGACCGCGCCGGACAACCGCTCGGCGACGCTCGCGGCCGCGCCCGTCACCATCGTCTAACGGCGCTCCGCCGCCGGCCCTGCCTTCAGCCGCCTCAGGGCGGTTTTTTCGTGGAAGCGCCCATGCCCGAAGCCGGCTCGCCGACGTCGAACCTGCCCGAGATCACGGGGCTGATCGAGAGCCTGCTCGGCAATGGGCAGCTCCCGGGAGGACAGGTCGACACCGGCCGGATCAAGCTCGCGACGCTTCTGCTTCAGCTGCTCGCGCAGGGGCCGCTCGCGGACGCCTTCGGGCCGCCCTTCGCGCGGCCTGGCGTCGAGCTCGCGCAGAAGACGGTCGCGATCCTGAAGCGCGGCACGGGGCCGACGAGCGGAGAGTATTTTCAAGGAGCCTACCGCGCGCCGCAGGGCGCGCACGGGATCGAGACCAAGAGCGCCACGGTCCACGTCGCGGATGCAGTGACGGAACCCGGCACGTTCATGCTGATTAAGCAGCGCCGGAGGACGATCTCGGAAGCAGACGCCGACAATGAGGACGATCTTCCGGGCGGGTATCACAGCTTTATCTTGTATCCTTACACTGAGGCTGGCCTCGCGAGTCTGGAACCGATCGGCTGGACGGAGGAGATCAACTCCGGTCACCAAGCCCTCAGCGCATGGGTTGACGAGGAAGCGGGTCAGATCTGGCTCTGGACGTCGAGCGGTTATGAGGAGGTCCCTGAGCCGGACCCGACGGATGACGGCGACGACGGAGATTCACCGGACGAGCAAGTGCCGCCGGCGCAGATCAAACGCCGCGGCCTTCAGCGCATCCGCTGGCGGGGCGTCTCGCAGGACGTAGGCGGCGGCACCACCCAGGCCGACGTCACGAACTACAAGATGTTCCCCGGCGGGGCGGCGAACGGCCGTTTGCGCGGGTTCTACGGCGACAGCGGGATCTGCTCGAACGACGGCCGCTTCGTCTTCATGATCGGCCAGCACAAGGATAACAACTACCGGTCCGACGGCGTCCGGCACGTCTTCGGCTGGCGTCGCGAAGAGGTCGAGGCCTGCCTCGACGGTGATGCGACAAATGTGCAGCCGATCTTTGAGTTTGTGCTGCCTCCGATGGAGGAGCTCGACGCTGACTGCATGCAGGATTTCGCCTGTGACGGCCGCTACTTCTATGCGTTCACAGGTCAGACCCATCCGTTCGGCACCCACAAGGTTATCTGCGTCGATCTCTTTCGGCCGACCGTCTGGTGGGTGCTGGACAGCGACGATGCCCGCGGGAACTATACATACGCAGAACTGCTCGGAGGTCTGGCGGAGACGCAGGGTCTGCCCTACTCGTTCGAGCCTGAGGGGCTGTTCCTGGTCCCGCCGATCGGCGGCTGGCCGCACACCGTCACGCAGGAGAAGTGGGGCGCGCCCGGCGACGTTTTCAGCTGGGAAGGACGCAACTGGAACTCGATCCTCACGCATTCCGACGTGCCGGGCACGTCGCGGAAAACCGCGCCAACGACTCTGCCGGCGACCGTCGGCGCCTGGGACCCGAACACGACCTATGCCGGGCACGGCGCCAACACGCTGGTGCGCGCTGTGGTGTGCCGCTTCAAGCAGGCTGACGGCGACCCCGGCGACAAGCCTCTCAACGCCGGCCTCACCTCTGTTAAATCGTCTGCCGCCCTAACATTAAACAGAGCGGTGATCGACATCGCCGTTCGGTACGGAGAAGAATTCCGCGTCGGCTACCACAATGATTTCGCAGACAAAT
The DNA here is from genome assembly GCF_035538955.1 of Hansschlegelia sp. Lineage (NCBI taxonomy): Bacteria > Pseudomonadati > Pseudomonadota > Alphaproteobacteria > Hyphomicrobiales > Methylopilaceae > Hansschlegelia > Hansschlegelia sp. The sequence goes on from NZ_DATLJK010000014.1 coordinate 20,991, forward strand.
ACACGAACTTGTTCCGCGTCAGCGACGGCGTATTTCGCATCTATGACACGGACAAACGAGGAGACTGGGATAAGACCTCAGCGCGCATGGCCATTAGTGCGCGGACCGTGGGCGGGGCGCGACAGGAATACGCGTCATTCTCCTATGCCGGGACCGGCATCACCGGATTCTACGCGATCCGGGTCTACGGCCCGGCTGACGCCGCGACGGCAAGGCGGGTCTCGATTGGCAGGGTGTTCGGCAGCGGCGAAGTCGCTCCGGCCGAGTATCAGCCCGATTTCGGATGGAAGCTCCGCCAGGCGGCGTCGACGCAGCAATGGTCGGTCGATGCGATCGGGGCGGTGGTCGGCAACGGATTCGTGCGCCCGAACGAGTTCACCCGTCAGACGCTGCCGACCGCATCTTCGAGCAATATCGGGCGCTGCGACGTCTCAAACCCGGAGGCTGGCAAGAGTTACGCCGTCCGCAACTGGGGCTCCGGCGGCTGGAAATATGAGGACGGCAGCGCCGTCTCGCTCACCTGAGGTCCACATGACGCAATATGTCGAAGAGTTCGTCTATCGCGGGCGGCCGCCGTCGAGCGAGCTCCAGCCGGCCTGGCATGTCCGTCTCGGTTCGGAGACGCCGTCGGCCTTCGGCGGCGAGCCGACGATCGAGCTCACGCAGCCGATGATGGTCACCGAAGCCGAAGCGGCGGGATGGCCGCTCGACGACATCCTCGGCGCCGTTGCGGCGGCCGCCACGGTCCGCGCCGACACCCTCGCGGCTCAGCTGGCGGCGGCGCGCGAAGCCGCCGACGAGGCCGAGATGCTCCGCGATCAGCTCGCGCAGGCCAACGAGACGATCGCGCAACTGCGCGCCCAGATCATCGATCTGCCGCCAGCCTGATCGTCCGCCGCATCTGACCCGCCCATGCCCGCGCTCCACGCGGGCTTTTTCATGCCCGGAGCACAGCATGGCTGACACTGGCGGCGTGCCGACGACGTCGATCCCGGAGCTGACCGGAGACGCGGCCGAGTTCCTGGCGAATGGCGAGGTCGACGGGCGCGCGGACACCGGCCGGATCAAGGTGCCGGCGGCAGCCCAGCAGCTGCGCGCCGCTCCGGCTTTCGCGGACTCGTTCTCTGCGCTCGCCGCATCGCTCGCCAGCCTCGGGGAGCAGCTCGGCCAGATCGACGGCACGGCCGCGATCGCGGCTTCGGAGCTCGCCGCCGCCGCCTCAGCCGCCGCGATTGCCGCTCGCGCTGCTGCGGAGGATGCGCGCGACGTCGCGTTGGCGAGCGACGCCGGCGTGGTCAGCACCGCGCTGAAGCGCGACGTGCTCCCGCAGCCGGGCGGCGATCCGATCCTTGCTGGCGACGCGGGGGTCTCTGCCGGCTTCGGCGACCTGTTCGGCAACATGCAGGCCTATCTCGATCTCGACGGCATTTTGCGCGCCGAGATCGTCGACCTGACGGGGGAGGCGGCCCTCTCGGAGGACTACGCCTGGGGCCTGCTGAGCCCTGATGGCTACATCATGATCGGTCTTAACAAGGCCGGCTTCTTCACCCTCTGGGATCACGACGCCGCCTGGGGCGACGACTTCACCTGGTTCCGCGCTCTCGATGATGGGACGGTCTTCCAAGGCTTGCGCCCCGACGGTTCCATGCAGTGCGGCCTCGCGCCGGCGCGGCTCTACGTGCCCTTCGTGCGCGGCGCCAGCGGATCGCGCGACGTCTATCTCGCGTGGGACGCCGGCGAGGTCCGCGTCACCCGCGGCGAGGGCGACTGCCATTCGCCGGTGATGGACGGACCCGTGCTGCGCTACGTCCAGGAGATCGGCGGCGTCGCCCGACTGATCAGCGTCTCGCTGCTCTACACGTCGTCGATCGCCCCGAGCGTCACGACGCTGCACCACTTCCCGCTCACCGGCCAGAGCCTGCACGGCGGCACGCAGTCGACGCCCGCGATCACCACGACGCCGCCGCGCCCCGGGCGGGTGCTGATGTTCTCCGGCGGCGTGCGCACGCTCGGGACCAACTTCCCGACGGACAGAACCGCGATCATCGCCGACGAGGATCTGGCGGGCATCGTCGACGCCTTCGAGCGCACCGATGGCGACCGCGCGGGCGAGACGGTCGCCTCGATCGGCGGCTGGCAGGCGACCAAGACGCTTGCCTCGACCGAAGCCCTGCTGATGTCCGCGCACGGCATCGGCGGGCAGGGCTACGACTGGCTGAAGAAGGGCAGCATCCCTTATTCGAACATCCTCAAGGCGGTGCGCCGCGCGCGGCTTATCGCGGCGCTTTCCGGGATCGCCTACGAGGTGCCGGGCGTCATCTGGGACCAGGGCCAGCACGACCACGACGAGACGGAGTCGACCTACCGCGGTTGGCTCGTCGAGCTTCAGTCGGACCTCACCGCCGACATCAACGCCCTGACCGGCGGGACCGATCAGGTGAAGCTGATCATCCACCAGATGGCCAACTGGCAGCTCTACAATATCGCGACCTCGGGCGTGCCGCTGGCTCAGCTCAACATGGCGCTGATGAACCCGACGAAGGCGCTCTGCGTCGGGCCGCAATACATCCTCGAGACCGTCGCCGACGGCATGCACCTGACGGCCGCTTCCGAGCGCTTGCAGGGCCTCTACACCGGCCGCGCCATGGCGGCGGTCGTGGCGGGGCAGCCCTACACGCCGCTCTACGTCACCTCGGCCGTGCGCGCTGGCGCAGTGGTGACGCTCACCTTCAGCGACACCGGAACGGCGCTCGCGTTCGACGACGGCTCGCTGGTGACCGACCCGGGCAACAAGGGCGTCACCTGGCACGACGCCGGCAACGGCAACAGCGTGACGATCACGAACGTCGCGATCACCGGCGCGCACACGATCGACGTGACGCTTTCCGCCGTCCCGACCGGGACCGCGCAGCAGATCGGGATCGCGCGCGTCGCGACGCCGAACGCCTTCGCCGGCCCCACGACCGGCCCGCGCTCCGTCATCCGGGACCAGTCGCCGGACACGACCCCCGAGGGGCGGCGTCTCTACAACTTCGCCTGCATCCAACTCGTCAACGTCACCTGAGGGGGCCCGACATGGTCGGACGCGTCACCACTATTCCCGGCGTCTCCGCGCCCGCCCTCGGCGGCAAGCGCATCGTGATGACGGAGGCAGACAAGCTCATCGCGCGGCTGCCGGGCTTGCTGCACTACTTCGACCCGGCGGTGCTCGACGCCTATGGCGCCGGCAAGTGCCGGGCGAGCGGCCGGCCGATCCGGTCGTTCCCGCCGGCGGGCTCCGCCGCGGGGACGCTGCCGACTCCGACCAGAGTCGCGGTCGACGCCGCCTTCAACAACAAGCCGACGATCAGCTTCCCGACCGGCGACGGCGACATCCGCATCGGCCCGCGGACCGTGACGCCGTCCTTCGCGATCGTGATGGTCGCCTCGCTGGCCGCCGCGGCGAACGCCTCCGGCGCGGGCTTCGCGCAGTTGCTGACGACGGCGAACGCCAACGTGCTCGGCGTCACCTGGCAGAACGTCGCGACCGCGTCCTTCCGGGCCGACAATCTCGCCGGCGGCAGCGACTATATCGGCGTCCCGTCGGCCTCGGTCCCGCTGGATACGAAGGCGATCTGGGTCTTCTCCTATGACGACGACGCCCGGACCGCGATCGCGTGGATCGCCAACGTCACGCCTCTCACGCGGACGGGAATCACCACGCCGGCGCTGGTCGCCCCGTCCATGACATGGAACATCGGCGGCAGCGGCGGCAACAGCACGGCCAACGGCTGGCGCGGCAAGATCGCCAAGGCGCTGATCTTCGGCCGCGAGATGCACTCCGACACGTACCGGCCGTATCTCGACGACGCCGTGGCGGCGCTGAAAGCCGAGTTCGCGATCGCCTGACGCCGCCCGCCTGATCCGATCGTCCGCGCCCGTCACGAGCGGGCTTTTTCATGCGGCAGGGGAGGGTGGCTCAGCGCCGAAGCCCGGGGGGGAAACGGCGCTGAGCCATGCCACGCCGGGAGGAGACCAAGCGTGGCGAGCCACTCCAACGCGGCTGAGCGCTGTCGTCAACACCTGACTTCCCGCGCCCAGAGCGCGTCCCGCAACTCCTTCAGCCCGGCGCTTGCCGCTGACCACCTTCAAGATCGGCGATGCGCGCCCGAAGGTTCTGCTTGATGTCGTCGGCGGGAGCACCGTCGAGCTTCAACTCGAGAAATCCCGCCTCTAACTCGCGCATGGCTGCCGCGCTCTGGGCGGCGTCGCCTCCCAGTTCCAGAAGGTAGGCATCGATCGCGACGCGAGCATGCATAGCCGCGTCAGTGTCGCTCATCCCCGAGGCCACCGCGAGGGCCACCAGACAGTCGGTCATCGGTGTCATCCACCGATTGTCCGTCGGCAGTCTGGATTTAGCAAATCCCACAAGATCGAGACCTCCCAAGCCTAACCTGCTCAGGCTCTTCATGTCTCGCTAGGGTGGCTCAGCGCCAGTCTTCGGCCGGAAGCCAGCGCTGAGCCGCTACGTCGCGGGTTGGAGGACGCGCGGCATAGCAAGGCATTCAGAGCCGGACCGCCGGGCGGGGTCAATCGACGAAAAGATCAGCCGCCAGCTGCAAAAAAAGCTCAGCGCCGCGGAGGGCGCTGAGCCAGTCGCCACGCCCTGGGAAGGGACTGAAATCGTGGCGGCCTACTGCAATGCCCGGCGAGACTGACGTCAACGGTTGATCACATGCGCCCTCTCCGCGCGCGGCCATCATCGCAGCTATAGCCCGGCCCTCGCGCCGGGCTTTTTCATGCCCGGAGCGCACTATGGAATGGAACGGCTTCGTCGGCGCGGCCACTCGGCTCGCCGATATCGACCTGCCGCGCGTGGGCTACACGATCGGCGTCGGGGAGGATGAGGTCCACGCCATCCTCGATGTCGAGGCGGCGGGCTCTGGCTTCGACCGCGCAGGACGGCCGAAGATGCTGTTCGAGCCGCATGTGTTCTACCGCAACCTGTCGAGCGCGAAGCGCGCCGAGGCGGTCGGTCAGGGTCTCGCCTACAAGGTCTGGGGGACTCAACCCTATCCGGCTGACAGCTATCCGCGGCTGGAGAAGGCGCGGGCGATCGACGAGACGGCGGCGTTGCGCTCCGCATCCTGGGGCCTCGGCCAGATCCTCGGCGAGAACTTCGCCGCCGGCGGCTTCGACAGCCCGCAGGACATGGTGCGGGGCTTCATGGACGCCGAGGCGCGCCACCTCGAGGCAATTGTCGGCTTCCTCGTGGCCAACAAGCTCGACGACGATCTGCGGGCGCACGCCTGGGCGCCGCTCGCCCGCGGCTACAACGGGCCGGGCTATGCGAAGAACGGCTATGACACGAAGCTCGCGGCCGCCTTCGCCAAATGGGCGCGCATCCCCGACACGCCATTCTTCCCGTCGGCCGGACCGGGTTCGATCACGCTGCCGCGCACGCGCATCGGCCGCGGCTCGCGCGGGCCGCTGGTGACGCTCTGGCAGAACACGCTGGTCGCGGGCGGCTATCCTCTGCCGAGCGGTGTCGACGGCGCCTTCGGGGCGGAGACCGAGGCCGCGACGAAGAAGTGGCAGGCAGCGCACAAGCTGCTCGCCGATGGCGTCGTCGGGCCGAAGACGTGGGCGGCTGCGACGTGATTAAGGCAGTCGTGCTGGCCATTGCCACACTAACTCATCTCGTTCCATTGGTTGGCTCTGCTAAAGCCATCCCCTTTGATCGCCGCGGGGGGAGTTTCAATAGAAACTGGGGTGTTAGCGTAACGGTCCAATGCCCTCATAAGGTGGCCGGTCTTCAGCAAGAAACAAAACTTGGTCGTGTGATCCTCCTGAAAAATATCTCGATAACGCACAATGCCGATGATATACAGGCGCTCGTTGCTTCGTTGAAGTTCCAGGCAATCGTTTTTGGTAAGACAAGGGAACTCCTTGTTTACGATAAGCCTTTTTCCAGAACCCAGGATGCTGGAGCTTCCGGTTGCCGAGGCGCTTTCTCTATCTTCGGCAACCGAAAGTGTTCCGATGGGCGGATGGTGAGGCTTGATGGTGAGCAGGGTGCCACTACGAATGTACATGGCGGGGGTTTGCCCATTGTTCTCAATACGTATCTGCACCCGCATAACCTCGCGTTCTGGATTGAGAATGAGGGCTTTTTTTACGTCGACTGTAAGATACGCGCGCAGTTGGCGCTTACCCGTCGTCTCTGCAATTCGATTTGCTTGGTAGGCGAAATAAAGAGCTACCAGAACGCTGATAGTGCCAAGGCTGGCAAGAATGATCTGCGCCCAAGTCGGCGTTTTCATCCATTCTGCAACGTCGGCGCTGCGATCAGCTGCTTGTGCGGCTTGCCGCTGAGCCTGCAGGTTGGCCTCATCGTGTTTGTCGGTCTTTTGCTCGCGCTCACGAGCACTGCGCTGCTGATCTGCGGTCTCCATAATAATAACTGGAAGGCTAAAATTCTTTTTGGCTTCGGCGGCGCTCTTTTCATGCCCGGAGTGATCGTTTGTTATGCTTGGGCTTCTGGGCTGTTCCATTTCCCTGTTTGAAGGCTGAGCCAAAGCTATCGCGGTACACGATACTCCCAACCAGAGTACAAGAACTGAGAGTAAAGAGCGCTGAGACATTGCAGCAGCCACCGCGATGAGAACCTCCGTGCGAGGTTATTGCGGGTGTCCGGCTTTGTCTCGTTTCCCCGTGTGATGCTGGAAGCTTAAAACCGCGCCCGGCCGGCTGCCGGGCAATTTTCCTCCGGAGACATCCCATGAACCTGCTCTCACGGGCGGCCGCTCTCGGCCTGCTCGCGCTGTCGCTCGCCGCCTGCTCGGTCAGCGACGCGTCCACCACGACCGCCAAGACTTTCGACACGATCTGCGCGAGCGAGCCCGCGGTCTATGCCGCCTATGTGACGGTCGCGAGCATAAAGGGCGTCTCGGCGAAGAAGCTGCAGACCGCTGCCGCGGCGCACGCTGTCGTGTCTGGCCTCTGCGCCAGCCCGCCGGCCGATCTCGCGCAGGGCGTCGCGGCGGCGGCCACCGCCTACGCGACCATCATGGCGGCGCGCGCCGACGCCGCTCGTCAGGGAGCCTGAGCGATGGCGAAGATCACCAAGCCGAAGCTGCAGGACGTCGTGGAAAGCGCCGTCCGCAACCTCCCGCCCACCGCGGCGCCGGCGGAGGTCGCCAAGCGCGTCGTCACCGACCCAGCCATCGCGCCGGCTCTGAAGCCGGTCTCGCGGCTCGCGAGCGAGACGATCCAGGGCATCACGGCGGCCGGCGCGGCGCAGCTGCTGCAGATGACCGGGCTCGCGAAGAGCCTCGTCATTGCGGCCGGCTGGTTTGGCCAGACGTGGAATGCCGATGACGTGTCGACAGTCGCGACGACCGCGATCACGCTCATCGGCCTCGCCTGGGCTTGGTACGGGCGGGAGACCACGTCCCGGCCGCTCGGCTGAGGCGGCTGCGATGGCTGAGCTCTGGGCCGCGGCTCAGTCGTTCCTCGCATTCCTGTTCGACCGCCTTGGCGCGCCGGCGGCGCTGCTCGCCGTCGCGACCGCCTATCTGGCGTGGCGGCTCTACCGGGCTGAGAAGCGCAACGAGGCGCTCTCAGACCGACTGATCGCGCTCGGTGACCGATCGACCGACAAGTTGTCGAGCCTCGCGGGCGAACGCATGAACGCCGACCTCGCGCTTGCCAAGGCCCTCGAGGATCTGTCCGACCGTGTCGCAGGCCTCCCGAGGGGGCGCAGATGAGGTGGATCAGCCGAATGCTCGACCTTTGGCGCAGCCGCACCGAGCCGAAGGCCGCCCGCCGCGCGCGGGAGGCGCTTCAGGACGCCGATCATAAGGCGCGTGAGATCGACCGTATCGCCGGAGAGGTGAGCGCGGGCGGAGCGCGCCTGAACGCCGCCCTGAGGCGGTTTGAACTCGCGTTGCAGGGCAGGGGGCGTTGATGCAGGCGGAGTGGTCGTATTGGGTCTACGCGACCCTCAACAGCATGTTGCTGCTGACATGCGCGTTGTCTTGCGCGCTGTTCGCGTTCTGGAGCTGGGAGCTTCGTCGCTCGCCGCGGACGGACCTGTGGGCGATCCTGCCGCTCACGGTTTGGACGCACGCGGCGATCGCGATGATCCCCCTCCGATGGATCTGGCCGCGGGCGCTCGACCCCGCCTATGCGGTCTCGATGATCATCGCGGTGAACGCCGCGCAATCGTTCGATTCCTATGCGCTCACGCAGGCGCTGCTGCTGATCGCGGTCATGGCGAAGGTCGCGCTGGTGTGGATCGTGCGGGGCTCGCGAACGTCGCTACTCGTCGCGGTGTTCTGCTGGCTGACCGTGCTGTCGATCTGCGCGACCCGGTTTCACGCCGAGCAAATGGCCGCATTCTGCCGAGACGACCCCGGCAGCTGCGAGCCGCCCTGATGGGTCGCTCTGCTTCCTGTCAGCGCCCCGCGGCGGCCTCCGGGCTGTCGCGGGGCGCTCGCCGTTCAGGTAGTTACTGACGATAGTCGGCCCCTGGGGCCGCTCCGGTTGTTTTCGGACCTTTATTGGGCTCGATCTTCTGATCGCCGGAAGCAGCGCCTCCGCCTTGTGCAGCTGTCGGCTTCCCCTGCTGCTGAGCACCGACATCCTGAGGGCTGGTGGCGACGCCACCGACTGCGTTGTTCATGGCGCCCGTGGTCTTAGGCGTCGTCTTGTCGCCCCCTGGCTGAGCCGATCCGCTGTCCTGTGTCGAAGGCGCTTGGGGCTGCTTCTGCTCGGTGCCTTGTGCGTGCGCGATGCCGGATGCGAGCAGGACCGCAGCAGCGGATGCGAAGAAGGTACTCTTCATTCTCTGCCTCCCTTTGCAGTTTCACTACCAACAAGGGCTGGGCGTCGTTGTTCCCATGGAGCGTAACCGGACCGCTGGGAATTCGCCCTGGCTTATTGGTTTGCTGTGATCGCGCCCGTTGCGAGGAGAGCCATCTTTGCCGCCGTGGATGTCTCAGCCGGTTCTGGCAGCGCGCTCCGGCGACGCCTTTCGCCCTCTTGACCGGTCGAGCCTGACTAAGCGCGGAAGAACCCGCCGGTGGCGCGCCGGTCCTGGGCGGTGATCGCCGCCGCCTTCGTGGCGGGAGGCGTGCTCACCGGGATCGTAATCCTCGCGGCGCTGCCGCCCTGACCGCCCGAGCTTCCTATCTGATCAGCGCCCCGCGGCGGCCTCCGGGCTGTCGCGGGGCTTTTCGTCGTTTCAGCCCCAGCGAGCACGACGTTCCTCAGGGAGGCGGCGGCGTGGCTTCTGGCTCACTATCGCGATCGGCCAGTTCTATCAAAAGCCGATTGATATCAGCGTTCTCCGGTGATTCTCCCAAGTCGGCGAATTCCTTGCGGAGAACAGCGCCAATTTTCATGAGGGCGTCTCGGTCGATCTTCGGTTCATTAACCAGCGCCCCATCTCCTTGGGTTTTACTTCGGAAGCAACAGAACGCATGATCGTTCCGACAAAAACGGAATCTTCCCGAAGCTTCCGTTTGCTATCCCCGGCGCCACCAGATCAGCGCCGCGAGCGCGAGCGGCGCGATGATCGCGAAGGCGGTCGCGAGCACCAGCCGAGGGTCGTCGTCATGATCCCAGTGGCCGCGGCCGTCCTCACGCATCGCCTCTTGTTCGCATTTCGTTCTCATGGAATCCATCTTCCCTGAAGATGGAGCTGAGCCATGACGGACGCCGCAGAGCGGCTTGAAGACGAGAGCTTAGGCACGCGGGAGGCCGCCGTCGACGGCGCGATTCGGGCGGCCGGCGGTGACCCGCGCGCGGCGATCTGGGCGCTGCTGGTGCAGCTCGCCGAGGGGGAGGAGGCGAGGGCGACGGCGCACAGCCGGATATCGCTGGGCTATCTGCGCGGGTGCCAGCCGCTGCGGCGGCTCCCGTGACCGTTGAGACGCTTGGGGAAGCCTGGCGCGCCGGCTGGCGCGTGAAGGCGCGCTGCGCTCACGGAAGGCGCGACGGGATGAAGTCGATCCGGGAGTGCCATCGCGAATACGAGCTCGATATGGAGACGCTGGTGTGGACGCGCGGCGCAGGGCTGCCGTTGAGCGATCTCGCCGGCCGGCTGCGGTGCCCGGCCTGCCGGTCGCTAAAGGTCGCAGTGGCCTTCGTGCCGCCGCCGATCAGCGACGAAGGCAGCGGTCGCGCGCTCTCGCCACGCGAGGATATGGCGGCGCTGCCGCACCGAGTGGAGCTCTATCGTGCCGGCGGGAGCCTCGACCGCATGATCGCTGCTTCAGCGGACAGCGACATCGCGCGCGCCGCCTTCCATGCCGCGGTCAAGGTGGTGAAGCTGGAGGAGGGTTGTCAGCTCGTGCTGAGGCGGTTTGGGCAGATGGTCGCGCAGCATCCGGAGCCCGAGACCGGGACGGACGCTCCGGAGGCCGTGAACGCGGAGATCAAAAGTGTTCGCGCTCATCTGGCAGCGGGCCGCAAGCGTCGCTGGAAATAGCCGCTCAAGCTCACGCAGAAGCTTTCCCGGGGCCAGCCTCAACGCCGGATAAGGACAACCCCCGCGATCAGCAGCACGACCCCGATCAATCGCGGGAGATCGACGGGGCGTTCCGCCAGACCGAGCCAGCCGAAGTGATCGAAGGCGATGGAGGCCAGCATCTGTCCTGCCACCAGCAGGGCAATGAAGGTTGCTGCGCCGATCGACGGGATGAGCAGGATCGCGAGCGCGATGAAAATCGCGCCGAAGAGCCCTCCGCTCCACGCCCACCACGGTATCCGCGCCGCTTCTGCCATCGATGGCAGCGGGTCACGTAAGACCAGCGCGAAAATCGCCATGCAAAGGAGGCCTACGAAATAGCTCATGAAGCCGGACCACGCAGCCGAGTTGAGTGCGGTCCGAAGGTTCGTGTTCAGAGCCTGCTGAATAACGATGCTCGCGCCAGCCGCCGCAGCGAGGAACATCGGAAGGGCGACCTTGAGCATCTCGAGGCTCCGGATTTCGTGCAGACTTCCAAGCGTCGGCTTAGATCGAGCAAATTTGGGCTCTCGCTTCCTGCCACGAGTCGGCTTGCTGTGGGACGCTCTCGAGCGGTCAGACAACGCGGAAGTGTCGAAAACGGCGAACCCTGATCGTTGCGAAGCTCCACAGTCGCGCGGCAGACTGCTCCGATGTGCAACCTCTACAGAGTCACCAAGGGCCAGGCGGCGATCCGCGAGCTGACGAAGGCGCTCGTCGACCGCACGGGCAACCTGCCGCCGATGCCGGGGATCTTTCCGGACTACCCGGCACCAATCGTCCGCAACTCGAATGAGGGACGCGAGCTCGTGCTTGCCCGCTGGGGCATGCCTTCGTCGAGCCGCGCGCTGTTCGAGGCCACGAAGAAGCGCGCCGCGGCCCTCGAGAAGAAGGGCCAGGCCGTCGACTTCCAGGCGCTGCTGAAGGCCGAGCCGGACATCGGCACGACGAACATCCGCAACGTCGCCTCTCAGCACTGGCGCCGTTGGCTTGGGCCGGCGAACCGCTGCGTCGTGCCGATGACGAGCTTCTCCGAATATGAGCGCGGGCCGGACGGCAAGATGCAGCCCGTATGGTTCGCGCTCGACGAGAGCCGGCCGCTCTGCGTGTTCGCCGGGATCTGGACCAGCTGGACCTGCGTCCGGAAGAAGTCCGAGGGCGAGGTCACCTGCGACGTCTACGGCTTCCTCACCACGGAGCCGAACGCAGTCGTGGCGCCGATTCACCCGAAGGCGATGCCGGTGATACTCACCACGTCGGAGGAGATCGACGTCTGGATACGCGCGCCCTGGGATGAGGCGAAGGCGCTGCAGCGGCCGCTGCCGGACGATGCGCTCGTGATCGTTGCGCGCGGGGGGAAGGTGGATGGCCTCCGGGACGCGGCCTAAGCGAAGAGGCGGCGCCACGTCAAAAAGTGCTACAGACGCCGAGCCGAGACAGGCTATGTGAACTTCATCCGGTGGACGAGAGCAGCGCCATGGCCGCGGCCGACAAGGCATTCACGGGCTCCATCGCCGAGACATACGAAGAGCATCTCGTCCCCCTGATCTTCCAATCCTACGCGTGGGATATGGCCGAGCGCCTCAGGAGGATCGGGCCGACGGACGTGCTCGAGACTGCGGCGGGCACGGGCGTCGTCACTCGTGCGATCGCCTCGGTCGATCCGGCCCCCGCTCGTTTAGTCGTGACCGATCTCAATCAGGCGATGCTGGACGTAGCGCGGTCCTCGCTTGCGAAGAATGCCCGTATCGAATGGAGGCAGGCCGACGCTTTGGCGCTGCCCTTCCGGGACGACAGCTTCGACGCCGTGGTCTGCCAGTTCGGCCTGATGTTCTTCCCCGACAAGGCCCAAGGCTTCAGGGAAGCGCGCCGCGTACTTAGACAGACCGGCAAATTCCTGTTCAGCGTATGGGATTGCCTGTCCGCGAACGAGTTCGCCGCCGCGGTGACGGAGGCGCTGGCGCAGATGTTTCCGCACGATCCGCCGCGATTTCTGCCGCGCACGCCGCACGGATACCACGACGTCGACGCCATCCGTCGCGAGACGCTTTCGGCTGGCTTCTCAGATGTCGAAATCGACATCGTCGAGGGCGTCAGCAGATGCGCATCGAGTCGCGAGGCGGCCATCGCCTACTGCCAAGGCACCCCGCTCCGGAACGAGATACTCGCCCGCGATCCCTCCGGGCTGGAGCGGGCGACCCAGCATGCCGCCGAAGCGCTGGAGCGGAGGTTCGGAGAGGGCCCCATAGAGGGGCGGATCCAGGCGATCGTCTTTGCCGCGATACACTGAGCGGACACCCGCCGATTGCGCGCGTGAAGGGAAGGGAGTCGGTCAGCTCAGTGCTCCGGCACGCCCTTTAGCGATGGATGCCGCAGCCCGCCGCTCGGCGTGCGGCCGCGGAACTCCACCTGGACCATGACGAGTTCGCCGGCGTCCAGCCGGCGGCGGAAGTCCCGGCTTGAAGCGGCGGTAAGGCCGGATCCGACTGACCCGGCCGGAACGCCGTCCAGGTCGGCCAGCTTCAGCGACCTGACCCCGCTCCTCGCGTCGGGATCGTAGCCGGTGACGACGAACGTGCCGGTCTGGGTGCATTTGATCTTGAGCCAGGTCGTGCTGGGCCCCGAACGATAGGTAGCCTCCCGCACCTTCGCCACGATGCCCTCCAGCCCGAGCTCGCACGCGGCGCGATAGACCGACGGCCCGTCGTCAAGAACGTGCTCGCTGAACCGCAACGCGTTCGGTCCATAGAGCAGCATGTCCTCGAGCAGCAGGCGGCGCTCGTCGAGCGGCAGCTCGCGCAGGTCGTCGCCGTTCAGATGCAGCAGGTCGAAGGCGTAGAGGAAGGCGCGCGGCGCGCTCTTGGCCGCCAGCGCCGCATGCAGCGCGAAGAAGTCGGTGACGCCGTCCGGTCCTTCCATGACGGCCTCGCCCTCGATCACGGCGGAAGAGACCGGCAGCTGCTCGAGCGCGGCGACGATCGCGGGCATACGCTGCGCCCAGTCGAAGCCGTTCTTCGTGAAGATCCGGACTTGGCCGCCGTTGACGTGGCACTGCGCCCGGTAGCCGTCGTGCTTGATCTCGAACTGCCAGCGGGAGCCGCTCGGCGCCTTCAGCCGCAGCGTTGGCTTGCAGGGCGGGATGAACTCGGTCCGGAAGAGCTCCGCCTGGCGCGGGTCGCGCCGGGCGATGAGCGGGCGGCTGGCGACGGCCTCGCTCTGCGGCTCCGCGGAGCGCTTGATCGTGCGGGGCGGGCGCGGCGGCTTTGCCATGCCCGAAAAACTCGCCGACAGAACTTAAAATGGCGTGGATCGATCTTCCGATTGCAGTCGACGCCGAGCGCCCGTTAAGGTCGAAACAGGCCGGGAGCACTTCGGCCCGTTTCGGGGGAAACCATGCGTTCTATTGTTATCGCGGCCGCAGGGCTCGCATTGGCGGCGTGCGCCAAATCGCCGGACAGCATCGCGCCGTCTTATGTGAGCGAAGTCAGCTATCAGGGCTACACCTGCGGCCAGCTCGCCGACGAAAGCCTGCGCCTAAATTCAGCGCTCGCGACGGCTTCGGTTCAGCAGGAAAAGGCGCGGACGAATGATACGGTCGGCGTGATCCTGATCGGCCTTCCGGTCTCCTCGCTCAGCGGCGACAACATCGCGCCGGAAATCGGACGGCTGAAGGGTGAACAAGAAGCGGTCCGCAAGGCGTCCATGATCAAGCGCTGCTCAGCGGCGCCAGCGCCAACGCCGGCCGCTAAGTCGGCGAAGACATCCTAGCCTCGCTCTATGTGATCCCTGCCTCGATATCGTCGAGCAGCGACAGCGCGGTCATGTACTTGGCGAGCCGCTCACGGTCCTTCTCCGTGATTTCCCCGAGGCGGCTGGTGTCCATGTTGTCGTGGAGATCAGCACGCTTCACCACTCGGCCGATCGGGTCGCGCGCTGCGCGTGCGACGAACTCCAGATAATCCTCGCCCTCGCGGCGCGTCATCGCGTCCACGCCGGAGAGAACAGCTTCGCTGAAGCCTTCCGCGCGCAGCCTCTCGATCGTCCAGTCGCTGTCCTCGACCACGTCGTGCAGGACGGCCACAATTCGCGCGTCGCTCCCGAGAGGAAGCGTGAACGCCACCCGCATGGGGTGCATGATGTAGTCGGCGCCGGCACTGTCCTTTTGGCCGGCATGCGCCTCCTTCGCGATCTCGATCGCGCGCTCCAGCGTGCTCATTGGCTCTCTCCGCACCAGGTCGGCCGATCCGCTTTCGTCAGCTTTGGCCAGGGCTTGGCATGCCCCTCGCGGACAAGCTGCGCGCCGACGTCCTTGCCGTCCACCAGCAGCACCGCGACCGTCCGGCCGTAGCGATCTGCGCCCTTCCGCACGACGGAAAGGGCGTCCGCAGTATGGACGCCCTTCAGCAGAGCAGCCAGCCTGTCGCGCGCAGCCTCGGCGCGGAACAGCTCGAGCGGACACTTCGCCTTGCCGAGCTCCGAGGCGTCGATCGGGCCGGCCTCCGAGCGAAGGCGGATGCGCTCGCCGGCGATCACCACCGTGTCGCCGTCGATTATGCGGACCGATTCCCTCGGTGCCTGGTCACCGCCCCCTTCGCTAAGATGCTCTTGGCTCAGAGGCCGATTTCCTCCGCGTGAAGACACCGCCTCTTTTGCATAATCGCTGAACACGCTCGGCGGCTCCTGAGCGAGCGCGGGCGAGGCGAACAAGGCGAAGAGCAACGCGACTCTGATCATGGCCACATCATCCCCGATCTTTCGCTGGAGCGCATCCGCCGGCGATCTGGCCGAGCTCTCGAACGCAGGAACCAGGGCGCGAATCCGGCGTTTCGTTGGCCATTTCGTTGGCCAAGCTCGGCGCCGCGCATTCGCGCGCGGCGCTAAGTACTTGGAGTGTAATGGTGGGCCCGGCAGGACTCGAACCTGCAACCAGACCGTTATGAGCGGTCGGCTCTAACCATTGAGCTACAGGCCCCCGCGCCCACGCATACGCTGATTGGATCGGGTTTGTCATCGGGCTCGATCACCGCTGATGGTCGGCTTGACGGCGTCGGCGGCGGCCCGGATGGTCTCGCTCACGTCTTGGGGTCCGCGTCTCGCATGCCCGCAGTCTCAGCCGAACGCCGCCGCGAGATCGAGCGCGGCTTCCTTGTCGCTCTCGCGCGCGCTGTCGGCGGAGCGATCGTGTTCGTTCTGCCCGTCCTGATGACAATGGAGATGTGGCAGCTCGGCGGCAGCATGGAGCCGGGCCGCCTCATGCTGCTGCTGCTCGCGGTCCTGCCGCTGCTCGTGGGTCTATCGCATTACATCGGTTTCCAGGAGACGGAGACCTGGCTCGACGACGTGCGCGACGCTCTGGTGGCGCTGCTCGTCGGCTTCGTGACCTCGACCGCAGTGCTCGTGCTGTTCGGCGTGATCACCTTCTCGCAGTCACTTGACGAGGTTCTCGGAGCGATCGTGATCCAGGCCGTGCCGGCGAGTTTCGGGGCGGTCATCGCGCAGGGGCAACTCGGCCAGGGGGACGAAGCCAACCGCAGCCGGAACCGCCGCGCCGGCTATCTGGGCGATCTGCTGTTCCTCGCCGCAGGCGCCGTGTTCCTGTGCTTCAACATCGCCCCGACCGAGGAGGTCGATCTGATCGCCGCCTCCATGACGCCGTTCCACGCAGTGGCGCTGGTGGCGCTGTCGGTCATCTCGATGCACGCCATCGTCTACTCGGTGCAGTTCCGCGGCCAAGCCGCGCTGCGTCCCGAGGGACTCGGCTTCTTCAGCCTGTTCGTCTGCTACACGCTGGCGGGCTACGCGGTCGCGCTGCTCGTCTGCGCCGGCATGCTGTGGGATTTCGGCCGGCTCGAAGGGCTCGGGCCGGAAGCGGCGCTGCGCCTCGTCGTCGTGCTCGGCTTCCCGGCGTCGATCGGCGCCGCCTTCGCCCGGCTGATCGTCGGAGGACAGAGTTGATGGCCCAGGGCCGCGCGCGGGAGAAGACGCAGGATGACGGAAGGCGCGACGCGCCGCCGCCGCGGGCCGTCGGGCGGCTGGAGTGGGCGGTGGGCGCGTTGGGCGCGCTAGTGACGTTGGGCGTCCTTGGCCTGCTCGGCCATGAGGCGCTGACCTACCATCCGGCGGCGCCTGCGCTGACCAGCCGCGTGACCGGCGTGACGAAAACCGAATCCGGCTATGTGGTGAGCTTCGAGACCGAGAACCTCGGCCCTTCGACCGCCGCCGAGGTCGTCATCCGCGCCACCCTGAAGAGGGGCGATCAGGTCGCCGAAGAGGCGGAGGCCACGTTCGACTACGTGCCGCGCCACTCGACCCGCAAGGCTGGCTTTGTCCTCAGGGAGGATCCGGCGGCCGGCGAACTGGAACTTGCCCCGATCTCCTATCGTGAGCCGTAGATGACGTCTTCCGAAAGCCCCATCCAAAGCCGCAAGATCGCCGAGGCCGCCCGCCTGCTGATCGACGCGCGGCGTGCGCGTCAGCCGATCCAGGCTCCGCCGTCGGAGCTTGCGCCGGCGGACGACGCGGAAGCCTGGGCGATACACGAGGCGGTCGTGGCCAGCTTCGGCCCCGTCGTGGCCTGGAAGACCGGCGCGCCATCGCCTGAGGCCGAGCCCGGAATGGGGCTGATCACCGCCGACACGCTGAAGGCAAGCCCGGCGGCCGTGCCGGCGGACGCCTTCGTGCTCGGCGCCGTGGAGGCCGAGATCGCCGTCACGCTCGCGCGGGACCTGGGGCCAAGGCCCGAACCCTATTCGGCGGACGAGGTGCTTGACGCGGTCGCGACATGGCACGCGGCGATCGAGGTTCTGGACACCGCCTTCGCCGACTGGGCGGCGACCCCCGCGCTGTGGAAGATTGCAGACCGGCAGAGCCACGGGCTGCTCGTGCTTGGCGCCGGGGTGACAGAGCGGCCGAAGATCCCCCTCGCGCGGCTGCCTGTGAGGCTGACCATCAATGGCGAGACCGCCTTCGCCCATGAGGGCGGCAACAGCGGCGGAGATCCGGCCCGCCTGCTCACGCATCTCGCGAACGCCCGGCGCGCGACCGACCGGCCGCTGCTTAAGGGCGACGTCGTGACGACCGGCTCGACGACGCCGTTCCGGCGCGCCACGCCAGGGCAGAGCGTGCGAGCGAGCTTCGAAGGGCTGCCGGACGCCGAGCTGACGATCGCTGCGGCCTGAACGGATTCGGCGCTCTATGCGCGGCTCCTGAATGAATATTCATGGAACGGTTGCGGTGCATACCCGTTTAGTTGCGCCGCAATACCTAGTCGGTCGCCGTCCTGGCGGGGTTTCACGCGAATAGCCGTTCCGATGGAACCCTTTGAGACCATCAGTCATTGACGCGCCATCTTCCGCGGTTATTTGGCCTCCCTTGGGGTGAGGCGACGCGCTAGCCGCAGACCGGCGCGCGTTTGGATACGAAGCAAGGATGATCATGAAGACGACGAGATTTCTTCTGCTCGCCGGGACCGTTCTGCCGGTCGTCGCCCTGGCCGCGCCGAGCTTCGCGCAGGCGCCTGTCTCGGGCGCGCCGATCGTCCTGGCGCAGGGGCTGAACCCCGAAGCTCCCGGCGGCGACAGCGACCGCAAGGGGCGCAACAAGTCCGATGACGGCGGTCGGCCCGACCGCGGCGAGCGTTCCAAGCCGGACCGAGGCGACGCGGGGGGCGGCGCAAGCGACAGCAGCGACCGGCCTTCGAAGCGCAAGGACTCTCAGGGCGACTCGATGCGCGAGCAGATGCGCGAGCCCAAGGCCGATGCGCCCGATTCCCGCATCGAGCGTAAGAAGGGCGCGTCGGATCAGGACCAGAGCGACAGGCCGGGCCGCGCCAAGCCCGACATGTTCCGGCCCGACAAGTCCGGCGGCGACGCCAGCCAGACCGACAAGTCCGACGCCAAGCGCGAGAAGAAGGAACGCGCGAAGGATGCGCGCGACAAGAGCGACGACGCCAAGGGCGCCGGCGACTCCGCGACGGACGGCAAGGGCAGGGACGCCACTGGCCGGGACGGCCTGGATCGCAAGGATCGATCGCAGGATCTTCGCGACAGGGCGAAGGACAAGACCGACGCCGACAAGGCCGGCGGCGACGCCGATCGCAAAGAGCGGCTTCAAGACCTTCGCGACGGCAAGGACAAAGACGACTCGGACAAGGACAAGACCGGTCGCGATGCGACCGATCGCAAGGAGCGTCTGCAGGATCTGCGCGACAAGCGCGATGATCGCGGCTCGGACGCCGATCGGGACCGCCCGGGCGCCGGAGACAACGACAAGGACCGCGACCGGCGCGATCGTCTTCAGGATCTTAGGGACGGACGGGATGGCGACCGCCCGGGCGCGCGCGACGACCGTGATCGTGCAGGCGACCGTGACCGGCGCGACGGCGACCGCGACGCTCGCGACCGACGCGACGGCGATCGCGACGCCCGCGACCGGCGTGACGACGATCGCAACGCCAGCCCGGAGAGGCGCCGCGAGCGCTTCGAGGAGCGGCTGCGCGACCGCCGGGACGATCGGGACGACCGTGACGCCCGCGACCGTCGCGAACGCCGCATCGACGATCTCCGCTCCGAGCGTCGCGAGCGTCGCGAGGGCGACCGCGTGATCATCACCGAGCCCGGCGGGCGCACGATCATCCGTGAGAACGGCCGCACCGTGATCCGTCGTGATGAGGGCGAGCGCTTCCGCTATGGCGCGCGCGACGTTCGCGAGGAACGCCGCGGTGGGGAGATCCGGCACATCGTCGAGCGCCCAGACGGCTCGCAGGTGATCACCGTCACCGACGAGGACGGTCGGCTGATCCGGCGCGTGCGGCGTTATCGCGGCGAGGAGTATGTGCTGATCGACAACCGGCCGCGGGGCGCCCGCACCGGCGTGTTCGTGAACCTCGATCTGGCCCCGCCTCAGGTCAGCATCCCGCGCGAGCGCTACATCGTCGACGCCGACAGCGCGTCCTACGACCAGATCGAGGAGGCGTTCCAGGCGCCGCCGGTCGAGCGGCTGGAGCGTAGCTACTCGCTGGACGAAATCCGGCAGAACGCGCCGCTGCGCGAGCGCGTCCGCAGCGTCGATCTGGATACGATCACCTTCGACACGGGTTCCTGGGACGTGCGCGACGACCAGATCAAGAAGCTCGAGAATGTCGGGCTCGCGATGGAGGACGCCGTGAAGAAGAACCCCAAGACCGTCTTCATGGTCGAGGGCCACACTGACGCGGTCGGCGCTGACGATGACAACCTGTCGCTGTCCGACCGGCGCGCTGAATCGGTCGCCGAAATCCTCACCAAGTACTTCGACATCCCGGCCGAGAATCTGACGACCCAGGGTTATGGCGAGCAGTACCTCAAGGTGAAGACCGAAGGCCCGGAGGAGCGCAACCGGCGCGTCACCGTGCGGAACATCACGCCTCTGCTGAGCAGCGGGAACAACTGATCCGCAGACTCGGATGTTGAGAAGGGCGCGGGCGCTTCGGCTCCCGCGCCCTTCTTCTATCCGGGCGCCGTTGGCGGCAGGCCTCGTCGCGCTACCTCACCGCGAGGAGCGGGATGAGGGAGCCGACGGATGGCAGCGATAGACGTGGGATCGGCCGCTGCGAGCGAGCCGAGCCTCGACCGCTCCGTCGGGCTCTGGCAGGTGACGCTTTATGGCCTCGGCAGCATGCTGGGGGCGGGCATCTACGGCCTCGTCGGCCAGGCGGCGAAGGATCTCGGCAGCGCGATCTGGATCGGTTTCGTGGTCAGCATGATCGCCGCGATGCTGACCGGGCTGTCCTACGCCAACATCGTCTCGCGGCACCCCAAGGCGGGCGGGGCGGCCTATGTGACGCAACGCGCCTATGGCGCGCCGCTGCTGAGCTACGTGGTCGGCCTCGCGGTGGTGTGCTCGGGCCTGACTTCGATCGCGACCCAGTCCAACGTCGTCGCGGGCGGTCTGCAACAGCTTTTCGGCGGCGCCTTTCTCCCGACCTGGATGCTGGCGCTGGGCTTCCTGCTGCTGGTCGCGGGGCTGCTGTTCCGCGGCATCAGGGAATCGATGTGGGCCAACGTCGTTTGCACCATCGTGGAGGCCGGAGGGCTGATTCTCGTGGTGCTGGTCGGCTTCAGCTATTGGGGAACGAACAGCCTGCTCGAATTTCCGCCCGAGAAGACCGGCGACGCCGGCGCCGCCGGATTGGCGCTGCTGGTGATGCAGGGCGCGGTTCTCACCTTCTTCTCCTTCATCGGCTTCGAGGACATGCTGAACGTCTCCGAGGAGGTGAAGCGGCCGAGCCGCAACATGCCGCTAGCCATCGTGTTCGCGATGCTGGCCGCGACCGTGATCTACATGGCGATCGCGATAACCGCGGTGTCGGTGATGCACTGGAGCGAACTCGCGGGCACGGAGGGGCTGGCTCTGGTCGCGGTCGTCGAGAAGGCCGCGCCCTGGCTGCCGCCGGTGCTGTTCACGGCGATCAGCATCTTCGCCGTCTCCAACACCGCGCTGGTCAACTGGATCATGGGTTCCCGCCTGCTCTACGGCATGTCCAAGCAGGGGCTGATGCCGGCGGCGCTTGGCCGGGTGCATCCGACCCGCCGGACCCCGCATGTCGCGATCTTCGCGCTGCTGGTGGTGGTGGCGGCGCTTGCGATGATCGGCGACATCAAGGAGCTCGCTTCGGCGACCGTGCTGCTGCTGCTCAGCGTGTTCACCGTGGTCAACATCGCGCTCGTCGTGCTCAAGCGCCGACCGAGCGAGGCGCCTGGCGGCTTTGAAGTCCCGATCTTCGTGCCGATCCTTGGGGCTGCGGTCTGCGCGGCGCTGATCCTGGTGCGGCTCGGCCAGGGGAGCTGGACCGCGCCTGCGATCGCGGTTGGTCTGCTGCTGGCGATCGCCGCGCTCTATTTCATCACGGGCGCTGGACGCGACCAGACCCGGCTGCAGCGCTTCATCGAGCAGGACGAGGCCGCGGCGCAGGCGTGACGCGGAGCTCCGGTTCATGAAAATCGCGCTGGTGATCAACAGGTCGTCCGGAGCGCTTCTCGGGCTGACCGACGCGCCCGGCGATCTCGAGCGGAAGCTCGCCGAAGCCGGGTTTGAGGTCGGCGCCGTGCTCGACGGCGACGCCAGCGACCTCTCCGCCCGGATCGAGCGCGCGAGCCGCCTGCCGGTCGATGCGGTGATCACCGCCGGCGGCGATGGCACGATCATGACCGCCGCCCAGGCGCTCGCCGGAACCGGCAAGGCGCTGGGGCCGCTGCCGCTCGGCACCATGAACCTGCTCGCCCGCGACCTCGGCATCCCGATCGACCTCGACGAGGCGATCGCCGCGCTCGCCACCGCCGATCGCGTCCCGATCGATATGGGCGACGTCAACGGCCACGTCTTCCTGTGCAATTCCATGCTGGGCGTGCCCGCGCGTCTGGCGGAGCGCCGTGAGCGCTCTCGCGAGGACATGGGGCTGACCGGGTGGTGGCGGCTCGCTGCGGCGGGGCTGAAAGGCCTCTACCGCTATCCCCCGCTGCGCGTCGGCCTCGATCTCGGGCACGGGCCGGTGACCATCCGGTCGAAGGCGATCGTGGTCGCCAACAACGCCTATGACGAGGGCTTCGGGCATTTTCTCAGCCGCTCCAGCCTCGACCGCGGGGAGCTCGCGCTCTACGTCACGCGCCGGCTCAGCGCCTGGCCGATCATCCGGATCTCGGCGCGGATCGCGATCGGAAGCTGGAAACAGGATCCCGATCTGGAGACTTATGGGGTGAGGGAGCTCACCGTGACGAGCCGGCGAAAACTCCTGCGGGTGATGAACGACGGAGAGACGATGCTGCTGAAGCCTCCGCTGCTTTACCGCACCCGACCTAAGGCGCTGCTGGCGCTGCGTCCGCGCAGCGGCCAGGCCGCGCCTGCGGAGGCGGCCGCGTGACCCGGATCGTGCATCTTTCGGACCTGCATTTCGACCGCGTCGACCGGCGCGTTGTCGACGCCCTCCGCGACGAGATCAACGCCGATCCGCCCGACCTGATCGCGGTCTCCGGCGACCTCACGCAGCGCGCCTATCGCCACGAGTATCGCTCGTCGGGAGCCTTTCTGCGCAGCCTCAACGCGCCCGTGCTGGCCGTGCCGGGCAATCACGACATCACCTATCTGAACATGCTCGAGCGCTTCCTCGATCCCTATCGGCGGTGGCGCCGGTTTGTGTCGCGGGACATCGAGCCGATCTGGCGGGACGAGACGGTCGCCGTCGTCGGGCTCAACACGGCGCGCCGCTTCACGCTCGGCTTCGACTGGTCGAAGGGCCGCTACGGCGTCGGCCAGCTGCGGAAGTTCAGGAAACGCGTCCAGGAGCTGCCGCCCAACCTGTTCCGGATTGTCGTTGCCCACCATCCGCTGCACCCGCCCGAGACGGAGCCCGAACTCGCCATTGTGGGCCGCGCGGAGCGGGCGCTCGCCTGCTTCCAGAAGCTGCGGATCGGGCTCGTTCTGTCGGGTCACCTGCACCGCGACTACGTCCATACCCATTCGGTGGAAGCTGACGACGAGACCCGCATGGTGATCGTGCAGGCGTCCACCGCGACCTCGACGCGCCTGAGGGGCGAGCCCAACGCCTATCACAGGCTGACGATCGACCCGTCCGGCGAGGTGGTGATCGAAGTCCGCGCCTGGGACGGCGAGCGCTGGCGCGAAGCGCCCGCCCGTGAGCAGGGCGCCCGGCTGCGGCTGCCGTCGGTCGAGGCGCCCTCGGTCGCCGCCGAAGCCGAGGAGCCGACGCCAGTTAGAGCGGAGCCTTAGTCATCGGCTAGTTGATCAGCGCTCCGTCGCACATTGCGTTACGGCCCGCGATCCGCCATTTGGAGGTAAATCCTCCCTGTCGGCGCAGGCGACGCGACGAAGGCGGCGGCGCCGTCTCCGCGAAAGGTGCGGCGCGGGAGGCCGCAGCATCCGGGCGCCGCCCGCTCACGCCGACCAGAGCCGAATGACCGATCTCGCTGTCTCGACCGCCGCCACAACCCCGCTCGCCCGTCAGGTCGAACGGCGGCGCACCTTTGCGATCATTTCCCACCCGGACGCCGGGAAGACGACGCTGACGGAAAAGCTGCTGATGTTCGGCGGCGCCATCCAGCTCGCGGGTCAGGTGCGCGCCAAGGGCGAGCGCCGCCGCACGCGGTCGGACTGGATGAACATCGAGCGCGAGCGCGGCATTTCGGTCGTCACCTCGGTGATGACCTTCGAGTACCGCGACTGCGTGTTCAATCTGCTCGACACGCCGGGCCATGAGGACTTCTCGGAAGACACCTACCGGACGCTGACGGCGGTCGATTCTGCCGTGATGGTGATCGACGCCGCCAAGGGCATCGAGGAGCGCACCCGCAAGCTGTTCGAGGTCTGTCGCTTGCGCGACATCCCGATCGTGACCTTCGTCAACAAGATGGACCGCGAGAGCCGCGATCCGTTCGAGATTCTTGACGAGATCGAGAGCACGCTCGCGCTCGACGTCGCGCCGCTGACGTGGCCGATTGGCCGCGGCCGTGACTTCGCGGGAACCTATGAGCTCCAGTCCGGCCGCATCCGGCTGGTTGACACCGGCGACACCGTGTCGGGCACGGGCATGGAGGCCCTGAAGGGCCTCGTCTCGGCCGACCGGCTCGCCGAGGTCACAGAGGAGCTCGAGCTTGCGGCCGGCGCTCTCAAGCCGTTCGATCTGGCCTCGTTCCGCGAGGGCCACCAGACCCCGGTGTTCTTCGGCTCCGCGCTCAGGAATTTCGGCGTTCGCGACCTGCTCGACGGCCTCGCCGATCTTGCGCCGGGCCCTCAGGGCCTCGACAGCGACAAGAGACCGGTGTCGCCCGCCGAGGAGCGGATGACGGCCTTCGTCTTCAAGGTCCAGGCCAACATGGACCCCAACCATCGCGATCGCATCGCTTTCGTCAGGCTTTGCTCAGGCAAGCTCAGACGCGGGATGAAGGTGCTTCAGACCCGCACGGCCAAGACCATCGGGCTTCACGCGCCGCAGTTCTTCTTCGCGCAGGATCGCGCGCTCGCCGAAGAGGCCTATGCGGGCGACGTGGTCGGCATTCCGAACCACGGCCTCTTGCGGATCGGCGACACGCTGACCGAGGGCGAGGACATCTCCTTCCTCGGCGTGCCGAGCTTCGCGCCCGAGATCCTGCGCCGGGTGCGGCTCGAAGACGCCATGAAGGCGAAGAAGCTGAAGCAGGCGCTGCAGGAGCTCGCGGAGGAGGGCGTCGTGCAGGTGTTCCGGCCGCTCGACGGCTCGCCGGCGCTGGTCGGCGTCGTCGGGCCGCTTCAGCTCGACGTGCTGACGGGTCGCCTGGCGGCCGAGTACGGGCTGGAGGTCGGCTTTGAGCAGAGCCAGTACGCGCTCGCCCGCTGGATTTCGGGGCCGGACAAGGACCTGCAGGAGTTCCTCAACGCCAATCGCGGCAACGTCGCCGAGGACCTCGACGGCGACCCTGTGCTGCTGGCGGGCAGCGCGTTCCAGATGACCCGCGCCAAAGAGCGCTGGGAGAAGGTGGCGTTCACCGACGTCAAGGACGTGAGAAAGCTCGCGGCGTAAGGCCGCTTACGGCTCACGCCGCCTCGCATTCCTTCACGCCCTCGAAGCAGGGGCGACGCTTGGCGAGTTCGACGGCCACATAGTCCATGAAGGCGCGCACGCGCGCGCTCGACCGCAGGTCCGGATGGGTCAGGATCCATAGGCCCGGCGGCTGCTGGCCGGGCGGATCGTAGAGCCGGACGAGGTTCGGGAACCGGTTGCCGATGAAACAGGGCAGGGGTCCGACTCCGACCCCGGCCCCGATCGCCTCCGCCATGCCGAGCACGGTCGAGAGGCGGTAGACCACCTTGTGCTCGCCCACGACGTCGCGCAGCCAGCGCTGCAGCGGCGCGAGGATGTCGCCGGGGCCGATCCAGGGCAGGTCGTCGAGCTCCTCGATGGTCGAGACGGGCTTCAGCGGCGACGGGCCATAGACGGCCCAGAAGACGCCTGCGAGCCGGCGGCCGACGAGCGTCTCAGGCGGCGAGGCCGTCACCCGCAGCGCGATGTCGGCGTCGCGCTTCGACAGGTTCAGCACCGCGTTGCCGACGACGATGTCGAGCGTGATCTCCGGATAGGCTTTGCGGAAGCCGGCGAGCACATCCGTCAGGGCGTGGATCAGCAGCGTGTCATTGGTCGTGACGCGCAGCTCGCCGGTGGGGGCCAGGTCCTGTCCCGAAACGCGCCGTTCGAAGGCGATGATGTCGTCCGCCATGCGGGCGGCGATTCCGGCCATTTCCTCGCCGGCCGGCGTCAGGCCGTAACCCGCGCGGCCGCGCTCGAACAGCCGCGCGCCGAGCCTGTCCTCCAGGGCGCCGAGCCGGCGGAACACCGTCGAGGCGTTGACGCCGAGGAATTCAGCGGCGCCGGCGAGGGAGCGCCGTTCCGAGATCGCCTTCACAAGGCGGAAATCGTCCCAAGCAAGCATGAAGGGAGTGGCCCTGAAGATTGCGCGATTGCGCGCGTGCAAGCGATCTAGCCCAATCTGCGACGAAAGTCATTGGCGCGACCACGACGCGCGCCGGCGTCAGTAACGGCCGAACCGGAGGCCCGGCGCAGGTCGCTCCTCCACCACCTCGCGGCGGAAGCGATAGAGCTTGGCCGGGCGGCCGCCTGTCGCGGTCTCGGCCGCGCCGGTCGGCTCCACCAGCGCCGCGCTTTCGACCAGTCGGCGGAAGTTCTGCTTGTGAAGCTTGCGGCCGGCGATCGCCTCGACCGTCTGCTGCAGGGCCGTCAAGGTGAACCGCGGCGGCATCAGCTCGAACACCACCGGCCGGTATTTGAGCTTGCCGCGCAGGCGGCCCATCGCGGTGGCCAGAATCCGGCGGTGGTCCGCCTGCATCGGCTCGCCGAGGCGGGGCAGTTCGCCGCGCGCAAGCGCCGCCGGCCGGCCGTCGCGCTGGGCCTCCTCCACCAGTCCTGCCTCGTAGAGAAGCTCGTAGCGGTCGAGCACCTTTTCCTCGTCCCAGGGCGCGCCGTCGAAGCCGAAGCAGAGCCGCGCCCGGACGAGTCGCGGAAGATCGCGGCCGGTCTCGGCCTCGGGCGCTTCCGCGGTCCAGCGGCTGAGGGCGGGAAGGATTTCGGCGTCGAGCACCTCCGGCCTGCGCCGCCGCCAGTCCTCCCAGGGGAAAAAGCCGTACCACGGCCTGAAGGCCGCTCCGGCGGCCGCCAGGGCGGAGCCGTCGCGCGGCCGCCGCGTCAGCGCGAGGTAGCCGATCGAGACCGTGTGCGGGCCGACCTCGTCCGGGCCCGCGACGCGGCCGCGGTCGCCGAACGTATAGAGCTGCTCGACATAGCCGAGCTCGAGGGCGGTCTGCTCGGCGACCGAGGCGCGGAGGGCGATCTCGAGCGTCCGGCGCCGGCGCGGATCGAACGGGCCGGCGGGCAGCGAAGCCAGACGGTCGTGCGCGCGCGCCACGAGGATCTCGGGCGCGTCCCGCTCCACCGCGACCACCGCGGCGGACAGGTCGATGCCGATGGTCACGCCTTCGCTCACGGCGTGGCGGCCGGAGCGAGCGTGAACGGCGCGCCTTCGAAAGCGTCCTCGCCGCGGCCTATGGCGGCGATCGCCGCCGCCATCCGGCCTTGTCGGCCAAGGGCGTCGTCGGCCAGCCGCACGATCAGGCGGTTCGGCGTCGCCATCGGGCTCGCGCGCCGCAACGCGGCCGCGAGGTCCCGCTCGTCCCGTGACGGCTCACGGGCGCAGGCGATCGCGAACGCCATCGCGGTCGAACGGCTGATGCCGGCGTAGCAATGCACCACGATGGGGTCAGGCCCGGCCGCGAAGGCAAGCGCCTCGGCGACATGGTTATCGCAAGGGTGCACGTGCCCGGTCGTGGGCTCGACGATGTCGTGGAACCGCAGCGTCAGGTGATCTTCCGGCGCGATTCCGGGAAGCCTCGGGGCCGCCATCTCGAGCGACAGCAGCGAGAGCACGCGCCGCGCGCGAGCGGCCACGATGGTTTCAGCGAGCCTGGAGAGCGGACAAACGGCGATCACGGCGCAAGCCTAGTCCGGGCCGCCGCGCCGGAACATGGCGACCATCGGCGTGGGTCGCGGCCCCTGCGGAGAACCCGCGCGTCAGGGCAGAAGCGCATGGAACCGGTCGAGGAAGCGCGCCTCGGCGTCAGCCGCCGGCCATGGCGTCAGGTCCACATTGGCGGGCGCGCCTTCCGGCCTTCCGAAGAATCTCCGCGCCTCCTCGATGGAGAAGCCGGCGAGCCGCGTGGCTTCAAGGAAGGCGGCGGTCGCGTCGGCCCGCTTCAGCAGTTTCAGCGTGGGCGGAGGAGCTTCCGGCGGCAGCCCGAAGCGCAGATGCACGACGGCCATCAACCGCTTCTCGACGGCCTTGTACTCGCCGCCCAGGACCGCCTTGAACGGGCTGATCATGTCGCCGATGACGTATTCGGCCGCGTCGTGCAGCAGGACGGTCAACAAGGCGCGCGCGTCCGCGTCCGGAGCGAGGCGCCGCGCGATCTCCTCCACCAGCAGCGAGTGCTGCGCGACCGAGAAGATGTGCTCGCCGGCGGTCTGGCCGTTCCAGCGAGCGACGCGGGCGAGGCCATGGGCGACGTCGGCGATCTCGACGTCGAGCGGCGAGGGATCGAGCAGGTCGAGCCGTCGGCCGGACAGCATGCGCTGCCACGCCCGGGGCGGCGCGGGGCTCTTGCGCGAAGCGGCTGAGGAGGGGGAAAGCTTATCTGCCATATTGGTCTTACGAACAGCGGCCGCCGCAAGGCGGCCCGAAAAGAACAAGCGACGCAGGGAGATCACCGATGACCGTGACCTATGGACCGGAGCATCTCGCGCTCCAGGAGGAACACGATTCGCGTGGTCTTGCGGAGTTGTGGCGGCGGAACCTGATCCATGGCGAACTCACGCCCGAGGAGCAGGCGTTCATCGCCAGCCGCGACATGTTCTTTCTCGCGACCGTCGACGGCGAGGGCAAGCCCACCGTGTCCTACAAGGGCGGCGCGACAGGCTTCGTCCGCGTGCTCGATCCGGTGACGCTCGCTTTCCCGGGCTATGACGGCAACGGCATGTTCCTGTCGGCCGGCAATATCGCGACGACCCATTCGGTCGGCATGCTGTTCATCGATTTCGAGACGCCGCACCGGCTGCGCGTCCAGGGCGAGGCCGAGGTCGTGCGCGACGGCGATCTGGTCGCGAGCTTCCCGGGCGCGGCCTACGCGTTGCGGATCCGCGTCACCGACGCCTTCGTCAACTGCGCCCGCTACATCCACCGTTACCGCAAGGTCGAGACCTCGCGTCACGTGCCGGAGGCGACCGGCGACCAGCCTTTGGCGGAATGGAAGCGGATTGACTGGGTGCAGCCCCACCTCCCTGCGCGCGACCGAGAGCCGGCCGCCGAGGCGGGCGCGCTGACGATGGAGGAGTACGGAGCCAAGACAGCCGCGGGCGAGACCTGATCGCCCTTCAGCTCTGACCTAGTTGTGCCCGCGGCGGGCCGTCACGGCGGCGTGAAGCGGAGACATCGGACATGGCGATAACGACCGAAGCGGCCCCGCCGGCCAGGGCGCGGCCGTGGTACGCGATCCTCTACGTCCAGGTCCTGATCGCGGTCGCGCTCGGCATCGCGCTCGGCTATTTCGCGCCTGACGTCGGCAAGCAGATGAAGCCGTTCGGCGACGCCTTCATCAAGCTCGTGAAGATGCTGATCGCGCCGATTATCTTCCTCACCGTCGTGCACGGCATCGCCAGCATGAGCGACATGCGAAAAGTCGGGCGGGTCGGCCTCAAGGCGATCATCTATTTCGAGGCGCTGACCACCATCGCGCTGGTGATCGGCCTCGTCATCGTCAACGTCCTGAAGCCCGGCGCCGGCATGAACGTCGACCCCGCCTCGCTCGACGCCGCCTCCGTCGCCAAGTACCAGCAGGCCGCAAAAGACCAGACGGTCACCGACTTCTTCCTGCACATCATTCCGGACCAGGTGGTCGGCGCCTTCGCGCAGGGCGAGATCATCCAGGTGCTGCTGATCGCGATCCTGTTTGCGTTCGCGCTGCACTCGCTGGGCGAGCGCGGCAGACCGGTGATGGAGCTCATCGACGGCACGATGGAGGTGTTCTTCCGGATCGTCGCCATCGTGATGCGCGCCGCCCCGATCGGCGCGTTCGGCGCCATGGCCTTCACCATCGGATCGCAGGGCCTGCAGGCGCTTGCGCCGCTCGCCTATCTGATGGGCGCGTTCTATCTCACCTGCCTGATCTTCATCTTCGGCGTGCTCGGGATCGTCGCTTGGGCGACCGGCTTCTCGATCTTCAAGTTCGTTCGCTACATCAGCGAGGAACTGCTGATCGTGCTCGGCACCTCCTCCTCGGAATCGGTGCTGCCGCGGATGCTCGACAAGATGAAGCGGGCAGGGGCGGAGGAGTCGGTCGTCGGCCTCGTCATCCCGGCCGGATACTCGTTCAACCTCGACGGCACCTGCATCTACCTAACGATGGCCGCGATCTTCCTCGCGCAGGCCACCAACACGGAGCAGACGCTGTGGCAGCAGATCGTGATCCTTGCGATTCTGCTGCTGACCTCGAAGGGCGCGGCCGGGGTAACGGGGTCCGGCTTCATCGTGCTGGCGGCCACACTCCAGTCAGTCGAGCACATCCCCACCGTCGCGATCGCGCTGATCCTCGGCATCGACCGCTTCATGTCCGAGGCGCGGGCGCTCACCAACCTGGTCGGCAACGGCGTCGCGACGCTGGTGGTGGCGAAGTGGGAGGGCGCGCTCGACGAGCGAAGGCTGCACGCCGAGCTTAACGGCCCAAGAAGCGCCGAGAGAGCGCTCCCGGAGCGCCCGGTCCAGGTCTAGCCCGGCAGAAGTCAGGCGGCCGCCACTTCCGCGTGGCGGTGGCAGTCGACCAGATGATCATTGACCATGCCGACGGCCTGCATGAAGGCGTAGACGATCACCGGTCCGCAGAAGGCGAAGCCGCGGCGCTTCAGGTCCTTGGAGAGCGCTTCCGACAACGCCGTCGACGCCGGGACCTCTGCGGGCGACGCCCAGCGGTTCACGATCGGCTCGCCATCCACGAAGCCCCAGAGGTAGTCAGAGAACTCCTCGCCCCGCTCGCGCATCGTCAACAACGCGCGCGCGGACTTCACCGCGCCCTCGATCTTGGCTCGGGAGCGCACGATGCGCCGATCGCCCATCAGCCGCGCGACCTCGGCCTCGCCGTAGCTCGCGATCCTATCGGGGTGAAACCCCTCGAAAGCTTCTCGAAATGCTTCCCGCTTCCGCAGGATTGTGATCCAGGCGAGGCCCGCCTGGAAGCCATCCAGCACGAGCTTCTCATAGAGCGCTCGGCTGTCGCTCTCCGGCACGCCCCAATCCTGATCGTGATAGGCCACGTAGAGCGGATCGGTCCCGCACCAGCGGCAGCGCCGCTTGCCGTCTGCGTGCAGCGGACTGGAGTCGCTCACGCGGCCGTCGGCTCGCCCGGGAAGGCGAAACGCGCCCAGGAGGGTTTTTCGAGGGTCAGCATGGCGTTGCCGGCGATCAGCGGGACCCCGGCGGAACGCGCGTCTTCGGCCCGGTCGAGCCGAAGCAGGGCGAGGCCGCGGCCGTCGGTCGAGGAGCCCATCCGGCCCACGGTCTTGTCGCCGGCCGTGACCGCGGCGCCGATCTCCGGCGGCAGCCCGTCGAGCAGCACGGGCGCGACGCGGGTCCGCGCGGTCCCGCGATGCTCCATCCGGCTCACCACCTCCTGGCCGACATAGCAGCCCTTCTTGAAGTCGACGCCGTTGAGCTGGTCGAGGCAGGCCTCGTGCGGGAAGGCGTCCCCATAGACGAAATCCAGGCCGCCCTGCGGCGCGCCGAGAGCGATGCGGTGCGCGTGCCAATGGTCGGCGCTCGCGGGGGTGACGCCCTCCGGCAGGCCGTCGCCTGCCGCCAGATAGGCCCGGCAGCCCAGCGCCGACAGGCGAGGGTCCGAGACCAGGTCGCCGTCAACACGCGGCAGCAGGCCGTCGCCCCACAGCACGGCGACCTCGGTCTTGTCGGTCACGTCCTCGATCTCGATCTTGGAGCGGAGCCGGTACAGCGTCAGCCTGCGCGCCAGATCGGGGATCAGGGGGAGGGGCGCGTCGAGCCGGAAGCCGCCGGAGACCGGGGAGACCAGCATGTCGACGATGATCTTGCCCTGCGGCGTGAGCAGCGCCGCATAGGCGGCGCGGCCCGGCGCCAGACCCGAAACGTTATTCGTCAGCAGGTTGTCCAGGAACGCCCCGGCGGTAGGTCCGGTGACGTTCAGGAGCCCGCGTCCGTCCAGCATAGCGCCGCGCATCCGGCTTCTCCGTCCGTGTTGCCATCCGCCCGCTGCGAAGGTAGCCACGCCGCAGACCGGTCTCAAGCCGATCCTGCTCACGAGGTTTCACAATGGCCGAGACTTTCGACCTGATCCTGCGGGGCGGCGTCGTCGTGAACCAGGACGGCGAGCATCGCGCCGACATCGGCGTGCGCGGCGGCCGCATCGCGCTGATCGGCGACCTGGCGCGCGCCGACGCTGGCGAAATCGTCGACTGCGCGGGGCTGCACCTCCTGCCGGGCGTCATCGATACGCAGGTCCACTTCCGCGAGCCGGGCGCGACCCACAAGGAGGATCTCGAGACCGGCTCGCGCGCCGCCGTGCTGGGCGGCGTCACGGCGGTGTTCGAGATGCCGAACACCAATCCGCTGACGGTCACGGCGGAAGCGCTCGCGGACAAGCTCGCGCGCGCCAAGGGCCGGATGCACTGCGACCACGCGTTCTTCGTCGGCGGCACTCATGAAAACGCCCGCGACGTCGCCGAGCTGGAGCGGCTCCCCGGAGCCGCCGGCATCAAGATCTTCATGGGATCGTCGACCGGTTCGCTGCTCGTCTCGGACGACGCCGGCGTGTCCGAGATCCTGAAGCGCACGCGCCGGCGCGTCTCTGTCCATTCGGAGGACGAGCCTCGGCTTTCCGAGCGCAAGGATCTGCGCGTGGCGGGCGATCCCTCGAGCCACCCGGTCTGGCGCGACGCCGAGGCGGCGATGAAATGCACGCGGCGGCTGACGAAGATCGCGCGCGAGCACGGCGCCAAGGTGCACGTGCTGCACGTCTCGACGGCCGAGGAGATGCGCTACCTCGCCGGCTTCAAGGACGTCGCGACGGTCGAGACCACGCCGCACCATCTGACGATGGGCTCCGACGCCTACGCGCGCCTCGGAACGCGCGCGCAGATGAACCCGCCGGTCCGCGACGACGCGCACCGCGCCGGCATCTGGTGGGGCCTCAGCCAAGGTGTGGTGGACGTGCTCGGCTCTGATCACGCGCCGCACACGCCCGAGGAGAAGGATCGGCCTTATCCGGAGAGCCCCTCAGGCATGACAGGCGTCCAGACGCTCGTGCCGATCATGCTCGACCATGTCGCGGCGGGCCGGCTGAGCCTCGCCCGCTTTGTTGACCTGACGAGCGCAGGACCGGCGCGAATCTTCGGCATCGCCCGCAAGGGCCGAATCGCGGTCGGCTATGACGCCGACCTCACGATTGTCGATCTGAAGCGGCGCGAGACGATCACGAATCAGTGGATCGGCTCCCGCAGCCAGTGGACGCCTTATGACGACCTCGAGGTCACGGGCTGGCCGGTGGCGACGGTGATCAGGGGCCGGCAGGTCATGCGCGAGGGTGAGATCGTCTCGGCTGGCCTCGGACGGCCGGTCGAGTTCGTCGACACGCTGAAGCCCTGACGCGGGGTTTACCCGCCCGGGGTTGCGTTCCGCGTTTTTGCTTGCCTCTCTGGTGCGCCGCTCGTCGGCGCTCCAGCCTCGAAGCGATCTTCGGAACAGAAGCCGGGAGAACGCGCGCTTGATGGACTTGTCGCTCGTGGCGACCGGGATCCTCATCGGGATCGGCGTCAACGCGCCCGTCGGCCCCACGAACGTCATGTGCATCCATCGGGCGATCCGCAGCGGGGTCATGTCCGCGATGGCGGCCGGGGCGGGCGCGTTCGTGGCCGATGTGCTGTTCGCCGGGATGGCGGCTTTCGGAGTGACCGCCGCCGCAACCTTCGTGGAGGGCCATCTGCCGGTCATGAAGGTGGTGGGCGGGGCAGTGCTTCTCGCCTTCGGCGTGAAGCTGCTCTGCGCGCCCACGGCAGTCTCGCGCAAGCCGGCGAACGACACGACGGCGTCGCTCCTGCGCGCAGCCGGCACCTCGTTCGCTCTGACAGTGACGAACCCCGCGGTGCTGCTCGGCTTCTTTGCGATCTTCGGCGGGCTCGCCGGCATCGGCGACAACCCCGGCGACTTCGGAACGGCCGCGCTGCTGACGCTCGGAGTGGCGATCGGCAGCGCCGCGTGGTGGCTCGCGCTTTCGATGGGCGCCAGTCACTTCCGCGAGCGGATCGCCGAGAAGTGGCTCGCGCGCATCAACGCCCTGTCAGGGGGCGGGCTGGCGATCTTCGGCTTCCTGGTGCTGCTCGGCGTGGCGCTCGGCTACTGAGCTCTCAGTGCGGCATGCTGGGCAGCGTATAGCCGCCGGCCCGGATGCTCGCCGGCAGCTTCTCGGCGAACCGGGCCGTGGCCTCCTCACCGAACGCCATCACCAGCTCCTTGAGCGCCGCGAACAAGGCGGCGTGCGCCACGCAGTCCGGCGCGATGCCGTCGAGCAGCGCCTCTTCCCAGGCCTCGTCCAGGTAGACGAGCGCCGCACGCCGGCCATCGGTGACCGCGTCGTCAGACGTCGTCGAATCATCGTGTGTCATGAATCGCCCTACTCGTACCCACCGGAAACCTAGCGGCTTCGCGGCCGAGGGGGAGCGATTCTCGAAGAAAAGGTTAACGCAGCAGGGAAAAGGTGAATCGAAAGCTACGGGCCGTAGCGCTGCCGGACCTCCGAGGCGAGCCGCGCGGCTTCCTGCAGGAAGCGTTTGACTGCGAGCTCTGCGGCCGGCGTGCAGCTGCGATAACTGCGCGCCCAAGTCCGAAAGCTGGCGTTGAAGGCGCCGGCCAGCCGGTCGCGCCGCTCCGGAGTCGGAGCGTCGGCCTCGATCAGGGCCGCCATCCGGTCCCGCCACACCACGGCGTCGGTCGCGCCGCAGACGGTCCGCAGGTGATGCAGCGCGCCGAGCACTTCCGCCAGTCGCAGCAGCTGAGGTTCGTAGGGCGGCGGGGCCACAGGCTCCGGGGGCGGTGGCGCCTCTTCGGCCGGCGGGGAATGCGGCGGCTTGGCCGTTCGCCGCTCGGCCGGCTGGGCGTGCGAAGCGCCGGCCAGGACGCAGAACGAGGCGGCGACAAGCACGCGCAACGCCGGGGAGCGAATCACGCTGCAAGCTCCGCGGCCCGGCGCACGACGTCCGCAAGGCCCGCGGTCGCCTCGAGCTCGCCGACCCTGTCGGGCGCGAGCCACGCCACCTCCGTCGCCTCTTCGCCGGGGGCAGGCTCTCCGGAGAGCCATCGGCCCGCATAGGCGAGCACCGCCATGTGACGCTCGACGACGCCGGCTTCGTCACGCTTCACGACCTCGATCAGGTCGGCGAGACCAACGACCTCCGCCCTGACGCCGGTCTCCTCCAAGAGCTCCCGCGCCGCGGCCTCGCGAGCGGTCTCGCCAAGCTCGACCAGGCCGCCGGGAAGCGACCACAGTCCGTGCGAAGGGGCGCGGCCACGGCGCGCCAGCAGCACGGCGCCGTCACGAAAACATGCGAGGCTCGCCGCGAGCAGCGGGCGGGCGGGTCGCAGCCGGTCGTCTGTCGCTTCGCTCACGTCCGATCCTGTCGCTTGGCGACACGCTCCCATACGCGCTCTTGATCGGGAACGCCGCCGCGTGCAACCACCAACCGGTCGAAGGATCGCGGACCGCGCTTTCGCGGCGATTAAGCCGCAGGCGGGATGATCGGGGAAGCCGTGCATGTGCGGACGCTACGCGCAGACGACGTCACGGGAGGCCCTGGCGGTTCTGCTCGACGCCGTTCCGGCGGTCGAGTTCCCGCCGCGGTACAACATCTCGCCGACGCAGCTTTGTCCGGTCGTCCTGATGGAGGAGGGCGAACGCCGCCTCGCGCTTCAGCGCTGGGGGCTCATTCCGCCTTTCGCGCCCGACGAGAAGTCGATTCCGCTGATGTTCAACGCGCGGGCGGAGACCATGGCGCAGAAGCCGGCCTTCCGCACCGCGCTGCAGAAGCGACGATGCCTCGTCCCGGCGGACGGCTGGTACGAATGGCGGGCGGCAGGGCGGTTCAAGCAGCCCTTCCTGATCAGGCGCACCGATCGCCGTCCGATCATGTTCGCCGGCGTCTGGGAGACGTGGCGGCGGGCGGACGGCTCGGCGCTCCGCTCATTCGCGATCGCCACCGTGCCGGCTGCCCGGGATCTCGCCGAGATCCACGAACGCATGCCGGCCGTGCTCGAGCCGGAACACTGGGACGCCTGGCTCGACGCCCGTGTGGACGGCGGCAGTCTGGCGCTCCGCTGCCTGAAATCTGCGCCGGAAGGACGCTTCGAGGCGATCGCCGTGAGCGCGCGGGTGAACCAGGCGGGCAATGACGGTCCGGAGGTGCAGGAGCCGCTGCGCGAGCTCGACCGCCTGGAGCCGGAGCCGCTTCAGCCGCGGCTGATCTGACGTTCAGTCTTTACGGGCGTAGCCTGAGAAACTGCGACGGCTGGGAGCCGCGGCTTCGACCGTGACGCGGGGCTCGCATTCGGCCGGCGCGATCACGTCGTGACGCCGATTGATCCAGCGGCACACCACGAACCCGGTCGCCCCGCGGTTGCAGATCTGCTCGGCGTAATGGGCGGGCACGACTTCAGGCGGAGCGCAGACGGCGTCCTGGGCGCGCGCCTGCGTCGCCGCGAGCGAGGCGACGGTCAGGAGCGCCGCGGCTGCGGCGGATCGGGTCATGGGCGACTCCGGAGAACGAAGGTCTCACCCGATCAAGCCAGAACCCGCGTTAAGGCGGGGTTTAGTCGAGGATGACGCCGGGGTTGAACAGCCCCTGCGGGTCGAGCGCGCGCTTGATCGTCCGCATCAGGTCGAGCTCCACTTGCGATTTCACCCCCGGCAGCAGGTCGCGCTTGAGACGCCCGACGCCATGCTCGGCTGCGATCGACCCCTCGAACGCGTGGACCACCTCGTGCACCACTGCGTTCATCGCCGACCACGACTTGAGGTAGGCGGCCTTGTCAGCCCCGACCGGCTGGCTGACGTTGAAGTGGATATTGCCGTCGCCGAGGTGCCCGAAGGCCACGACGCGGGCGCGCGGAGCGAACGCGGCGACCGCCGCGGTGGCCTCCGTGATGAACTCGGCGACGCGCGCGAGCGGCACGGAGACGTCGTGCTTGATCGAGCCGCCCTCGCGCGCCTGCACCTCCGACATTCCCATGCGGATGCGCCAGAAGGCGGCGGTCTGCTCGACCGAGGCAGCGATTGCGGCGTCGCTCACGAGACCCGCCTCCATGGCCTCCGCCAGAATCTCCTCCAGCCGGCCCGCGAGGCCGCCTTCGACCGGCGACGACAGTTCGATCAACAGGTACCAAGGGTGCGGCGCGTCGAGCGGATCGCGCGTTCCCAGCATGTGGCGCAGCGTGAA
The DNA here is from genome assembly GCF_035538955.1 of Hansschlegelia sp. NCBI lineage: Bacteria > Pseudomonadati > Pseudomonadota > Alphaproteobacteria > Hyphomicrobiales > Methylopilaceae > Hansschlegelia > Hansschlegelia sp. The sequence goes on from NZ_DATLJK010000014.1 coordinate 58,076, forward strand.
GTCGATGCCGATGCGGGGCATCAGCTCGCAGCCGGTGAGCGCCGCGCCGGCGCGCTGCCGGACGAGCCGAAACAGCGCCAGCGCGTCGTTCGTGGAGCGCAGGCCGACGAAGGCGGTGGCGAGATCGCGCGGCGCCGGAAACAGCTTCAGCACCGCCGCAGTGACGAGCCCGAGGGTGCCCTCCGAGCCGATAAAGAGCTGCTTGAGGTCGTAGCCGGTGTTGTCCTTCCTGAGCCTGCGCAGACCGTTCCAGATCCGCCCGTCTGGCAGCACGGCCTCCACGCCGAGCACGAGGTCGCGCATATTGCCGTAGGCGACGACTCCGACGCCGCCGGCATTGGTGGCGATGTTGCCGCCGATCGTGCAACTGCCCTCCGAGCCGAGGCTGAGCGGGAACAAGCGCTCGGCTTGAACCGCCGCCTCCTGGGCCGCGGCGAGCGTGACGCCAGCCTCGACCACCATGACGTTTTCGTCTGGGTCGACCTCACGGATGCGGGTGAGCCGAGCCGTCGAAAGCACGATCTGCGCGCCGCTCGGGTCCGGAGTCTGGCCGCCGACAAGGCCGGTGTTGCCGCCCTGCGGCACGATGCGGGTTCCGGTCTCGGCCGCCAGCCGCACGATCGCCGCGACCTGCTCCGTATCGCGCGGCTGGATCACCGGCCCGCGACCGCGATAGAGACCCCGCGGCTCGACCAGACGGGGCGCGGCGGCATCCTCGTCGAGCACGTCCTGGGGCGCGACAAGCGCGGCGAAGCGGGCGAGCAACTCAGGGGACAGCGGAGCGGTCATGCGGGTCACCTTAGCGCGCCGAAGCCCGGGCGCAGGGCGGCCGGCGGGACCTCATCGTCATTCGCGAGGCGCCGCGGCGCGCGCGAGCCGGTCGCGGATGGCCTCGCCAAGGCCGCCTTCCGGGATCGGCGCGACCGCGATCCGGCGGACGCCCGCGGCGTCGAGTCGTCTCAGCGCGGCGAACAGGCGCGCCGCCGCTTCCCTCAGATCGCCAGTGGCGCTCAGCGTCTCATAGGCCGCCGCGCTTTCGGCTCCGGGGACGTCGGGGCCGAAGCCCAGATAGCCCTCGTCCGCCGCTACATCGCGCGCGTCGAGCCGCACGGCCGCTTCCGGAGCGTAATGCGAAAGCAGGCGGCCGGGCGCGAGCGGCGCACGCGCGTCGTCAGTTGCCTCCGTCAGAGGACGGCGGAGCGCAGCCTCGATCTCGGCGCGTGAGACGCCGCCCGGGCGCAGAAGCCGCGCTTCCCCATCGAGGCAGGCGACGATCGTCGATTCCACGCCGACCCGCGTCGGTCCGCCGTCGAGCGCTGCGTCGATCAGCCCGTCGAGGTCGGCGAGCACGTGCTCTGCGGTCGTGGGGCTGATGCGGCCGGAACGGTTCGCCGACGGCGCCACCACCGGGCGGCCGGCGGCGAGGAGCAACGCCTGCGCGATCGGGTGGTCCGGCGCGCGCAGCGCCACTGTGGGCAGTCCAGCGCGGGCGAGGTCGCAGACCGCGCAGTTCTCCGCGGCGGGCACGACGAGCGTCAGCGGCCCAGGCCAGAAGGCCTCGGCGAGCGCCTCCGCCGTGGCGTCGAAGCGCCCCAGGCGGCGCGCATCGGCAAGGCCGGGCAGGTGAGCGATGAGCGGATTGAAGGATGGCCGTCCCTTGGCGGCATAAAGCGCCGCGACCGCAGCCGGGTTCGTGGCGTCTGCCCCGAGGCCGTAGACGGTCTCGGTCGGGAACGCGACAAGCCCGCCGGACGCCAGCAGCCGCACGGCCTCGCCAGTCTGACTGGCCGCCAGGCGGCGCGTAGGCCGAAAGCCGGTCTCCACGCAGGCGGCTTTTGCTTTATCCGACACGGAAAGTCCTAACCTGGCGGCTGCGCGCACGGGCATTGACCGGGAGCCGCCGCCGCCGTCAAGCGCCTGAGGAATGCCGATGAGCTATCGCGCCCCCGTCGCAGACATGCTGTTCACGCTCCAACACGCCGGCGGTCTGGCCGCGGCGCAGGAGGAGGGGCTCTACCCGGAGCTCGATCCGGAGACGGTGACGGCGATCATCGGCGAGGCCGGCGACTTCGCAACCGAGGTGATCGCGCCGCTGAACCGCATCGGCGACCGCGAGGGTTGCCGGCTCGCGGACGGGCAGGTGAGCACGGCGCCAGGCTGGCGGGACGCCTACCACCGCTGGGCGGGCGCAGGCTGGAACGGGATTTCGGCGGCGGAGGAATATGGCGGACAGGGCCTGCCGACGGCCCTGTGGGCGCTGACAAGCGAGCTCTGGGCGCAGGGCTCGATGGCTTTCGGCCTGTGCCCTCTGCTCACCCATGGCGCGATCGAATGCCTGGAACGGCACGCCTCGCCTGAGGTCAGGACGCGCTACCTGCCGCGGCTCGTCTCCGGCGAGTGGACCGCCACCATGAACCTCACGGAGCCGCAGGCGGGCTCCGACCTCGCGCTGCTGCGCGCGCGCGCCGAGCGGGCCGACGACGGCTCCTATCGGATCAGCGGCCAGAAGATCTTCATCACCTATGGCGAACACGACATGGCGGAGAACATCCTCCATCTGGTGCTCGCCCGATTGCCGGACGCGCCGGAGGGCACGCGCGGCATTTCGCTGTTCCTCGTGCCGAAGCGTCACGTCGCGCCCGACGGCGCGCTCGGGAGCCGCAATGACGTCGTCTGCGCAGGGATCGAGGAGAAGCTCGGCATCCATGGCAGCCCGACCTGCACCATGGTCTTCGGCGAGCAGGGCGGGGCGGTCGGCTATCTGGTGGGCGAAGAGAACCGCGGCCTCGCCTGCATGTTCACGATGATGAACAACGCGCGGCTCGCCGTGGGTCTTCAGGGCGTGGCGGTCGCCGAGCGGGCGACGCAAGCGGCGCTCGCCTATGCGCATGAGCGGCGGCAGGGCCGGGCGGACGGCGGCGCGGGTCCAAGCGCCATCGTCGCGCACCCCGACGTTCGCCGCATGCTGTTGACCATGAGAGCGATGACGGCGGCGGCCCGTGGAATCTGCTACCGCGCGGCGGTCGAGATCGACCGGTCCAGCCTCGCCGCCGACGAGGCGGAGCGCCGAGCGGCGCATGAGCGTGCGAGCCTGCTCATCCCCATCGCCAAGGCGTTCGCGACGGATGTCGGCTGCGCGGTCGCGTCGCTCGGCGTCCAGGTCAATGGCGGAATGGGCTATGTCGAGGAGACCGGCGCGGCGCAGCATCTGCGCGACGCCCGCATCGCGCCGATCTATGAGGGCACCAACGGCATCCAGGCGATCGACCTCGTCACCCGTAAGCTGCCGCAGTCGGGCGGCGAGACAGCGCGTCGCCTGATCGCCGAACTCGCCGCTGTCGCCACGCGGACGAGCGATACGGGCGCGCAGGCCCTGGGCGCCGCGGGAGCGCGGCTCGCCGAGGCGGTGGAGGCGCTGACGCGGGCGACCGATTGGCTCGCCAGTCCCGCGCGCAGCCCCGCCGAGGCGCTCGCCGGCGCCACGCCCTATCTCCGGCTGTTCGGGCTTGCGGCCGGGGGCGCGGCGCTTGCGAAGGACGCGCTCGCAGCCCTCGGGCGGAACGACCCGGAGGCCGCGAAGCGCGTCACGTTCGCCAGGTTCTTCGCCGAAAACGTCGCCATTGAAGCCAGCGGACTGGCGCGCGCCGTCATGGAAGGCGGCGGTTCGCTGACGGGCGAGGACGCAGACGCGGCCCTTGCGCCGTAAAGCGCTCGACAGCGGCGCTCAGGCGCCCCACCTCTGGTGAAAAGTCTGGCACACCAGGCGGGAGGAGACGTCCGTGAGCACACTTTACGTCAGCCATGGGGCCTTCGCGGGCCATCTCGTTCCGCAGGGCCATCCGGAGCGGCCTGAACGGATGCGGGCCGTCGAGCAGGCGCTCGAGGCAGAATGCTTCCAGTCGCTGGTGCGCGTCGCGGCGCCGCTTGCGGAAGCGTCCGTGGCGACGCTCGCTCATCCGGAGAACTTCGTCGAAGAACTCGAGGAGATGCGGCCGCGCGAAGGCATGGTGATGGTGGACGGCGACACCATCATGAGCGCCGGGACCTGGGAGGCGCTGTTGCGCTCGCTTGGCGCGGTCGTGCACGCCACAGACGAGGTCATGGCGGGCCGCGCGCGCAACGCCTTCTGCGGCGTGAGGCCCCCGGGCCACCACGCCGAAGCCGTGCGGGCGATGGGCTTCTGCTTCTTCAACAACGTTGTCGTCGCCGCCCGCCATGCGCAGCGCGCTCATGGGGCGGAGCGTGTCGCGATCGTCGACTTCGACGTCCATCACGGCAATGGCACGCAGGCGCTCGTCTGGGACGATCCCTCGCTGTTCTACGCCTCGACGCATCAGATGCCGCTGTTTCCCGGAACCGGCGCGCGTTCGGAGACCGGCTGCGGCAACGTGGTCAACGCCCCGATGCGCGCGGGCGACGGCGGGGCAAAGTTCCGCGAAGCGTTCGACGACGCGATCCTTCCCGCGCTCAGGACTTTTTCGCCGGACCTGCTGATCATCTCGGCGGGCTTCGACGCCCATGCGCGCGACCCGCTCGGCGGCCTCACGCTGCAGGCGTCGGACTACGACTGGATGACGCGCGCCCTGCTGGACGTGGCGCATGAGACCGCCGGGGGCCGCGTGGTCTCTGTGCTGGAGGGCGGCTACGACCTGCGCGGCCTTGGCGACTCGACCGCCGCCCATGTGCGCGCCTTGATGGGCGGGTGAGGGCGGCCTAAAAGGCGCCTCGTCCAAACGAGGGGTGTCGCCCGTGCCGGAAATCCCAGAGGACGTCGCCTCGCTGTCCTTCGAGGCGGCGCTCGCAGAGCTGGAGAAGATCGTCGGGAGGCTCGAGCAGGGCCAGGTGCCGCTCGAGGAATCGATCGAGATCTATCGCCGTGGCGAGACCTTGAAGGCGCGCTGTGACGAACTGCTGCGGCGGGCCGAGGCGCGCGTCGAGACGATCACGGTCGGCGCCGACGGGACGCCGACAGATTTGCGGCCTCTTGACCCGGAGTGACGCGCGCCTGAAGTCCGCCCTGCTTCCGTTCCCGACGAGCGCGGCCTGACGCCCGCTCCGCTCAATCTTCGATCGCGGATTGCCGGCCATGATGATCGTCTATGCGGCGCGCGATGGTTCGCTCGAGCGGGTCGAGGTTAAGGACGGACGACTGCCGGACGACGTGGTGTGGATCGACATGATCGCCCCCACGCCGGACGAGGACCGGATGGTCGAGGCGCAGATCGGCGCCAGCGTGCCGACCCGGGACGAGATGGTCGAGATCGAGCCGTCGAGCCGGCTCTATGTCGAAGGCGGCGGCCGTTACATGACGGCCTCCCTGCTCTGTCAGGTCGAGAGCCCGATGCCGCGGCTGAGCGCCGTCACCTTCATCCTGACGAAGCGCGCGCTCATCACCGTCCGGTACGACGATCCCAAGCCGTTCGCTGTTTTCGCGGCGCGAGCCTGCAAGACTGCGCCGTCGATGCGGACGCCCGAGGCGGTGCTGATGGGGCTGTTCGACGCGGTCGTCGATCGACTGGCCGACATCCTCGAACATGTCGGGGCGGACGTCGAGGAGCTCTCCCAGATCATCTTCCAGCGCGCCGGATCGCAGGCCTACCGCAAGCCCTATCAGGAGCTTCTGAAGGCCATCGGGCGCAAGGGCGACGTGACCTCGAAGGCCCGCGAAAGCCTCGTGACGCTGCAGCGCGCCTTCCTCTATCTCGCGGCCGAAATCGACGGGGTGAAGCCCGCCAAGGAGGTCAAGGCGCAACTGCGGGCCATGCAGCGGGACGCGGCCTCGCTCACCGAGCACGCCAGCTTCCTCAACGACAAGATCACCTTCGTGCTGGACGCCATGCTGGGCATGGTGGGCCTCGCCCAGAACGACATCGTCAAGCTGTTCTCGGTCATGGCGGTCGTTTTCCTCCCGCCGACGCTGGTGGCCTCGATCTACGGCATGAACTTCGAACACATGCCGGAGCTCAAATGGACGTTCGGCTATCCTTACGCCCTGGGCCTGATGATCCTGAGCGCAGTGGTGCCATACCTGATCTTCAAATGGCGGCGGTGGCTCTAGGCGCTTACGCTTTATTATCGGGCCGCGGACTAAGATCCGAAGGCGTAATCCCGCTTCGCGGTGCCCGATGCCCAGTCTGCAGAACGTCATCGCAACCGGCCACGATCCGACGTCGTATCTTCTGCTGGTCGCCGGCTGCCTGATCGGTCCGATCCTGCTCGCGCTCGCGCTTGGCCGGGCGGAGCTGACCGAACGCGCCGAGCTCAAGACCATGTGGGTGGCGGTTGCGGCGGCGGTGTCTGCGGTCGCCATCTGGGGGGCGCACGTCACCGCCATCGCGCTGATCAATCCTGCCCTTGGCGCCGGCTACGATCTGCGGATGACGGCAGCCGCCTTCGTGATCGCGGTCGTCATGAGCGGCTTCGGCGTCTTCCTGCTGGCGCCTCAGATCGAACGCGGGAACTCCCTCCTTGCGGCCTCCTCGGGCGCGATCCTCGGGGCGGGCGTCGCCGCCACCCACTATGTGGGCGTCGCCGCTCTTCGGCTGCCCGGACGGATCTTCATCGATCAGGGTGAGATCATGCTCGCGGCGATCTGCGCGATCGCGGTGGCCGCCGCCGGCTTCGGACTGGCGGCGCGGCTGCGCTCCGGCGTCGGCCGGCTCGCCGGCGGCGTGCTGCTTGGCGGCTCCATTCTCCTGTTTCACGCGCTCGCGGGCGGCGCGGTGAGCTTTGCGCCGAACGCGCGCATCCGCGTGCCCGCCTCTGCGGTCGACGCCGGCGATCTGCTGCTGTTGCTTGCGGCTGCGGCAGGCGCCGCGCTGGCCGCCGTGATCGGCGCTGCGGTGTACGCCGGCCGCTCAGGCGACGTCGGCCAGAGTTCCCGCGACCGGGCCTTCGCCGACCTCACGCGTGAAGGCATCGTCATCTGCGCCGACCTGAAGATCGTCGACATCAACGCCGCCGCGGCGCGCCTCGCAGGCCTCGATCCGACGGTCATGCGGGGCCGCGCGTTTCGCGACTTCCTCGACGTTCCGGACCCGGACAGGGTGCTCTCAGCCTCGCTCGCGAAGCCCCAGGAGGCTGGACTGAAAGCGACGGGCGGCGAGACGGCCTGGGTCGAAATCTCCAGCCGCGATCTGGCGATCGACGGGCGCCAGCGCCGCGTCTTCACGCTCCGCGACCTGAGCGATCAGCGCCGCAAGGAGCACCAGATCCGGCACCTCGCCTATCATGATCCTCTGACCGGCCTCGCCAACCGCGCCGCCTTCAATGAGGCGCTGACGACCACCCTCAAGCGCGGCGGCGAAGTGGCGCTGTTCTGCGTCGACCTCGACAAGTTCAAGGAGGTCAACGACGTGTTCGGCCATTCGTCGGGCGACGAGGTGCTGCGCACCGCAGCCCGGCGGATCGTGGCCGCCGCGCCCGACGCGATGGTGTTCCGGCTTGGCGGCGACGAGTTCGTCGTCATCGGCACCGGACCGGACGCCGGCGACGCGGACAAGCTCGCCACGCGCCTGACCGAACGGCTCAACACCGAGACGGTGGTGGCGGGGCGCACGCTGCGCTGCGGCGCGAGCGTCGGCTTCGCAGTCTACCCGCATCACGGCGCCACCGCCGACGCGCTGTTCGCAAATGCGGACGCAGCCCTCTACCGGGCCAAGGCGGATGGCCGCGGCCTCGCGCGCGGCTTCGAACCGGAGATGGACCTCGCCCTTCGCGAGCGCCGGGCGCTCCAGCAGGACCTCGCGACCGCGGTTTCGCGCAACGAGATGTTTCTGCACTGGATGCCGCAGGCCAACACCAAGACCGGCGAGATCGTCGGCTTCGAGGCGCTGATCCGCTGGAAGCACCCGACCCGCGGCGTGGTGCCGCCGGTCGAGTTCATCCCCGTCGCCGAAGAGACCGCGGCGATCGTGCCGATCGGCGAATGGGTGCTGCGGACCGCCTGCAGGGAAGCCGCGCGTTGGATGCGGCCGGGCAAGGTGGCGGTCAATCTGTCGCCCGTCCAGTTCCAGCATGGCGACATCGTCGCGCTGGTCCATTCGATCCTGCTTGAGACCGGACTGGCCGCGACGCGCCTGGAGCTTGAGATCACCGAAGGCGTGCTGCTCGACAACCTGACGGGCGCGCTACAGACCCTGCGCCGGCTGAAGGCGCTCGGCGTGCAAATCGCAATGGACGATTTCGGGACCGGCTACTCCTCGCTGTCCTACCTCCAGGCGTTCCCGTTCGACCGCATCAAGATCGACGCCTCCTTCATCCGCACGCTGTCGACGAGCCCGCAGGCGAAGGCGATCGTGCGGGCGGTGGTGGCGCTCGGCGCGAGCCTCGACATGCCGATCACCGCGGAGGGCGTCGAGACGGCCGAACAGCGGGCGTTCCTGGCCGAGCTGAACTGCGAGGAGATCCAGGGCTACCTGGTCGGTCGGCCGAGCCCGGTCGTGTCGTTCGAGTCGCCCTTCGCCAAGCAGCGCATGCGCGCCGCCGGCTGAGGCGGCCCGAACCTAGACGTGCTGGCCGCCATTGATGTGGATCTCGGCGCCGGTGACGTAGGACGACATGTCGGTGCAGAGGAAGTAGATCGTCTTCGCGACCTCGTCCGGCGTGCCGAGGCGGCGCAGCGGGATCTGGTTGACCATCTTGTCGGTGCCGGGGGACAGGATCGCCGTGTCGATCTCCCCCGGCGCGATCGCGTTGACGCGCACGCCGAGCGGGCCGAAATCGGCGGCCATCTCGCGGGTCAGCGAGTTGAGCGCCGCCTTCGAAGTGGCGTAGGCCGCGCCCGCGAAGGGATGCACCCGCCCGCCCGCGATCGAGGTCACGTTGACGATCGATCCGCGGGCGGCGGTGAGTTCGTCGGCAAGGCCGCGCGCCAGCATGATGGGCGCGAAGAAGTTCACCTGAAACACCGTCTTCCAGTCGTCGAGAGCGGTGTCGATCGCGTTCAGCCGCGATCCCCCGGCCCCCTTGGGCGAAATGCCGGCGTTGTTGACGAGCGCGTGCAGCGCGCCGCCTTCGAGCCGCTCGCGCACCTCGGCGATCGCCGCGACCGTGCTGTCGACGTCCGCGAGGTCGACCTGGATATGGTCCTCCGGCCCGGCGCCCCACGGACACTCCTCCGGAAAGGCGTGGCGCGAGCAGGTGATGACGCGCCAGCCGGCCGCGGAGAACCGCTTGACGGTGGCGTGGCCGATGCCGCGGCTCGCGCCGGTCAGCAGCAGGGTCTTGCGCGGCTCGTTCGAGCCGGCCGGACGCGGCCGCGGGGTCGACGCGGGGGCGGCGCCGGGGCCCGGCCCCTGCGTCGTCGCGCTGGGCGCCGCGCTCATGGTCGGCACGGCGTCGCCCGTGCGGACGCCGGACATGGGGCAGGTGGCGGGCGGCGTGCCCGCCGGTCGGTCAGGCGTCGTCATCGCGGTCTTGGGGCCTTCATGGATAGAGGCGTGTGCGGACCCACGCGTCCGCCGCCGTCTTGCGGTGGAAGACCGCGCGGTCGTGCAGGCGGAAGGGCTGGTCGAGCCAGAACTCGATGGAGATGGGGATGATGCGATAGCCCGTCCACCAATCCGGCCTGGGGGGCTCGGCGCCGGCGAATTCGGCCTCGCGCGTCGCCACCGCCTGTTCCAGAACGGCGCGCGACGCCAGCGGCTTGGACTGCCGCGACGCCCAGGCGCCGATCCGGCTGAGTCTAGGACGGGTCGCGTAATAGGCGTCCGCCTCGGCGTCGCTGACGGGTTCGACCGGGCCGCGGACGCGGATCTGGCGGCGCAGCGACTTCCAGTGGAAAACCGCCGCCGCCCTTGGCTGCTCGGCAAGCTGCGCGCCCTTGGCGCTGCCGACATTGGTGTAGAAGACCAGCCCGCGCCGGTCGAAGCCGTTCATCAGGACGACGCGGACGTCCGGCATTCCGTCCTCGTCGACCGTCGCCAGCGCCATTGCGTTTGGGTCGTTGATCTCGGCGGCGCGAGCCTCTTCGAGCCAGGCCTCGATCACAGGGAAAGGGTCGTCGGCTGCGTGGAAGTCACCCGGCATTAACTGCTCCTGCCGTTCAATCCTGCGGCGATCAAGGAGTTCTGGAGTTTGTTGCGTAGCCTCGATCCGCCTCTGGCGACACGCGTTTCCTCTACACGAGCGTCGGCCGCGCTGCGAGCGCGACTGCTGCGCGGAGTCGTGGTTTCGGCGTTCGCTTTGCTCAGCGGCGCATGCAGCGTGACTTATCCGCTGTCCGGCGAAGCCGACGACATCAAGACCGGCAGCATCGACGCCCGCCCGGCGGCCGCCCCGCCGCGATCCGCGGACGCGGTGACCTCGGCGCCGCTCGGTCCGCCCGTGGGCGCGCAGGCGGCCGCTCCTCAGCCCGCCGCGAAGCCCGCCGCCTATGCGCCGACGGCCCCGCAGGAGCCTCCGGCGCTGACGCCGTCAGACTGGGCCTATGCGCGCGGCGCGCTCAGCATCGCCATGGCGGCCGACGCCACCAACGCCTCCGTGCCTTGGGCGAATCCCGATTCGGGCGCCTACGGGGCCTTCAGCGCCGCCGCGGGGGCGACCAACGAGAACGGTGCGACCTGCCGGCTGTTCACGGCGAGCCACAGCGCCGCCGGGCATGAGCAGCGTCTCGAAGGCACCGCCTGCCGCACCGCCGCCGGCTATTGGGAGGCGGTCGCGATCCGCACCGCCGCCAGCCGAACGCTCTGACGTCGGCCGGGAGCGTGTGACGGCGCGCCTGCGGCGACCGGACCTGTTGCATTGATGTTACAGGCGCCCACATTAAGGACGAAACGGGCCGTGCGCTAGACTGCGGCGCGCGGCTTCTCTCGAAACACGGATTCCTCGACGCGATGCGCGATCCCTATGACGTGCTCGGCGTGCCGCGTTCGGCGAGCGCCGCCGACATCAAGAAAGCCTACCGGAAGCTCGCCAAGACCTGGCACCCGGACCAGAAGCCCGACGACCCGACGGCGAAGGAGCGCTTCGCCGAGATCGGCTCGGCCTATGAGCTGCTGTCGGACGCCGAGAAGCGCGCGCAGTTCGACCGCGGCGAGATCGACGCGGAAGGCAAGCCGCGCTTCCAGGGTTTTGGGGGCGGGCAGGGCGGCCCGTGGGGCGCCGGCGCCGGCGCGAGCGGCCCGTGGGGCCAGCGCGGCCAGCGCTTCGACTATGAGTTCAGCCCCGGCGGCCCATTCGGTGGGACGCGCACGCGCTCCGGCGTCGGCGGCGACGACATACTGGATGAGCTTCTGGGCGCCTTCGGCGGCCGCCGTCCGCGCGCCGGCGCCGGTTTTGGCGGCGAGCCGCCGAAGGGCGAGGACCTGCGCGCTGAGCTGACCGTGCCGTTCCGCGATTGGGCGCGCGGCGGCAAGCAGCGCGTGCGCCTGCCGACCGGCAAGGAGCTCAACATCTCGGTGCCGGCCGGCATCGAGGAAGGCAAAACCATCCGCCTCAAGGGCCAGGGCGCGCCGAGCGGCCTCGGCGGCGAGCCGGGCGACGCGCTGATCGTCATCCGGGTCGCGCCGGATCCGGAATTCCGCGCCGAGGGCGACGACCTGCGGGTCGAGGTGCCGATCACGATCTACGAGGCGGTGCTCGGCGGGAAGGTGCGCGTGCCGACCCTCGACGGCGCCGTGGAGATGACGGTGCCGGCAGGCTCCGATGGCGGCCGCACCTTGCGGCTGCGCGGCAAGGGCATCGGCAAGAAGGGCGCGGCCGGCGATCTGCTAGTCGAGCTGAGAATCGCCCTGCCCAAAGGCGGCGACCCGCGACTCACCGCCGTCGCCCAGACGCTGAAGGACGAGGCGCCCTACGACCCGCGGGGGTGAGGGGCGGCGGTGTCAGTGCCGGCGCCGAAGGCAGAGCGGCGTGAAAATCCGCGTCGCCATCGAGCCGCCGGCGCCGACACGCGCAACAGCCTTCATGCTCGCCACACTCATGGCCCGGAAGCGTTAGGCAGCCCTCTTTCCATGAAGGCGACGCGGTGACCGGATCGCTCTCTTCAGGTCAGCGCGCGAGGCGAACGGCCACGCGTCATAGTCTCCGGCCGCTAGGAACGCCGCCGCTTCGTCAGGAGAAAGCGCGTGGAGCTGCCCCAACAGGCGGCGGATCCACGCCCCTCCCGCTCTAACCCTTTTTCTTGGGTCAGAACCGGGCCACGCGATTTTTGGCCAAATGTATTCGTCCGCGCCATCCAGGAACACGATCCAACGGATGGTCTCGCGTTTCACGTCGGGGGAAACTCTATAGCGGCCAGTTAGCTTGTGTACAGAGTAGTCATGATAAATGAGCCAAGCCGTGTCATAGATGGCCGGCACGGCTTGGTCGCTGGTCTCGGGTTCTGAGAACTCGAATTCCTCATTGGTGATTTGCCCGGAGATCAAGCGCCGGAGCGCCTGTGCTGCTTGGTCACGAGCCGGGCGGTCGATCATCAACGAAGCTCCCGCTTCGGTCGACAGGAAAACTGGGATCAATACGGACGCCAACCTAACCCACAGTCAAGGACGATCTGTGGACCCAAGGCGGATTAACCCCGCCGCTTGCGACGTCCGAATTGATGCTTTGACCGAATCTGAAAGATTGGCGGAGACGGAGGGATTCGAACCCTCGAGACCCGTTTCCAGGTCTGCTCATTTAGCAAACGAGTGCCTTCAGCCTCTCGGCCACGTCTCCGTGGCGGCAGGGGTACACGGGGCGGTTCGGGCGGTCAACGCCCGAACGCGGTCAATGGGCGGCAAGCCACTCGCGCGCCGCGCGCTGGGCCTCGGCGATCTCGGCGGCGCTCATCTCGAGCGCCAGTTCGCGTCGCATGCGGACCGCTTCGGCGACGCCGTCGCGGGCGGCGAGGTTGAACCATTTGTGCGCGGCCACACGGTCGATCGCGCCATAGCGCCCGACCGCGCAGGTCATGCCGAGCTGGAAGAACACCGCGCCGGACGCGACCGCGCCGAGCGCGCCGCATTCGATGATGTTGGACATGTCGTAGCGGGCCATCGCCTGATCCTCTGTCTTGGCCGGCCGGGCGGCCTTCCGTTCTGCACCGGCGCCGTCGAGCGCTTGTTCAGAACACTATCCGCCCCGATTTCTACTTCTCGATTAAAGCTTTACATGAATGCAATTTGAACAATTCGCAAACTGACGGTAAAAGTAAGATCCCATTCACTGCGCGACCGTTAGAGGCTCTTGGCTACACTGGCGCGGCGAAAGGAAGCATTAGCGACGACCCTTCACCCGCCGCCAACCACGCCGCGAGAATTGTCCGGCGGTCGGGAGGAGGGGCCCGGGCGCTCGCGCGCCGGCTCGGAAGGGCCGGAGCAGAACGCATTCTTCCCAAGGCGACAGAAGAGTTTCCGGCGCAGGCAAGTTAGTTCCGAGGCGAAGCAATAAATTTTTCCCTGATCTGAGCGGGGTCTTTTCTTGATCTGAGGCGTGCGCGCAGCAGATGGCGTGCGAAGCCTTCGCCGGCTGGGATCGAAAGCCTCAACCAGTCGCGCATCATCATGGGAGTTCAACAAAATGTCGAAGCTGATGAAAGCTGTGGCGTCGGGCGCCTTCGCGGCGGGGCTGGCGATCGCGCCGCTCGCGGCGATCGCTCAGGAGCAGCCCGCGCGGTCGACCGGCGACACCGACAACGCGCAGGACCAGCGCACGAACGAGCAGGTGCGCAGGACGCCGCCCATGGGGGGCTCGGAAAAGCCGACCGGTCCCAGCGGCACCAGCACGACCAGCAATGACGAGGGCGCCGGGGTCCATCCGGTGCCGCAGGCGCCGGCCGGGGCGGGTTCGGCGGCGACGTCCGGCGGCTCGGGCTCAAAGCCGATGCCCCACACCGATACGCGGAACTGACGTTTCGCTTCTCGGGTCGAGAAAAAGAAAGGCCGCCGCGGACACCGCGGCGGCCTTTTTCGTCAGAGACGCCTGCCGAGCACGACGCCAGCGATCGTCGCGATCAGCATCATGTTGATGACGCGCTTGCGGCTGCGCTTCGGCTGAGCCGGGGGCGGAACGGCATCCGAGCGTTTGGCCGGCGGAGGGCGTGTCGCGTTCAACGCGGCGCCCGCCGCCCCGATCTGCGTCATGCGGGTAAGCATCGGCGGTGTGGCGGGCTTCGGCGTCCGCGTGCCGATCCAGGCGAGCAGGGCCGCAATCAGGATCAGAACGGCGGCGACGATCACCGGCGACCAGATCGCGCCCACATGCGGCGCCAGCCCGATGATCGCTGCAGCCGTTAGCGCGCCGAGCCCCAGCAAGCCGAGCACGCCCGCGATCCCCAGAAAGATCGCCGTGCGTTTCAGTCGAGCGACCTTGCGCCCGAGATTGAATGTCGCCAGTGCCGCGCCTGCCTGCAGCAGCAGGCGTAACATCAGTGACGGCTCCGGCCGAGCGCGCCTACGACATAACCGAGGCCGAGCGCGACCAGCACGGCCGTGAGCGGGTTCTCGACGATGGTCGCGCTGAGGTCGTCGGCGGCCGCCTGGGCGCGCGCGCGGGCGTCGTCGGCTGCGGCGCTGGCGCGGTTCATCCCCTCGCGTGCGGCGCTGCGGGCCGTCGCGGCGCTGTCGGACACCAGCGTCGAGAGAGTCTCGGTCAGCGTAGCGACGTCCTTCCTCAGCGTCTCGAGATCCGCCTCAACCGACGAAGCTCGCGCGCCGGTGGCGCCCGAGGCGCCCTGGGTGGTGTCAGACATTGCAGCGATCTCCTGGTCTGGTCGTCATCCGCGGCGCGATCGTCGCAGCCGCGCACGCTCGAGAAGTGGCGCTCAGGGAACGCCCGCCAAGGGCCCTATGTTCCGACGGCGTGCGGTCAGGCGCCCCGCGCGCGCTGTCCGAACAGAATGGCCTGCGCGGCCTTGTCCTGGGCGAGATCGAGGGTGGGACCATCCACCTTGACCGCAAGGCCCCGCGCGACGGCCGGCCGGGCCAGCATCGTGTCGATCCAGCGCGCGACTTCGGGAAACTCGGCGAGGTCCTGGCCCTGCTTGTCCCAGAGCTTCGCCCAACCGATCGTCGCCATGTCGGCGATCGTATAGTCGCCGCAGATGAAGTCGCGGCCCTTCAGCCGCTGATTAAGCACGCCGTAGAGCCTGTGCGCCTCGTTGACGTAGCGGTCGATAGCGTAAGGAACTTTCTCCGGGGCGTAGTTCCGGAAGTGGTGCACCTGCCCGAGCATCGGGCCAAATCCGCCGACCTGCCAGAACAGCCATTCCTCGACCTCGATGCGCCGCCGTTCGTCGGCCGGATAGAACTTCCCCGTCTTGCGGCCGAGATATTGGAGGATCGCTCCCGACTCGAAGACCGAAACGGGCGCGCCGTCGGGGCCGGCGGGATCGACGATCGCCGGCATCTTGTTGTTCGGCGAGATCTTGAGAAATTCGGGCGTGAACTGCTCGCCTTTGCCAATGTTGACCGGAACCACGCGGTAGGGCAGGCCGCATTCCTCCAGCATGATGGTGATCTTCCAGCCGTTCGGCGTCGGCCAGTAGTGCAACTCGATCGGCTGCGTGGTCGCTTCGGCCATGGCTCGCATCCCTTTCCGGTTCCGTTGGCGCTCAAGCTAAGCAGAGGCGGCGCCCGCACAAGGGACCGTTCGCCGCGCCGCCGCCTCTGGGACGCCAGGGCAGGTGCGCTGCGGCCGGCGAAGGCCTATCCTTGTTCAGGAAGCCTCGCGACAGGGTGCTTATGCTCGACAAACTGGATTTTCTTCTCGCGCTCGCTCAGGAGCGCCATTTCGGCCGCGCTGCAGAGACCTGCGGCGTAACGCAACCCACGCTTTCCGCCGGCGTCAAACAGCTCGAGGATCAGCTCGGCGTGCGGCTGGTGGAGCGCGGCTCGCGCTTCCATGGCTTCACCCCCGAGGGCGAACGCGCGCTCGAATGGGCGCGCCGCATCGTGGGCGACGCCCGCGCCATGCGGCAGGACATCGACGCGCTGAAGCGGGGCGTGGTCGGCCATCTGCGGATCGCGGTCATTCCGACCGCGCTGCCAATGGTGGCGCAGCTCACGACGCCGTTCCGCGCCAAGCATCCCGACGTCCGCTTCACCATCCTCAGCAGCACGAGCCTCGACATCGGCACGGCGCTCGACAATCTCGAGATCGACGCCGGCGTCACCTATTTGGACAACGAGCCGCTCGGCCGCGTCTCCGCAGTCCCGATCTGGCGAGAGGGTTACAGGCTGCTGACCTCCGCCGGCGGCCCGCTGGGCGATCGCGAGACGGTGACATGGCGGGAGGTCGGCAGGCTCCCGCTCTGTCTTCTCACCACCGACATGCAGAACCGCCGCATCGTCGAAGGTCTTCTGCGGGAGGCTGGCGTCGCGCCCGCGCCGACGCTCGAGTCGAATTCGACCGTCGTGCTGTTCGCCCATGTCCGCACCGGAGCCTGGGCGAGCGTGATGCCGCAAAGCTTCGGAGAAACGATGGGGCTTCCGCCCAACGTCCGGTCGATCCCGATCGTCGAGCCGGAAGTGGTTCACACCGTCGGTCTGGTGGTTCCGCACCGCGATCCAATGACGCCGGCCACCAAAGCCCTTGTGGCTGAAGCCAAGGCGCTGGCCGCGAAGGTCGCCGTCGCGCGACCCGCGGCCGAGGATGCTTCATAGAAAACTTCTATCGCGCGACGAGACACGCGGATTGATTCCGGCAGTAAGGAGGACCCACTCTCTGCAATAAGAAAAAATATATGGAGGACACGCGGCAGCATGACCATGGGTCATTCGGTCACCGTCGCCGCCCGCGGCTGTTACGAGACGTGGACGCCGGCGCGCGGTTCGGAAATCATCGCCGAGCACCTTCCGATGGAAGGCGCTGCGATGCCCATCCTGCACGCGATGCAGGCGACCTTCGGCTACGTGCCTCAGGACGCGGTGCCTCTGATCGCGAGCGCGCTCAATCTCTCGCGCGCCGAAGTGCATGGCACGCTCACATTCTATCATGAGTTTCGCCACGAGCCTGCCGGCAAGCACGTCGTAAAGGTCTGCGTCGCCGAGGCCTGTCAGGCAGCCGGCGGCCGCGCGACCGCCGCAAAGATCTCCGAGACGCTGAACGTCGGATACGGCGAAACCAGGCCGGACGGGCAGGTCACCCTCGAGCCGATCTACTGTTTGGGCCTGTGCAGCTGTGCGCCCGCGGCCATGGTCGACGGCCGGCTGATCGGCCGCATCGATGACGAGGAGATCGAAGAGATCGCCGCGGAGTGCCGGGCATGACGACGCGCATCTACGTCCCCGGCGACGCGGGCGCCGTCGCGCTCGGCGCCGACAAGGTCGCAAAGGCTTTCGCCGACGCGCTGGCGCGGCGTGGCGTCGACGCGCAGATCGTGCGCAACGGCTCGCGCGGCATGTTCTGGCTGGAGCCGCTGGTCGAGGTGGTCACGCCCGCAGGCCGCGTCGGCTACGGTCCTGTGAAAGCGCGGGACGTTGAGACGCTGCTCGACGCCGGCCTGCTCGAAGGCAAGGGAGACGCGCTCCGTCTCGGCGACGTCGAGCAGATTCCGTTCTTCGCCAGGCAGGAGCGCTTCACCTTCAAACGCGTCGGCCTGACGGACCCGTTCTCGCTCGACGACTACCGGGCTTACGGCGGCTACAAGGGCCTCGAGCGAGCGATCGAACTCGGCGCCGCGGCGACGGTCGAGGAGGTCTTCGACTCCGGCCTGCGCGGCCGCGGCGGCGCGGGCTTCCCGACCGGCATCAAGTGGCGCACCGTCGCCCAGTGCCCTCCCGGGCAGAAGTACATCGTCTGCAACGCCGACGAGGGCGACAGCGGCACGTTCGCCGACCGCATGATCATGGAAGGCGATCCCTTCCAGCTGATCGAGGGCATGACGATCGCGGGTCTCGCGGTCGGCGCCACCAAGGGCTACGTCTACTGCCGCTCTGAATACCCGCACGCGGTCGCGGCGATGAACAGGGCGATCCGGGTCGCCCGCATGGCGGGCTATCTCGGCCGCAGCGTCGCCGGCTCGGACTACGCCTTCGACATGGAAGTGCGGGTCGGGGCAGGGGCCTATGTGTGCGGCGAGGAGACTTCGCTGCTCGAAAGCCTCGAGGGCAAGCGCGGCCTCGTCCGCGCCAAGCCGCCGCTGCCGGCCCACAAGGGTCTGTTCGGCAAGCCGACGGTCATCAACAACGTCATCTCGCTGGCTTCCGTGCCGTTCATTCTGGCTGAGGGCGCCAAGGCCTACGCGGACGTCGGCTTCGGCCGCTCGCGCGGCACCATGCCGATCCAGCTCGCCGGCAACGTCAAATATGGCGGCCTCTACGAGATCGCCTTCGGCGTGACGCTGGGCGAACTGGTCGATGAGGTCGGCGGCGGCACGTTCACCGGCCGTCCCGTTCGAGCCGTGCAGGTCGGGGGGCCCCTCGGGGCCTATTTCCCGCGCTCCTACTTCGAGACGCCCTTCGACTACGAAGCCTTCGCCAAGCGAGACGGCCTGATCGGGCATGGCGGCATCGTGGTGTTCGATGACAGCGTCGACATGGTCGAGCAGGCGCGCTTCGCGATGGAGTTCTGCGCCATCGAGAGCTGCGGAAAGTGCACGCCCTGCCGCATCGGCTCCACCCGCGGCGTCGAGATGCTCGATCAGGTCATCGCCGGGGGCGCGGGGCGCGAGCGGGCGCTCACGATCGTCGAAGACCTTTGCCACACGATGAAGCTGGGATCGCTCTGCGCGCTCGGCGGCTTCACGCCGTATCCGGTGATGAGCGCCATCACCCATTTCCCTGAAGATTTCGGGCGTGGCCCGGCCATGCTCGCAGCGGAGTGAGGGAAACGTCATGAGCCTCATCCAAGAGATCGATTACGGCACCCCCGCCTCGACCGCGGAGAAGACCGTCAGCCTGATGATCGACGGCCAGCAGGTCACGGTTCCGGAAGGGACCTCGATCATGCGGGCGGCGATGGAGATCAACAACGAGATCCCCAAGCTCTGCGCGACCGACTCGGTGGAGGCGTTCGGCTCCTGCCGTCTCTGCCTGGTCGAGATCGAAGGCCGCGCCGGCACGCCGGCCTCCTGCACCACGCCGGTGATGGACGGCATGGTGGTGAAGACCCAGACGCCGCGGCTGAAGCAGCTGCGCAAGGGCGTCATGGAGCTCTACATCTCCGACCACCCGCTCGACTGCCTGACCTGCTCGGCGAACGGCGACTGCGAACTGCAGGACATGGCCGGCGTCGTCGGTCTGCGCGAGGTCCGCTACGGCTACGAGGGCGAGAACCACATCGTCTCCAAGAAGGACGAGTCGAACCCCTACTTCACCTACGATCCGTCGAAGTGCATCGTCTGTTCGCGCTGCGTGCGCGCCTGTGAGGAGGTGCAGGGCACCTTCGCGCTGACGATCTCCGGCCGCGGCTTCGACAGCCGCGTCTCCGCTGGCATGAACGAGCCCTTCATCACCTCGGAATGCGTGTCCTGCGGCGCATGTGTGCAGGCCTGCCCAACGGCGACGCTGCAGGAGAAGTCGGTCTACGACATCGGGACGCCGGAGCATTCCGTCGTCACCACCTGCGCCTATTGCGGCGTGGGCTGCTCCTTCAAGGCCGAGATGCGCGGCGACGAACTCGTCCGCATGACGCCGTGGAAGGACGGCAAGGCAAACCGCGGCCACTCCTGCGTCAAGGGCCGCTTCGCCTATGGCTACGCGCAGCACCAGGACCGCATCCTCAAGCCGATGATCCGCGCCAACATCACGGATCCGTGGCGCGAGGTCTCGTGGGAGGAGGCGATCTCCTACACGGCCTCAGAGTTCAAGCGCATCCAGGGCAAGTATGGCCGCTCGTCGGTCGGCGGCATCACCTCGTCGCGCTGCACCAACGAGGAGACCTACCTCGTTCAGAAGCTGGTGCGCGCCGGCTTCGGCAACAACAATGTCGACACCTGCGCCCGCGTCTGCCACTCGCCGACTGGCTACGGCCTGAAGACGACGTTCGGCACCTCGGCCGGCACGCAGGATTTCGACTCGATCGAGCAGACCGACGTGATCTTCGTCATCGGGGCGAACCCGACCGACGGCCATCCGGTGTTCGGCTCGCGCATGAAGAAGCGGCTGCGACAGGGCGCGCGGCTGATCGTCGTCGATCCGCGCCGCATCGACCTGGTGAAGAGCCCGCACATCCAGGCCGACTTCCACCTGCCGCTGCGCCCGGGCACGAACGTGGCGCTGGTGACCGCGTTCGCGCATGTGATCGTGACCGAGGGCCTCGTGAACGAGGAGTTCGTCCGCGAGCGGGCGGACCTCGACACCTTCCATGACTGGGCCGAGTTCGTCTCGGAGGAGCGCCATTCGCCGGAGGCGACCGAAAGTCTGACAGGCGTCCCCGCCCATCTCGTTCGGGGGGCCGCGCGGCTCTATGCGACCGGCGGCAACGCCGCGATCTTCTATGGCCTCGGCGTCACGGAGCACAGCCAGGGCACCACGACCGTGATGGCGATCGCAAACCTCGCCATGGCGACTGGCAACATCGGTCGCGAGGGCGTCGGCGTGAACCCGCTGCGCGGCCAGAACAACGTGCAGGGCTCGTGCGACATGGGCTCGTTCCCGCACGAGTATCCGGGCTACCGCCATGTCAGCCAGGACGACACCCGCGAGCTCTACGAAAGGCTCTGGGGCGTTCCGCTCGATCCCGAGCCCGGCCTGCGCATTCCGAACATGCTGGACGCGGCCGTCGACGGCACCTTCAAGGGGCTCTACGTGCAGGGCGAGGACATCGCCCAGTCCGACCCCGACGCTCAGCATGTCATCGGCGGGCTGAAGGCCATGGAATGCGTGGTCGTGCAGGACCTGTTCCTGAACGAGACCGCGAACTACGCGCATGTGTTCCTGCCGGGCTGCTCCTTCCTCGAGAAGGACGGCACCTTCACCAACGCCGAACGGCGCATCCAGCGCATCCGCAAGGTGATGGCGCCGAAGAACGGCTATGGCGACTGGGAGATCACGCTGATGATCGCCAAGGCCATGGGCTACGAAATGGACTACAGCCATCCGTCCGAGATCATGGACGAGATCGCCGCCTCCACGCCGAGCTTTAGTGGCGTCTCCTTCGCCAAGCTCGAGGAACTCGGTTCGGTGCAGTGGCCCTGCAACGAGGAGGCTCCGGAAGGCACGCCGACCATGCACATCGGCGAGTTCGTCCGCGGCAAGGGCAACTTCGTCATCACCGAATATGTGGCGACGGATGAGAAGGTGGGACCACGCTTCCCGCTGCTTCTCACCACGGGCCGCATCCTCAGCCAGTACAATGTCGGCGCGCAGACTCGCCGCACCGAGAATTCGCGGTGGCACGAGGAGGACCGGCTGGAGATGCATCCGGTCGACGCCGAGGATCGCGGCGTCCGCGACGGGGACTGGGTGACGTTGCGCAGCCGCGCGGGCGAGACGAGCCTGCGGGCCCTGATCACCGACCGGGTGGCGCCGGGGGTCGTCTACACGACCTTCCACCATCCGAACACGCAGGCGAACGTCATCACCACCGACTTCTCGGACTGGGCGACTAACTGCCCAGAGTACAAGGTGACGGCGGTGCAGGTCTCGCCCTCCAACGGGCCAAGCGCCTGGCAGGAGGAGTATGAGGAGCACTCGAGGCTCAGCCGCCGCATTCTCGCGGAGGCGGCCGAGTAGGCTCCGGCGTCGCAAAGCCATCCCGGACGGCTGACGCCGGACCGGGTTGGCGGCTGCAGAATAGGGCGTCATCCTCCGGCTCGGCCGGAGGATCGATCTTCGGCGTGGCGCGCGACGCTCGCGTGGATGGTCCGGTCAGTCCCGACCATGACGGCAGGCTCATCATCATGACCAATCTCCCTTCCTCCGTCGTTCGCCTCTCCCGCGCCGTGTGGCGCGACGGAGTCGTGCGCGAGACGTCTGACAGGGCGAGCCCGGCCGAGACGGCGATCGCGATCGTCTATGACGGCGGGACCGAAGCCGTGATGATGGCGAGCCCGCAGGACGTCGACGACTTCGCCATCGGGTTCAGCCTGACGGAAGGAACCATCGGTTCTCCGGACGAGATCGAGAGCCTCGAGGTGGTCGATCATCCCGGCGTCGGCCTGGAAGCCCGCATGTGGCTCAGAAAAGGGCTCGGCGAGCGCCTCGGCCGCCGCCGGCGCAATCTCGCCGGGCCGACGGGATGCGGGCTGTGCGGCATCGACAGCCTCGAGCAAGCCGTGAAGCCGGCGAGGCAAGTCTCTGCTGCGACGCAGTTTTCAGCCTCGCAGATCCATCAGGCGCTCGAAGCCCTGAGCCGCGCGCAGACGCTGAACCACGAGACGCGCGCGGTGCACGGCGCCGGCTTCTTCCGGCCCGGAGTCGGCCTCATCGCCGTTCGCGAGGATGTCGGCCGACATAACGCGCTCGACAAGCTCGCCGGCGCCCTCGCTCGTGCGGGCGAGCGCACGGAGGACGGTTTCGTGGTGCTCACGAGCCGGGTCTCGGTCGAGATGATCCAGAAGGCGGCTGTCATCGGCGTCGGCCTCGTCGTGGCGGTCTCGGCGCCGACGGCGCTCGGCGTGCGAATGGCGGAGGAGGCGGGGATCACGCTCGCGGCCATCGCCCGCAGCGACGGCTTCGAAGTCTTTACCCATCCCCATCGCATCGTGGCCGCCGAGCCGGAGAAGCTCGCGGCCGGAGGAGCCGGACAATGACCGCACAGCCGGGCAGCGCGGGCGTCGCTGAGGCGCAGGGCCACCACCACAAGACGACGCTCGACCGCCTGATCTACATGGCGAACCAGATCGGCTGGTTCTTCAAGAGCCAGCCGAAGCAGAAGGTCGTCCCGGGCGTGCTCGACCATATCCAGCACTTCTGGGACCCGCGCATGCGCGCGGAAATCTTCCGGCATATTGACGCGACGGGCGGCGACGGGCTCGAGCCGCACGTGCTCGAGGCGCTGACGATCCTGAAGCAGGCGGCGGAGGGCAAACGCGCGACGCGGGGCGAGGCCGAGAAGGCGCCGACGGACCAGCCTCGCACCGGCGAGGCGTCGCAGGATCACCCGGGACCGACTAAGGACAAGTCTGGGCTCGCGCGGGTCGAAGAGCGGGACGCGTAACGCGCAGGGGCTGCCGGCGCGGCGGCCGGCGCTATCTCCGGCCGGGCTTCAGCATCTTCGGACCGGTGATATGGAAATCCCTCGAAAATCGCTGTTCTCCGTGCGCCATTGGACGCCGTCCTGGCGGCTGCCCGAGTTCGGCACCTTGGTCGCCTTCCTGCTGTGCTCGGGACTTGCGTTCGCCTTCATCCGGATCGGCGACGAGATGGCGGAGGGCGCCACCCGCGCCTTTGATGAAGCCATCCTGCTTGCGCTGCGCAATCCGCTCGATCGGGCGCGGCCGATCGGCCCGCAATGGCTCGAGATCATGATGGCCGACGTCACGGCGCTCGGCGGGGTGACCGTGCTGACGCTGGTGACGGTTCTCGTCGTCTCCTATCTCCTGGTGACCAAGCGGCTCGCCAATGCGGCCCTGGTGGCGGGCTCGGTGATCGGGGGCGCGATCCTCACCAATCTCCTGAAGAACGCCTTCGCCCGGCCGCGGCCTGAGCTGGTCGACCATCTGGTCGCCGTGCACTCGATGAGCTTTCCGAGCGGCCACGCCATGGGATCGGCGGCGACCTTCCTGACGCTCGGCGCGCTGCTGGCGCGGACGGAACGAAAGAAGGTCGTTCGCGGCTACATCTTTGCGGTCGCTGGCCTGCTCACGCTGATGGTCGGCTTCAGCCGCGTGTTCCTCGGCGTGCACTATCCCACCGACGTGCTGGCCGGCTGGACGCTCGGCGCGGCATGGGCGCTGTTCTGCTGGATGATCGCCCGCCTGCTCCGGCCGCGCGACAACGAGACCGAATCCTCCTGAGGCGACGCGGCGGAATTCCACCCGCCGCTGAACCCCGAAAGTCCCTGAGCCCATGGCTGTCCCGATCGCGCTCACAATCGCTGGTTCCGACTCTTCGGGCGGGGCGGGGATTCAGGCCGACCTGAAGACCTTCTCGGCGCTCGGCGTCTATGGCGCTTCGGCGATCGTGGCGCTGACCGCGCAGAACACCCGCGGCGTCACCGCGATCCATGACGCGCCGCCCGAGTTCATCGCCGCGCAGATCGACGCCGTGATGGACGATCTCGCGGTCGGCGCGGTCAAGATCGGCATGGTGTCGCGCGCAGAGTCGATCGAGGCGGTCGCCGACGCGCTGGTCCGCCACGGCGTGGAAAAGATCGTGCTCGACCCCGTGATGGTCGCGTCATCCGGAGCCCGCCTGCTCGCGAGCGACGCGGTCGAAGCGCTGCGGTCGCGCTTGCTGCCGCGGGCGTTGCTGTTGACGCCGAACCTGCCCGAGGCCGCGGCGCTGCTGGACTGCGCTCCGGCGCGCAGCGAAGACGAGATGGCCGAGCAGGGACGGGCGCTCCAGCGGCTCGGCGCGCGTGCGGTGCTGGTCAAGGGCGGTCATGGCGAAGGGCGCGAGAGCGTCGACATCCTGGTCGCCTCGGATGGCGGGGTAAGCCGCATCGCGGGGCGACGCGTTCAGACCAGGAACACGCACGGCACGGGGTGCACCCTGTCCTCGGCGATCGCCGCAAACCTCGCAAAGGGGCTGGGGCTCGACGATGCGGCGCGCCAGGCGCGGGCCTATCTGGCCGAGGCGATCGAGGCCGCCGACCAGCTCTCTGTCGGAAACGGTCACGGTCCGGTTCACCATTTTGTCCGGTGGTGGTCTACCGATCACGGCTGATGGCTTGCGGCGCAGCGGACGGACAATTAGCGTCCGCTCTGCCGAACACCCGTTCGGCGCATCAAACATCTAGGTGACGTGATGGCCGGTCGGGCGCGAGCCGATCTCGACACGGGGGCGCAGTTCGTCTCGGGGCAACTGGGCAAGACCGTCCAGCGGCTGCGCAAGGCTTACAACCTCTCGCTCTCAGAACTCGCCGAGCAGTCGGGCGTGGCGAAGTCGATCATCAGCCAGATCGAGCGCAATGAGACCAACCCGACGCTCGCCACGATCTGGCGCCTCTCGCAGGCGCTCGACGTGTCGATCGACCGGGTGCTGGCTTCGGCCGACGAGGAGCCGTTCATCGAGAAGCTCGGCCGCCGCGACACGCCGCACATTGTGTCCGATGACGGCAAGATGCGGTTGTCGATCATCGGCTGGATCAAGACCGTCGAGTGGCTGCAGTGGTACGACGTCAAGGCGGAGCCGGGCGGAGCGCTCGAGTCCGAAGGCCACCAGCGCGGATCGCTCGAGTGCCTGTCGGTGCTCGCGGGCGAGGCGGAGGTCACGGTGGCGGGCGTCGTTGAGCACGCGAAAGCCGGGGAAACGCTGCGCTACCGCTGTGACAGGCCCCATGTCGTCCGCGCGGTCGGAAGCGCGCCGTTGCACGCGACCATGGTCTGCATCATGAAAGCGGCGGTAATGGAATAAGCGGTTTCCGGCCGCCACTATGTCAAATCGCCTTTCACCCGTCCGAAGGCCGGGCTAAAGGATTCCCTCCCTATTTCCCCCGCCGAGCGGGCAGCTTCGATCAGACCCGCATGGCGAAACACCTGGGCATCACCAAGTCTCCGACCGGCATCGAGGGCTTTGACGAACTCACCCTGGGAGGGCTGCCGGCCGGCAGGCCCACACTGGTCTGCGGATCGGCCGGATGCGGCAAGACACTGTTCGCAGCGACCTTCCTTATCGAGGGCGCGCGCCAGTTCGACGAACCCGGCGTCTTCGTCACCTTCGAGGAGCGCCCGGAGGACATCATCGACAACGTCGCCTCGCTCGGCTTCGGGCTCGATGAACTGATCGCTCAGCGCAAGATCAACATCGAGCACATCGCCTTCGAGCCGGGCGAGATGGCGGAGATCGGCGATTACGATCTCGAGGCGCTGTTCCTGAGGCTGGACCTGGCGATCGAGGAGGTCGGCGCCAAGCGCGTGGTGCTCGACACGATCGAGACCCTGTTCTCCGCCTTCTCCAATCCCGCCATCCTCCGGGCCGAGATCCGCCGCCTGTTCGACTGGCTCAAAGCCAAGGGCGTCACGGCGCTGATCACCGGAGAGCGCGGCGATGGAACGCTTACCCGCCAGGGGCTGGAAGAATACGTCTCCGACTGTGTGATCCTGCTCGACCATCGGGTCGAGAACCAGATTTCGACGCGCCGGCTCCGCATCGTCAAATACCGCGGCACAGCCCACGGCACGAACGAGTATCCGTTCCTCATCGACGAGGACGGCTTCAGCGTGCTGCCGGTCAGTTCGCTCGGGCTGAACCATCAGGTGTTCGACGAGCTCATCTCAAGCGGCGTGGCCGACCTCGACAAGATGCTGGAAGGCGGCGGCTTCCATCGCGGCAGCAGTATCCTCGTCACCGGCGTCGCGGGCGCCGGCAAGAGCTCGCTTGCCGCGAGCTTCGTCGACGCCGCCTGCCAGCGCGGCGAACGGGCCCTCTATCTGTCGTTCGAGGAATCCGCCGATCAGGCGGTCCGCAACATGAGGTCGATCGGCCTCGATCTCGACCGCTGGATCAAGTCGGGCCAGCTTCGTCACATCGCGGCGCGGCCGACCTTCTACAGTCTCGAGATGCACCTGGCGGTCGTGCTCCGCGAGGTCGCGCGTTTCGACCCCAAACTGGTGGTTCTGGATCCGATTTCCGCCTTCGCCGGCTCCGGCGACAGGCTGGAAGTGCAGGCGATGCTGCTGCGGATCGTCGACTTCCTGAAAGCCAGAGGCGTGACCGGGGTGTTCACGCACCTGGTCCATGAGGAGGGCGTCCTCGAGACCGAGGCCGGCCTCTCCTCGCTGATGGACGCCTGGATACTGCTGCTGAACCGCGAGGCGTCCGGCGAGTACAACCGCGAGCTCTACATCATCAAGGCGCGCGGCATCTCGCATTCGAACCAGGTCCGCGAGTTCATCATCTCATCGGACGGCATCAAGCTGGAGCCGCCTTATCTTGGCGACGGCGCCGCCCTCACCGGCGCCGCCCGGCGCGCCGAGGAAGGTCGCCTGAGGCGTGAAGAGATGATCCGGCGGGACGAGAGGGCGCGTCTCCAGGATCAGGTCGACCAGCGCCGCCGCCGGGCGCTCGCCCAGATCGAGGCGCTGCAGGCGGAGATCGAAAGCGACGAGGCGGAGCTCAGGCGGATGTCGCAATCGGAGGCGGATTACCTCCGGCAGCTGGACGTCGACGCTGCGGCGCTCGCGGCGTCGCGCCGCGCACGATAGACTCCGGAAGGTATCTGTTCACCGCGGTCTCCCGCACATAGAAAGAAGCGATGTCGACACCCAACGAACCGGTCAAATTGTTGCTCTACGTGGCGGGGCAGACGCCCAAGTCGCTCGCCGCGATCTCAAATCTCGAACAGATCTGCGCGGAGCACCTTGCCGGTCGCTATACGGTCGAAGTCGTGGACTTGAAGAAGCAGCCTCATCTGGCGCGCGAGCACAACATCGTCGCGATCCCGACGCTGGTGCGGCAGCTGCCTGTGCCGATCCGCAAGATCATCGGCGATCTGTCCGACAGCCAGAAAGTTCTGGTCCATCTCTCGGTCAGCGGCGAATGAGCGACTTCCCCGCCGCGTCGGAGACGGAGCAGGGGACGAGGGAGCTCCGGCGGCGCCTGGAAGAGGCGGAGGAGACCCTTAGGGCGATCCGTGACGGCGAGGTCGACGCGCTCGTCATCGGAGGTCCGCGGCTCGAGGAAGTGTTCACGCTCGAGGGCGGCACTGAATCGTATCGCGCCTTCATGGAGGCGATGGACTTCGGAGCCGCGGCGCTCGATGCGGAAGGCCGGCTGGTCTACGCCAACAGCGCGCTGTGCGACCTGCTGGACCGCAGTTCCGCCGATCTTCATCAATCCGGGCTGTTCGCCGCTCTCGACCAGTCGTCCGCGGCGATCGTGCGCGAGATCGTCGCGACGGCCGATGACGGCAAGCGAACCGCCGAGATCAAGGTCACGGGCGGCGGCAGGGAGCGGAACCTCCTGGTGTCGGCCGCAGGCCTGCGGCTCGGGCTGAGCCGGGGCGTCGCGGTGACGTTCGCCGACCTTACCGCCCGCGTCCGCGCAGCCGCCGCGGAAGAGTCCGAGAGGATGGCGCGCGCCATCATCACCTCGGCGAACGAGGCGGTGGTGGTCTGCGACGAGCAAGGCGACGTCACGCACGCAAACGCCGCGGCGCTTGCGATCTGCGCCGAGAGTCCGATCGGACGGCCTTTCCGGGACGCGATCCCGCTGGTCTTCTCCACCATGCCGGGGCTGATGCAGGGCGACGATCTGATCGCCATGGCGGTGGGCGGAAGCGCAGTCCAGGGCGTTGAGGCGAACGCGCCGGAAGCTCCGCGGGCTAAGGATTTGCTGGTGAGCGCGGCGCCGCTCGTGGTCGCGGGTCAGCGCACGCGCGGCTGCGTGGTGACGCTGGTCGACGTGACCGAGCGCAAGGCCGCCGAACGCCAGCAACAGCTGCTGATGAACGAGCTCGACCACCGCGTCCGCAACACGCTGACGCTGGTAATGTCGATCTGCGCTCGGACCGCCTCCAAGGAAGACACGGTCGAGGGGTTCCAGAAGGCGTTCGCCGGCCGCATCCAGGCGCTCGCCGCCACTCACAAGCTGCTCGCCGAGAAGGCGTGGGCGGACCTCACGATTCAGGAGATCGTGCTCGCCGAGCTCGCGCCCTATGTGGGCGCCGCCAGCGCGAGGATCAATATGAAGGGGCTGAATGCGCCCGTCACGGCCCGCGCGGCCACGGCGCTCGGGCTGATCTTCCACGAGCTCACGACCAACGCGGTCAAATACGGCGCTTTGTCCGGCAATGAGGGCTCGGTTCGGGTGTCCGCCTCCGAGACGCGCGATGCGCTGCTCATCGAGTGGCGCGAATCCGGCGGTCCCGCGGTGTCGCCGCCGACGCGCAGCGGCTTCGGGCAGACCGTGATATCCAGAAGCTTGGCCTTTGCGCCCGAAGGCGGAGCGGAGGTGGCTTTCCACCCCTCCGGCGTGGTCTGCTCCATGCGGGTGCCCGCGTGCGACGTTCGCGTCGGCCAGAAGGGTCGCGACGCCGCGCACCCCTGATCGCGACGCGATGTCTTCGTCAGCGTGACGCCTCTGTGCCGAAGCAGTGATGGAGAGCGCCAAGATCCTCGACCTGCTTGGAAACCGCCAGCTCCTCTTCAGCGGCCTTCATGTCGCGCTTGCGTTCGCGGTGACCGTCCACGCGCTGATGAACAAGCGCGACGTGCGGGCTGCGATCGGCTGGATCGGCATCTCCTGGTTTTCGCCGTTCTTCGGCGCGCTGCTCTATTTCGCCTTCGGCATCAATCGCGTCCACCGCCGGGCGCGCAGGCTGCGTGGTCGACACGCGCGCCACGCCCGCCACAGGCTTGGCGCGAAGGCCCCGAGCCCGCAGGCGGAGCGCCTGCAGATCGCCGTCGGGGCCATCACGGGGCTCGACGTCGAGCCGGCCGCGGTCGAGGGAATCCTTCACTGCGGCGATGAAGGTTACCCGCGGATGGTGGCTGCCATCGACGGCGCCCGGAGTTCGGTCGATCTCGCGACCTTTATCTTCCGCGTCGACGAGGCCGGTCGTCCGATCGTTGACGCGCTCGTCCGCGCCCATGAGCGCGGCGTCGCGGTCCGTGTGCTGATCGACGGCATGGGCGGCGGCTTCTTCCGATCGCCCGCCTACCATGCATTGCGACGGAAGGGCGTTCCCGCGGCAAGATTCCTGCATTCGATCTGGCCCTGGAAGATGCCGCTGCTCGACCTGCGTCTGCACAAGAAGGCGCTGATCGTCGACGGCGAGACCGCCTTCGTCGGGGGTCTGAACATCGGCGCAGAAAACCTGATCGGCCGCCCTTCTAAATGCCCGGTGCACGACATCCATTTCCAGCTCGCCGGCCCTGTGGTGAGGCAGATCGCGGAGGGTTTCGACGACGACTGGCACTTCACGACGGGCGAACCTTTGGGCACGCCGCACGTTCCTCCAGCGACGGGCGCGCACCGGGCGCTCGCCCGCGCAATCGTCTCCGGGCCGGATCAGGCCGTCGATCAGCTGGTGCTGGTTCTCCTCTCCGCTGTCGCCTCGGCGCGGCGCTCGATCAGGATAGCGACGCCTTATTTCCTGCCGGAGGAACAACTGCTGACGGCTCTGCAGCTTGCGGCCCTGAGAGGGGTGGAGGTTCGCTTGGTCATGCCCGCCGTCAACAACCATCGGCTCGTCGCCTGGGCGAGCCGCGCGCACATCTCCCCGCTGCTGGAGGCCGGATGCCGGCTCTGGCGCTCGCCGCCGCCCTTCGACCATTCGAAGCTCATGACTGTCGACGACGAGTGGAGCCTGATCGGGAGCGCCAACTGGGACACCCGCAGCCTCCGCCTCAACTTCGAGCTGACCGTGGAATTTTATGACCCCGAGCTCGCGAAGAAGCTCTCGGCGATCATCGATGCGAAATGCGTCGACCCCATCACGGCGGCAGAGGTCGACGGCCGTCACATGGTCATGAAATTGCGGGACGCCTCCGCGAGATTGATGTCCCCTTACATCTGAGGCTTGAGTCGGCTTGAAGGTCGCGTCCTACAACATCCACAAATGCCGGGGCACCGACGGACAGGTGCGGCCGGACCGCATCGTCCAGGTTCTCAAGGAGATCGGCCCGCAACTGGTCGCTCTGCAGGAGGTCGACCACCGTTTCGGCCAGCGCATCGGACTTCTCGATCCGGTGGCCCTGCAGCGCGAGGCTGGCCTGCACCTGCTCGCCCAGTCCGACGCTCCCGAAGGCCATGGCTGGCACGGCAATGCGCTGCTGGTCGCGGGCGAACCGGTCTCGTATCGCCGCCTGCGGCTGCGGCTTCCCGGGATCGAGCCGCGTGGAGCGATCATCTCGGAGCTTGATCTCGGCGAGGGGCAGTTCCGCGTGATCGCCGCGCATTTCGGCCTGCTGCGGCGATCGCGGGTCAGTCAGGCGAACGCGTTGCTCGCCGCCTTTAAGGACCTGCCGCCGATGCCGACGATCCTGCTCGGCGACCTCAACGAATGGCGGCGTAAGCGCAGGTCGGCGCTCAGCGTGTTCGAGCCGCTGTTCGGCGAGCCGCACCCGCTGCCGAGCTTCCCGTCCCGCCGGCCGATTTTCCCGCTCGACAGGATCATCGGCTGGCCGCGCGGCCTCATCAACGACCTCGCCGTCCACAACACGCCGCTCGCGCGCAAGGCGTCGGATCACCTGCCGCTGATGGCGCGGATCGATCTTTCGGCGCGGTCGAGCGACGTCAGGACCGCGGCGTAGGAA
The DNA here is from genome assembly GCF_035538955.1 of Hansschlegelia sp. NCBI lineage: Bacteria > Pseudomonadati > Pseudomonadota > Alphaproteobacteria > Hyphomicrobiales > Methylopilaceae > Hansschlegelia > Hansschlegelia sp. The sequence continues at coordinate 89,301 of NZ_DATLJK010000014.1, forward strand.
CGCTGCGGCTTCAGCCGACCGCCGCCGGCGCCTCCGCGGGTCCGGGCGCGGTTTGCCAGCCGAGGTCGGGCAGCATCACGATGCGATTGCCGCGAAGATCCGCCGCGCAGCTCAGAAAGCCGCGCTCCTCCATATAGGCGAGCAGCCGCCGCGCGCGTCCCGTCGAACGGGTGCCGTAGGCGCGCGCGATCTCGGCGTCGGAGGGGCAGGGGTGCTTGCCATGCGCCGCCTGCGCGATCAGCAGGAAGACGCCACGGACGTCTTCTGGAAGCGCCGCGGCGACCAGCGTCGCCTGATCCCAGTCGGAGGAGGCGACGGAGCCCTGATCCAGGCCCGCCTTGGCGATGGCGAGTTCCCGCCGGAAGCGCGGAAGGTCCGGCGCCTCGCCTGGCAGCCGCGCGATCCGGCAGCGGACGAGGAAATCCTGGTAGAGCAAGGAGACCGCCTGAAAGCCGGCCTCGGGCTCCGCCATCATCTCCGCCATGATGGCCGCGATCTTCGCCTCCCGCTCGGCGCCGGCGAACAGATCCTGCGGCGGCGGGGGCGCGTCGGCGTCGATGCGTGGCTGGGAGAGCTGGGCCAGAACATCGACCACGGAGGTCGTCGCCGGCGTCGGGCGCGGACGGATCTCCTCCGCGCCCGGCCGGAAGATCAGCCCCGCGGCGTCTTCTCCGGCCTCCGGCAGCGGCGTCAGCTTCGGGCCGCCGCCGCGCGCCTCGGTCTTGACCGGGCCGATCGCGACGCGCTCCGGCTTGCGGCCGATCGCCGGCCCCAGCGCGACGAACTGGCCGCGGTCGAGATTGCGGAAGGTCTCGGCCTGACGCCGCTCCATGCCGAGCAGGTCGGCGGCGCGGCTCATGTCGATGTCCAGGAAGGTCCGCCCCATCAGGAAGTTGCTGGCTTCCGCCGCCACGTTCTTGGCGAGCTTCGCCAGTCGCTGCGTGGCGATCACGCCTGCGAGGCCGCGCTTACGGCCGCGGCACATCAGGTTGGTCATGGCGCCGAGCGATTGCCGCCGCGACTCCTCCTCGGCGTCGCTGGACGCCGCTGGCGCGAAAAGCTGCGCCTCGTCGACCACGACGAGGGCGGGGTACCAATTGTCACGGTCGGCGTCGAACAGGCCGTTCAGGAACGTGGCCGCGGCTCGCATCTGGCGGTCGACGTCGAGACCCTCGAGGTTGAAGACCACTGAGACGCGGTGCCGGCGAACCCGCTCTGCGATCGCCACGAGCTCACGCTCGACGCTCGCCGCGTCGATCACGACATGTCCGAACGCATCCGCGAGGGTGACGAAATCACCCTCGGGGTCGATGACGCACTGCTGCACCCAGGGCGCGCTCTGCTCGAGCAGGCGGCGCAGGAGGTGCGATTTTCCCGAGCCCGAATTGCCCTGCACCAGCAGGCGCGTCGCGAGCAGTTCCTCGAGGTCGAAGACGGCGCGCTGTCCGCCAGACCGCGCGCCGATGTCGATGCCGACCGTCATTCATTTCCGCCAGTCGCCCTTGAGCCGGCGACCGTGCCGCATCGCGGCGCCGGCGTCGCGGGTCGGGCTAAGGTTTTCCCCAGGAAGCTGGGCGGCCGAACGATCCGTCGCGCCTCTCAGCGAACGAGATCGAGACCGCTCGGATGGGCGTGAGCCGGGTGCGCGTCGGCCTCATGATGGAAGGCAACCACCTGCTGGCGCTGCTCGCCCAGCCCCTGGATCCCGAGCCGCATGACGTCGCCGGCCTTCAGGTATGTCGGCGGCGTCATGCCCATGCCGACGCCCGGAGGCGTGCCGGTGGTCACCACGTCGCCCGGGTCCAGCGCCATGAACTGGCTGATGTAGCTGACCAGGTAGGAGATCTTGAAGATCATCGTCGAGGTGCTGCCGGTCTGGGCGCGGCGGCCGTTGACGTCGAGGAACATCTCGAGATTGTCGAGGTCGCCAGCCTCGTCGAGCGTCACGAGCCAGGGGCCCAGCGGTCCGAAGGTCGGGCAACCCTTGCCCTTGGTCCACTGCCCGGAACGCTCGGTTTGGAAGTAGCGCTCGGAGACGTCGTTGCAGACGCAGACGCCGGCGACATGCGACAGCGCTTCCTCCTCCGAAACGTAGAGCGCGCGGTCGCCGATGACGAAGGCGAGCTCCACCTCCCAGTCCACGCGCTGGTGGCCCTTTGGCAGCATCACGTCGTCATTCGGACCGACGATGCAGTTCGGGGCCTTGTTGAACAGGATCGGCTCGCGCGGGATCCGCAGTCCCGTCTCGGCGGCATGGTCTGCGAAGTTGAGGCCCACGCCGATGAAGTTGCGCACGTCGCCCACGCACGGCCCGAGGCGCGCGTCAGCGGGCGCGAGCGGAAGCGTGTCGGGATCGACGCGGCGGATGCGCTCGAGGCCCGCTTTGGTCAGGCTCTTGCCGGCGATGTCCGGAACGACGTCGCTCAGGTCGCGGATTGCGCCAGCAGCGTCGATCAGGCCCGGCCGTTCGGCGCCTGCCTCTCCGAATCGCACGAGCTTCATCGACGTCTCCCCGTTGTCCCGCCGCTTAGGCGCTTGTTTGAAAACCGTTTTAGCGAGTCAGACGGTCCAGCCAAGCTCCCACGGCCGGTCCAAAAGGCGGAGGCCTGCCGAAGTTTGCCGGCGAACGCGCGGGAATGTGGTGCGATATGGCCACATTTGCGGCGAAAGCGTGTGTCGAGGGGAGAGCGGCGATTGCGGTATCCGGAGCCCGCTTTCACCCTCGGGTGAAGTCGCTGAATCGCGCCGTGAGTCATGGTCCTTCGGGACCGTCGGGGGAAATGATGTTGGACATGTCACGCCGCAGCCGTCCGTGGCTCGTCACTGCGGCCGCCGCCCTGATGACTACCTCCTCGACGCTCGCTTTCGCCGGGGCGTTCGCGATCCGGGAACAGAGCGCGACCGGCCAAGGCGCCTCCTTCGCCGGCATGGCGGCAGGCGGCGGCGACACGATCTCGGGCATGTTCTGGAACCCGGCGGTGGTGAACCAGGTCGACGCCTATCAAGGCGAGCAGCACCTCACCGGCATCTTCCCGTCGGCCAAGGTCGACATCGACGCCTCGACCCCCACCGCCGTCTTCGGCGACGGCGGCGACATCGGCAAGACCGCCGTCCTGCTGGCGGGTTACAACGCCTATCGCGTCAACGAGAAGGTTGCGATCGGTCTGTCGGTCAACACGCCCTTCGGGCTGGCGACCGATCCTCACAGCGATTGGGGCGGGCAGATTTTTGCGCGGTCGTCGCGGGTGCGGTCGATCAACGCCTCGCCGACCGTCGGCTACACGGTGAACGACTGGCTCACCGTCGGCGCCGGATTGCAGATACAGTACTTCGACATCCGGCTGCGCCAGGCCTTCATCGGCCTCGGAGGCGGCGCGGTGCTGCCGGGAGCCGGCTCCGCCTCGCTCAAGGCCGACGATGTCGGCGTCGGCTTCACGGCCGGCTTCACGGCCAAGCCGGTCGACGGCACGGAGCTCGGCGTCGGCTTCCGTTCGGCGATCAAGCACAACCTCAGGGGCGACCTCTATTTCCCCACGCCCGCCTTCCCCGACGCCAAGATCAAGGGGAATGTCACCCTGCCGGAGACCGTCTCGATCGGCCTGCGGCAGAAGCTGACCCAGCAGTTCACCATGCTGGCCGGGCTGGAATGGACGAACTGGAGCCGTCTCGATCAGGTCCGGGTGAAGAGCCGCACGGGCGGGGGCACGGTCACGACGCTGCCCTTCGACTACACCGACGCCTGGTTCTTCTCCGTCGGCGGCGAATACGCCTATTCGCCCGAACTCACGCTGCGTTCCGGCGTCGCCTACGAGCTTTCGCCGATCAACGACAAGAACCGCAGCAACCGGCTTCCGGACGACGACCGCTGGTGGCTGTCGGCGGGCGCTTCCTACAAGTACAGCGACCGCTTCACCTTCGATCTGGGCTACTCGTACATCTTCATCCCCAACAAATCGAAGATCGAGATCAAGCCGGGCGATCCGGACGCGTTCCCCGGGCAGGCCTTCACCTACAGGGCGGACGCGAAGTCCGACATCCACATCGTTTCGGCTGCGGTTCGCTACAAGTTCGGCGGCAGCGCGCCGTCGGCGCTCGTCCTCAAGGACTGACGCGCCGCGGAGCGTCCGCCGATAAGGGCCGGCTCTTGGGGGAGGGCCGGCCCTTTTTTATTTTCCCGGCTACGACGCGACGTCAGAACGCGCCCGGGAAGGCGCCGCCGTCGATCAGGATGTTCTGGCCGGTGACGTAGCCCGCGTGCCGTGAACACAGGAAGGCGCAGAGCCTGCCGAATTCGTCCGGGTCGCCGAAGCGCCGGGCCGGGATCAGCGCGCGGCGGCGCTCAGCGACCTCTTCCTCCGTCCGCCCGGTGAGCTGCGCCTCGGACGGGAAGCCGCCGCGCAGCCGATCGGTGTCGAACGCGCCCGGCAGGATGGCGTTGATCGTCACGTTACGGTGCGCCACCGTTCGGGCGACGCCCGCCATGAAGGCCGTCAGCCCCGCCCGCGCCCCGCTCGACAGGTCGAGGCCCTTGATCGGCGCCTTCACTGAGGCCGAGGTGATGTTCACGATGCGGCCGAACCCGCGCTCCGCCATGCCGTCGATCACCCGCTGGATCAGCTCGATCGGCGTGACCATGTTGGCCACGACGCCTTCGAGCATCGCCTCGCGGTCCAACTCCCGGAAGTCCTTCCGTGGCGGACCGGCGTTGTTGTTCACCAGGATGTCCGGCTCCGGCGCGGCTTTCAGCAGCGCGTCCTGACCTTCCGCCGTCGACACGTCTCCCACGACAGCGATCACCTCGGCGCCGGTTTCGGCGCGGATTTCAGCCGCCGTCAGTTCGAGGCGCGCGGCGTCTCGGCCGTTGATCACGACGCGGCAACCCTCAGCGGCGAGCGCCGTGGCGCAGCCCCGCCCGAGGCCTTTGCTGGACGCGCAGACGATGGCCGTGCGGCCTGCGATGCCGAGATCCATTGGCGTTCTCCCCACGCGCCCCGCGGCGCTCCGATGCAAAGAAGCCGGCCCTGAGGCCGGCTTCTTGGAGTTGCGCGCGTCGAGCGATCAGAGCCCGCCGTTGCGGCCGGCCATAAAGCCCTCGAACTCTTCGCGCTGCTGCGACTCGTCGAAAGCGCCGCGCTTGGCGCGGAGATGCGCCTCAAACGCCGCCGTGGTCTCGTCGATCTTGCGGCGCTCCTCATCGAGGCGGCGCATCTGCGCCTCCCTCCAGGCGTCGAAAGCGGCGTTGCCGGTCGGACGGCGGACGCCGGCGCCCTTGGTCGAGAATTCCTCTCGGAAGTTGCGGCCCAGATCTTCAGCTGCGCGCCGGAACTTCGCGCAGGCGCCATCGCCGCCGCGCGCCCAGCCCATGATGCGCTCGCCCCACAGGACATAGGCAATCATCGCCAGCCCCAGCGGCCAGAACACCACGAAGCCAATGACGGTCAAGGCGATGGTGAGAGCGGTCCAGCGATGCGGCACGCCGGGAATGGCGGCGACGTCGTCGGCATAGGGATTCGAGGTCATTGCGGTCTCCAGAGAGGCCGCGGATAGGAGCGGCGGCCCGGTCGTCATCTAAGTTGGCCATACCCCGAAACCGCTTCAAGAGCTCTCGGCACACGACGCTGGCGCCGGAAGCGGCGCGCTCCATCTGTTCCGGAGTAGGTCTGCGCAAGGCCCGCGGGAGTAGCGTCACACGCGTGAGACGAATCTGGCTTACTCGCCCGCACAGAAGAGCAACGGATAGGAGGAGCGCATTTTGGACGAGCCTGAGCCTCGACGCTTCAGGGCCTTGTTCCTGTCGGACTTTCATCTCGGAACCAAGGGTTGTCAGGCCGAGATGCTTCTCGAATTTCTTCGCGTCTATGACGCCGAGACGATCTACCTGGTCGGCGACATCGTGGATGGCTGGCGCCTGAAGCAGAGCTGGTACTGGCCGCAGACCCACAATGACGTGGTTCAGAAGATCCTTCGCAAGGCGCGCAAGGGCGCCAGGATCTTCTATGTGCCGGGCAACCACGACGAGTTCCTGCGGAAATATTGCGGCTCGCACTTTGGCGGTATCGAGGTGCTGGAAAGTGTCGTGCACGAAGCCGCCGACGGCCGCCGCTTCCTTGTCATCCATGGCGACGTCTTCGACATGGTGGTGCGTCACGCCAAGTGGCTGGCGCTGCTGGGCGACTGGGCCTACGAAACGGCCCTGATCCTCAACGCTCATCTCAACAACCTGCGCCGCCGGCTGGGGCTCAGCTACTGGTCGCTGTCCGCCTGGGCGAAGCTCCGCGTGAAGAACGCGGTGAACTTCATCGGGCGGTTCGAGGAGACGCTGTCGGCGGAGGCCCGCAAGCATCGCGTCGACGGCGTCATCTGCGGCCATATCCACCACGCGACCATGCATGACATGGCCGGCGTCGCGTATGTGAACACAGGCGACTGGGTTGAAAGCTGCACCGCCGTCGTCGAACATCACGACGGTCGGTTCGAGCTCCTGCGTTGGGCGGAGCTACGCTCTACGATGAAGCCGACTCGCGAGGCTCATGCCGCCTCGGGGTTGCAGGCCGCCTGATCCCATCGCCGACGCGCGAGGAGCGCAGCAAATCCATATGCGCGTTCTGGTCGTCACCGACGCCTGGCGGCCCCAAGTGAACGGCGTCGTACGGACCATCGAGCAACTGGTTGCGCACGCCCCCGCCTTCGGCGCCGCGATCGATCTGCTGACTCCTGACGCGTTCATCACCGTTCCCTTGCCGAGCTATCCGGAAATCAGGCTGGCGCTGGCGCGCGTCGCCAAGGTGTCCGGGCTGATCGACGACAGCCGTCCCGACCATGTCCACATCGCGACGGAGGGCCCGCTTGGGCTGGCGGCGCGGCGCGCATGCCTGCGCGCCGGCCGCGCCTTCACGACGAGCTATCACACGCGGTTTCCCGAATATGTCCGGCGGCGCGCGCCGGTGCCGGAACGGCTGACCTATGCGTGGCTCCGGCGCTTCCACAATGCGGGCGACGGCGTGATGGTCGCGACCGAGTCGCTGTCGCGCGATCTCGAGAGACATGGGTTTCAGCGCCTGATGCGCTGGACGCGAGGCGTCGACGCGGAGCTTTTTCGACCGCGTCCCGGTGTCGACGTGTTCAATCTGCCGCGACCGGTCTTCCTCTATGTCGGACGGGTCGCGCCCGAAAAGAACCTCGAGGCGTTTCTCTCGCTCGATCTGCCGGGCTCGAAGGTGGTGGTGGGGGACGGGCCGTCGCGGGCCGACCTCGAGAACAGATTTCCGCAGGCGCGTTTCGTCGGCTCGCTACAGGGCGAGGCGCTCGCGGAGGCTTACGCCTCGTCGGACGTGTTCGTGTTTCCGAGCCGCACCGACACGTTCGGCATCGTGATCCTGGAGGCGCTCGCAAGCGGCCTGCCGGTGGCGGCTTTTCCGGTCACGGGTCCGGCTGACATCCTGCGGGACGAGGCGGCCGGAGCGCTTGACGAAGATCTGCGAGCGGCTGCGCTGCGCGCGCTCTCCGCGTCGCGGGACGCCGCCCGGGCGCTCGCGCTGCGCCATGGCTGGGCGGAGGCGACGCGCTCATTCGTCGACAACGTCCGCGGCGTCATGACGAGCAGGGCGCCGCATCCAGAGGTCGCAGTGAGCTAGGCGAAGAGTATCGCCTTCTCCTCCTCCGAGAGGCTGTCGAGCAGCGACGGCATCCAGGCTGCGGGCATGCGCGGCGGCGACGGCGGACGCGGCGCGGGCGTGTGCCGGGAGCTCTCGGCCTCGTCCTGGTCGTCTCCGTGCTCAGGCTCCGCCGCGGCCGAAACGGCCAGGAGGTCGATCAAGCGGCCCCTCGCTGACGGGGATTCGGCGAATTCCTCTTCGGGTTCGCTGTCGGCAATGTCGAAGGCCGCCGTCAGGGCTTCCGCGGCTGTCTCATCGGAAAGTCGCTGCTCGCTCGTCCCGATCGCGCCGAAATCCGCCGTATTCTCCGCGGCGATGCCCCCGAAGCGCTCGGCGTCCGCCGTGACGGCCAGCAGATCGATCGCATGCCCGTTCACCGAAACGAAAGTTGCGTCGTCTTCCACCGCGCCAGGATGAGTGGCGGCGGCCGCCAGCTCCAGCGGCGCAACGAAGGCAGGCGCCGCCGCCTCGCCAGGCCATCCGGAGCCGCCGGCGTCAACGGCGCCGTCTGCTCCGGCTGCGGGGCCGGCCTCGGCCAGAGCCAGCGCGACGACACGTTCGAGACGCTTCAGCTGGCGCAGCGCCCGGCCCACTGGCTTGATCGCGCCCGCTTGCCTGAGCTCGTTCCGCAGGAGGTTGGTCCGTTCGCTGATCACCCGAAGCAGGTGAGCCATCCGGGCCGGCTCGGCGTGCGGCGGGGCGGGCTGGAAGCGACGCTCGAGTTCCGACAGAGCGGCCAGGATCGCCGCCGTGTCCGCCGCACGGTTGCGGCGCGCATACTCGCTCAGGAACCAGCGGCCGCGCTCGGTCTCCATGACGGCGGCGGCGATCGCCTCATAGTCATCGGAGGAAAAAGGCGGCTCTGTCATAGCGAACGAACTCCCGACGTTCAGCGCCTTAAGCTTCAACGCCGCAGTCGTTCATTTAACGGCGTTTCCGCACGCGCGAAAAGTCGGCTCGTTAACTAATTCTTGCGTCATCCCCAAAGCGCCCGGCTGGGCGGATGAAGGAGGCTGCCCTCATAGAGCAGCCCATCCGGACAGTCGCGGGCAAGCAACAGAGGCCCGTCGAGGTCCGCCACCGCTGCGCCTTGCGCCAGAAGGACGGCGGGCGCCATCGCGAGCGACGAGGCGAGCATGCAGCCGACCATGACGATGAGCCCCGCCGCGCGCGCGGACTCCGCCATCGCGAGCGCCTCCGTCAGCCCGCCCGTCTTGTCGAGCTTTATGTTGACCGCGTCGTAGCGGCCGGAAAGTTCCGACAGACTCGCCCGGTCGTGCGCGCTCTCGTCGGCGCAGACTGGTATGGGCCTGGCGACGCGCGCGAGGACGCTATCGTCGCCCGCCGGCAGCGGCTGCTCGACCAGCGTCACGCGCGCCGCCGCGCAGGCTGCGAGGTTCTCCGCCAGAGCGGCGTCGCGCCAGCCCTCGTTGGCGTCCACGATAAGTTCGGCTTCCGGCGCGGCGGCCCGCACCGCCGCAAGCCGCGCCGGGTCGCGACCGTCGCCGGCGCCGAGCTTGATCTTGAGCAGCGGCCGGTCCGCGGCGGCCAGCGCGGCCCGCGCCATCGCCTCGGGCTCCGCGAGGCTCAGCGTGAAGGCCGTGACGAGCGGAGCCGGCTCCGGGAGGCCCGCAAGAGCGGCGACGCTCACGCCTGCGCGCTTTGCTTCGAGATCCCAGAACGCACAGTCGAGCGCGTTGCGGGCGGCGCCGGCCGGCAATCGCGACTGAAGCGCCGCGCGATCAAGGCCTGCGGCGAGCTCGCCGGTAAGCGCGTCGATCTCGGCCTTCACGCCGTCCGGCGTCTCTCCGTAGCGTCCATAGGGGCGGCACTCGCCGCGGCCGCGGGAGGCTCCGTCTGAAAGCTCGGCGACGACCGTCGTCACCTCGTTCACCGAGCCGCGGGCGATCGAGAACGCGCCGGCGACCGGCCAGCGCTCGATCCGTGAGGAGAGGGTGACGGGCAAAGCTACAGCGAGCCTGCCGGGGGATGGCAGACCGGCCTCATGAAAACTCCGCCAGCAGCCGGTCCACGATCGGTCCCACTCCGAAGCGCACAGGGTCGGAGACGGGCAGGGCGTGCGCGGCCCGGGTCGCGTCAAGCATCGCACGCGCCTCGCCATCCGGCAGCGCGGAGGTGTTTATGGCGATCCCGACGCAGCGGATTTCGGGATTGGTCAGGCGTCCCGCCGCGATCGTCTCGTCGATCACGTCCGAGATGGTCGGCAGAGGGAAATCGACGTTTCGCATCGTGGTGCGGGTCGGCTCATGGCAGACCACGAAGGCGTCCGGCTGCGCGCCATGCAGCAGGCCGAGCGTGACGCCCGCGAAGGACGGGTGGAACAGCGAACCTTGGCCCTCGACGATGTCCCAGTGGTCGGGAGGGGCTGCGGGCGTAAGCCACTCGGCCGCGCCGGAGATGAAGTCGGCGACCACCGCGTCGATAGCCACGCCGCGGTCGGCGATCAGCACGCCCGTCTGCCCCGTGGCGCGGAACTCGGCGTCGAGCCCGCGCCCGCGCATCTCGGCCTCCAGGGCGAGGGCCGTGTATTTCTTGCCGACGGAACAGTCGGTGCCGACAGTCAGGAGCCGTCGTCCCGGGCGCTTCGAGCCCTTGCCGGTCTGGAACCGTTCGCTCGAATGGCGGACGTCGTGCAGCCGCCGCCCGTGCGCGCGCGCAGCCTCCGCGATGCGCGGCGCCTCTCCGAGGCGGACATGCAGACCTGAGGCGACGTCGAGACCGGCCTCCAGCGCCGCGACGATCTGGTCGACCCAGTGATCGGGGAGCGATCCGCCGGCGTTGACCACGCCGATCACCATGGTCTTGGCGCCGCGTGCGACGGCTTCGCCGACGTCGAGGTCCGGAAGGCCGACATCCACCTTGCAGCCCGGAAGCCGGGTCTGGCCGACGCACCAGTCACGCCGCCAGTCGACGATCCCGGCGGCGGTCTTAGCCGCAAGCGCGTCCGGTGCGTCGCCCAGAAACAACAGGTAGGGCTTCGTGATGTCCACCGCGGTCTCCGGAGGGGCGGTCGCCTCGACAGGACGCGACACGGCTGAGTATTACGAGCGGGGCGCTGACCGGCAAGGCGCCGGAATTCACGGGCGAATCTGGGTGCAGGTTGCGGAAGACGTCGCCGATCTGAAAGTCGAGACATTCGACGACGGTCTCGTGCTGACGCCGCTTGGGCCGTGGATCGCCGACACGGGCGATCTGCTGCAGCCGAAGATCGACGCCATCGACTTCGCCAGCGCGACCGGCAAGACTGTCGCCTTCGACCTCTCCGGACTGGACCGGCTCGACACCCTCGGCGCCCTGCTGATCGAGCGTATGAGACGCGCCGCGGAAGCTGCGGGAGCGACGGCCGAACTTCACAACGTCCGGCCGCAGCACGCGCGCCTGATGGATGCGCTGCGTGGCCGCGGGCAGGAGGCTCCGCCGCCGGAGAAGCGCGACACGGGACCGGTGGCGTGGCTCGCCCAGTTCGGCGGCCGCGTCGAGGCCGCCGGCGCTGATATCTCGAAGGGTCTCGGTTTCCTTGGCGCGGTGGTGGTGACGACCGGCCGCATGATCGCCGCGCCGTGGCGGTTCCGCTTCACCTCCTCGGTGGCGCATCTCGACCGCGTGGGGCTCCAGGCGGTGCCGATTATCACGCTAATCTCCTTCCTGGTCGGCGCGATCGTCGCGCAACAGAGCATCTTCCAGCTCCGGAATTTCGGCGCGACGCTGTTCGTGGTTGACCTGCTCGGGATCCTCATCCTGCGCGAACTCGGCGTGCTGCTCACCGCGATCATGGTCGCGGGCCGGTCGGGTTCGGCCTTCACGGCCGAAATCGGCTCGATGAAGATGCGCGAGGAGATCGACGCTCTCAGGACGATGGGCCTCGATCCGATCGAGGTGCTGGCCATGCCGCGCCTCACGGCGCTGCTGATCGCGATGCCGCTGCTGTCGTTCATCGCCGCCATGGCGGCGCTGCTTGGCGGCGGGCTGGTGGCCTGGGGCTATGGTGACATAACCCCGCTCACCTTCCTGCAGCGGCTCAAGGACGCGCTGTCGCTGCAGACCTTCTTCGTCGGCATTATCAAGGCGCCCTTCATGGCCGTGGTCATCGGCCTGATCGCCTGCACCGAAGGCATGAAGGTGAAGGGCTCCGCAGAGTCGCTCGGGCAGCGGACGACCTCTTCCGTGGTCAAGTCGATCTTCGTCGTGATCGTGCTCGACGGCTTGTTCGCGATGTTCTTCGCGGCGATAGGCATATGATGACCGAGCCTCGCGCCGCGCCGCCTGCAGAGAACCCCGCGGATGAAGACGACGTCGTCATCCGCGTGCGCGATCTCGTCGTCGGGTTCGGCGAGCGCAACGTCATCGACGGCATGGACATGGACGTCCGCAAGGGCGAGATTCTCGGCGTCGTCGGGCCGTCGGGAACCGGCAAGTCGGTCTCGCTGCGCGCGATCATCGGCCTGACGCCGAAGCGCGCCGGCAAGGTCGAGGTGTTCGGGGTCGATCTCGATGAGGCGAACGACGAGGAGCGACTGGCGATCGAGCGGCGCTGGGGGGTGCTGTTTCAGCAGGGCGCGCTGTTCTCCTCGCTCACCGTCCGGCAGAACATCGAGATGCCGCTTCGGGAGCACACCAGGCTCAGCCCGAAGCTGCGCGAGGAGATCGCGCGGCTGAAGATCGATCTGGTCGGACTGAAGCCCGAGGCCGGCGAGCGATTTCCCTCCGAGCTTTCCGGCGGCATGATCAAGCGCGCGGCGCTCGCGCGCGCTCTGGCGCTGGATCCCGACATCGTGTTTCTCGACGAGCCCACGGCGGGCCTCGATCCGATCGGCGCGAATGCGTTCGATCGCCTCATCATGACCTTGAAGGAGACCCTGGGTCTGACCGTTTACCTGGTGACGCACGACCTCGACACGCTGACCACCGCCTGCGACCGCATAGCGGCGCTCAAGGGCGGCAAGGTCCTGGCGATCGGCCCGATGTCCGAGATGGTCAAGAACGAGGATCCCTGGATGAAGGAATACTTCCGGGGCGAGCGGGCGCGCGCCGCCGGCATTGGCGCGACGGCGGCCTGAGGCGGACGGACAGATGGAGACCCGCGCGAACCACGCCCTGATCGGCGCCTTCACCCTGGCGGTGGTGGCCGCCGCCTTCCTTTTCGTCTGGTGGTTCACCGACCTCGGCCAGAGCCGCGAGCGCGCGATATACCGCATCCAGTTCCCGGGCGCGGTGTCCGGTCTGACGCCCGGCTCCGGAGTGCTGTTCAACGGCATCCGGGTCGGCGACGTCGTGGACCTCAACTTTGATCCACAGGATCCGGCCAAGGTCATCGCACGCGTCGAGATCGCCAAGGACACGCCGGTGCGCACCGACACGCGCGCGCGGCTGGAGATGACGGGCCTTACGGGCGGCGCTGTCGTGCAGCTCACCGGCGGATCGCCCACCGCGGCCGCGCTCCCGCTCGTCACCACCAAGGGCGGCGACCCTAACAACGCGCCGGTGCTGATCGCGGAAGCTTCGGCGTTCCAGGACATTCTGGAGGGCGCGCGCACGGTGCTGCAGCAGGCTCAGACGACCTTCGGCGACATCCAGGGCCTCGTCGGCAACAGCCGCGGCTCCATCGAGCGGTCGTTGCAGAACGTCGAGACGTTCACGGCCGCGCTTGCCGCGAACTCCGGCGACATCAAGGGCTTCATGCAGAACACCGGGGTCGCGGCGCGCCAGATCGGCAACCTTGCCGACCATCTGGTGCCGCTCGTCACCGACGTGCAGAACCTCGTCCGCGCCGTCGACGTGAACAAGGTCGACCAGACCATGTCGAACGCCGTCGCTTTCACGGACTCGCTCAAGAAGGCCGGCCCGAAGGTCGATCAGGCGCTCGGCGACGTGGCGCAGCTCGCCGAGCAGTTGCGCGGGGCCGGGACCCGCGTGGAAGACACGCTCAAGCAGGTTCAGGCGATCGTCGCAGCGGTCGATCCCGCCAAGGTCAACGCATCGGTCGATCGGTTCACCGCGGTGCTGCAGTCGGTGGACCCGGCGAAGGTCTCCAGCGTGATCGACAATGTCGCGAGCGCCTCGCGCAACGCTGATCGCGTCGTCGCGGCGATCGATCCCGAGAAGGTGAACCGCGCCGTGGACGGAATCACCGGTCTCGCGACGTCGATCGACGGCCCCACGATCAACCGTGCGGTCGCGAGCATCGATCGTGCGGTCTCGGCGGTGGACGGCGACAAGGTCCGCGCGACCGTCGACAACGTGAACGCCTTTGCGGAGGCGCTCGGCCGCAACGCCCAGAATGTCGACCAGATCGTCGCCGACGCCCGCAACATCTCGTCGCGGCTCACCGGCACGGCCGACAAGCTCGATGGCCTGCTGGACGACGCCCGCAAGCTGGTGGGCGGCGGTGAAGCACAGGGCGCGATCGCCGATTTCCAGAAAACCTCGCAGGCGATCCGCGAACTGGCGCTCAAGCTCGACAGCCGGACGGCCGAGATCAGCGCCGGGATCACGCGTCTGTCGAGTTCCGGCACCCGCGACCTGTCGGGCTTCGTCGCCGACAGCCGGCGTACGCTCAACAACCTGGACGCAGTCATCCAGGAGCTCAAACGGAACCCCCGCCAGTTCCTGTTCGGTGGAAGCGGCGGCGTGCCGGAGTATCGCGGTCGATGACAAGGACGCTGCACGTGAACACGAGCGAAGCGGCAGCGTCGGGCCGACGCGGCCTTCCGTCCCGCGCTTTGCGCGCATCGGCCTTGCTCGCGGGGTGCCTCGTCCTCGGAGGTTGCACCAGCCTGCTTGCGGGCGGTTCGCCGCCGGCGACCTTTGATCTGTCCGCGCCGCGCGATCTGCCCGGCGCCGGACGCGGCCGGGGCAATCTCGTGGTCGGCGAACCCGCCGCGGTGGCGGTGCTCGACGGCCAGAGGATCGTGATCGAACCCCGCCCAGGACAGGTCACCTATCTGCCGGACGCGCAGTGGTCGGATCGGCTCCCGAAGCTGATCCAGGCGAAGATCATCGAGGCCTATGAGAACGCCAACCGGCTCGGCTCGGTCGGACGGCCCGGCGATCGCCTGTCGGTGGATTATCAGCTCGTCACCGAGCTGCGGTCTTTCGAGGTGGACGCCGGGGCGGGCGTCGCCCGGGCGGAGCTGACCGCCAAGATCGTCAACGACAAGACCGGCAAGATCGTCGCCGCTGAGGTGTTTTCGGCGCGTCGGCCCCTGGCTGCGGCGGTCGACGGCCCGACCGCGAGCCGGGCGCTCGACGGCGCCCTCGGCGAGGTGCTGGCGGCGCTCGTCGCCTGGACCGGCCGCCGGATCTGACGGAGCGGCCGCCGTCGCGGCCGCCAATACCGCTGAGACATCGCAGCGAACGATGGCCCGCTTCCGGGCGTGAAAAAGGGCGCGTCGAACTCGGCGCGCCCTGAATTTTTTGAGGAAGATCACGACGGCCCAAACCCCGGAGGTTTGGACCGTCGCTCTCGTCTTGGTTCAGCCCGCTGGAGCGCGCCTGGCTGCTCGGCCTACTGGCCGAACTTGCCGGCCGCGTGGGCGAGCATCGTGTAGACCTTGCCGGTCTCCGAGGTCAGGTAGGTCTGCGCCAGGGCGTCGTCCCGGCCCTTGGGAGCCACCTCGTCCAGCAGCCGCTCGAACTCTTCGATGTAGCGGTCGACTGTCGTGTGGAACTCGGGATCGGCCGCATATTTGCGCCGGATCTCTTCGAACGTCTGCTGGCCCTGCAGCGTGTAGAGCCTGCGCGTGAAGACGTCGCGCTCGCCGCGGCGATAGCGGTCCCACAGCTCGCTGACGGCCTGATGATCGATCATCCGCGTGATGTCGATCGACAGGCTGTCCAGCGATTCCAGCGTCCGCGACGGGCTGCGCGGGGCGGCGTCCGCATCGCCGGCGCGCGCGCTCGGCTCCTCTTCTCTGGAGGCGCGAGCGAGCAGACCAGAGATCCAGCTGCCACCTTCCTCGGTCGCAGGAGCAGCCTGCCGGGGCTCGACTGCGGGTCGGGCAGGGGCGGCGGCCTTCGGCTGCTGCACAGCCTTGGGGGTCGCCGGAGTCGGAGCCGGGGCCGGAGCAGGCTTGGGAGCGGCCGCCGCGGGAGCGGGCTTCGCCGCCGCTGGGGCCGGCGCAAGATTCGCCTGCCGCGGCGCAGGCGGCGCGACAGGGCCGCGCGCGGGAGCCGCCACGCCGCCCGAGCCGCGCATCACCCTCTGGTCGCGCGCCTCGGCGACATCGAGGCTGGCGCCGTGCCGCGCCGCGATCTCGCCAAGCGTGGTCAGCGCCTTGATCTGCTCGGCCACCACGCGCCGGAGCTCCGCAGCGTTCTCCTCCGCTTCCTTGGGCATCTCCAGCACGCCGCGGCGCAGCTGCTCGCGCGTGGCGTCCAGCTCGCTTTGGATCGACGAGGTCATCGTCCGCATCTCGCGCGTGACCTCTCCGAACTTCGCGCTCGCCTCTCCGAGCATACGCTGGATATCCCGCGCAGCGTCCTCGCTCGCGGCCTTGAGAGCCGCGGCTGTCTTCTGGCGTTCGCCTTCGCTCGTCTGGCGGACCTTGTCGAACTCGCCGGCGATCGACTGCGTGGTCGCGCCGACCTGCGCCGCCAGCCCTTCGGCGACGCGCTTGGCGCGCTGCTCGGACTTCGAAAGAGCGCCGTCGATCGTGGCGGTGAAGCCCTCGAGCGCGGCGCCGAGCTCCTTCGCCTTGCCGCCGAGCTCGCTCGCCAGCGCGTCGAGCGCGGTGCGCCGCTCCTCGAGCGAACCGGCGAGCCGCGTCTGCGTGCCGTCCAGCGTCTCGGTGATCTTGCTGATCGCCTGCGTCTGCTGCTCGAGCTGGCGCGCGACTTCGCTGACACGGTCGAGAACGCTGGTCGACACTTCGCGGAGCGAAGCCACCTGGCCGCCCACGCGCTCGCCTGTGCGGGTCGTGGTCTCCGCGATGTCGGCCATGATCTCCTCGAACGCCGTCACGCGGCCCGAGAGGTCCGTCTCGACCGCGCCGAGCTTGCGAGCCGCGCCATCGAGCAGACCCTGCAGCGAGCCGTTGGCGTCGGAAAGCTTGCCAAGGGCGTCGGTGAGTTCGGCGGTCAGCGCCGTCTGCGTCTCGGTCAGCTCCGCCACGGCCCGCTTGCTCTCGCGCGAGATCGTGCGGGCGAGGGCGGAGGTCGCCTCGGTGACGGCCTCCTGGAGCTTCTGGCTGGATCCGTCGAGCTGCTCGACGGCCTTGGCCGTTTCCGCCCCGAGCGTCTCTCCGAGCCGCTGCGAGGTGAGACGGAGCCGGTCAGCGACCTGGCTGAGATTGGCGACCGCCGAGGCGCCACGGGTCTCGAAGGTCGAGACCAGCTCGCCATTGAGGCCCTCGATCGTTTCGCGGAGCGCTTCGCCGCGGGCGCCGAGCAGTTCGACGAGCGCGCTGGAGCGCTGGTCGAAGGCGTTCGCCACCGTCTCTCCCACGCTCGCGAGTTCGCGGGTGACATCGCCGCCCTGGCGGCTCAGCCGATCGAGCAGTCCGGAGCCGTTCTGGTCCAGCGCGGCCGAGAATTCGGCGATGCGAGCGCTGAGCGCCTCCGCGGTCTCGCCCGCCAGACGCGCGAGTTCGGTTTCGACGCGGCCGGAGACCTCGCCGAGCGCCTGCGAGACGCCCTCGATCTTGCCGCTGATCCGGTCCGCCACGCTGGCGCTGCGCTCGTCAAGCGCCGCGCTGACCGAGTCGAGACGGCCCAGAACGGTCATCTCGAAGCGGGCGATACGCGTGTCGAGCGTGTCGCCGACCTCAACCGCCTTGGCCCCAAGCGCGCGGTTGACCGCCTCCGCCTTGCCGTCGAACGAGGCGACGAGATCATCGGTGCGCGCCGACAGGGTTGCGGCGAATTCCGAGGCGCGCTGCGCGAGGGCGGCTGCGACCGTGGTCGAGCCCTCGCCGAGGGTGCGGGCGAGTTCGAGCGTCCGCTGCGCGAGCGCTTCGTTGAGGGTGCGGGTGCGCGAGCTGAGGCCGTCGTCGATCCGGGTGATCCGGCTCTCCAGCGAGAGCGCCAGGTCGCCCAGCCGGGTCGACATCTGGTCGTCGAACGAGTTGAACCGGTTCGCCAGCAGCGCGTCGAGATCGGCCGCGCGGCTCGCGAAGGAGTCGGCCCGCTCCGCCAGCGTCCGTTCGAGCTCGGAGGCCTTCGCGTCGAAGCCGGCGACATGGACGGCGACCGAGCGGGTGAGCTTCACGGCGCGGTCGTCGAAGCTCTCGAAGCTCTGCGCCACGGCCGAGCCGATCGCGCTGGCGCGCTCGCTGAGCGTGGCGATCCGCTCGTCGAGCGTGCCGTCCAGGGCGCCGATGCGCTCCGAGAAGGTCGAGAGCCGCTCGCCGAGCGCCCCGTCGAGCTTGGAAACGCGCGCATCGAAGGCTCCGAGCCGCTCGCCGATGATGCGGTCGAGGGTGGCGATCTTGCCGTCGATCTGTCCGATGTGCACCCCGACGGTCTCGTCGATGGCGCTGACCTTGGTGTCGATCGCGGCGACGCGGCCGACCATGGCGCCATCGAGCCGGGCGATCTGATCGTCCAGCAGCGTCACGCGCTCGTCGAACGCGCCGATCTGGCCAGCGATCTGCTGACCGACCTGCTCGATGCGCTGGTCGAGGCTCGCGACATGCTGACGCGACGCGTCGTCGAAGGCGACGATGCGCGAGTCGAAGCCGCCGAGTCGCGCTTCGAGGGCGGAAGCGACGCGTCCGGTCTCGTCGCCGAGCCGGCGGGCGGCCTCTGCGACGCGGTCGGAGACCATGTCGGCGAAGCGGCCGCCTTCTTCGGTGAGCTTGCGCTCGGCCTCGCCGACGCGCTCCGCCATGAGCGTCGCGAACCGGCCGCTTTCCTCGCCGAGACGCTCCACGAGCCCCGGAGCGCGCTTGTCCAGCGCTTCTTCGAGCCCCGCAAGGTGGCTGGCGAGCGACTGGGTGAGCGCTCCGCCGCGGGCGGCGATCGCGTCATTGAAGGCTTCAGCCGCCATGGCCAAGGCCTCGCCGACCTTCTCGCCGCGTCGCGCGACGGTGGAGTCGATTTCGCCGACGACCCGATCGAGCTGCTCGCGGATCGCAGCGACGCGGGCGTCCATCAGGCCGCCGACATCGGTGACCGATTCCTCCAGCGTCGACCGCGCGGCCGCCGCGCCGTCCTCGAGGCGCTGCGCCACATGCAGGGCGGCGTCGCCCAGCATGCGCTCGGCATTGGTGATCTCGCCGGCGAGGCGGTCCCCGAGCGTCGCGCCCGCTGCGTCGAAACGGCTCTCGAAGGTGCGGATGCGTTGCTCGAAGGCCGAGCCGGCGCGCTCCTGAGCGGCAGCGAACGCCGCCTCGGCCTCGCTCGCACGGGTTCCCAGGGTCTCGAACAGCCGTCCTTCGGCCGTCGCGAGCCGCTCCTGCAGGTCGCCGCCGCGGACGACGATCGCGTCGTGGATCCGCTCGGCGGTGTCGCTGATCGCGATGGTAAGCTGTCCGCCGCGGTCCGCGATGATGTCGCCCACCGTCGCGCCGGTGGTGGAGAGGCGCTCCTCGAAAGATTTGAGCTTCTGCTCGACGCCTGCGCCGATGCGGTCTGTCGCGGCGCCGAAGGCGGCCTCGGCCGCGGAGGCGCGAGCGTCGATCTTGGCGGAGAGGTCCTCGCCTGCGGCGGCGAGCCGGCGCTCGAGATCGGAGCCCCGTTCGACGACGATCTCGTGGATCCGCTCGGCAGTCTCGCCGAGCGTGTCGGCCAGAGCGCCGCCGCGAT
Organism: Hansschlegelia sp.; assembly: GCF_035538955.1. NCBI lineage: Bacteria > Pseudomonadati > Pseudomonadota > Alphaproteobacteria > Hyphomicrobiales > Methylopilaceae > Hansschlegelia > Hansschlegelia sp. The sequence goes on from NZ_DATLJK010000014.1 coordinate 108,719, forward strand.
CCGCGATGATGTCGGCCACCGACGCGCCTGTGGTGGAGAGCCGCTCCTCGAAGGCCTTGAGCTTGTCCTCCACGCCGGAGGTTATGCGGCCGGTCGCAACTCCGAAGGCCGCTTCGGCGTCGGTAGCGCGGGCCGCGATGGTCTCCCCGAGCCGTTCGCCGCTCGCCTTCAGACGATCCTCGAGCTCGGCGCCGCGAACGACGACCACTTCGTGGATGCGCTCGGCGGTATCGCCAAGGTTATTGAGCAGGATCGCGCTGCGCTCCGACAGAACGTCCGCAATGGTGACCCCGGCCGACTCGATCGTGTCCCGCACTTCAGCGGCGCGGCCGTCGATCGCGGCCACGATGCGCGCGCCGACCGCGTCGAAGTCGCCCTCGATCGCGTCGCCGCGCACCACAATGGCCTCATGGACGCGATCGCTTGCGCGGGTGATGCGGGTCGCGACGTCCTCGCCCTGAGCTTCGAGCAGCGACGCGATGCGTTCGCCGTCTTCGACAAAGCGCCGCTCCAGCTCGCCGCCATTGACGACGATCGTCTCGTGCATGCGCGCGCTCGCCTCGATGAGCCGCTCGGCGAGATCGCCGCCCTGCAGCGTGATGTCGCTCGCGACCTTCTCGCTGGTCTCGTCGAGCCGGCGGGTGATGTCGCCGCCGCTCGCGGCGAGCGCCTCGACAGCCCGGTCGCTCGCGGCCCGCAACGTGTCGGCGACCTCCGTGGCGCGCGCCGCCAAGGTCTGCTCGACGTCCGACCCCACCGCGCGGAAGCCCGAAGCGGCTTCGTCGGTCCGCTCGGCCAGCGACCGCAGCACGCCGTCGGCGCGCTCGGCGAACGCGTCGGAGAGCTGCTGCCCGGTGCGCTCGAGGCCATCGTTGAACAGCATGCCGCGCGAGGCGAAATCCTCCGACACGCGGGAAGCCGCGGCGACGAAACGCTCGATCGCGCTGTCGCCGCGCGAGCCGAACTCGTCGGTGACCGAGGCCGCCGTGCCGCTGAGCGTCTCGACGAGCTCGCGGGAGCGTGCGCCGAGCGCGTCGATGATGTCGCGCGAGCCGGAATCGATCGAGCCATGGAAATGCGCGCCCGCGTCGGCCAACGCTTCGGTGACCTCCCGCGCCCGCTCCGAGAGCGTCTCCAGCAGTTCGGTCGAGCGCTCCGAAAGGTCGGAGTCCATTCCGGTCCGGGCCTCGGACAAGGCGGCGGTGAGCTCGCCGGCGCGCAGGGCGAGGGTGTCGAGAAGCTCGCGCGAGCGCTCCGCGAGGTCGCGGTGGAAGTCGCGTCCGGCGGCCTCGACGGACGAGGTCACGTCGCCGGCGCGCTCGGTGAAGGTCTGTGTGAGGTCGGACGCCGTACGGTCGAGATGGGAGATCACCGCCTCGACGCGCTCAGCGAGCTGCTCGGAGACGGCCCCGCCGACGCGGTCGATCTCGGCCGCCACGGCCTCGCCGCGCGCGGCGAGCGCGCCGGTCGCCTCGGCGCTGGTGCGCTGGATGCGTTCGTCGAATTCGGCGCCGGTCGCCTGCAGGCGATCCGCCACAAGCGTCGTCCGCTCTTCGATCGCGCGGATCATCGATTCGCCCGACTCGCCGAGGGCCAGGCGCGCGGCCTCGGCGCGCTCGTCGAGCGTCTCGACGATGCGGCGGCCAGTCTCGTCGAGGTCACGGGCGACCTCGGCGCCGCTAGAAGTCAGACGCTCGATCATCTCGGCGCCGCGGCCGCCGATAGCGGCCAGCATGTTCTCGCCGGCCTGCTGGATCGCCAAAGCGATCTCCGAGCTCCTGGCGTCGAGCTCGCTCGTGACCTGCGCGCCCGAGTTCGTGATGTTGACGGCCAGAAGGCTCGCGGCGGCGTTCAGATCGCGCGCCAGGACGTCATGGGCGCCCGCGATCGTCTCGCGCAGCCGCTCGGCGTTGCCGTCGATCGCGTCGCGCTGGGCCTGAATGTCCGCGATGAGGGTGCGGACGCGCACCTCATTGTCATGGAAAGATCGCTCGAGCGTGGAGACCTCGCCGCGGACCAGCGATTCCAGGTCGCCGGCGCGGCTCACCGCGCGCTCGATGCCGTCGCCCATGGCGGCGACTTCGCGGCGGACCGCCTGCCCGAGCGAGGTGATCGCTTCCGAGGAGGTGGTGTCCGGCTCCGCCAGGCGGAGCGCGACCTCGGTCATGGACCGCGCGACGAGCCGCATCTCCTGCGCGCGCCAGGACATCACGGCGAGCATGTAGAAGAACACGACGGGCGCTACGACGCTCAGGAAGGCGACGGCCAGCTGCGCCTGGACGGCGCCGTCGGCGAGGTTCGTCTCAGGACGGCCGAGGCCGAGCACGCCGAACACGTAGAGCGCGCCGAGACCGGCCCACACCAGCGCGGCGACGGTGGCGAGCGCGAACGGCGCGCGCGAAGGCTTGCGCTGCAGCGCGTAGACGATGTGGGCGAAGGAGCGGGCGTCGTCATTCGCGGGGGCGCGGCGGCCGGAGCGATCCGGACCGGGCCGGTCGGCGGAGACCGGGGGCAGGGCGGGTTCGGCGGGCCTCGCGGGCGGCGGCGCGACCGGCTCCGCCGGGCCTCTCGCCGTGGTCTCCACGGTGGCGTTCGCGCGAGGCGCGACGAGGTTCAACGCCTCCTCGATCGCCGAAAGGGCCGCTTCCGCGGGGTCCTTAGCCTGATTGACGTTCGCCATTTTCGGTCGCCTCGCGTCCGTACACCGTACCAACCGGTCGCTTGGTGAGAACCGCCGCCGTCGAAATCCTCTCTCGCCTCAGGGCTTTGCCGAGACGAGTGAAGACTTTTCTGACGATCGTTCCCCCCTTCCGCCCGTGCTCGCGCCAGCACAGACGGCATTTCCGCAGCGGCGATGCTAACGAGCATCACCTTCTAAGAGAACCTTGGAATCCGCCGATTGGCAAACGTCGTTAACGGCTTGTTCACCATCTTCGCCGCGCGGCGACCGGGTAGGGGCGGGCGCGAGTCTCCGATCGGGACGGCGGCCGGGGCTTCAGGCGACGCCGAGCTTCTTCTGAAGGCTGCTGGAAGAGGTCGTGTACTGGAAGACGATCCGCCGCTGCGGATCGATCCGGCGCGCCGCCGCCTGCGCCATCAGAGCCGCCTCGTGGAAGCCGGACAGGATGAGCTTCAGCTTGCCCGGATAGGCGTTGATGTCGCCGATTGCGAACACGCCGGGCGTAGTGGTCTCGAATTTCTCGGTGTCGACCGGCACCAGATTCTCGTCGAGCTGGAGGCCCCAGTCCGCAATCGGCCCGAGCTTCATCGTTAGGCCGAAGAAGGGCAGCATGTCGTCGGTGGCGATCTCGTGCGTCGAGCCGTCGTCGCGCTTCACCCGGACAGCCTCGAGGACCCCGTCCTCGCCAATCAGTTCGACCGCCTGGCCGAGCGTCAGGTCGATCACGCCGGCCTCGACCAGTGCGCGCATCTTGTTGACGCTGTCGGGGGCGGCGCGGAATGCGTCGCGCCGGTGGAGCAGGGTGACGCGTCCCGCCACCGGGGCGAGATTCAGCGTCCAGTCGAGCGCCGAGTCGCCGCCGCCCACGATCAGCACCCGGCGGCCGCGGAACGCCTCCATCCTGCGCACCGCATAGTGCACAGACTTGCCCTCGAACGCCTCCACCCCGGGAATCGGCGGACGTTTCGGCTGGAACGAGCCCCCGCCAGCGGCGATCACCACGACCTTCGTGTCGAATCGTTTGCCGCCGTCGGTGGTCAGCAGAAACCGGTCGTCGGGCAGATGCTCGAAGCCGGTCACCATCTCCGAGAAGTGGAAGGTCGGACTGAACGGCTTGATCTGCTCGAGCAGATTGTCCGTTAGGCCTTGTCCGGTGACCACCGGCAGGGCCGGAATGTCGTAGATCGGCTTCTCCGGATAGAGCTCCGCGCATTGGCCGCCCGGGCGGTCGAGGATGTCGATGACGTGCGCGCGGATGTCGAGCAGGCCGAGCTCGAAGACGGCGAAGAGCCCGACGGGGCCGGCTCCGACGATGACGGCGTCGGTCTTGATGGTTTCGGTCATGACGGTCCGGGAGAGAACTGGCGGGGCGAGGGAGGCGCGCTCCCGTGGCCACTATAGCGCCGCCCGGACGGCGTGGAACCTCGGCCCGGTCAGGCGTGCGCGAAGCGCCGGGGCTGCGCGGGCGAGGAGACCGTCATGGCGGCCGCGTCGCCAAGAGGCGCGGTCGCGGCGATGACGCGATTGCGACCGCCGGATTTCGCCGCGTACAGCGCGACGTCGGCGCGCTTCAACGCCTCGTCGATGCTTTCGTCGCGCCGCCACTCGCCGGCGCCGAAGCTGCACGTCACCTTCAGGTCGGCGTCGATCTGCGGCAGGCTTGTCGCCGCGACCGCGATCCGCATCGCCTCGCAGAGCGAAGCCGCGTCCTTCACGGAGCACCCGGGCAGCAGGATCCCGAACTCCTCGCCGCCCAGGCGGCCGACGGTTTCGGCTCTGTCGCGGGCGACGTTCGCCACCGCCTGGATCGCGACGTCTCCTGCGGCGTGGCCATAGGTGTCGTTGATCTGCTTGAAGCGGTCGATGTCGAAGATCGCGACCGCGTCGAGCGCATCGTTGGAACGCGGGAAATCGGCCGCCGCCTCGAAAAAGGCGCGGCGGTTGAGCGTCCCGGTCAGGGCGTCGATCGTCGCGAGGCGGATCAGCTCGCTCTGCATGCCCGCGACCCGTGAGGCGACGCGAAGGCGGGCCAAAAGCTCTTCGGGCGCGGGCGGCTTGCCGATGAAGTCGTCAGCCCCGCTGTCGAGCGCCTCGATGATGGTGCTGCGTTCGGACGATGAGGACATCACGAGCACGTAAAGCGGTCGGCGTGAGCCGGCGAGCGTCCGCGCCTGCCGGCAGAGCTCGAGCCCGTTCATGCCGTGCGGCTGGAGGCTGGTGAACAGGGCGTCGACCGCCAGATCGCCCCGGATGTGGCTCAAAGCCGCTGAAGCGTCGGTGAACAGGAGGGTTTCGTGTCCCGCCTGCTCCAGCGGCGCCGCGACCAGCCTCAGCACGACCCTGCTCGGATCGACGATGACGATTTTCACGCTCAGCCCCCGCCGGATGCAGGGCCGATGTTGCTGCGCAAAATGATAATGCCGGGTTTACCGCACCAGCGAAGGTTCAGCCCTGCCGCTCCGGCGTCGCGACGACGAGGCCGTCGAGCTCGGGCGTGATCTTGATCTGGCAGGACAGGCGGCTGTTTGGCCGGACGTCATATGCGAAGTCCAGCATGTCCTCTTCCATCGGCTCCGGACCGCCGACCTTCTCCGTCCATTGCTCGTCGACATAGACGTGACATGTCGCGCATGAGCATGCGCCGCCGCATTCAGCGTCGATCCCGGGAACGTCGTTACGGATCGCCGCCTCCATCACAGTGGAGCCGGTTTCCGCCTCGACGACGCGCTGGTCGCCGGCCGGATCGATGAAAGTGATCTTCGCCATGAATCGTCGCCGCAGCAGTGGAGGGCGCCGACCCGCGCGTGACGCGGCGCGTCGGCGGCGCGCCGGCTGTCTAGAACGTTTCCGCCGGACGCGCCAGAACGGCGGGCGCGCCCCGTGCAGGCAGGTTCAGGCTGGGACGATCAGCGGTCGAGGCCGAAACGCAGCTCGATCGCGGAAGTGACCTCGGCGATCGCTTCGGCGAGCTCGGCCAGCGCCTTGCCGGTCGACTCGCGCGCCTTCGCCGCGCGCTCCAGCTCCTCCGCCGCGAAGGCGACCCGGTTGGCGCCGACGCCGCGGGCCGAGCCCTTCAGCGTGTGCGCTACATCGGCCCGCTCGGCTGGATTCGTCAGGTTCTCGAACCGGAAAAGCAGGATCCTGGCCTGACGACGAAAAAGCTCCAGGACTTCACGCTCAAGCGAGCGATCGCCCATCGTCTGGCGGTTCAGATGAACGACGTCGATCGCCGTAGCGAAGGAGCCGCTGGCACGTTGCTCGTATTGTTCCATGATGCTCGACATGATGACTTCACGCTCCGAGCCCGCCGTTACGCCGCGGGCCGTCCCTTAATTGCTGCGCTTCGCTGTTGTCGGAAGTTGGGCGCTCAAGGTTCAACATTCGCTACGAAGTTTTTCGAGGTTGAGCGTGGCTTCCGAGCCACGGTGGAAGTCTTGCGCGCGGGCTTTGAACTCATGCCGAACGGGACGTTCATCCGGCGTTCACCGCACCGCACAATTAAGGAGCGCGCGGAACGGTTTCCAACCGGTAAAGAAACAGGGTTGAGAAATCGGACGACGGCGCCCACCTCGCTTGCGCGCGGCGCAGCCTCGCTCTCCTGCCGACAAGGAGCCTCATGCGTCGCCTGATCTTGTTTCGCCACGCCAAAGCCGAGCCTCCCGACGGGTTGTCGGATCATGAGCGTGGCCTCGTCGAGAGCGGGCGCGCCGCTGCGGCCGCCATGGGTCGCTGGCTCGCCGCGAATGGTCTGCGCCCTGATGTCGCGCTGTGCTCGACCGCGGCGCGCGCACGGGCGACCTGGGAGCTCGCAAGCGAAGCCTTCGAAGACGCGCCGGAGGTCCGCTTTGAAGGGGGCATCTATGGGGCCTCGCCGGAGACGTTGCTCGCCTTGACGCGTAGGGCTGGCGGCGACGCCGGAACGCTGATCATCGTCGGGCACAATCCCGGGTTGGGGCAATTCGTAGAAATGCTTGCGACAAAAGACGCGCGTGACGGGTCAAAAGAGCAGCTCGAAGCTCTGCCGACCGCCGGCGTCGCCGTCCTCGATCTCCCCGCGGGTGAATGGAGCGCAACAGCCTTTGGCGAAGCGCGGCTCGCCAGAACGATGACGCCCAAGATCCTGAAAGATGGCGACGAATGAGATTCGAGGGGCTTCTGGACGAGGCGCGGATCGTCGCGCGCAGTCTGGCGGAGGCCGCCGCCGGCGCGCTTGATCCCACGATCCGGCTCGGCGTCACCGGCCTGTCGCGCGCCGGCAAAACTGTCTTCCTGACGGCGCTGGTACAGGCGCTGGTGCATGGCGGCCGTCTGCCGGCCTTTCGGGCCTATGCGCAGGGCCGGCTCGCGGGCGCGCGGCTTGCGCCGCAGCCGGACGACGCGGTGCCCCGGTTCGAGGTCGAGACGCATCTGCGCGCCCTGACGGGCCCCGAGCGCAGCTGGCCGGAATCCACAAGGCGCATCTCGGAACTCCGGGTGATCGTCGAGTTCGAGAGCCCGGGCTTTTTCGGCGGGACCCGGGGTGGCCGGCGGCTGACGCTCGACATCGTCGACTATCCGGGCGAGTGGCTGCTCGATCTCGCGCTGCTCGGGCAGGATTTCCGGACCTGGAGCGCGCGGACGATCGCCTCGAGCGAGGGGCCGACCCGGGCGCCGATCGCCGCCGCATGGCGGGCGCATCTTGCGACCCTCGATCCAACCGCGCCGGAAGACGAGAGCGCCGCGCGCGAGGCCGCCTCCCGCTTCACTGCCTATCTGCGGGCCGGCCGCAACGAGCGGGTGGCGCTATCGACGCTGCCGCCGGGGCGCTTCCTGATGCCGGGCGACCTCGAAGGCAGCCCCGCTCTGACATTTGCGCCGCTCGCCCTCCCGGAGACCGGCGAAGCGCCGTTGAATTCGCTCTGGGCGATGATGGAGCGCCGATATGAGGCCTATCGCTCGCACGTCGTGCGGCCGTTTTTCCGCGACCATTTCGCGCGACTCGATCGGCAGATCGTTCTGGTCGACGCGCTCGCGGCGCTGAACGCCGGACCGGAAGCGGTGGCGGATCTGGAGACGGCGCTGACCGACGTGCTTTCGGCCTTTCGGCACGGTCACAATTCCTGGCTTTCGAGCCTGTTCCGTCCCCGCGTCGACAAGCTCCTGTTCGCCGCCACGAAGGCGGACCATCTTCACCACACCAGCCATGACCGGCTGGAAGCGATTCTTCGTCGGCTGGTGGCGCGGGCGATCGAGCGCGCCGAGTTCGGCGGCGCGGCGGTCGACGTCGTCGCCCTTGCGGCCGTCCGGGCGACGCGCGAGGCGAGCGCCCGCCAGGGCCGCGACGAACTGCCAGTGATCATCGGCGTGCCCGAGAAGGGCGAGCGCTCCGGCGACCAGATCTTCGATGGCGAGGAGGAGATCGCGGTTTTCCCGGGCGACTTGCCGGCGGATCCGGAGGTCGCGCTGCGGAGCGGCGGCTATCGCGGCCGCGCCCATGACGAAGCCGGAGGAGACCTGCGATTCATCAAGTTCCGCCCGCCGCTGCTTCCGGTTTCGGAGCGCCCGCCGCAATTGCCGCACATCCGGCTGGACCGGACGCTCGAATTCCTTATCGGCGACGCTCTGAAGTGACGCCGCACAGCGGGTTTCGAAGACCATGACCGACGCTCCCCGCAGACCCGCGGCGTTTCGCCTGAACGATCCGGGCGTCACGCTGGCCGCGCCCGACGAGGAGACTTCGACGGCGCGCGGCGGCGTGGTGCTGACCCAGCAGCCGGACGCCTTCGAGACGCTGCAGGAGCCTGCCGCCGCAAAGGTGAAGCCGCGCCGGCGCGGGTTTTCGCTCGGCAAGCTGTTCTGGGGCGCGCTGGGCGGGCTCGGCAGCCTCGCGTTCGGCCTGTGGGCCACGCGTGTCGTCGAAGACCTTTTCGCGCGATCCGACTGGCTGGGCTGGATCGCGCTCGCTCTGGCGGCGGCGGCGGGATTCGCCGCGCTCGCGATCGTCTTTCGCGAGGTCACGGCTCTGCTGCGGCTCAACAAGATCGAGGATCTTCGGGTCGCGGCCGAGGAGGCCCACAGCGCGGACGACGACGCGAAGGCCCGGAAGGTCGTGGCGGAGGCCGTGGCGCTCTATGCGGGTCGTCCGGAGACGGCGCGCGCCCGCGCGGCCGTGGCGACGCACGCGAACGAGATCATCGATGGGTCCGATCGCCTGCGCATCGCGGAGCGCGAACTGATGGACCCGCTCGACCGGGAGGCGACCCGGGCGATCGCGGCGGCCGCGAAGCGGGTGTCCGTCATCACCGCCGTTTCGCCGCGCGCGCTGGTCGATCTCGCGGTCGTGCTGGTCGAGACGACGCGCCTGATCCGGAGGGTCGGCGCGATCTATGGCGGACGTCCCGGCATGCTCGGCTTTCTGAAGCTCGCGCGGCATGTCGGGGCGCATCTCGCGGTCACCGGCGGCATGGGGGTCGGCGATGGACTGCTGGAGCAGATGCTCGGCCACGGGCTCGCGGCGAAACTGTCGGCGCGGCTAGGCGAGGGCGTGTTGAACGGCCTGCTGACCGCGCGCGTGGGGCTCGCCGCTATGGCGGTCTGCCGGCCGCTGCCCTTTGTCGAGCGCCGTCCGCCGACCGTGCGCGAGGTCGCCGGGAACCTGTTCGAGAGCCGGCAGGCCTGACCTAAAAAAGCCGCCGGCGCGAGGACTGCAATTCGCGCCGGCGGTTTACAGAAGTCAGGTACGGCCGTCGCTTAAGCGGCGGCTTCGTGGCGGTGGATACGATCCGGGCATCCGTTTGGATCTCCGGACGAATCCGTCGCGCCGCGATTGCGTATCGCGTTTTTGAGCCGCGCGCATGACGTTCTTTGGCGCCGGGGCGGGGGCGCGCGCTTCGGACGCGGGCAGTTCACGCCAGCGCTCCGATCTGCCCGCGGTGACGAAGCGTGTGGTCGGCCAGAACGCAGGCCATCATGGCTTCGCCCACAGGCACGGCGCGGATGCCGACGCAGGGGTCGTGACGACCCTTGGTGGAAACGTCGACCTCGGCGCCGCCGCGGTCGATCGAACGCCGCGGCGTCAGGATCGAGGAGGTCGGCTTGACCGCGAACCGCGCCACGATCGGCTGACCCGTGGAGATCCCGCCGAGAACCCCGCCGGCGTTGTTCGACAGGAAGACAGGTCTGCCGTCGCCGCCGAGCCGCATCTCGTCGGCGTTCTGCTCGCCGGTGAGCCGGGATGCGGCCATTCCGGCCCCGATCTCCACGCCCTTCACCGCGTTGATGCTCATCAGCGCAGCAGCAAGATCGGAATCGAGCTTGCCGTAGATCGGGGCTCCAAGCCCCGCAGGAGCGCCTTCGGCGACGATCTCGATCGTGGCGCCGACCGACGAGCCGGCCTTTCGGATGCCGTCGAGGTAGCTTTCCATCTCCTTGGCCGCGACCGGGTCCGGGCAGAAGAACGGGTTCGCATCGACCGCCGACCAGTCCCAGCGCGCCCGGTCGATCTCGATCCCGCCCATCGCGACCAGCGCGCCCCTGATGGTGACGCCGGGGATCACGAGCCGCGCGATCGCGCCGGCCGCGACGCGGCTCGCCGTCTCGCGCGCGGACGACCGCCCGCCGCCGCGATGGTCGCGCACGCCATATTTCGCCTCATAGGCGTAGTCGGCGTGGCCAGGCCGGTAGCTCTGGGCGATGTTCGAGTAGTCCTTCGAGCGCTGGTCGACATTGCGGATCAGCAGCGCGATCGGGGTGCCGGTGGTCGTCAGCCGGCCCTCTTCGGCCTCGATCACGCCGGACAGAATCTCGACCTCGTCCGGCTCCTTGCGCTGGGTGGTGAAGCGCGACTGGCCGGGCCGGCGACGGTCGAGCGCAGCCTGCACGTCGTCGCGGCTGAACGTCAGGCGTGGCGGGCAGCCGTCGACCACGGCGCCGATGGCGGGGCCGTGGCTCTCGCCGAACGTCGTGACGCGGAACAGGTGACCAAAACTGTTGTGAGACATGGCCGGAGCCTATGCCACGCAACCGCCTTTCCGAAAAGCCGCGCTTTCCGTGGGGTTTCCGATTGCGTAGGAACTAGGGACTAACCTTAACGCTCCCGCTCGCGAGTCTCAGGTTCACGCATGTCGACGCCACTCGAAAGCATCGCCGCCGGCCAGACGCCTTATGTGTTCTTCGATCTGGAGACCACAGGCCTGACGCCGAAGCGGGACCGCATCATCGAGATCGCCGCGTTGCGCTTCGATCGCGCGAGCGGCGAGGTGGAGGCGTTCCAGACGCTGGTCAAACCGGACCGGCCGATCCCGGCCTTCGTCCGGGCCATGACGGGCCTCGACGACGCCGCCTTTGCGGAAGCGCCCGAGCCGAAGGACGCGCTCGACAGGTTCTTCGCGTTCGTCGGGGACGATCCGCTCGTCGCCTACAATATCGGTTTCGACAACGCCTTCCTGGTCGCCGAGGCCGAGCGCGTAGGTCTGACCCCGCCGCCAACCACCGTCTGCGCCATGCGGTTTGCGCAGTCGCGGGTGAAGGACGTGCCCAATCATCGGCTGGAAACGGTCGCGAAGGCGCTCGATTGCCCGCGACCGCGCGCCCGGCGGGCGATGGAGGACTGTCTTACCGGCCTGATCGTCTTCGAGAAGGCGCTCGAGCTCACGACCGCCTGACGAGGCCTCAGTCGGCGTCGCCGGTCTTGGCCGCCGCGACCGGCTGTCCGCAGGTCGCGTCCAGGCGCGGCGCGAGCCAGGCCAACGCCGGTACGAGCTCGCGCTTCCAGAGCGCCCATTCGTGCCGGCCCCCGACGATCCGCAAGGTGCTGTCGACGCCGCGGCGAAGCAGGGCGAGATGGAGCTCCGTCGTGCCCTGGACGATGCCGCTCGGATCCTGGTCGCCCGCGTCGAGGTAAACGGCGGGCTTCGGCTTCAGGCCGACGCCGAGAAGCGGCACGCGCGGAAACAGGTTCATCGCGTTGAAGCGCGCGAACCGGAACGGCCTGCCGAAGGCGCCGTCGTAAAGCCGCTCCGCGCGGCGCAGCCGCGCCTTCATCTGCGGCCCGATCGGCGGAGAGATGCTGCCCGAGAGGCTGATCGCCGCTCCATAGAGGGAGGGGTGATCGAACGCGAACAGCAGGGCCCCGTATCCGCCGGTGGAGAGGCCCGCGACGGCGCGTCCCTGCCGGCAGTCGGCGGTGGGCAGCTTGGCGTCGATGGCGTCGACCAGGTCGCGCGTGAGCGCCGTCTCCATCGCGCCCGCGCCGCCCGGATCGCGATTGTTGACGTACCAGCTGTCGCCGGCGAACGGCATGACCACCACGGTCGGCGGCAACGCGCCTGACGCCACGGCCTTGTCCATGGTGAAGGCGAGACCGCCGGCGTCGAGCCAGTCCGCTTCTCCGGGTCCGCCGCCATGCAGCAGGTAGAGAACCGGCCACCGGGCCCCGGGAGGAGGCGACTTGGCGGGAAGGTAGAGATTGTAGTGGATCGGGTGGCCGAGGGCCCGGCTTGGCGCCGTGAGGCCGCGCTCCACGATGCCGGAGGCGTGCGCCGGCGCGGCCGCCAGGAGGCTGGCGAGGGCGGCGGCGAGGGAGAGGCGTGACCGCATGGGCGACGCTCGTGCGCGGGTGTGCGTCGAAGACCCGCCGACGCGTCAAGCCGCACGAGTCCTGAAGAGACTAGCGCTGCGCCGCAACAAACGTCACGCGCGAAAACGTCACGGCGCGAGGTTGTGAGGCGCGGCGGAAATCCGTCCGCGCCTGCCGCTTCAGCGCGCCTCGGAGGCGCCGGTCTCGGCCAGCTTGCGCTCGACCATGGGCAACCGATCCCAGCCCCAGTATGGCTCGCCGTCGACGATCAGCCATGGCGCGCCGAAAACCCCGCGGCCGACGGCGTCCTCGCCGGCGGCGCGCGCTTTGGCCTTCAGCTCGGGACTGGCGACGGCGGCGACAAAGGCGGACGGATCGGCGCCCAGCGACCGCGCGACCTCGGCGACCGCCGCGGCGTCGTCGATCGCCAGTCCCTCTGCGAAGTAGTGGCGGAAGACCTCTTTGGCGAACCGAACGGCGAGGGCCGGATCCTGCGCGTCGAGCCAGTAGAACCCGCGAAGCGCCGGCATGCCGGCGTGCGGATGGTCCACCGGCATCGCAAACTCCAGCCCCTTCAGCCGGGCGATGCGCGCCCAGTCGAGCGCCGCGTACTCCGCCTTCAGCGGCGTGCGGGTGAGGGGCTTGGCGTCCGTGACCTTGAAGGAGGACCCGAGGCTGAAGGCCCGCCACCGCACGCTGCGGCCATGGCGCGCGGCGAGCTCGTCAATCTCTGTCGCGGCGAAATAGGAATAGCCGGACGCGAAGTCGAAGAAGAACTCGATCGGCTCAGCCATTCGCTCGCCCACTATGCTGTCTTCAAGCAAAGCCTGGTGCGGACGGCGGGAGTCGAACCCGCACGCCTTGCGGCGCAAGATTTTAAGTCTCGTGCGTCTACCGGTTTCGCCACGTCCGCGCCGCACCGGCATAGCACGAGCGGCAGGCGGCGCCAGATGGGGTCAGCTCCGCGGAAGCCCGGCGAGCATCTCGATCACCGCCGCCCTGGCGGCCGCAAGCGCTTCGGGCTTGCGTGAGCGGATCACCAGATTGGTGTTGAAGCGGCCTCCGTCCATGAACGGATAGCTGCCGATCGCGACGTCGGGATGGGCGCGCTGGACGGCCGCCAGCGGCGTCGCCACGTCGCCCTCCTTGGCGTCGGCCCTGACGGTCTCGCTGAGGATCGGCTCACCGGTCTTCAGCGTCGGCGCGACCTCGTCCAGCATGGCGCGCATGATCGCCGGCACGCCCGCCATGACGATCACGTTCTCCAGCCGGAAGCCCGGCGCTTTGGAGATCGGGTTCGCGATCAATTCGGCCCCGAAGGGTATGCGGGCCATCCGCAGCCGGCCCTCGTTGAGCTCGCCGGGACCCGAGAAACGCTCCTGCAGCATCGCGACGGCGCGCGGGTCGTGATCGATGCCGACGCCGAACGCGACCGCGACGGCGTCGGCCGTGATGTCGTCATGGGTCGGCCCGATGCCGCCGGTGGTGAACACATAGGTGACGCGGGCGCGAAGCGCGTTCACCGCCTCGACGATCGCCGGCTGCTCGTCCGGCACGACGCGAATCTCGCGCAGATCGACGCCGAGGCGGGTCAGCGTCTCGGCGATGTGGCCGCTGTTGGTGTCGCGCGTGCGGCCGGAAAGCACCTCGTCGCCGATGACGACGACGGCGGCGGTGACGGCTTCGCTCTGCTCGGTCATCGGCGCACCTCGGAAACGGGCCGCGAAGCTAGCGGACGCTGCGGCAGGCGCAAGATCCGCGGACCCGTCGACGGGCGGCCGATCGCCGAACAAAAAAGGCGCGGGCGACGAGCGCCCGCGCCTTTGGTTCTGAGGCCCGATCAGCCCTGGTCGGCAGAGCGGCGACCCTCGGGACGACCGCCGCGACGGGGCCGCTGGCCGGCAGGCCGGCCCGGCTTCTGCATGAACGGCATGCCGGACATCTCGCCATCGGCGCGGCTGCCGTCGGCGCGGCGTCCGTCCGGACGATGGCGACCCTGCGCTTCGGCGCCGCCATGACCGCGGCGCTGCTCGCCGCCGCCGGGCGCTCCGCCGCCACGGCCGCCACGGCCCTGGTGCGGACGTCCGCCGCCGGCCGGCCGCTGCTGCCCCTGCGGGCGGCCGCCCTGTCGCTGGTTCTTCTGCGAGGCTGCGCCATCGCCCTCCGGCTCGGCCTTGCCGGCCTCCGACCTCCGGTCCGTCGCCGGGATCGACTGCCGGATCAGCCGCTCGATGTCCCGCAGATAGGCGCGCTCGTCATTCGCGACGAGCGAGATCGCCAGTCCGTCGGCGCCCGCGCGCGCGGTCCGGCCGATGCGGTGAACATAGGACTCGGGAACATTCGGAATGTCGTGGTTCACCACATGGGTGACGCCGTCGACGTCGATGCCGCGGGCCGCGATGTCGGTCGCGATCAGCACCCGGAGATGTCCCGTCCGGAAGGAGCCGAGCGCGCGCTCGCGCTGAGCCTGGCTCTTGTTGCCATGGATCGCGGCGGAATCGATGCCGGCTTCGCTGAGCTGGCGAACCACCTTGTCGGCCCCATGTTTGGTGCGCGTGAAGACAAGCGCCCGGCCGAGGTTCGGCGCGCGGAGGATTTCGGCAAGGATCGCCTTCTTGCCCGACTGCTCAACAAAGATGACGCTCTGCTCGACCCGATCGGCGGTCTTAGCCACCGGCGTCACCGCCACGGTCGCCGGATCGCGGAGCATGGCGTCCGCGAGCTCCTTGATCGCCTTCGGCATGGTTGCGGAGAAGAACAGCGTCTGCCGGCGGTGCGGCAGCATCGGCAGTATGCGGCGGATGGCGTGGATGAAGCCGAGGTCCAGCATCTGGTCGGCCTCGTCGAGCACAAAGTGCTCGACCTGGTCGAGCCGCAGCATCTTGCCGTCGATGTGGTCGAGCAGCCGGCCCGGGGTGGCGACGAGGATGTCGACGCCGCCGGAGAGCTTGCGGACCTGCGGACCAGCCGCGACGCCGCCGAACACGACGGCGACCGAGAGCTTCAGGTTGCGCGCATAGGACTGGAAGCTCTCGGCGATCTGGCTCGCGAGCTCACGGGTCGGCGACAGGACGAGCACGCGGCAGCCGCGACGCGGGGCGACCCGCGGATTGGCGGCGAGCCGCTCGATGATGGGCAGCGCGAAGGCGGCCGTCTTGCCGGTGCCGGTCTGGGCGATGCCCATAAGGTCGCGGCCAGCCAGCACGATCGGAATCGCCTGCGCCTGAATCGGGGTGGGGGTCTCGTAACCTTCCGCCGCCAGCGCCTCGAGGACGGGCGCGGACAGGCCGAGATCGGTGAATTTGGTCAAGTTTGGTCTTCCGGATGCAGCCATCGGCCGCCGCGCCTCGAATGGGCGCACAGCTATGGCGGGTGCGTTGAGACGCGCCCCGCGTGATCTGGGCTGTCGATGAGGGTTCTGAGGCGCCCGGCAGGTCCGGCTAGTGCCGGCGTCACGCGGCCTGGACGCGAGGTATCGCTGTCGTGAGCGATAGAAGACATGTGCGGGCGCGAAGACGAGAAGTCAAGCCGCCCCGTCACCTAGCACTTATCAGTCGCCGCCGCAGACGGAAATCTCGTCCGCTAGCCGGCGCGCCTCCGCGGCGTCGAGCGAGCTCATCCTGACCTCGACCTGTGTGCTCTTGGATCCGGCGTCGACGAAGCCGATCGACCAGACTCGCGAGCCGCCGACCTCTTCCGTGACCTCGACAAGCCCGAGGCTCTCGAGGGTCGAGCGGGTGACGCCCTGATGGCGCGCCGCAAGCCTCGCGTAGCTGCACTCGGCCACCGCTTTGTACGGACCCTCATGGGTGACCACGAGCGTCGGCGGCGCGGCTTCGGCCGGGCGCGACCCCCAGACCGGCGCAGAGAGGGTCGCCAGAAGGATGGCGGCGCCTCCCGAAGCTCTGCGCGTCATCTGCTCTGCTCCTGCAGGGCGAGCAGGTGATCGACCAGGCCGCGGGTGGACGCGTCGAGTCCTTCCGTTCCGGCTTCGCCCTTCATCACCGGGATCAGGCGCGAGGCTAGCTCCTTCCCCAGTTCGACGCCCCACTGGTCGAAGGAGTTGATCCCCCAGATCACGCCCTGGGTGAACACCTTGTGTTCATAGAGTGCGATAAGCCGGCCGAGCGCGCGCGGGTCGAGCGTCCGGTAGGCGAACGCGCAAGTCGGGCGGTCGCCGGGGAAAGTCTTGTGGGGCGCGAGCGCCTCCGCCTGCGCCAAGCTCTTTCCGCCGCCGCGAAGCTGCTCAGCCGCCTCTTCGGTCGTGCGCCCCTTCATGAAGGCCTCGCCCTGCGCGAGCGCGTTCGCGAGCAGCATCGCGTGCTGGTCGCCGACGTTCTCATGCGGCAGGGCGGCCATCAGGATGTCGGCCGGGACGACGTCCGTGCCCTGGTGGAGCAGCTGGTAAAAGGCGTGCTGCCCATTGGTGCCGGGCTCGCCCCACACGATCGGCCCGGTCGCGCGTTCGACCGGCGCGCCGTCGAGCGTGACACGCTTGCCGTTCGACTCCATGTCGAGCTGCTGGAGATAGGCCGGGAAGCGGGCGAGCCGCTGGTCGTACGGCAGCACGGCATGGGTGGCGAAGCCCCAGACGTTGCGGTGCCAGACGCCGAGCAGGCCCATCAGGGCCGGAATGTTGCGGTCGAGCGGCGCGTCGCGGAAGTGCTCGTCGACATCGCGGCCGCCGTGCAGGAACGCCTGGAAGTTCTGGGCGCCGATCAGAATCGTCAGCGAGAGGCCGATGGCCGACCAGATCGAGTAGCGGCCGCCGACCCAGTCCCAAAAGCGGAACATGCGCTCCTCGGACATGCCGAATGCTTCGACCGCCTCGACATTGGTCGAGATCGCCGCGAAATGCGCGCCGACGGCGGCTTCGCCGAGCGCCCCGACCAGCCAGCCGCGGGCGGCGTGCGCGTTCGCCATCGTCTCGAGCGTCGTGAAGGTCTTGGAGGCGACAAGAACCAGGGTCCGCGCCGGGTCGAGATGCCTCAGCGTGTCCGTCACATGCGCCCCGTCCACGTTCGAGACGAAGTGCCCGCGCAGGCCTGCCTGGGTGTAGGGGCCGAGCGCCAGAGCGGCCATCGCTGGACCGAGATCCGAGCCGCCGATGCCGATGTTGACGATGTCGCAGAAACGCTCGCCGGTCGCGCCCATCAAGGCGCCGCTGCGGACAGCCTCGGCGAACTGCGCGGCCTTGCGCCGCTCGGCCAAGATCTCCGGCATGACGTCATGGCCGTCGACGAGGATGTGGGCGTCCTCCGGAGCGCGGAGCGCGGTGTGGAGGACGGCGCGGCCCTCGGTCGTGTTGATCTTGGCGCCGGAGAACATCGCGTCGCGGCGGCCTTCCAGGTCGCAGGCGCGCGCGAGTTCGACGAGCAGCGCGATCGTCTCCGGCGTGACGCGCGTCTTCGAGTAGTCGAACAGCAGGTCGTCGAGCTTGACCGAGAGACGCGCGAAGCGGTGCGGGTCGTCCGCAAACATCTGCCTCAGCGGCACGCGCTCTATGTCGCGCCGGTGAGCGGCCAGCCGCTCGAAAATCGCGTCGCGGGCTGAGGTCATTCCTGTCTCCCGAGCTTCCGTGTTCGGCAGGGCGTCAAATGGCGCTCGCGCCCTGTTCCGCCGAGCCCACGGCGGCGCGGAAGGCGGCGAAAAGGTTTCTGCCCATGCCGAACTGCGGCTCGGTCTCCTCGAACACCGGCGCGCGCGCTTCGAACTCCGCAGCCGGGACCCTGACCTCGAGCACGCCGGCCTCGGCGTCCACGCGGATCACGTCGCCGTCGCGGATGCGCGCGATCGGTCCGCCATGGGCGGCCTCTGGCGTGACGTGGATCGCCGCCGGCACCTTGCCGGATGCGCCCGACATTCGCCCGTCGGTGACCAGCGCGACGCGATGTCCGCGGTTCTGCAGGACAGAGAGCGCAGGCGTCAGCCGGTGCAGCTCGGGCATGCCGTTCGCCTTCGGACCCTGGAACCGCACGACCGCGACGACGTCGCGATCGAGTTCGCCGGCGCGGAACGCCGCCTCCAGCGCATCCTGGGAGGAGAACACGCGCGCCGGCGCCTCGATCGTCCAGCGGTCCCGCTTGACCGCCGACACCTTGATGACCGCGCGGCCGAGATTGCCGTCGAGCAGCCTAAGGCCGCCCTCGGGATCAAAAGGCTGCGCCATAGGGCGAAGCACGCTCTGGTCGCGGCTTGCAGCGTCGGTCTCGCGCCAGACGATGTCGCCGCCCGCCAGCACCGGCTCCTTCTCGTAGTCGGCGAGGCCGTGGCCCAAGACGGTCAGCACGTCGTCATGCAGCAGTCCGGCGCGGCGAAGCTCCCGGATCAGGAACTGCATGCCGCCCGCCGCATGGAAGTGGTTCACGTCGGCCGAGCCGTTCGGATAGATGCGGCAGAGCAGGGGAGTTGCGGCCGACAGACGGTCGAAGTCGTCCCAGGTGAGCGTCACGCCGGCGGCTTTCGCCATCGCGATCAGGTGGATCGCGTGGTTGGTCGAGCCGCCGGTCGCGTTCAGCCCGACGATGCCGTTCACGAAGGCCTTCTCGTCCAGAACCCTGCCGATCGGCGCATAGCCGTTCGCGGCGCGCGTGATCGCCAGCGCCTGGCGTACGGCCGCCTGGGTGAGCGCGTCGCGCAGCGGCGTGTCGGGCGGCACGAAGCTCGAGCCGGGCAGGTGCAGGCCCATGATCTCCATGAGCATCTGGTTCGAGTTGGCCGTGCCATAGAAGGTGCATGTGCCGGGCGAGTGATAGCTCGCCGATTCCGACTCGAGCAACTCGGCGCGTCCGACCTTGCCTTCGGCGTAGAGCTGCCGGACGCGCGCCTTCTCGTCGTTCGAGATGCCGGTCGGCATCGGACCTGAGGGAACGAAGATCGCGGGCAGATGGCCGAAAGCCAGCGCCCCGATCACCAGGCCCGGCACGATCTTGTCGCAGATGCCGAGGTAGAGCGCAGCGTCGAACATGTCGTGGCTGAGCGCGACCGCCGTGCCCAGCGCGATGACGTCGCGCGAGAACAGGCTGAGCTCCATGCCGGGCTGCCCCTGCGTGACGCCGTCGCACATCGCCGGCACGCCGCCCGCGACCTGAGCGACCGCGCCGGCTGCGCGCGCCGCGGAGCGGATCAGTTCCGGGTAGCGCTCATAGGGGCGATGCGCCGAGAGCATGTCGTTGTAGGCCGTGACGACCGCGACGTTCGGAACCCGTTGGGCCTTGAGCGCCGCCTTGTCGTCTGGGCCGCAGCCGGCGAAGCCATGAGCGAGATTGCCGCAAGACAGCGCGGCGCGATGCGGCCCCGCCGCCGCGGCGCGCTCGATCTGCTCCAGATAGCTCGCGCGCCCTTCGCGGCTGCGAGCGATGATCGTCTCGGTGACAGCGGCGATGCGGGGGTCGAGGGTCATGACGGACCTCCGAGTTCGGGCGTTTGGGCTGGAAGGGCGTTCACGGCGCCCAGACCACCTCCAGCGGACGCGGCGCGTGCTCGATCACCGCGCGGATCGGCATCTCGAGCGGATCGTCCCCCGCAAGCGCCTTCTCGAGCGTCGCCATCTTGCCGTCGCCCTCGATGTGCAGCACCAGCGACCGCGCGGCCAAAATCATCGGCAGCGTGAGGGTGATGCGTGGCTCCATCGCCGCCGGCGCGCGCATCGGGACGACGAGCAGCTTTCCGGTCATGTCGAGGGCGTCCTCGAGCCGGTCGCCCTTGGGGAAGAACGACGCCGTGTGACCGTCGCTCCCCATGCCGAGGATGGCGCTTGTGAGCGGCCCGGAGAGGTCGGCGATCCGTTCCTGCGCCTCGAGCAGGCCGCCTTCCGGAGAGCCGGCGTCGGTCACTAGCGGGACGAAGGCGGCGGCGGCCGCCTCGTTCTTCAGCAGGTTCTCCTTCACCAGCCGGGCGTTCGAGCGCTCGTCGGTTTCCGGAACCCAGCGCTCGTCGACCAGCGTGACCGTCACGGCCTCCCAATCAAGCTCCGCCGTCGAGAGCTCGCGAAAGAACTTCTTCGGCGTAGCGCCGCCGGAGACCGCGAGGGTCGCGGCGTCGCCTTTTGCGATCTCGGCCCGCAAAGCGTCGGCGACCTCGGCCGCAAGCGTTTGGGCCAGCGTGGCGCGGTCCGGGAAGGTTCGAAGATGGATCCTGTCGACGCCGATCATGATGGGTCCTCGCGCCAGGTTCTGCCGTCGCGTTCGATGAGCGCCACCGCGCCGGACGGCCCCCAGGTGCCGGCAGTATAGGGCGCCGGCGGCTGGCCGAGCCGGGACCAGGCCTCCAGGATCGGATCAGCCCAGATCCAGGCGGCCTCGACTTCGTCGCGGCGCATGAAAAGCGCCTGGTTGCCGCGGATGACGTCCATCAGCAGCCGCTCGTAGGCGTCGGGATTCCGGCCTTTGAAGGTCTCGGCGAAGGACAGGTTCAACGGCACCTCGCGGAAGCGCATTCCGCCAGGGCCGGGGTCCTTGATCATCAAATAGAGCTTCACCCCCTCGTCGGGCTGCAGCCGGATGACGAGCGCGTTCGGCGCCAGGAACCCGCCGGCTGCGCCGAAGATCGACAGCGGCACCTCCCGGAACTGGATCACGATCTCGGACAGGCGGTCCGGCAGCCTCTTGCCGGTCCGCAGGTAAAACGGCACGCCGGCCCAGCGCCAGGTCTGCACCTCGGCCTTGAGGGCCACGAAAGTCTCGGTCGCGCTTTCGTCGACGCCGTCGAGCTCCTCGAGGTAGCCTGGGACCGACTTTCCGTCGATCGCGCCGGAGCGGTACTGGCCGCGCACCGTCAACGGTCTGACATTGCTGTCGTCGATCGGCTGCAGCGCCCGAAGCACCTTGAGCTTTTCGTCCCGCAGCGCGTCCGCTTCCATCGCCGAGGGCGGCTCCATCGCGACCAGGCAGAGCAGCTGCAGGATGTGGTTCTGGATCATGTCTCGCAGCGCGCCGGCTGCGTCGTAGTACCCGCCGCGGCTCTCGACGCCGATCTTCTCCGCGACGGTAATCTGGACGTGGTCGACGTGGGCGGAGTTCCAGACCGGCTCGAACAGAACATTGGCGAAGCGCAGCGCCATCAGGTTCTGCACCGTCTCCTTCCCGAGATAATGGTCGATCCGGTAGATCTGGCTCTCCGGCAGAACCTCGCCGACGGCTGCGTTGATCTCCCGCGCCGAGGCCAGATCATGGCCGAGCGGCTTCTCCAGGACGACGCGCGTCTTCGGCGTGATCAGGTCGAACTTGGCGAGACCATGGGCGATCGCGTCGAACAGGTTCGGCGAGGTGGCGAGATAGATCGCGCGCACGCGGTCGAGGCCGTCGGCGATCGCCGCCCGTAGCTCCTCCCAGCCGTCATCGCCGCCCGCATCGACCGCGTGATAGTCCAGCCGGTCGAGAAACCGCTGCAGGGTGTCATGTTCTCGTTCTTCAGACGGAACATGGGTTTCGAGCGCGTCACTCACCTCTTCTCTGAACTGATCACGTGTCAGATGGCGGCGTGAGACGCCTATGATCCGGCTCGGGTCGGTGATCTGTCCGTCGCGGTCGCGGCGATAGAGGGAGGGGAACAGCTTTCGATAGGCGAGGTCGCCGGTGCCTCCGAACACCACGAGATCGAAGGGATCAACGGCGAGGATGCGGCTCGTCATCGAATGTCCGCTCCTGAAAACGATACTGCGGCTGCGAGATGATAGCGCCGCGTCCGGCGTGTCAAACCGGGCCGGCGGATTCACGAAGCCGGCTGAGGATCTGGCCGTCGAGCCCATGTGAAACGCGGCGGCCGCTTCTCCAGGAAGGCGCGCGCGCCTTCGGCCAGATCTTCGCCGGAAAAGCCGCCGCGCCAAAGCGCCTCGAGCGCCGCCAGATCCGGCTCCGGCTGGCTCAGAGCGTCGACGGTGGCCTTCGCCGCCGCCAGCGAATAGCGCGAGTTCGCGACGATCGCGGCGGCGAGCGAGTCGACGTCCGCCTCGAGCCTCGCGGCTTCGACCACGCGGTCGACAAGGCCGATGGAGGCCGCTCTTTCAGCGTCGATGAGGCCGCCGGTGAACAGAAGTTCCTTTGCCGCCGACGCTCCAACCGCCGCCACGAGGCGGCGCGTGCTCGCTACCGGGTAGACGATGCCAAGCTTTGCGGGCGTGACGCCGAAGCGGGCGGTCGAGGCCGCGATCCGGATGTCGCAGGCGAGCGCGATCTGGCACCCGCCGCCGACGCAGGCGCCGTCGATCAGCGCGATCGTCGGCTGCGGAATGCGCGCGACCGCCTCCTCGCCGTCCCGAACCGCGTCGGCGAACGCGTCACGGCGCGCGTCATCGGCTTCGGTGAGCGCCACGAACTCCGCGATGTCGGCGCCGGCGCTGAACGCGCCGCCGGAGCCGCGCACGATCACAACGGCGATTTCAGGATCTGCGGCGATCGCCGCGCTGGCGTCCGCGAAGGCGCGCCAGGTGGCCTCGTCAATCGCGTTCTTCTTGGCGGGGCGGTCGATGACGATTGAAGCGCGCTGCCCATCACGTTTCAGGATCAGAGAGCCGAACCGGACGTCGCTCATGATGACTCGCGCGCTCCCTGAAACGCGTGGGGCCGCGGCCCGGATGCAGAAATTTGCTTCTGCGCAAACAAAGCTTCGCGGAGCGCCGGCTTGCCACTTCGGCGCGCAACAATCAGCTTCGGACGCAGTTCAGGGGTCAACCCTTCAGCGAAAGGAGCCGGTCATGGCCAAAGTCCTCGTGCTTTACTATTCCACCTACGGTCACGTCGAGACCATGGCCGAGGCGGTGGCTGCGGGCGCGCGGGAAGCCGGCGCGGAGGTTTCGGTGAAGCGGGTCCCGGAGACGGTTCCGCCCGAGATCGCCGAGGCGAGCCATTTCAAGCTCGACCAGAAGGCGCCCGTCGCGACCGTCGATGAGCTGCCCGAGTATGATGCGATCATCTTCGGCGCGCCGACCCGTTTCGGCACGGTCGCCTCGCAGATGCGTTCCTTCATCGACCAGACGGGCGGCCTCTGGTTCTCCGGCAAGCTCGTCGGCAAGGTCGGGTCGGTCTTCACCTCCTCGGCCACGCAGCATGGCGGGCAGGAGAGCACGATCCTGAGCTTCATCCCGACACTGCTCCACCACGGGATGGTGGTCATCGGTCTGCCCTATTCGTTCGCGGGTCAGATGAACATGGACGAGATCACCGGCGGCTCGCCCTATGGCGCGTCGACATTGGCGAAGAGCGATGGCTCACGCCAGCCCTCCGAGAACGAACTCGCTGGCGCACGCTTCCAGGGAAGGCACGTCGCAGAGATCGCGGCGAAGCTCGCGCGCTGACGGTCAGGCGTCGTCTCGCCAGCCGTAGATCCAGTCGAGGCCGGCGAGCAGAGCGCTCGTCGGCGCGGCCGCAAGGGCGAGATTTCGAGCGCGCGCCGCGAGCCCGGACAGGTGATCGATCCTGATCTGCCGCCGCGAGCGCATCTGGAGCCGAGCGACGCGCATCAGCCGAGCGCGCTCATAGGCGCCCAACGGATCCGGCCCGCCTTGGGCGACCAGGCGCGCCAGCACGGCCGCATCTTCGATGGCGAAGGCTGCGCCTTGCGCGAGCGAGGGCAAGGCCGCGTGCGCCGCGTCGCCGAGCAGAGCGATGCGGCCGCGATGCATCCGGGGGTCCGGCGAGCGGTCGTGCAGTGGCCAGCGCGTCCATACGGCCGCGGCGGCGACGGCGTCCTGCGCCGCCGCAGACCAGTCCGCGACGAGCGCCTCCGGGGCCTCCACGCTGTCGTCGCCGATCAGGACGAGGTTCGCCTCTCGTCCGCCGCGCACCGGATAGATCACGCAATGCGCGCCGGCACCGAGGGTGACGGTGACCCTTGATGCGTCGAAGCCCAAGGGCAGCGCCGCAGCTGGCAGCACGGCGCGCCACGCCGTCAGCCCGGCGGGGCGCGTCGCGACGGCAAGCTTCACCGCGCGCCGTACGGTGGAGCGCAGTCCGTCCGCCCCGGCGATCCAGGCGCCTTCGACCACATGGGGCCCGGACGAGTCGGTCAGTTCCAGCGCCGCGCCGCCGGCGGCGTCGCGCGCCTCCTTCACCTCAGCGCCGAGCGACAGCTCGATTGCGGGTTCGGTCTGCGCCGCTCCGAGCAGGATGGCCTGCAGATCGGCTCTGTGGATCACCCGGTAAGGCGCGCCCCAGCGGCGTTCGGCCTCGCGGCCGAGTGGCAGCGTTTTCAGCAGGCGTCCGCTGGGCCCGTCCATGATCGCGACCGCCTCGGGCCGCGTGCCGGCTGCATCGAGCGCCGGACCGAGGCCAAGCGCATCCAGAACCCGGCCGGCGTTCGGCGAAAGCTGAACGCCGGCGCCTGTCTCTTCAAGGACAGAGGCGCGCTCGAAGATTCGGCATCCGACGCCGCGGCGGGCGAGCGAAAGAGCGAGCGTAAGCCCGCCGATCCCGGCCCCCGCGATCAGCGCGCGCCCGGCCGTAAGCGACGTCACGCCGGGGTGGGCGTACGCCAGAGGCAGCCGGGGGGATCAGTCTCGTCGGCGTGCAGGCTCGCGCGGAATTTGAAGAGCGTCGAGCAGTACGGGCAGATGATCTCGTCGTCCGAGCCCATGTCGAGGAAGACATGCGGATGGTCGAACGGCGGCTTGGCCCCGATGCACATGAACTCGCGGGCGCCGATCGCGATCGTGGAGACGCCCGCGTCATTGGCGAAGTGCGGCGTCGCGTGCTCGGCCATGGCGGCTTCCTCGAAAATGACGACCGTCGCCTTACGCATTTTGCTGCACGGCGGCAAGCCGCCGGCGGGCGGATCAGACGCCGAAGCAGCGTAGCGTCAGCAGATCGTCGAGCGTCGGCGCGTAGCCGAAGACGAGGAGACGCCAGGCCGGATAGGTGGCGATGGCAAGACCAGCTGCGAGCGCCGCCCAAGGCAGCGCGGCGCGCAGCCGGGCAGGGCGCGTGGCCGCCGTCATGCGGAAGCCGTCCTTCTTCGGGCGGATCGCAGGAGCAGCGAGCCGCCGGCGACCATCGCCGCTCCCCAGAACAGGAAGCCGGCGTCCCAGTAGAGCCATTGCGACCGGGGGCTCAGCTCGTTCACGTGGTGCAGCCCGAGCAGCTGATGATCGATCAGACCCTCGACCAGATTGAACGCGCCGAACCCGATCAACAGGGTCGCCACGAGGTAGCGGTTCGACCAGTAGAGATGTCCCCGGTGCGCCGCCCGCCACAGGATGAACAGCCCCACCACGACGAAGACATAGGTCGCGCTGTGAAAAATCCCGTCCCACAGCGTGTTGAGCTCGAGGCTCTCAAGGTCCTTGATCGGATACCAGCTGCTCAGCATGTGGTGCCACTGCAGCACCTGATGCAGGACGATGCCATCGAAGAAGCCGCCGAGGCCGAGCCCGAACAGCACGCCCGCCGCGACGGGAAATTTCTTCGTCATCTGCCCCTCGAACCGCTGTCTCGCCGGATCGAAGCTGCGCCCGCGCGGATTGTTCCTCGGCTTTCGCCCCGCGCGCTCCGCGACTAGGGTGCCGCGCTGGCGTACCAGACGGAGTCTCCATGCCGAGTTTCCAATCCGACGGCCTCGAACTCGTCTATCGCGACGAAGGCGAGGGCGACCCGATCCTGCTGATCCACGGCTTCGCCTCCTCGCTCGACGTCAACTGGGTCGGGCCGGGCTGGTTTGAGACGCTGAAGCGCGACGGGCGCCGCGTGATCGCAATCGACAATCGCGGACACGGGGCGAGCGAGAAACTCTATGACCCGGCCTTCTACGGCGCTGACGTCATGGCCGGCGACGCCCTTGCGCTGCTGGATCACCTCAAGATCGAGCGCGCGGACGTCATGGGCTATTCGATGGGCGCTCGCATAACCGCGCTGCTCGCCATCCGGCATCCCGAGCGGGTGCGCTCGGCGATCCTGGGCGGGATGGGCGAGGGTCTCCTGCGCGGCGCGCCGTCGGCCGATGCGATCGCCGAAGGCCTCGTCGCGCCGTCCGAGGACGATATCGTCGACCCGATGGCGCGGATGTTCCGTCGCTTCGCCGAAGCGACGAAGTCGGACCGGCGGGCGCTTTCCGCCTGCATGCGGGCGCAACGCTCGCTGGTCGACGCCAAGATGCTGGGCACGATCAAGGTTCCGGTGCTGGTCGCGGTCGGAACGGAAGACGAGGTCGCGGGCGATCTCGACGCGCTTGTCCGACTGATCCCGGGCGCTGAAGCGCTGCCGATCCCGCGCCGGGACCATAACCGCGCGGTCGGCGACAAGGTCTACAAGGAAGGCGTTCTGGCCTTCCTGGCGAGGCGCCCTTAACCGACATGACGGCGCGGCGCCTTTTCGGCGCCTGCGCGTTTACCCACATGTGGTAAGCCTCCACGGCGACGGCCCGCGGGGCGGAGACTTTCAGCATGAGCAAACTGGCCCGGGCCGAGTCCCACAACCTCATGACGCTGGATCCGGTATGGGCGCGCATCCGCGCCGAAGCCGAGGACGTCATCCGCCGCGAGCCCGAACTCGGCGGCTTCGTGATGAGCACCGTGCTCAACCACGACCGGCTCGAGCAGGCGGTCGGCCACCGCGTGGCGGCGAGGCTCGATCACGTCGACGTGCCGCGCTCCCTGATCTGGCAGGCTTTCGAGGAGGCGACGCAAGCCGATCCGGAGATCGGGCAGGCGATCCGCGCTGATCTCAACGCTGTCATCGAGCGTGATCCGGCCTGCCATCGGGCGATCGAGCCGCTGCTTCACTTCAAGGGTTTCCACGCAATCCAGGCGCATCGTCTGGCGCACTGGCTGTGGGGCGAAGGGCGGCGCGACTTTGCGCTCTACATCCAGAGCCGCGCATCGAACATCTTCCAGGTCGACGTGCATCCTGCGGCCCCGTTCGGCCGCGGCGTGTTCATTGATCACGCGACCGGCGTGGTGATCGGCGAGACCGCAGTCGTGGAGGACAATGTCTCGCTGCTGCACGGCGTGACGCTGGGCGGCACCGGCAAAAGCGACCAGGACCGCCACCCGAAAATCCGGCGCGGGGTGTTGATCGGCGCCGGGGCGAGCATCCTCGGCAATATCGAGGTCGGGCACTGCTCGCGCGTGGCGGCGAATTCGGTCGTGCTGCGTGACGTGCCGCCGAACGTGACCGTGGCGGGCGTCCCCGCGCGCGTCGTCGGGGCTTCGCCCTGCGCCGAGCCCGCGCGGGCCATGGACCAGGTGTTCTACGACGCAGGCCTCTGAACGCCGCTTCCGGGGCGCATAGGCCTTTCGGCCGCCTTGCCGCGGCTGCGCCGATCTTCCAAGCCTGACCGGCAGGAGGCGGCGCATGACGGAACGATCCTCACACAAGCGGGCGACGGCGGCGCTCTGTAAGGGGCCCTCTCTTGCGGAGCGTCTTACCGAAGCGCCGCAGCTCGTCGACGCCGAGGCGGCGCGCGAGCGCGTCCAGGAACTGCTGCAGGAGCCGGCCGCCGCGGCCTTGGCCCAAGTCGCCCGGGCGAAACCGGTCGGCGCGCTGCTCGAAGGGGTGGCCGATGGCTCGCCCTTTCTCTGGGGGCTGATCGAGCGAGATCCGGAACGAGCGGCGCGCATTCTCGCGAGCGACCCGGATGAAC
The DNA here is from genome assembly GCF_035538955.1 of Hansschlegelia sp. Taxonomy (NCBI): domain Bacteria; kingdom Pseudomonadati; phylum Pseudomonadota; class Alphaproteobacteria; order Hyphomicrobiales; family Methylopilaceae; genus Hansschlegelia; species Hansschlegelia sp. Next base: position 136,525 of record NZ_DATLJK010000014.1, read on the forward strand.
ATCTCGGCGCTCTGGCGGCGGAGCTCGACCGGGCGTCGCGAGCGGATGACCGCAAGCCTCTGGGAGGCGCGCTGCGCCGAGCTCGCGCGGAGGCGGCGCTGCTCATCGCGCTCGCCGACCTCGGCGGGGCATGGGACGCCGCGCGGGTCACCGCGGCTCTGTCGTCATTCGCGGACGAGGCCATCCGGGCGGCGACCCGGTCCGCGCTCCGCGACGCTCACGATGCTGGAAAGCTCGCGCTCCCGAAGCCGGAAGATCCGGAGGCCGGCTCAGGTTTTTTCATCCTCGGCATGGGAAAGCTGGGCGCATCCGAACTCAACTATTCTTCCGACGTCGACCTGATCGCGTTCTTCGATCCGGAAATCGCTCCCGTCGCGGAGGGCGAGGAGCCGACGCCGCTGTTCGTGCGGATTACGCAGTCGATCTCCAAGCTCCTGCAGGAGCGCACGGCTGGCGGCTACGTCGCGCGCGTGGATCTCAGGCTGCGCCCGGATCCCTCGTCGACCCCGGTCGCCATCTCCCGCGACGCCGCGCTGTCCTATTACGAAAGCGTGGGACAGAACTGGGAGCGCGCCGCGATGATCAAGGCGCGCGTGGTCGCCGGCGACAGAACGGCCGGCGAGGCCTTTCTGACGGAGCTCTCGCCCTTCATCTGGCGCCGTTCGCTCGACCACGCCGCGATCTCCGACATCCACGCCATGAAGCGGCAGATCCACGCGCACAAGGGGCACGGCGAGATCGCGGTCGAGGGTCACAATCTCAAGCTCGGCCGGGGCGGCATCCGCGAGATCGAGTTCTTCGTTCAGACGCAGCAGCTCGTCGCGGGCGGCCGCGACCCCTCGCTTCGCACGCGCGGCACAGTGGAGACGCTAAAGGGCCTGGTCGAGGCCGGATGGATCGACGGCAAAGCGCGCGACGAACTTACCGAGGCCTATGGTTTCCTGCGCGGTCTTGAGCACCGCCTCCAGATGGTGGCGGACGAGCAGACGCATTCGCTGCCTGACGAGGAGGACGCGCTTGAGCGCTTTGCGCGCTTCGCCGGCTATCCGGACCGGGACACGTTCGCCAAGGCGCTGACGCGCCGGCTGAAGCTCGTGCAGCGGCACTACCGACGGCTGTTCGAGGACGCGCCGCCCCTTTCCGCGAATATCGGCAGCCTGGTCTTCACCGGCGAGGACGACGATCCCGACACGCTGGCGACGCTTTCGTCGCTCGGCTACGCGGAGCCGAGCTCGCTGTCGCGCACGATCCGCGGATGGCATCGCGGCCGCTACGCCTCCATGCGCACCGCCAAAGCGCGTGAACTCCTGACGGAGCTCGTGCCGCTGCTCCTCGACGCCTTCGCCAAGGCGGACCGTCCGGACGCCGTGATCAACGGGTTCGACCGGATGCTCGAGCAGACCTCATCGGGGGTCGGACTGCTCGCCTTGATCCGCGCGAACCCGGAAATCCTGAAGCTGCTCTGCGGCGTGCTTGGCGCCGCGCCGCGGCTCGCCGAGATCCTCGCCCGGCGGCCCCGCGTGCTCGACGCTCTGCTCGACCCGGCGTTTTTCGGACATCTGCCGACGCGCGCCGAGCTCGACGCCCGGATCGAGCAGGCGCTGTCGGAGGCGAGGTCCTATGAGGACGCGCTCGATCGCGCGCGCATCGTCGGCCAGGAGCTCAAGACGCTGGTGGCGCTCAGGGTCGCGGCCGGCGCGGTGGCCGCCGAACAGGCGGGACCGGCCTTCGCGCTGATCGCCGACGCCCTGCTGACGGCGGTCTTCGCGCTCGTCGAGGCCGAGCTGACGCGGGTTCATGGAAACGTCCCGGGCGGGGCGGCGGCCGTGGTTGCGCTGGGCAAGCTCGGCGGCCAGGAAATGACGGCCGCTTCCGATCTCGACCTCATCCTGCTCTACGAGCATCCGGAGGACGCCTCGGACAGCGACGGAGTGCGCCCGCTCGCCCCCAGCCAGTACTATGCGCGGCTGACCCAGCGGCTGGTGGCCGCGCTGTCGGCGCCGACAGCCGAGGGGGTGCTGTACGAGGTTGACTTCCGACTGCGGCCGTCCGGCCGCTCAGGACCGCTCGCGACCCGCCTCAAGGCCTTCAGGATGTATCAGGCCGACGAGGCCGAGACTTGGGAGCACATGGCGCTGTCGCGCGCTCGGGTCGTGGCGGGGCCGCAGACGTTCCGGCGGCAGGTGGGGCGCGCGATCGGCGAGGTGCTTCATACGCCGCGCGACGGGGCCAAGGTCGCGAGGGACGTCGCAGAGATGCGGGCGCTGCTCGACCAGGAGAAGGGCGACGGCGGGCCGTGGAACCTGAAGCACGCGCCCGGCGGCCTGGTCGACATCGAATTCGTCGCTCAGGCGCTGCAGCTCGTTCACGCGGCCGAACACCCGAAGATACTCTCCACCGCCACCGTTCCGGCGCTCGATCACGCCAGAGAGGCCGGGCTGCTCGATCCGGAATCGTGGCGGACGCTTCGCGCCGGCGCGCGGCTTCAGCAGGACCTCACGCAGGCGCTGAGGCTTGCGACCGACAAGCCGTTTGATCCGGAGGAGGCTGGCGAAGGGCTCAAGCGGCTTCTCGCGCGCACCGGAGAAGCGCCGGACTTCGCGGTTCTGACGGCGACGCTGGAGGAGACGCAGAAGGCCGTGCGGGCGACTTTCGAGCGGGTTCTGGCGAGCCTCCGCTAGAGGATCGTCAGGCGATCCTCTCCTCTCGGATTTCCTCATCCGCCCGCAGCGGCAGGCGCACCAGCACGACCGTGCCGACGCCGACCGTCGAGCGGATGCGCATCGAACCGCCATGCAGCTCGGTCAGCGACTTGGCGATCGCAAGCCCGAGGCCAGAACCCTTGTGGCTCTTGGAGAACTGGTTCTCGACCTGCTCGAACGGGCGGCCCAGCTTGTCGATGGCGTCCTTCGGGATGCCGATGCCGGTGTCCTCGATGTAGAGGTTCATCGCGCCGCCGACCGCTCGGGTTCGGATCGTGACCCGGCCGCCGGCTGGCGTGAACTTCACCGCGTTCGACAGCAGGTTCAGCAGTATCTGCTTGAGCGCCCGGCGGTCGACCTCGACGGTCGCGCCGCAGGCCGCCTCGGCGCGAACCGCGATCGACTTCTCCTCGGCGCGCGGGCTGATCACCCGCATCGCGTCCAGCACCACCTTGTCGATGTCGAGGGTCTCGCGGGCGAGCCGGAATCGGCCGGCCTCGATCTTCGCCATGTCGAGCACGTCGTTGATGACGTCGAGCAGGTAGACGCCGCTCTCGCGGATGTCGCGCAGATACTCGTAGTACTTCTCGGAGCCGAGGGGGCCGAAGAGGCCGGACTCCATGATTTCGGAGAAACCCAGAATGGCGTTCAGCGGCGTGCGGAGCTCGTGGCTGATGTTCGCGAGGAACTCGGACTTCGCCTGGCTGGCGAACTCCGCTTGGCTCTTCTGCTCGGCGTATTTCTCGGCGAGGTCGGCGAGCTGCTGGGCCTGAATTTCGAGCGTCTGACGGGATTTCCTGAGGTCTGCGACATTCGCCATCAGGGCCTTCTCGCTGTCCATCAGGCGCTCTTCCTGACGCTTCAGCGAGGTGATGTCGGTGCCGACCGAGACGAAGCCGCCATCCTTGGTGCGGCGCTCGTTGATGCGCAGCCAGCGGCCGTCCTCGATCTGGGCTTCATAGGACCTGGCGCCGTCCTCGACCCGGCCGTCAGGCCTGACGGAATTCACGATCACCGGCTGGCGGCCTGCGGCGATGATCTCGTCCCGCAGCGTTCCCGGCCGGACCGCCTCGTCCTTCAGTTCATAAAGCTGCTGGAACTTAGAGTTGCAGGTGACGAGCCGGTTGGCGGCGTCCCACAGCACGAACGCCTCCGAGATCGTCTCGATGGCGTCGCGCAGCCTCATGTCGGCGGTCGCGGTGCGCTCGGCCAGCGTGCGGTGCTCGGTGACGTCGACGCAGATGCCGATAAGCCGGATGCCGTCTTCGGCCTTGCCCTGCACGACTTCGGCGCGGGCGCGCAGCCATTTCCACTGGTCCCGCGCGTCCCGCACGCGGAACACGCGGTCGATCGTCGAGGTCCGGCCGGAGGCGACCTCGTCCGCGAGCGCATAGAGGTCGATGTCCTCGGCGTTGACCAGCGAATTGAACTCGCCGAACGACACCAGCTGCTCGCGCGGCGGATGGCCGAGGAGCTCGAACAAGGAGCGCGACCAGAAGATGCGGCCGCGCGCGATGTCCCAGTCGAACAGCCCGCAATGGCCGCGTGACAGGGCGGTCTCTATGCGGTGCTGAACCCGGTCGTAGACGTCGTCGGTGCGGCGCGCGCGGGCGGCTTGCCACTGGAAGGCGAGGCCGAGCAGCGCCAGCACGAACCCGGTCGACGCGTAAAGCGTGACGGACGAACGGGCGCTCGCCCGCCAGGGGGCGAGAGCGTCGTCGACATTCTGAACGAGCGCAATCTGGCCCGGACGGCCCGAAGGAATGTTGCGCACTGTCGCAAGCGCGGCCGCGCCGTCCGGCAGGGTCAGGATCATCACGCCGGCGCGCTCGCCGAAGGTGGTCAGCGGCTGGGCTGCGCCGAGAAGCGTCACCAGATCCGCCGGCGGCTGGCCTTCGGGCGCCCCACTCGACGCCACGATCTTTCCCGTCTCGTCGGCGACGTAGAGCCTTCGGCCGCGTTCGATCGTGTTGACCGGCAGGCTGGCGGCGAGGGCGTCGCCACTCAAGGTTCCGTCGAGCTTCGGCAGCTGCAGGGCGGCCATGGCGGCCAGCGTCGCCATGTCGTCGGAGGCCGCGCGAAGCGCGTGCCGCCGCGCGTCGAGGGCTTGAAGAACGGCTCCGCCGCCGAACACCAGCAGGAACAGGACGATCAGGATCGGGACGCTGCGACGCACGATCGGCTCGATCGGCGCGAGATCTGGCCGCGGCAGCTTGAGCCAGCCTTTTGCGACATGCTGTGCGCCGCGGCGCAAAGGCATACCCGCTACGGTGGCGCGCGCCATCGCAGTTTCCTTCCCGAACAATACTGGAGAAAGTCGATTCGGGAACCCCCACGCGTCGAATCGACTTTCATATTAGAATCAATTCGGTAGCCTGCTGTCCAGTGCGAATTAATCCCTCATTAAATACTTTGCCGCCCGCAGCGGAAAAGCTGAGTCAATAGAATCGCTTGCCGCGTGATCAGGCCGCGAGAGCGCGTCGGACAATGTCGCCGACGTCGGCGGAAAGCTTCGGCAGCGCGGCGAGCCGCCGGAGCGCCGCTTCAGCAAGCCCCCGCCGCTGCGGTTCGAGCGCGCGCCAGGTGCGGAACGCGCCGAGAAGCCGCGCCGCGACCTGCGGATTGGTGGCGTCGAGCTCGGTCACGACGTCCGCAAGGAAGGCGTAGCCACGCCCGTCGGCCTTGTTGAACTGCGTCGGATTGCCCGACGCGAAGGCCCCGATCAGCGAGCGCACCCGGTTCGGGTTTTTCATGTCGAAGAGCGGCGAGGCCATCAGCGACTGGACGCGCTCGAGCGTGTCCGGCAGCGGCGCCGACGCCTGGATCAGAAACCATTTGTCGATCAGCAGAGGGTCGGCCCCGTAGCGCTGCGCGAAGTCCTCGAGCGCGTCCTCCCGCTCGGCTGTCGCGTGAAGCGAGAGAACCTGCAGGGCCATGACGCGGTCGGTCATGTTCTGCGCGCCCGTGTAGAGCTCGAAGGCGCGGGTGACGCCGCTCTGTTCGCCGCCGGCGGCGAGCAGGTCGAGCGCGGCGATCTTGAGCGCGCGCCGACCTGCGGAGGCTGCGTCGGGCGAGTAGGGGCCGCGCTCAGCCAGCCTTTCGAAGGCGGCGGCGAGGGGCTCGGCGAGCCGCGCGCGAAGGCTGGCCTTGAGATATGAGCGGGCGGAGTGGATCGCGTCGGGGTCGACGTCCTCTCCGATCTCGCGCGCCACGTCGCCCTCGCTCGGCAGCGCCGCGATCTGGGCGGCGTAGGCGCAGTCCGTCTCCGCCGGATCGAAGGCGCGGCCGACAGCTTCGGCGAGCCGGGGCTCCTCGAGCGGTTCGCGGCCTTCGCGGAGAGCCGTGACGCCGGCGACCAGATTGCGCAGCGCCACCGTTTGAACCGCCTGCCAGCGGTTGAACGGGTCGCTGTCCAGCCGGGCGAGGAACAGGAGGTCCTCATCCGTCTGGTCGGAGCGGATCTTCACAGGCGCGGAGAAGTTGCGGAACAGCGACGGCACCGGGCGGCGCTCGACGTTCTCGAACACCACGCGGGTGTTCTCCTCAATGAGCGCGATCACCGGGCCTGCCGGCGCGCCGTCCACCATGAGAGGAAGGTCCCTGCCGTCCTCCCCGACCAGCCCGAGCGCCAGCGGGATCACCACCGGCAGCTTCACATGCTGGCCGGGCGTCGGCGGCGTCTTCTGCGAGGCGTCGATCGTGAAGGTCTTGCAGTCCGGGTCGTAGGCGGTGCGGATGTCGACCTCCGGCGTTCCCGCCTGGTCGTACCAGCGCAGAAACTGGCTCATGTCGCGGCCGGAGACTTCGGCGAAGCAGGCGATGAACTCCTCGATCGTGCAGGCCTGGCCGTCGTGACGGTCGAAATACAGGTCCATGCCTTCCCGGAAGGCCTCGGCGCCGATCAGCGTCTTGAGCATGCGGATCACCTCCGCGCCCTTCTCGTAGACCGTCGGCGTGTAGAAGTTGTTGATCTCGTGGTAGATTTGCGGGCGCACTGGATGCGCGAGGGGACCTGCGTCCTCGGCGAACTGGACTGCGCGCAGGCCGCGCACGTCCGAGATGCGCTTCACGGAACGCGACCGCATGTCGGAGGTGAACTCCTGGTCGCGGAATACCGTCAGCCCCTCCTTGAGGCAGAGCTGGAACCAGTCGCGGCAGGTGATGCGGTTGCCCGTCCAGTTGTGGAAGTATTCGTGGGCGATGATCGCCTCGATATTCGCGTAGTCGCCGTCGGTCGCAGTTTCTGGGCTCGCCAGGACGTACTTGTCGTTGAAGACGTTCAGTCCCTTGTTCTCCATGGCGCCCATGTTGAAGTAGGACACCGCCACGACCATGAAGACGTCGAGGTCGTATTCGCGGCCGAACGTCTCCTCGTCCCAGCGCATGGAGGCCTTGATCGACTCCATCGCGTGATGCGCGCGCTCCTCCTTGCCATGCTCGACGAACACCTTGAGCGCGACGCGTCGTCCGCTCATCGTGACGAACTCGTCTTCGAGGACGCCAAGGTCGCCGGCGACAAGAGCGAACAGGTAGGACGGCTTCGGATGCGGGTCGTGCCACACCGCGAAGTGTCGGCCGTCGCCGGCCGATCCGGTCTCCACCAGATTGCCGTTGGACAGCAGGATCGGCGTTTCGGCCTCTGATCCCTCGATCCGGGTGGTGTAGACGGCGAGCACGTCGGGCCGGTCGAGAAAATACGTGATGCGGCGGAAGCCCTCCGCCTCGCATTGGGTGCAGTAGGCGCCGTTCGAGCGATAAAGGCCCATCAGACGGGTGTTCGCCGACGGATTGACGAGCGTCGTCACCGTCAGCTCGAACGGCCCGCGCGGCGGATTGGCGAGCGTCAGCGAGGAGGGGGTGACGTCGAGATCGTCGACCCTGAGCGGCGCGCCGTCGAGCTCGGCGGAGACGAGATTGAGGTCTTCGCCATCGAGCTTGAGCGCAGCGTTGTCGCGACCGAGCGGGTTCGGTCGGATCGCGAGCCGCGCCGTCACCCGCGTGGCTTCCCTGTCGAGATGCACGTCGAGATGCACGGTGTCGATGAGGAAGTCCGAAGGCCGATATTCGGCGAGACGGACTGGGCGTGGATCCTCGGCGCGCATCGGCTTTGCTCCGGCGGGTGGGGCGTGAGCGTGGCGCTCGGTTTAGGCCTCTGGCGCGTCAGCGCGCAAGCCAGGCGCCGGGCGCGGCGGCGCGCCGGTCATCTCAGCGGCCAGACGAACATGAGCATCGGCACCGCCACCAGCACGACGAGCAGCGACAGCGGCGCTCCGAGCCGCGCATAGTCGCCGTAGCGATAGCCTCCCGGCCCCATGACGAGCGTGTTGCACTGGTGGCCGATCGGCGTGAGGAAATCGCACCCGGCCCCGATCGCCACCGCCATCAGGAAGGCGTCCGGTCTGAAGCCGAGCTGGGTGGCGAACTGCGCGGCGATCGGCGCCATGACCAGCACGGTCGCGGCGTTGTTGAGGAACGGCGTCACCGCCATTGCGGCGACCAGGATCAGCGCGAGGGCGCCGTATGGCGGCAGCGCCTGCGCAACCTGCGAGAGCCATCCGGCCACGAGCTCCGCGGCGCCTGTCGTGCGCACGGAGTCGCTGACCGGTATCAGCGCCGCCAGCATCACGAGGATCGGCGCGTCCAGGCTGCGATAGGCGTCGCGCGCCGGCAGCGCGCCGGTCGCCACCATGAGCGCCGCCGCTGTGAAGAAGGCGACCGGCACGGTCGTGAGGCTGAGCGTGGTCGCCAGCATGGCGCCGGCGAGGATGATGACCGGCAGCAGTCCCCGCCGGGAGATGCCGAGGTGCAACTCCCGCTCCGCAAGCGGGAGGCAATCCCACTCGCGCAGCAGCTCAGTCAGTCTGGCGCGGTCGCCCCTGAGCAGGATGACGTCGCCAGCCGCAAGCGTGATGTCGTGCAGGCGCTCGGTGAAGCGCTTGTCGCGGCGGCTCACGGCGAGCAGTTCGACGCCGGTCCGATGAAACAGCGCGAGGCGCTCGGCCGATGCGCCGACGAAAGAGGAGCGCGGGCCGATGATGGCTTCGACCGATCCGATGTCGGTCTCGGGCTCGCCTGCGCGAGCGCTTGCGAGCTTCAGCTTGCCGCGGGCCACGATCCGGTCGAGCGCGGCGGGGTCGCCCTCGATCAGCAGCGAGTCGCCGGCGAGCAGCTTCGCATCGGGCATCGGCGTGCGACGGCGCCCTCGGGCGTCGACGATCGAGGTGACCATCGCGTCGCCGGAAGCCAGAGCCGCGAGGTCCCGGACCGTCGCCACGGCGGCCACCGTATCCTCCGTCACCTGGGCTTCGGTGACGTAGTTCTTGATCTCGATCGCCTCCTCCACGTCCGCTCCGGCGCGCTCGCGGTTTGGCAGGAGGCGGTAGGCGAAGGCGAGGAAGCACACGCCGACCAGCGCGAGCGTGACGCCGACTGGCGTGAAGTCGAACATCGAGAACGGCGTGCCGGTCATCTCGCCGCGGACGCGCGAGACGATGACGTTTGGCGATGTGCCGATCTGCGTCATCAGCCCGCCGAGCAGCGAACCGAAGGCCATGGGCATCAGGTAGAGCGAGGCCGAGACGCCGGAGCGGCGCGCCATCTGGATCGCGATCGGCATCATGATCGCGAGCGCGCCGACATTCTTCACGAAGGCCGAAAGGACAGTGACGATCACAACGAGAAGGAGCAGTTGCGCTCGCGACGAGGTGAGGTTCGGCGCGAAGCGCTGGACGGCGGCCTCCATCAGGCCCGAGCGCGAGATCGCGCCACTCACCACAAGCGCGCTGCCGACGATGATGACGATGTCGTCGGAGAAGCCCGCAAAGGCCTCGGAAGGCTTCACCACGCCCGCGAGCAGGGCGGCGAGAAGCGCGCCCACGGCCACGACGTCATAGCGGAATCGGCCCCACACGAAGGCTGCCATCATCAGCCCGATGATGGCGAAGGACAGCGTTTGCGGGAGCGTCATGAGGGCGCGCGGCCTCTCCGGGAGAGGCGGCGCGCGAAGGCGAGGGACGGTAACTGGCGGGGGCGCTTCATCGGCCGGCAGATAGCGCCGCCGGAGCCGGCGGCGATGAGCCGCCGCCGGCGATTTTTCGCATCAGCGCAGCGCGCGATCGAGAACGCGCGCCAGCCGGGCGGAGAAATCCTGCGGGTCCGCCGGCCGCTCGCCGTCGAGGATGCGCGCCTCGTCGAGCAGCAACGCGACCGCGTCGCGGCGCAACTCCTGGTCGTCCTTCGCAGCCAGCGCCAGAATGAGCCCGTGGTTGGGGTTGATCTCGAGGATCGGTTTGGCCGCGGCGCCCGCGCGTCCGGCGCTTGCGAGGATTTTCTCGAGTTGCCTGTCGGGGCCGCTGTCGGGAGCGACGAGACAGACCGGGCTCTCCGTCAGCCGGTCCGAGGCGCGCACATCCGCGACTTGGTCGCCGAGCGACGCCTTTGCGAAAGCGATGAAATCGGAGACGGATTGCGGGGTCTCGGGCGCGGGCTCGTCCGTGGCGTCCGGCTTCTTGATCAGAGCCAGATCGGCGGCGCCTTGCGTCACTGACTTGAACGGCTTGCCCTCATAGCCGTCGAGCGTCGTCACCCAGAAACTGTCGACGGGGTCCGAGAGCAGCAACACCTCGACGCCTCGGGCGCGAAAACCCTCGAGATGGGGCGACGTGCGCAGCCGCTCCGACTCCCCGCCAGCCAGGTAGTAGATCGCGGTCTGGTTCTCCTTGAGGTCGGCGACATAGTCCTTGAGCGAGCGCCAGCCGTCACCCGAGGCCGTGGTGCGGAAGCGCGACAGGCCGAGCAGCTGCGCGCGCCGCTCGTAATCCTCGTAGAGGCCTTCCTTGATCACCGGCCCGAACGCAGACCAGATCGTCTCGAATGTCGGCGCGTCGCTCTCCGCGAGCTTCTCCAGATCGCCCAGCACGCGGTTCGTGAGACCCTTCCGGATCGCGCCGAGGATCGGGCTTTCCTGGATCATCTCGCGCGACACGTTGAGCGGCAGGTCGGCGCTGTCCACCAGTCCGCGCACGAAGCGCAGGTAGCGCGGCAGAAGCTCGGCGTCGTCGGTGATGAACACCCGGCGGACGTAGAGCTTCATGCGCCCCTTGCGGTCCGGATCGAACAGATCGAAGGGCTGGCTCGATGGGACGAAAGCAAGCGCGGTGTACTCGTGGCGACCTTCGGCGCGGTAGTGCACCGTCATCGCCGGTTCGTCGAAGGCGCCGCCGAGGCCGCGGTAGAATTCGGCGTAGTCCTCCTTCGAGATCTCCGCCTTCGGCCGGGTCCAGAGCGCCGCGCCGTCGGCGAGTTCGACAGGCTCGGCGCCCGGCTTCTCGACGAGAAAGATCGGCACCGGCACATGACCGGACTGCGCCTTGATCGTCCCCTCGAGCGTCCAGCGCTCGGCGTAGCGGGCTGCGTCCTCGAGCAGGTGCAGGATGACGCGCGTGCCGCGCGCCGGCGCCTCCTCAAGCGCCGCAGGCGCCACGGAGAACGTGCCCTTGCCATCCGAGATCCACGTCCAGGCTTCCTGCGAGCCGGCGCGGCGGGAGACGACCTCGACGCGGTCCGCGACCATGAAGGCGGAGTAGAAGCCGACGCCGAACTGCCCGATCAACTGGGCGCCTTCCTTCGCCTGCGCGGCTTCGATCCTGTCGACAAACGCCTTGGTGCCGGAGCGCGCGATGGTGCCGAGCGCCTCCACCATCTCGTCCCGGCTCATGCCCACGCCGTTGTCCTCGACCACAAGGCGGCGCGCTTCCGCATCGGCAAGGACGGTGATCCGGGGCTTCGGGTCGTCGCCCAGCAGAGCGGGCGTCTCGATGGCCTCGAAGCGCAGCTTCTCGCAGGCGTCGGCGGCGTTCGAGACCAGCTCCCGAAGGAAGACGTCCTTGTCCGAATAGACCGAGTGCACCATCAGGTGCAGCAGCTTGGCGACGTCGGCCTCGAAGGCGCGGCTTTCGGTCTGCGTGGGTTGCGTCTCAGCGTCGGCGGTCACGGTCGAGCTCCCCTGGCGGAAATCCGGCGTCGAGATGGCTGGAACGGCGCCGAAGTTCAAGAGCGGCGCCGTGGTCTCGCCCTCTTCCAAAAGACGCCAGCGGTTTCGGCCGCAACGGAACAAGCGGTCCGCGATCTCGTTGCTGTCGTGGAGCAGGGAGAGCCAGATGGCCAGCGTGCAATACGAGATCGTCGAGCATAATGACGGCTGGGCCTACAAGCTCGGCGACGTCTTCTCCGAAACGTTTCCTTCGCGAGAAGCGGCTCACGCCGCGGCCGAGCGCGCGGCGCGCGAGCAGCGCCTCCCGGGCGAGGACACCGACATCCAGTACGAGGACGCGCGCGGTCAGTGGCGCGTGGAGCACGCCTCCGGCGACGACCGGCCAAACACCACGGTGAAGGACTGACGAACGCCGCCATCGTGGAGCAAGAGTCCCGGTTCGACTGCATCATCGTCGGCGGCGGCCCCGGAGGGCTGATCGCCGCGACTTACCTCGCGCGGTTCCGCCGGCGCGTGATCGTCGTAGACGACGGTCACAGCCGCGCCCGGTGGATCCCGGTCAGTCACAACATGCCGGCCTTCCCGCACGGGGTCTCGGGACGGGATCTGCTGGAGCGGCTGCGCGAGCAGGCCCAGCGCTACGGCGCCACGCTGCGCCAGGGGCAGGTGGAGCGGCTCGGCCGCGAGGAGGGCGGCTTCCGGGCGTCATGCGGCGGCTTTGAGCTGACAGCTCCCGCCGTCATTCTTGCGACGGGCGTCAAGGACCGTGTGCTCGACGCACCCGGCGTCGAGGAAGCCATCGAAGACGGCCGGATCAGGCTGTGCCCGGTCTGCGATGGCTTCGAAGCGAGCGGCCGAGACGTCGGGGTTATCGGGCCGCTGGATCGGGCGCTCGCCGAGGGAGACTTTCTCACGACGTTTACTGACCGCGTCACGGTCGTGGCCTATCCGGCGGCTGAGGCTGGCGTCACGCCTGAGCCGCGCGCGGGCGTCAAGGTCGCGCACGCGCCCTTGGCGGCGCTGGAGCTCACCGGCCCCTGCGTCGCCGCGCTCGCCGACGGCGCCCGCCTGACCTTCGACATGCTGTATTTCGCGATGGGCAACGAGCCGCAATCGGCGCTCGCGATGTCGCTCGGCGCGGCGTGCAACAAGGTCGGCTGCATCGAGACCGACGCGCACCAGAAGACCACGACGCCGGGCCTCTATGCTGTCGGAGACGTCGTCGACGAGCTCAACCAGATCTCGGTCGCCGCCGGTCATGCGGCGCTCGCCGCGACCGACATTCACAATCAGCTCAGGGCCGGAGCGCTCGGTTCGGTCTAGGCGGGATCCGGCGCTGGGACGTCGCGGCGGCGCCGCGCGCGCTCCTGGGTCTCCGCGACAGATTTCGCTGTATGCACGACCCGGTTCACGACCTGCAGGTTGGGGGCGCCCCAATAGCCCAGCAGCTCCGGCCACGGCAGGTCCCGTCGATCGCGCCAGACTTCGTAGAGCGGGACGCGGTGGTCCACCTCAGCGGTCCGAAGCAGCCGCTTGTCGGAGATCGCGCATCTGTGGCGCTGGACGCGCGCAAGCAGCCGCCGCTGCTCGCTCGGCGCGTTCCAGAGCTTCCACGCGACGACGCAGCAAGCGTGCCACGCGGCCCGCTGATTGACCACGCCGGCGCTCCATCGGTCGCGGTGCCAGCCGAGGCGAAACACCGGCTGGCCGCAGACCACGCACCGACCCGGTTGCGCCTCCTGTTTTGGAAGCCGGTAGGGCAGGGGCGGGACCCGCAAGCCGGTCGCGCGCGCGTCCGCGAGCGTCCAACGCCAGTCCGCGGGCGCGCCGCTCATGGCCGCGAGGGCCCGAGCCAGCCGATCGGCCCGTAACGGGTGCGCGCGCCAGAATCCGTCGACTGCGGCGCGCGGCGTTCGCGGCGTCCAGCGCGCCTGCAGCGCATGAGCGAGCACCGCAGAGGGCAGTGCGGCGCGCGGCGCCTGCAGCGCGACCGCAGCGCGCTCGTTCCAGGCCGCCCGGCGTTCTTCGAGTCTCATTCCGACTTACCCCTCGCCGACTCAGGCATGAGACTCGGCCGCTCTGCGTTACGGAATTCTGAGCGGAACGGCAGGCCCTGAATCGCGCCTTGGGACGCGCCGTTCTGGACAAGGCGGGCCGCGCGGACCATACCGTTGCGCGCAGAACCATCGAGGCCAGTCGACCCATGTCGCTGATGAGCGTCCTGACCGACATCTTCACCTGGTGGAACAAGGCCACCGTGGGCACGCGCTTCGCGCTGTCGCGGGGCGGCGAGTTCGTCGGCGAGGACGAGTTCGGCAACCGCTACTACCGGCTGCCGAACGACCCGAAGAAGAACGCGGCCTTCGGCAGCGAACGGCGCTGGGTGGTCTATTCGGGTTATGCCGAGGCGTCGGCGATCCCGCCCGGCTGGCACGGCTGGATCCACCACACCGTGAACGCGCCGCCCGCGAACGAGAATTATGTGCCGCGCGAGTGGGAGAAGCGTCACCGGAAGAACAAGACCGGCACCCCCGAAGCGTACCGCCCGCAGGGGTCGGCTCTCTCGGCGCGCAAGCGTCCCGCCGCCACGGGCGACTACAAGGCTTGGTCTCCCGAGGACTGACGACCCGCCGCGCCCGCGGCGTGGTTGTAGGCTGCTTCGGCGTCCAAACCCGTCCTTCACTGATCGCCGCGAGAGTTCCTGTCCGTGCCCGCACGTCGCGTAACGATCGCCCTGCCGCTCATTCTGCTGTGCGCGCCGGCTTACGCCCAGAACCCAGGGGCCTCCACGCTCGACACGCCGCCCAAAGCCGCCAAGCCCGAGATCATCGCCCCGACGCCGCGGATCTCGAACCCTGTGGCGGTGTTCAACGGGCTGGACAAGATCACGGGCCGCGTCACCGAGTTCGATGCGCCGATCGACAAGACGGCCACCTTTGGGGCGCTCAAGGTGACGCCGCATGTCTGCTACACGCGGCCGCCGACCGAAGCGCCGAACACGACGTCCTACGTCGACGTCGAAGAGATCACGTTGAACGACGAGCGGCGGAAGATCTTTTCAGGCTGGATGTTCGCCTCCAGCCCCGGCCTGTCGGGCGTCGAACACCCGATCTACGATGTGTGGCTGGTCGACTGCAAAGGCGGCGCGCGGCCGGAGGCGCCGCAGGGGCCGACGCTCGGGGAATAGCCGCAGCGGCAAGCGTCAGGCCCCGGCGTCGCCTGGCTCGTTCGACCGGTAGGGCGGCCGCGGAATCTCCATATGCGCGGTCCGCAGCGCTTGCGACCAGCGCTCGCGCAGATCGACGAAATACCGATCGTTCGGCTCGATCCTGAAGTCGAGCTCCGGCGTCAGCGCGTCCTTTCTGAGCACGAGAACGTCGATCGGCGGACCCACTCCGAGGTTCGACCGCATCGTCGAGTCCATCGAAATCAGGCCGATCTTCAGCGCGTCGTAGAGATCCGTCTCGTAGGTCACAGCCCGGTCGAGGATCGGCTTGCCGTATTTGTGCTCGCCGATCTGGAAATAGGGCGTGTCCGGCGTCACCTCGATGAAGTTGCCGGCCGCATAGATCATGAAGAGCCGGATGCGGCCGCCGGCGACCTGGCCGCCGAACAGCAGCTGCACGTCGAACCGCGCCGTCATCTGCTCCAGGCTCGCGCCATCGACGCGCCAGACTTCGCGCACGGCTCGGCCGACGAGCTGGGCGGCCTTGAACATGGTCGGCTGGCTTTCGAGCGTCTCGAGCTCACCCGTCTCCGGGTTCTCGACGCCCTCGGCGAGCATCGAGATCACGGACTGGCTCACCGACAGATTGCCCGACGTCGCGATCGCGAGCGTGCGTCGGCCGGGCTCGGAAACGATCTTGAGCTTGCGGAAAACCGCGATGTTGTCGATGCCCGCATTGGTGCGGGTGTCGGCGATCATGACCAGTCCGTCACGGACCAGGATACCAACGCAGTAGGTCATTTACGCGCCCCGACCACAGAAGCCGCAGACGCTATCAAGAGTCCCGCCGACGCGCCAACGTGCAGGATGCCGCGCTGCCCCAAAATAGGGCGCCGCACGGCGCGCTAGGAGCGTCGATAGCTTCGCGAAGCCCGTGCGTCCTCAACCAGAACGGCCATTTCGAGCGTCTCGCCCGATCCGCCGTAGCGGGAGCCGCGAACAGGCGCCGCGCCGAGATAGTCGAGGCCGATTGCCACCCGGACATGCGACTCGGTGGGGCAGGCGCCCTCGGCGGGATCGAAGCCGACCCATCCAAGATGCGGCACATAGGCCTCCGCCCACCCGTGCATGGAGTCCTGCGACGCGCAGCCTTCGCGGCGGACATAGCCGCTGACGTAGCGCGCAGGGATCCGGAGGCGTCGCGCGGCCGTCAGGAAGACGTGGGTCAGGTCCTGCGCGCCCCCGCGCTTCACCCGGAAAGCCTCGGCTGCCGTCGTGACGCCGTCGGGAAGCCCTGGCGCGAACGCTATTTCGGCGTGGAGGCGGTCCAGCAGTCCGTGCAGAGCGGCGAGCTCACCATCTCCGGCGCTTGACCGAACGTCCTCGGCGAAGGCGGAAATCTCCTGGTCATGCGCCGTGAGAGGCGTTTCCCGCAGGTAGAGCGAAGGCGGGAAGCGCTCGGCCGCGCGCGCCACGACGCCCGCGTTGTCCTGCGTGTCGACCTCGCCCTCGACCAGCACCGTGAGCTCGTCGAGCGGTCCCTCGGCGGCAAAGACATGGGTCTGGTTGCCGAACGCGTCCTCGGCGGCGCGCAGGCGGCAGTTGCGATCGACGTCGAGCCGCCAGCGCACGACGTGCTGGCCGTCATGGCCTCGAGGCCACAGGCGCAGCGTCTGGATGACGGAAGCGGCCGGCGTCTCGAAGCGGTAGGTCGTCTCGTGGCGGATGGTCAGGCGCATGGGTCTAGGCGAGGTACTGCTCGTGGACCGCGGCGCCCAGCTGATTGTTGTCGGCGATGAAGTCCGTGATGAACTCGTGAAGACCCTTCTGGAAGACGTCGCGGATGTCGGCGTTCTCGAGACGGACCCGGCAGTTGCGCGCGATCCGTTGGGCCGGCCCCTGCCGGCCGTAGGCGCGAGCCAGCTGGTCGAGGTGGCGGACGAGCTCACCGTAGCAGGCCGCCAGAGAGCGGGGCATCTGGTCGTTCAGGATCAGCAGATCGGCGATCAGCCACGGCTTCACGCTTTCGCGGTAGACCCAGTGGTAGCTCGTCACGGCGGAAACGGCGCGCAGGATCGCCTGCCACTGGTAGTAGTCGAGGCCGCCGCCGACCTCGCCCTGCTCGGGCAGCAGCAGGTGGTACTTCACGTCGAGGATACGCGCGGTGTTGTCGGCGCGCTCGAGCAGCATGCCGATGCGCGAGAAATCATAGATGTCGTTGCGCAGCATGGTCCGGGAGGCGGAGCCGTCGAACCGCAACCCGATCTCCTTCACCCAGCCTAAGAACCGGGCCAGCTCTTCGCCTGCGAGCCGCCTGTCGGCGAGCCGGCGCAGTTCGATCCAGGCGCCGTTGATGGTCTCCCACATCTCCATCGTAAGCGCCGTCCGGACGGAGCGGGCGTTGTGCCGCGCCGTCTCGAAGCAGTTCAGGATCGAGGAGGGGTTGTCACGATCAAAGGCCAGATAGGAGACCACAGAGTCGTGGTCGGCTTCTTCGTTCTTGGCGTAGAAGCCCTGGGCGCAGCCCGCGGTCGCGACGGCGCTTTCCCATTCGTTGGTCTGGCCGCCATAGGCCGCAGGCAGCGACGCAAGACGCTGGGTCGCCTCGAGAATGCGCGCCAGCGCCTCAGCCCGTTCGATGTAGCGGGACAGCCAGAACAGATTGTCGGCGGTGCGGCTCAGCATGGCGTCACGCGCAGGCGGGGCTGAGGGAGGACGGGGACGGCGCTCATTCGTCCAGCACCCAGGTGTCCTTGGTGCCGCCGCCCTGGCTCGAATTCACCACCAGCGAGCCTTCGCGCATCGCCACGCGGGTCAGGCCGCCCGGCACGATCCGCACGCCGTTCGATCCAGTCAGAACGAAGGGGCGCAGGTCGACGTGGCGGGGCGAGACGCCGGATTCGACGTAGGTGGGGCAGGTCGACAGCGCGAGCGTCGGCTGCGCGATGAACCCGCCGGGCGAGGCCTTCAGCTTCGCCCGAAAGAGCTCGATCTGTTCCTTCGAGGCGTGCGGCCCGACCAGCATCCCATAGCCGCCCGAACCGTGGACTTCCTTGACGACAAGCTCGTCGAGATGATCGAGCACGTAGGAGAGCGCCTCCGGCTCCCGGCAGCGATAGGTCGGCACGTTCTTCAGGATCGGCTCGGCGCCGAGATAGAACCGGATGATCTCCGGCATGTAGCTGTAGATCGCCTTGTCGTCCGCCACGCCGGTCCCGATGGCGTTGGTCAGCGTGACGTTGCCGGCGTGGTAGGCGCTCATCAGGCCCGGCACGCCGAGCGCGCTGTCGGGGCGGAACACCAGCGGGTCGAGGAACTCGTCGTCGATTCGCCGGTAGATCACGTCGACGCGCTGCGGCCCTTCCGTCGTGCGCATGTAGACGACGTCGTCGCGCACGAAGAGATCGCGCCCCTCGACCAGCTCGATGCCGAGCTTGTCGGCCAGGAACGAGTGCTCGTAATAGGCCGAGTTGTAGACGCCGGGGGTCAGCAGCACGACCACCGGCTCGGCCGAACTCGTGCGCGGCGCGAGCGAGCGCAGCGTGGCGAGCAGCTCGTCGGCGTAGCGCTCCACCGGCGCGACCCGGTGCTGCGAGAACAGCTCCGGAAACAGCCGGATCATCACCTCGCGGTTCTCCAGCATGTAGGAGACGCCGGAGGGCGTGCGGGCGTTGTCCTCGAGCACGTAGAACGTGTCGGCGTCGACCCGCACCAGGTCGATGCCGGCGATGTGGACCCACAGATCGTGCGGCGGCGTCTTGCCGGCCATCTCGGGCCGGAACGCCTCATTGTGGAAGACCAGCTCCTCCGGGACGATCCCCGCCCTGAGGATCTCCCGCTTTCCGTAGACGTCAGAGATGTAGCGGTTCAGCGCCTCCACCCGCTGAATGAGGCCTTTGGTCAGCGTCGCCCATTCGTCCGCGGTGATGATGCGGGGAATGATGTCGAACGGGATCAGGCGCTCCTGCGCCTGCTGGTCGCCATAGACCGCGAAGGTGATGCCGATGCGGCGGAACAGCAGCTCGGCTTCCTTGACCCGATACTGCAGCAGGTCCGGCGGCGCGGCGGCGAGCCACTCGGCGAGTTTCCTGTACGCGGGGCGAACGCCGCCGTCCGAAAGCGTCATTTCGTCGAAGGCGGGTGGGGGCAAGCGGGCGAGACTCCTTCTGACGCTTCGACCTGATGCTAATACGGGCGCCGCGTGGGGAAAGAGGCCGGAAGCTCAATTTTATCGCAAACGGCTGCGCATGATTTGATCAGATCAGCTTCAGGCCCCGGAAGCTGGCGTGGCCTTCCCGGCCGACGATGACGTGATCATGGATCTCGATGCCGAGCGGCCGCGCGACCTCGACGAGCGTGCGCGTCATCTCGATGTCCGCGCGGCTGGGCGTCGGGTCGCCGGAGGGATGATTGTGCACGAGGATCAGCGCTGTGGCGCGCAGCTCGAGCGCACGGCGCATCACCTCGCGCGGATAGACCGGAGTGTGGTCAACCGTGCCCGTCTGCTGCACCTCATCGGCGATCAGCCCGTTCTTCTTGTCGAGGAACAGGATGCGAAAGCGCTCGCGGTCGTCGAAAGCCATTGCAGTCCGGCAGTAGTCGACCACCGCCGACCATGACGCCAGCACCGGCCGTTTGGTGATGGCGCCTTTCGCGAACCGGCGTGCAGCGGCTTCGACCACCTTGAAATCGGTGGCGGTCGCCTCCTTGACGCCCTTGATCTCGACGAGGCGTTCAACCGGCGCGGCCAGCACCTCTGCGAAGGAGCCGAAGGTCGCGAGCAGGGCTTTTGCGAGCGGTTTGACGTCTCCGCGCGGCAGCGTGCGGAACAGGATGAGCTCAAGGAGCTCGTAATCCGGAAGGGCGTCGGACTCGCCTTCGAGGAATCGCGTCCGAAGGCGCTCGCGATGGCCGAGATAGTGCGGCGCGGGCGCCGCCTTCTTGGCGGAGGCTTCGCCGAAGCCTGGAAGGGCGCCGTGTTGAGAGTCGGGCTTCGCCGACGGCATTGTCGCCGCTGCTCCGGACGATCGGGAGCGCCATCGTGGCGCGCCTGAACGACTCGGGCAAGACGTGGCCGGCGAGGTCGAGCTCAGGCGGCTGCGAACTTCGGCGCCATCAGGCCTCGCGGAGATTCGGTGAAGATCTCGCAGCCGTCTTCTGTGACGCCCACCATGTGCTCGTACTGCGCGGAGAGCGAGCGATCGCGGGTGACGGCGGTCCAGCCGTCGGCCAGCACCTTCACGTGAGGCCGGCCCAGATTGATCATCGGCTCGACGGTGAAGAACATGCCCGTCTTGAGCTCCGCGCCCTCGCCGCGGCGGCCGTAATGCAGGATGTTCGGCTCGTCGTGGAAGAGCCGGCCGATGCCGTGGCCGCAGAAGTCACGCACGACGGAGGCCCGCTCGCCCTCGGCATATTCCTGGATCGCGGCCCCGATATCGCCCGTGGTCGCGCCAGGCCGGATGACGGCCAGACCGCGCATCAGCGACTCGTAGGTCACCTCGATCAGCCGCTCGGCGCGGCGCGGCACGGCCCCGACGGCGAACATGCGGCTCGAATCCCCGTGCCACCCATCGAGGATGTAGGTGACGTCGACATTGACGATGTCGCCCTCGCGCAGCGGCTTGTCGTTCGGGATGCCGTGGCAGACGACGTGGTTGATCGAGGTGCAGATCGTCTTCGAGTAGCCGCGATAGTAGAGGCAGGCGGGCAGGGCCCCGTGATCCATGCCGAACTCGAGCGCCAGCTTGTCGAGCGCCTCGGTCGTGACGCCCGGCTTCACATAGTCGTGGAGCATGTCGAGCGCCTCCGCGACCAGGCGGCCGGCGCGCCGCATGCCCTCGAAGGCTTCGGGAGCGTGAATCTTGATCGCGCCGTTCTTGCGGAGCGGCGCAGTCTGGGCGTCGACAAAGGTCATGGTGAGGGGCGGCTCGTGCGGCTGTCGGGATGCGCTCCCAACATAGGCGCGGCAAGCCGCTCCGCCAAGCGCGCGACCGGCTTGCGTCACCGGCGCGCGGGACCTCAGGCGCTTTTCAGCTCCAGATAGCGCAGCCGCTTCGCCTCGCGTCGGCCTTCCGCGACGGCTTCGACGATGACCC
This sequence comes from Hansschlegelia sp., assembly GCF_035538955.1. Classification (NCBI taxonomy): domain Bacteria; kingdom Pseudomonadati; phylum Pseudomonadota; class Alphaproteobacteria; order Hyphomicrobiales; family Methylopilaceae; genus Hansschlegelia; species Hansschlegelia sp. Next base: position 157,483 of record NZ_DATLJK010000014.1, read on the forward strand.
CGCAGACGAGGCTGAGGACGGCGAGCTGCATCACGCTCGCGGCGAGGATCGCGGTTGGGAACCGCGGCACCAGCCCCGTCTCCAGGAAGGTCGCGATCACGGGCGCTGCGAGCAGCACGCTGGTCAAGGCGAGCCCCGCTCCGATGGCGCCGAAGAATTTGAAGGGCTTCAGCGCGCGATACATCATCGCGATCGTCCAGAGGATCCGGAAGCCGTCGCGGAAGGTCGAAAGTTTGCTGGTGGAGTTCTCCGGACGCTTGCCGTAGCGGACCGGGATCTCGTCGACGGCGAGCCTGAGATCGAGGGCGTGAACCGCCAGCTCGGTCTCGATCTCGAAGCCGTTGGAGGCGGTCGGGAAGGATTTCGCGAAGCGACGGGAGACCACCCGGTATCCGGAGAGGATGTCGGTGAACCCGGTCCCGAAAAGCCGGGTGATCATGCCGTTGAACATGCGGTTGCCGGCCGCGTGGCCCTTGCGCGCCAGCATGCCGTCGCCCTCCCGGGTGGCGACCACCATGTCCAGCTGATGAGAGACGAGCCGCTCGATCAGCAAAGGCGCGGCGAGCGGGTCATAGGTCAGGTCGCCGTCGGCCATGAGGTAGATGTCGGCTTCAACGTCCGCGAGCATGCGACGGACGACGTTGCCCTTGCCCTGCCTTCGCTCGCGCCGGACGATCGCGCCGGCCTCGATCGCCCGCTCGACCGTGCGGTCCTTCGAATTGTTGTCGTAGACGTAGATATCGGACGAGGGCAGCGCCGCCCGGAAACCGCGGACCACCTCCGCGACCGCCGCCTCCTCATTGTAGCAGGGCAGCAGCACCGCGATTTTGGGCGGGGTCGCCTTGCGGGGGAGCGGGTGTTCCTCGCGCAGCATCTCGACGGCAGGCGACATCGGTCGGGCCTCGTTGTTCAAGGCCATCATGCGCTCGACTGCTTTAAACCGGAATTAAGGCGCTCAGCGCGGTAGAATCACGCCCCGGTCGGTCACCACGACCCAAGCGCCATCGCGCCGCTGGATGGAGCGAACGCGACCCGCGCCGGGAGCGCGCGCGCCACGCTCGACTTCGATCTGATCGCCGCCCCGGCTTTCCAGCAGAGCCACCCCTTCATAGACGTCGCGCACCACCCAGTTCCGCACGACCCGCTCGGGTGCGGCCGACGCCGGCACGCTGCCGGTGGTCTCCGGCTCAGCCTGCGCGGGCTTCTCGGCCCCGGCCGTCTTTTCGGCGGACGCCTTCTCCATCTTGTCGAGGCGGTCGCGCAGATCCGCAAGGCGGGCCTGATCGTCCTTGGACTGGTCGACCTTGGAGGCCAGCGCGTCGATCTTGGAGGCAGCGGCGGCGCGGGTGTCCTCAAGCGTCTTGGTAAGCGAGGCGATTTCGGCTTTGAGAGCGCGAACTTCGTCCAGATTCGCGGCCGCCTGGCCGGCGGCCGCCTTTGACAGCGACGCCTGGCTGTTCTTCGACTGGTCGAGCGCGCGCCGGAGCCGGGAGATTTCGGTCTTCAGCGCGCCCACGTCCTTGCTGATCGAAGCGGTGCGCGCTTGCGTTCCGGTGGCGTCCAGGTTGAGCGCAAGGCCCATCTGCCGCGCGTCGATCGCGGAAATCTCGTCGACGCCGTCGGTCAGGGCGGGGGCGGTTGCGAAGTTCGCGAAGGCGACGCCGCAGATCAGCAGCCCCGCGCCGACAAGCGCGTGAGGGAGAAAGCGCTGCAGGCGCGCCGCGCGCGGAGCGGCGTCGGCGGCTGCGTCCGCAGCCCAGATCGCGAGATCGCGGCTTTCGGGCTTCGCCGGGTCGAACGCTGATGACGGAAGATCGCGGCTGGACTGGGGATTCATCGGTAGACCCACGGCAGGGTTGCTACCTTTCAGTAACTCTCGTCTTGCTTACCGAAGCGTTACCTCAGCGCTTCCATCGCCTCGGCGCCCGACACCGCACGATCCTTCTCCCAGGCGAAGAAGTTCGCCTCGGCGAGAAGCGCGCGCTCGAGCAGGCGGTGGTAATCGCGGCGCGGCGTCTCGACGGCTCCGAAGCGTCTCAGGTGCTCCGTCACGAACTGGGTGTCGAGCAGACGGAACCCGCCGCGCCGGAGGCGGGCCGCGAGGTGAACGAGCGCGACTTTCGACGCGTCGCGCTCGACATGAAACATGCTCTCGCCAAAGAACGCGCCGCCAAGCTCGACGCCGTAGAGCCCGCCCACAAGCTTGTCGTCGCGCCAAGCTTCGACGCTGTGACAGTGGCCGATCTCGTAAAGGTCGCGATAGAGCCGTCGGATGCGGCCGTTGATCCAGGTTTTGTCGCGGCCCGCGCCGGGCGCCGCGCAGCCGTCCATCACCGCTTCAAATGCGGTGTCGACGCGGATCTCGAACAGGTCGGAACGCACCGTGCGTTCAAGGCGCGCGGAGACATGGAAGGCGTCGAGCGGCAGCACGCCCCGCAGCTCCGGCTCGATCCAGTACAGCCCTGGATCGTCCGCGCTCTCGGCCATGGGAAAGATTCCGCAGGCATAGGCCTTGAGCAGGACCTCCGGCGTGATTTCCACGAGAACGTCGTTGATGCGGGTCATCGCTCAGCAGCGTAAGGCCGGCGCGGCAGGAGGGGAAGCGGATCGACGCGAGCGGCGTCGCCCGCTTCGCTCACGCCTCCAGGGGCGTCTCCGCCAGCCAGTGCTCGAGCCAGTGGATGTCGTAATCGCCGTCCTGGATCGCCTGGTTGCGCACCAGTCGCCGGAACAGCGGCAGCGTTGTCTCCACGCCGTCGACCACGAACTCGTCGAGGGCTCGGCGGAGCCGCATCAGGCACTCGGTGCGATTGCGGCCGTGGACGATCAGTTTGCCGATCAGGCTGTCGTAGTTCGGCGGGATCGAATAGCCCTGATAGGCGGCCGAATCGACGCGGACGCCGAGCCCGCCAGGGACGTGGTAATAGGCGATGCGGCCGGGCGAGGGCCGGAAAGTCTCCGGGTGCTCGGCGTTGACCCGGCACTCGATGGCGTGGCCGCGGAAGATCACGTCCTCCTGGGCGATCGCCAGCCGGGCGCCGCTGGCGATCCTGATCTGCTCGTTCACCAGGTCGATGCCGGTGATCATCTCCGTCACCGGATGCTCGACCTGGATGCGGGTGTTCATCTCGATGAAGTAGAAACGGCCGTCCTCATAGAGGAACTCGACCGTGCCGACGCCGCGATAGCCGAGTTCGCGCATGGCGACCGCGACCGTCTCGCCGATGGCCGCGCGGTCGGTGGCGTTGAGCGCAGGCGAGGGCGCTTCCTCCCAGACCTTCTGGTGACGGCGCTGCAGCGAGCAGTCGCGCTCGCCGAGATGGATCGCTGCGCCTTCGCCGTCGCCGAGCACCTGCACCTCGATGTGGCGCGGATGGACGAGGTACTTCTCGAGATAGACCGCGTCGTCCCCGAAGGCAGCCTTCGCTTCGCTGCGCGCCGTCTGCAGCGCCTCAACGAGGTCGTCCTCGGTCATCGCGACCTTCATGCCGCGCCCGCCGCCGCCCGCGGCCGCCTTGACCAGCACCGGATAGCCGATGTCACGCGCGACCCGGCGGGCCTCGTCGTCATCCGTAATGCCGCCGTCCGAGCCGGGCACGACCGGGATTCCGAGCCGCCTCACGGTCTGCTTGGCGGCGATCTTGTCGCCCATGATGCGGATGTGCTCGGGCTTCGGTCCGATGAAGACGAGGTTGTGCTCTTCCAGGATCTCCGCGAACCGCGCGTTCTCGGAGAGGAAGCCGTAGCCCGGATGGACCGCGTCGGCGCCGGTGATCTCGCAGGCGGCCAGCAAGGCGGGGATGTTGAGGTAGCTGTCCCGCGCCGCGGGCGGGCCGATGCAGACGCTTTCGTCCGCGAGGCGCACATGCATGGCGTCGGCGTCAGCCGTCGAATGCACGGCGACCGTCTGGATGCCGAGCTCCTTGCAGGCCCGCAGGATGCGAAGCGCGATCTCGCCGCGATTGGCGATCAGAACCTTGTCGAAACTCGGCATGGCCCGCTCAGTCGACGATCAGCAGCGGTTCGCCGAACTCGACCGGCTGCCCGTCGGTGACGAGAATTTCGCGCACGATGCCCGCCTTGGGCGCGGGGATCGCGTTCATGGTCTTCATCGCCTCGACGATCATCAGGGTCTGCCCCTGACGAACCGCGCCGCCCACCTCGATGAACGGACGGGCGCCGGGCTCGGGGGCGAGATAGGCGGTGCCGACCATCGGGGAGAGCACCGCCCCCTGCGCCTTGGCCGGATCGGCCGGCGCGGCCGCCGCAGTCGGGATCGTCACGGCGGCGACCGGCGCGGAGGCCGCGAGCGTCTGACGCGCCACCCGGACGCGAAAATCCTCGCGCTCGATCTCGACCTCGCTCAGGCCCTTCTCGATCATCAGCTCCGCGAGTTCGCGGACGAGTTCCTGATCGCTGATGTTGGCGGTTGCCTTGCTCATGGTGTCCCGGGTTTAGGGCGCGCGGCTCACGCCGTCAGGGTTTCCGGTCGCTGGCCGCGTTCGATCCGGCGCGCGAGCGCCTGGAGGGCGAACTCATAGCCGTCGATCCCAAGACCTGCGATGACGCCGACTGCGACCGGCGACACAAACGACGTGTGACGAAAAGCTTCGCGCGCGTGGATGTTTGAAAGATGGACTTCGATGGTCGGCACGCCCGTGGCGCGGATCGCGTCATGGATGGCGACCGAAGTGTGGGTATAGGCGCCCGCGTTGAGGACGATGCCGGAGGCGGAGGATCTAGCCTCCTGAATCCAGTCGACCAGCACGCCCTCGTGGTTCGTCTGGCGGCAGTCGACGTGAACGCCAAGTTTGTCGCCGACGTCCCGCGCCCGGGCCTCGATGTCGGCCAAGGTCGACGACCCGTAGACCTGCGGCTCGCGAGAGCCGAGCAGATTCAAGTTGGGACCGTTGAGAACAAAGACGATCGGGGTCACGGGAGCAGGCTGATCCTTGGCTGCGAGACGCAGACCGGTCGGCGGCGAGCGTCCGGGTTATAGGGAAGACCGCGCGCGAACCCAAGCGATTCCGCGCAGGTCTCCGCCGGCTCACTATCAGCGGCCTTCAGCACAAGTCAGCAGACGGACTTGCCGCACGTCCTGAGCGCCGCGATCCTGCCTTGCAGGTCATCCACGACGCTCGTGGTGTTCGGCACGACGGCGTCGCCGATCACGAAGGTCGGAGTCGCCTCGACGCCGAGTTCATCCGCCAGCTCCTTGGACTCCAGAAGCGTCGCGCGGACCTCGGCCCCGTTCATCGCGGCCTCGATCTTCGCCGGGTCGAGACCGACCTCTTTCGCCGCCGCAAGCGCCGTCTTCTTTGTCGCAAGCGACTGGCCGCTGAGCAGCTTTTCATGGAAGGCCCGGAACTTCTCGGGAGCGGTCCGGCTGACTGCGACCGACACCTGGGCGGCGCCAAGCGACTCCTGGCGGATCACCGGCAGCTCCATTAGCACGATGCGCAGCTTGGGATCCGCCGCCAGCAACGCGTCGATGTCGCGGATGGCGCGTCGGCAGTAGCCGCAATTGTAGTCGAAGAACTCGACCAGCGTGACGTCCCCCTTGGGGTCGCCGAGCACGGCGTGGAGTTTCGACGCGTCGATCTTCGCGACATAGTCCCGCAGAGCGCCCTTGCGCTGCTCCTCCAGCTTCGCCTCCTGCCGCCGCTGAAGCTCGCGCTGCGCGTCGAGCAGCACCTCGGGGTGCTGGAGGAGGTAGTCCCGCACGATCGCGCCAATCTCGTCCTTCTGACCGGCGTCGAAGGCGGCGGCCGGCAGGGCGGCGAGAGCGAGCGTCGCGGCGAGCGCGAGGCCAAAAGAGCGCATCAATCATCTCCAAAGCCGGCAACCGCCTTCAGCGGCTCGGCGGAACCCGGTAGGCCTCATCCTGCAAGAGATCCACGTTTGAAATACGGCGAGGCCTCTCGGAGGGCATATTGTGCCCGCGTCGTAGCCGGCCCCTCATCGCTCGAAGGCTCAAATCGCCCTTCAGGAGGCCGGCTAGCGTCATCCGCATGTAGGGCAGGTACCGCAACCACACGTTCGCAGCCTCAGTCCATCTTCTGCGGCTTGTAGGTCGCGAGGTCGTCGGCCTTCAGCCAGTTCGGCGTGCCGGGCTTGAGGCCCTTCTTCGCCCGCTCCGCGATCTGCCGAGCGGTGCCGTAGTCGCCCTCTGCGAACGCCGCCTGCGCGGTGGCGAGATCGGCCTCCGGGAGCTTGTTCTGCCGGGCGTAGGCCTGGGCGAGCTCGCGATAGCCCGCCGCGTTCTTGGTGTCCACGGCGGTGGCGCGGGTGAGTTCGGAAAGCGCGGTCTTAGAATCGCCGCCGGTGTTCAGCGCCTGGCCCAGCATGGTCCGGATCAGCGGCGCGCCGGGCGCGAGCGCGACAGCCTGGCGGAGCTCCGGGATCGCCTGCTTCGGCTTGCCATTCTCCAGATAAGCCTGCCCCTTCAGCTCGTGGAAGTAGGGGTTCTGGGGCTGGGCGGCGATCAGGCCGTCGATCTGTGCGATGGCGCCTTGGAGAGGCGCGGAGCGGTAGGTCGCGATCGCGCGGGCGTAGCGCGCCGGAAGGCTCTGGTCGCTCGGCGGGTAGCGGCGGCCGACGCCGTCGGGCGTGTCAATAAAGCCGAACAGCTTGGCGCGCATCATGTCGTGTCTCGCCTGGAGGGCGGGCGAGTCGGTGGTGTTGTAGTACGGGCTCTTCTCGGCCAACGCCTCGAGATTCTCGATCCGGTCCTGCGGCATCGGGTGGGACTGCGCGTAAGGATCGATGAAGCGTCGCGAGAATGCGATCTGGTCGGCGAAGCGCTTGAAGGTGACGAGCATGCCCTTGGCGGACTGCTTGGTCTTGTTGAGGTAGCTCACGGCCGCGCGGTCGGCGGCCTCCTCCTGCGTGCGCTGGTAACTGAGCAGGCTGCGGCGGATCACCTCCTGCGGTCCCATCACTGCGCCGAGCGCGGCGTCGCCGGCGCTGCGTGAGCCGCCGACCATCGCCGCGCCCACCGCGCCTGCGCCCAGCAGCATGGCGGCGATCGCCATCGTCTGCATGTTGTCGATCTGCTGGCGCATGCGGGCGAGGTGACCGCCGGCGATGTGCCCGGTCTCGTGCGCCAAAACGCCGATCACCTCATTGGGCGTCTTGGCGTCCATCAGCGTGCCGGCGTTGACGAAGATGCGCCGCCCGTCGGCCACGAAGGCGTTGAACTCGCGCGAATTGACGATGGTGATCTCGACCACGCCGGCGCCGACGCCCGAGGCGCGGAAGATCGGCGTCATGTAGTCGCGCAGGAGGCTCTCGATCTCGGCGTCGCGGATCACCGGGAGCCCCCGGCTGCTCTGTGCGGCGGCGGGCGCGGGACATCCGGCGGCGACCAGCCCGCAGGCGACGAGCGTCGCAGTCGCCTGGCGGAGACGATCCATCAGGGAGCGGCGGTCGGCGGCGAGTCGGAAGGGCATGCCGATCCTCGTGCAGTCTTCAGTCGGCGGACACTAGGGGCGCGAGCGAGATAGGGTCAACGCGCGACACATCAGGGGCGCGTGAGGCGGCTTCACAGGAAAAAGCCCGATCTGGCGTCTGGGGCTTTGCGCGGCGGCCAAAGCCGGGCTAACACGTCCGCCAGCCTCAAACACGCCGCCGCTCGTCCCCCGGAAGGTCTTCCTCCGGCGGGTCGGCGTTCGTGCGTTTACGGCATGTGGACAACGGGCCGCGGCGTCTCGCCGAATCGGCGAGCGCCCGTCTAGTGCTGAAGAGTCGTGCGGGAGCGTGCGACGCCCTGACGCGAAAGAGGATGGATGGCGCGCTACGTCTTCATCACCGGCGGGGTGGTCTCCTCCCTCGGCAAGGGCCTCGCTTCGGCCGCGCTCGGCGCGCTGCTGCAGGCGAGGGGCTATACGGTCCGGCTGCGTAAGCTCGACCCGTATCTCAACGTCGACCCCGGCACGATGAGCCCGACCCAGCATGGCGAGGTGTTCGTCACCGACGACGGCGCCGAGACCGACCTGGACCTCGGGCACTACGAGCGCTTCACCGGGCGGCCGACTTCGCTGCAGGACAACATCACGACCGGTCGGATCTATCGCGACATCATCGCGAAGGAGCGGCGCGGCGACTATCTCGGCGCGACCGTGCAGGTGATTCCGCACGTGACGGACGCCATCAAGGAGTTCGTGCGCGAGGGCAATGAGGGCTACGATTTCGTTCTGGTCGAGATCGGCGGCACCGTCGGCGACATCGAGGGGCTGCCGTTCTTCGAGGCGATCCGGCAGCTCGGCAACGATCTGCCGCGCGGCGACGCGATCTACATCCACCTGACGCTGCTGCCGTTCATCCCGAGCGCGGGCGAGCTCAAGACCAAGCCGACCCAGCACTCCGTCAAGGAGCTGCGCTCGATCGGCATCCAGCCCGACATCCTGCTCTGCCGCTGCGACCGCCCGATTCCGCCGGAGGAGCGCCGCAAGCTCGGCCTGTTCTGCAACGTCCGCGAGACGGCCGTGATCGAGGCGCGCGACGTCGACACCATCTATGAGGTGCCGGAGGCCTACCACCGCGAGGGACTCGACACCGAGGTGCTGCGCGCCTTCGGGATCGAGCCTACGGGCGCCCCCGACCTGTCGCGCTGGCGTGAGGTCACGCGCCGCGTCCGCCACCCGGAAGGCGAGGTGACGATCGCGATCGTCGGCAAGTACACCGGTCTGAAGGACGCCTACAAATCGCTCTATGAGGCGCTGGTGCATGGCGGCGTCGCCAACACCGTGAAGGTCAACGTTGACTGGATCGAGAGCGAGATCTTCGAGAACGAGGATCCGGCGCCCTTCCTCGAGCATGTCCACGGCATTCTGGTGCCGGGCGGGTTCGGCCAGCGCGGCGCCGAGGGCAAGATCCGGGCGGCGACCTTCGCGCGCGAGCGCAAGGTGCCCTACCTCGGCATCTGCTTCGGCATGCAGATGGCCGTTATCGAGGCGGCGCGGAACCTCGCAGGCGTGGACGAGGCGAACTCGACCGAATTCGGCCCGACCCCTGAGCCGGTGGTCGGCCTCATGACTGAGTGGACGCGCGGCAACACGCTGGAAAGCCGCGCCGCGGAAGGCGACCTCGGCGGCACGATGCGGCTCGGCGCCTATGAGGCCCGGCTCTCGCGCGGCTCCAAGGTGGCCGAGATATACGGCTCCTACGACATCTCCGAGCGCCACCGGCACCGTTACGAGGTCAACACCGCTTATCGCGAGCGCCTTGAGGCGAACGGCCTGATCTTCTCCGGCATGTCGCCCGACGGCCTGCTGCCGGAGATCGTCGAGTACGCCGATCATCCCTGGTTCCTCGGCGTGCAGTTCCACCCGGAGCTGAAGTCGCGGCCGTTCGAGCCGCATCCGCTGTTCGCCTCTTTCGTCGAGGCGGCGCTGATGCAGAGCCGGCTGGTCTGAAGGCCCAGCCGACTTCCGGCTCCTCAGGCCTGCGCGACCAGATAGCCGCCGGCGCGATCGTAGCGGATAAGGGCGGCCGGCGAGACATGCACGCCGCCGACCCAATGGTCGACGCGGTTGAGGACCCGGTGGTCGGCGCGACCCGCCAGCACCGCGCGGCCTGCCTTGGTCAGCCGCACGGGCGCGCGCGCGAACTCTGCATAGCCTTCGCCGATCGACTGCCGACCGAGACCGCAATAGGCCTGTGAAGGGCCGGGCAGTCCTTCGATCAGCGGCCGGTCCGCGAAAGCGAGCCCGTCGAGCCGCCGGAAAAAGCTGGCGTCGCCAAGAAACTGAGCGTCGTCCTGACGCGTCACGTCGCGGAACAGCTCGCCGCTCGTGGCCTCTCCTTCGGCGAGGCGACCGAGCGTGCGCTCCTCCGTGAGCGTCAGCCCCCGCAGCGGATCCGGCAGTTCGGCGAGCAGCCGCTTCAGCGCCGGTCCGAGGTGCGGCAGCGCTTCGACGTCGCGCGCGGCGAGCCGCGCCAGGGCATGCGGGGTCGGCGAGGTGAAGGCGCTCCACGCTTCGCTGGCGAGCGCGAGCTGCTCTTCCGTCACCGGCTGCGCGGAGCCCGAGAGCCGGCGCATTGCGTCGGCCGGCTGCCGGCCGAGATAGTCGTCCGCCTGAACGAGATAGAGGCCGTCCAGCCGCCGTTCGGAGCGGAAGAAGTCGAGGATCTGCAGGAGCTGGAGCTGGTCGTAGAGATCGTGCTCGAGCCAGATCTCGATGCGCGGGAAGCAGACGTGACGGCGCACGGTCGCGTCGCGTGCGCGGAATTCGGCGGCCACCTCGTCGGGCGCGATCCCGAGATCGGCGGCGATGAAAGCGGCGCGGATCGCCGACAGCCGCTCCAGGCCGCTGATCGCCGGCACGGGACCGTCATGCAGGACGTCCCGCCACGGCAGGATCGAGCGTGCGACCCCGGCCTCCTCGAGCCGCGCGGCCGCGCTGTCGCCATTGGTGATGACGAGCGTGTCGGGCCGGCTGGCGCCGTCAGTCTTCTGGGGTTTCATGAAGCAGTCTCCCGCCGACGGATCGTTGGTGTTCGGCGGCTGCGAATCTTTCTGCTTCGTGGGGCGTTTCCGGGGCGGCCCGCTCACGAATCCGAGGGCTCAAGCGCTTCTCGGGACGAGGAGTCCTCCGGCGACGATCCGCAACAGACCGATGACGGCGAAAGCCGCATTTACGCCGCTTCCAGCCGGCTCAGCCGCGGCCACGATAGGGCGGCACGCCTTGATCCGGCGCCCAGACGTTTTCCGGCAGCGTCCCATGCTGCCAGAACACGTCGATCGGGATGCCGCCGCGCGGATACCAGTAGCCGCCGATCCGCAGCCAGCGCGGCGCGATCTCGGCGACGAGCCGTTTGCCGATCCCGACGGTGCAGTCCTCATGGAAAGCGCCGTGATTGCGGAACGCGCCCAGGAACAGCTTGAGCGACTTGGACTCGACCAGCCAGTCGCCCGGCACGTAGTCGATCACGAGATGTGCGAAGTCAGGCTGGCCGGTCACCGGGCACAGCGAGGTGAATTCCGGCGCTATGAAACGGGCGACATAATTCGTGTCCGCGTGCGGGTTCGGCACCCTGTCGAGCGTGGCTTCGTCGGGGGAGGTCGGCAGCGGCGTCTGCTTGCCGAGCTGAAGATCGGTCATCTGGGTTCTCGGAGTGCGTCATTCGGCTAGGCCGCCTCTCGGGCGGCCGGAGCGGGGCGGCGTCTACGACGGATGTAGCGTCGCAGCGGGCGTTCCGCGACTTTCACGTGTCGCATGGTTCCTTTAGAGGTGCGGCGCCGCTCACTCGGAAAGCCGGAGCTCTGCGCCCATGACCGCCATTGTCGACATTGTCGCCCGCGAAATTCTGGACAGCCGCGGCAACCCGACCGTCGAGGTGGACGTCACGCTCGAGGACGGCTCGCTCGGCCGCGCGGCGGTTCCCTCCGGCGCCTCGACGGGCGCGCATGAGGCGGTGGAGCTGCGCGACGGCGACAAGAAGCGCTACGGCGGCAAGGGCGTGACCAAGGCGGTCGACGCGGTCAATGGCGAGATCTTCGACGCGATCGGCGGCTTCGAGGCCGAGGCGCAGGTCCAGATCGACGAGACGCTGATCGCGCTCGACGGCACGCCGAACAAGGAGCGCCTCGGGGCCAATGCCATCCTGGGGGTCTCGCTGGCGGTCGCCAAGGCGGCGGCGGCGGCGGGCGCCGCGCCGCTCTACCGCTATGTCGGCGGGACCTCGGCCCGTGTCCTGCCGGTGCCGATGATGAACATCGTCAATGGCGGCGCGCATGCCGACAACCCGATCGATTTCCAGGAATTCATGATCATGCCGGTCGGCGCGGAGAGCTTCTCCGAGGCGCTGAGGACCGGCGCCGAGATCTTTCATGTGCTGAAGAAGCAGCTCAAGGACGCTGGCCACAACACCAATGTGGGCGACGAGGGCGGCTTCGCGCCGAACCTGAAGTCGGCCGAGGAGGCGCTCGGCTTCGTGATGAAGGCGATCGAGACGGCCGGCTACCGGCCGGGCGAGGACGTCTTCCTGGCGCTCGACTGCGCCTCGACCGAGTTCTTCAAGGACGGCAAGTACGTCTATGAGGGGGAGGGCGCGACGCGCGACCCGCAGGCGCAGGCCCGCTACCTCGCCGACCTCGTCTCCAACTACCCGATCGCCTCGATCGAGGACGGCATGGCGGAGGATGACTGGGAGGGCTGGAAGGCCGTCACCGATCTCTGCGGGAGCAAGACGCAGCTCGTCGGCGACGACCTGTTCGTCACCAACGTGGCGCGGCTTTCGGACGGCATCCGGCGGGGGGTCGCCAATTCGATCCTGGTCAAGGTCAACCAGATCGGCTCGCTGACCGAGACCCTCGCGGCGGTCGATATGGCGCACCGAGCCGGTTACACGGCGGTGATGTCGCACCGCTCCGGCGAGACCGAAGACTCCACCATCGCGGACCTCGCCGTCGCGACCAATTGCGGGCAGATCAAGACAGGATCGCTCGCCCGCTCCGACCGGGTCGCGAAGTACAACCAGTTGCTGAGGATCGAGCAGGAGCTCGGCGCGACCGCCAAATATGCGGGCAGGGCGGCGCTGAAGGCGCTCGCCGGCTGAACGGCCGGAGTGTTCTAGCATAACGTCGCGCCCCAAAGGTATCACGGCCCGGTCTTGAGGAGACCGGGCCAATGCATGACCACGCGGCGCACGATCACAGCCACGGCGCGGGACATTCGCACGCGCCGGCGAGCTACGGGCGCGCCTTCGCGGTCGGCGTGGCGCTCAACGTCGTCTTTGTGCTGGTCGAGGTCGTCTATGGCGTCCTCGCCGATTCGACCGCTCTGCTCGCCGACGCCGGGCACAATCTCTCAGACGTGCTCGGTCTGTTGGCGGCCTGGACCGCAGCGACGCTGGCGCAGCGCCCGCCCTCGGGCCGTTACACCTACGGCATGCGCAGCACATCCATTCTCGCCGCGCTGTTCAACGCGCTGCTGCTGCTCGCGGCGGTCGGCGGGATCGTCTGGGAGGCCATCCGGCGCTTCGCCGAGCCTGTGAGCGTCGCCGGAATGACGGTGATGGTGGTGGCGGCGATCGGCGTCGCCGTGAACGGCGCCACCGCCGCGCTCTTCATGAAAGGGCGCCGGGACGACATCAACATCAGAGGCGCCTTCCTGCACATGGCGGCGGACGCCGGCGTCTCGGCGGGCGTGATCCTCGCCGGCCTCGCGATCGTCTACACGGGCGCCGCCTGGATCGACCCCGCAGCCAGCCTCGCGATCGCTGCGCTGATCTTCTGGAGCACGTGGGGCCTGCTTCGGGACAGCGTGACCATGTCGCTCGACGCCGCGCCGCGAGGTCTGAACGTCGAGGAGGTCGCGGCTTTTCTGGGCGACCGCCGCGGCGTCACCGAAGTCCACGATCTTCACGTCTGGTCGATGAGCACCACCGAGGTGGCGCTGACGGCGCATCTGGTGATTCCGTCGGGCCATCCTGGCGACGACTTCCTGCGCGGCCTGCAGCATGATCTTCACGTCCGCTTCGGCATCGCGCATCCGACCATCCAGGTCGAGCGGGCCGCCGAGACCTGTCCTCTCGCTCCGCCGCACGTCGTTTGAGGCAGGCCGTGCCGTCGCGGCCCGCGTTGTGCTGAAAGAGCAGGAGCGGGTGTGGCGGCGACATTAGCTAGTTGCGGCATGCCCCCCGGCGCGTTTTCTGCGGCTTCACGGCGGCGGACGGGAAGCTTGCGGCTCGCCGCCGTGGACGCCGCCGCGCGCGGGCGCCATTTTCCTCCTGATGCAATGGACCGATGACGGCTTGATCCTCGGGGTGCGGCGGCACGGCGAGACCTCCGTGGTGCTGGAGCTCTTCACGCGCGCCCATGGCCGTCATCTCGGGCTGGTGCGCGGCGGACGATCGCGCAGGCTGCAGGCGGCGCTCCAGCCAGGAAATACGGTGCGGGCGACATGGCGGGCGCGACTCGAGGACCATCTCGGCGCTCTCACCGTCGAGCCGCTCTTCGCGCGGGCCGGCCGGCTGATGGAACGGGCGGACGCGCTGCACGGCGTCGGCCATCTCGGCGGGCTGCTGCGCCTTATCCCTGAGCGCGATCCGCATGAAGCGCTCTACGAGGCGGCGGAGATCGTCGCCGATCATCTGGACGATCCGACGAGCGCGCCGGCGCTGCTGGTCCGGCTCGAGCTTGCGGTGCTGGCGGAGCTCGGCTTTGGACTGGATCTGTCGAGTTGCGCCGCCAGCGGCGGGACCGAGGACCTGATCTACGTCTCGCCGAAGTCGGGGAGGGCGGTCGGCCGCGAGGCGGGCGCGCCCTACGCCGAAAAGCTGTTCGCGCTGCCGCCATTTCTGGTGGCCGGCGGGGCCAACGCGTCCCCCACCGCTGCGGACGTGGCGGCGGGCTTCGCGCTCACCGGCTACTTCCTCGACACGCGGGTCTGGGCGCCCCGCGGCATGCGGCCGCCGGACTCGCGCGCCGCCTATCTGGCCCTGCTGCGCCGCGCCGCCTGAACGTCAGGCTCCGGCGCGCCCGGCGAAATCCTGGATGAACTGCCAGGCGACACGCCCGGAGCGGGAGCCGCGCGTGGTGGCCCATTCGAGCGCCTCGCGCCGCAGGTCCTCCGGCTCCGCCTCCAGCCCGAAATGCCGGGCGTAGCCGGTCACCATCGCAAGATATTCGTCCTGGCTGCAGCGGTGGAAGCCGAGCCAGAGGCCGAAGCGGTCCGACAAGGAGACCTTCTCCTCGACCGCCTCGCCGGGATTGATCGCGGTCGAGCGCTCGTTCTCGATCATCTCGCGCGCCAGAAGATGCCGACGGTTGGAGGTCGCGTAGAACAGCACGTTCTCGGGCCGTCCTTCGATGCCGCCGTCGAGCACCGCCTTGAGCGACTTGTAGGAGGTGTCCTCGAGGTCGAAGGAAAGGTCGTCACAGAACAGCACGAACGGGTAGGGCGCCGGCCGCAGCAGGCCCATGAGAATCGGCAGGGTCTCGATGTCCTCGCGATGGATCTCGACGAGCTTGAGCTTGGGCCTCCCCTCCGCTTCGAGGGCAGCCGAGACGGTCGCGTGAGTCGCTTTGACAAGCGAGCTCTTGCCCATGCCGCGCGCGCCCCACAGCAGCGCGTTGTTCGCGGGCTTGCCGCGCGCGAAGCGGAAGGTGTTGTCGAGCAGCTGGTCGCGGGCGCGATCGATTCCCTTCAGGAGCACCATGTCCACGCGCGACACCTTCGCGACCGGCGAAAGCCGCCGCTCGGGCGCCTGCCACACGAAGGCGTCGGCGGCGGAAAAGTCCGGCGCTTCTGCGCGCGCCGGGGCCATGCGCTCCAGCGCGTCGGCGATCCGCGCCAGCAGCGCGTCGCGCGTGTCGGTCGCCGGCATAGAGTAGAACGGGTCGGACAAGGCTCTGCTCGCTCTTGGGATTGCGACGCCTGAGCCACCAAGCGCCAGCGGCAGCCGTGGTAGCGGCGCGCGCCGGCAGCGTCCACCGCTGCAGGCGACTGGGGAGGGCTGCGTCGGCCTCATGTCCGACGAAAGGAGAAGAGCTCGCCGCCGGCTGAGGCGTGATTTGATTTCATGGGGGCCGTGGCTATAGTCCGCGCGCTTTCGCCGGGGCCCGCTCCGGCGGCGTTCCCCAAGGTTGAAGCCGGCTCTCCAGAGCGAGGCGGAAGACCCCGCCATCGGAGCTCTCATGTTGATCACCCCCGCCTTCGCTCAGACGGCCACGGGCGCCGCGCCCGGAGGATCGGAGTTCCTGATCCAGCTCCTGCCTTTCGTGCTGATCTTCGTGATCATGTGGTTCCTGATCCTGCGCCCGCAGCAGAAGCGCGCGAAGGAGCACCGGGAGATGATCAAGAACGTCCGCCGCGGCGACACGATCGTGACCTCGGGCGGGCTGATCGGGAAGGTCAGCAAGGTCGTCGATGACGCGGAAGTTCAGGTCGAGATCGCCGACAACGTGCGGGTCCGGCTGGCGCGCGGGATGATCGCCGAGGTTCGCGCCAAGGGCGAGCCGGTCAAGACCGAGGCCCCCTGACGCTCATCGTCAGGAGACCGCCAGCAGGACTTTCGGCGCTCCATGCTCTATTTTTCAACCTGGAAGACGGTCGCAGTCATTGCGCTCTGCGCCCTCGGCATCCTGTTCGCGCTGCCGAACGTGCTGCCGCAGTCCGTGCGCGACCAGTATCCGAGCTGGTTCCCGGCGAGGACCGTGGTGCTCGGCCTCGATCTGCAGGGCGGCTCTCAGCTTCTGCTTGAGGTCGACGGCGACGCGCTGCGCAAGTCGCGCGCGACGGCGCTTCAGGAAGACGTGCGCCGGGTGCTGCGCGAGGCCCGCATCGGGACCACCGCGATCCAGCTGAACGGCAACACCGTCTCGGCGACCCTGCGCGATCCGTCCCAGCGCGATCTGGCGCTCGAGAAGTTGCGGACGCTCGCCACTCCGGTCGGAGGCTCGCTGTTCGGGGGCGCCGGGCCGGTGGAGGTCGACGTCTCCTCACAGGGCGACCGCGGCGTCGCCGCGACGCTGACGGAAGCCGCTCTACAGGCCCGGATCCGCTCAGCCGTCGACCAATCGCTGCAGATCGTCGACCGCCGCGTGAATGAGCTCGGCACCGTCGAGCCGTCGATCCAGCGCGAGGGCGCGGACCGCATCCTGCTTCAGGTGCCGGGCCTTCAGGACCCTCAGCGGCTGAAAGATATCCTCGGCCAGACGGCGAAGCTCGAATTCCGCCTCGTCGATCTGTCGATGCCCCCCGAGCAAGCCGCGGCCGGGCGCCCTCCCGAAGGTTCGGAGGTTCTGCAGGAGGACCGCGGCGGTCAGACGGCCCCGATCCTGGTCGAGAAGCGCGTGCTGGTGTCGGGCGAAGATCTCACCGACGCCCAGGCCGGCTTCAACCAGCAGACTCACGAGCCGATCGTCAATTTCAAGTTCAACACCAAGGGCGCGCGCGCCTTCGGCGAAGTCACGCAGGCGAATGTCGGCAAGCCGTTCGCCATCGTGCTCGACGACAAGGTGATCTCGGCGCCGCGCATCAATGAGCCGATCACCGGCGGCCAAGGGCAGATCTCCGGCAACTTCACCGTCCAGAGCGCCAACGACCTCGCCGTGCTGCTGCGCGCCGGCGCGCTGCCCGCGCCTCTGACGGTCATCGAAGAGCGCACCGTCGGCCCGGGCCTCGGCCAGGATTCGATCAACGCCGGCACCCGCGCGACCTGGTACGCCGCGCTGTTCGTCGTCGTCTTCATGTTCGCGACCTACGGCGTGTTCGGCTTCTTCGCGAACATCGCGCTCGCGATCCACGTCATCTTCATCTTCGCGCTGATGTCGCTGCTCGGCGCGACGCTCACGTTGCCCGGCATCGCCGGCATCGTGCTGACGATCGGCACGGCGGTGGACTCGAACGTGCTGATCTACGAGCGGATCCGCGAGGAGTTCCGGGCCGGCCGCAGCATGGTGTCTGCGATCGAGGCCGGCTTCCGGCACGCCTTCGCGGTCATCTTCGATTCCAATTCGACCATGGCGATCGCCGCGGTCATCCTGTTCCTGCTCGGCTCGGGCCCGGTGCGCGGCTTCGCGGTCGTCTTCCTGCTCGGCATCCTGACGACGGTCATCACCGCCGTGACGATGACGCGCATGATGATCGCCGTGTGGTACCGCCGCACGCGGCCGCAGACCATGCCGTTCTGACGGAGCCAAGCGAGACCCATGCGCCTTCTCCGCATCTTCCCCGACGACAGCAAGTTCCGCTTCGTGCGCTGGCGCGTGCTGAGCTTCCCGTTCTCCGCGGCAATCTCGGTGTTGACCATCGTGCTGTTTCTCACGATGGGCCTGAACTTTGGGATCGACTTTACCGGCGGCACGCTGATCGAGATCCAGCCCAAATCGGGCGCGGCCGATCCCGGCGCTGTCCGGACGCTCGCGCGGAGCTTTGAGGTCGGCGACGTCGAGGTGCAGGAAATCGGCTCAGCCGGCGACATCTCGGTGCGCTTCCGCACGCAGCCGGGCGGCGAGGCGGCGCAGAGCGCACTGGTTCAGCGGGCCCGCGCGGCGTTCGAGAAGGACTTCAACATCCGGCGCGTAGAGACTGTCGGGCCGCGCGTCTCGGGCGAACTGGTCCAGTCCGGAACGCTCGGCGTCGTGCTCTCGATCGTAGCGGTGCTGGCCTACCTTTGGTTCCGGTTCGAACTGCAGTTCGCGATCGGCGCCATCATCGGCACGCTGCACGACATCGTTCTCACGCTCGGCTTCTTCGTGATCACCCGCGAAGAGTTCAACATGACCTCGATCGCTGCGATCCTGACGATTGTCGGCTATTCGCTGAACGAGACCGTGGTGGTGTTCGACCGCACGCGCGAGCTGCTGCGCAAATACAAGAACCTGCCGACCCCCGAGCTGCTCGATCTCTCCATCAACTCGACGATGTCGCGCACGGTGATGACCGCCACGACGACGGCGCTGTCGCTGCTCGCCTTGGTGCTGTTCGGCGGCCAAGCGATCCAGGGCTTCGCCAACGTGATGCTCTACGGCGTCATCATCTGCACCTATTCGGCGATTTTCGTTTCGAGCCCGATGCTGATCTATCTCGGCGTGAAGACCTCGGCGCGCGCCGCGGCGGACGACAAAGCGGCGGCCGCGGCGAAGGCGGCTGCGATCTCTCGCCGGCCCGCCTGAGGCGCCGCGTCCCCAGGGTCGCGGACCGGCGCGGTGGCGGCGGCCGCGGCTAAGCGGTAGGTCGTTCTGGTGAAGCGAGCGGCCTCATGCCTTTTGCCGAAGAAGACGAGCGCCATCTCCCGGGACGTCACCCGATCGACGCCTATGGCGGCGGCGGTTTCCGCTTCGGGGAGCTATCCCATCGCGGCTCGCTGCTCGCGACGCCGTCGGGCATGTGGGCGTGGCGCTGCGCGGCCGCATCCGAGTTCGACGAGGCGGCTTTCGAGCGCGTGTTCCGGGAGGCCGAGGCCATCGACACGCTGCTGATCGGCACAGGCGTCGATCTTGCGGCGCTGAAGCCGGGGCTGCGACAGGCTTTTCGGGACGCAGGGCTCGTCGTGGAGGTGATGGCGACCGGCGCCGCCGCGCGCACCTGGAACGTGATGATCGCCGAAGAGAGGCGGGTGGCGGCGGCGCTGCTCGCAGTCCCATGAACGAAACCGGCGCGCCACGGGTGGTCGTCGGCGATCCGATCGCCTCGCTGGCGCGGGACTGGGACTTCGACCGCTACGCCTCCACCTTGTTCGCGCCCGCCGCGGCGCGACCGCATCTTCTGGCGCTCTACGCCTTCGACGCCGAGCTCGCACGCGTTCGTGGGCTGGTCCGCGACCCCATGGTCGGGGAACTCCGCCTGCAATGGTGGCGCGACGCGTTGAACGATCCCGAGCGGGCGGACGCCGTGGCCCACCCGGTCGCGCGGGCCCTGGAAGCCGCGGCCCGCTATGGTCGGCTGCCGCGCCAGGCGCTGCTCGACCTCGTCGACGCCAGGACGGACGACCTCTATGACGATCCGATCGCCTCGTCCGGCGAGCTCGAGGGCCGTCTGGGCGCGACGTCGTCCGCCGTGCTGCGACTCGCCTCGCTGATCTGCGCCGCCGGCGTCGACCCTGGCGGCGCGGAGGCTGCGGGTTACGCGGGAGTGGCGCGCGGTATCGTCCGGCTGCTGCGCCGGCTGCCTCGTTCGAACGCCCTGCTGCCTGTGGACCGAATGGCTGCGCTCGGCGTCGTTCGGGAGGACTTCTTCCAGACCCGCGCGACCCCGGAGCTTGGCTCGCTCACGGCCGAGCTTCGCGACCTTGCGCGGCAGAGGCTCCGTGAGGCGCGAGCCGCGGCGAGGGCGCTTGATCCTGTAGCCGCGCCAGCCTTTCTGCCGATCGCTGTTCTGGAAGGCGATCTCAAGCGGCTCGACCGCGCCCCGTCTCCGCTTGCGCCCCCGCCGGAGCCGGCGCGCTGGCGACGGCTGCTGCGGCTGTGGCGCGCGAGCCGCCGGGCGCCCCCCTTCTGATCTCCCGTCAGAGCTGCTCGAGAGTGGCCGCCGAGGCCTCGTCGTCCAGCGCCTCCAGAAGCGGGGCGGCGCCTTCGAGCGCAGGAAGAATGTCCTCGATGCGGTTCGCAACCAGATAGGGCAGCGCGAGCCCCTGCCTCAGGAAGCCGTGCTCAGCCATGTGATCGAGCAGCGCCAGCAGCGGCGACCAGAAGCCAAACAGGTCGGCGATCAGGATCGGCTTGTCGTGACGGCCGAGCTGCGCCCAGGTCAGCTGCTCGACAAGCTCCTCGAGCGTGCCGATGCCGCCCGGTAGCGCCACAAACGCGTCCGACCGTTCGAACATCAGTCGCTTTCGTTCATGCATGTCGGCGGTGACGAGCAGTTCCTGCACATCGCCAAGCATCACCTCCCGGTCGACGAGGAACTGCGGGATAATTCCGGTGACGTGCCCGCCGGCGTCGAGAGCGGCGCGCGCGACCGCCCCCATCAGGCCGATATTGCCGCCGCCATAGACGAGGCCGACCCCAGCCTCAGCGAGCGTGCGGCCGAGATCCTCGGCCGCAGCCATGTAGTCGCGGCGCCCGCCAGGGCTGGAGCCGCAATAGACGCAAACGTTCTTGATCTGATTCATCTGTTGAGATGGCCCCGCCGCTTCGACTGCGGTCAAGGCGCGTTCCTTCCTGCGTTTTTCATACAGATAGTGTGCATCCACGCTGGTTCCCTTGTAGGAGAGTCGAATTGAACCCTCTGTGACGGATGTGCTTCTGCCATGGCGATGGACCCCGCGGTCAGGAACGGCTTCGCGATCGGTTTCGCGGTCGTCGCCGGGCTCGTCGCCCTCTACGCTTGGCGCGAAGGTGGCCTGAGCCGGCTCGGCGCGGGTCCGGAAGGACCCGGCGAGCTAAGCGCGCCGCCCGCGCAGGATCGGGCGCCGCCGCAGGCTCCGAGCGAGGCGAAGCCCGAAGCGAAGGCTGAACCGCCGGCTGGTCCGAGCCCGCCTCCAGCGGAAGCCGCTCCCGAGTCGCGCACAACGCCGAATCCTTCAGCCCCGCCCGCGGATCAGCCGTCCTCCCCCAAAGCGTTAGTTCAGCCTCCGCAGGCGTCGACGCCGACCGCGGAGCGGCCCGCCGCGGCTCCGCCGCGCGCATCCGCTGGCGCGACCTTCGACGTGGTGCGGGTCGAGCCGTCGGGCGAACTCGTCGTGGCCGGGCGCTGCGCCGGCCCATGCGACGTCGAGCTTCTCGCGAACGGGCGCCCCCACGACGCCGCGAAGGCCGATCCGCAGGGCCAGTGGGCGATGACGCCGCCGCCGCTCGCGCCCGGCGATTACGAGCTGGCGCTCAAGACGCGTGGGCCCGGGGGCGATGAGCATGTCTCGCAGCAGAGCGTCACCGTCTCCGTGCCGCAGCCTCCGTCCAAGGATGTGATGGTTGTGCTGAACGAGCCGAACGCGCCCTCCAAGATCCTGCAGAAGCCCCAAGCCCCCTCGACTGCGAAGGCGGAGGCTCCGGCAGAGGAGGCGCGGCGCGCAGCCCCTGCCGCGGCGGCTGGCGGGGAGTCTCGGCTCTCAATCGGGGCGGTGGACGCAGAAAGCGGGCGGTTCTTCGTGCAGGGGGCGGCGCCTCAGGGCGCCAACCTGCGCATCTATCTCAACGACGCCTTGGTCGCGCAGGCCGTCGCCGGAACGGACAGCCGGTGGTCGCTCCGGGTCGAGCGTGGTCTGAGCCCGGGCGACTACACGGTTCGCGTGGACAGGATCGAGAACGCCGCCGGGAAAGTGGCCGAGCGGGCGGAAGCGCGCTTCACCTATCAACCCGAGGTCGCCGCGGCCGACGAGAAGCCGCAGCCGCGCCGCGAGGCGGCGAAGACCGTCCCTCGCGAGCCGGAGCCTGCGCCAGTACCGAGCGGGTCATCGGATCTTCCCAAGGCGCCGGACGCGAGTCCCGAAGCCCCGGCCGCCGCGGCGACGCCCCCGGCCAGCGCCTCCCCGTCGGCGTCGGATGCCGCAAATCCCGTGATCGTTTCGCTTGAGACCGTAAAAGTCCGCCGCGGCGACAGCCTGTGGCGCATCTCCCGCAGCGCCTATGGGCACGGCCGCCGCTACACGATGATCTTCCAGGCAAATGACGCGCAGATCCGGAACCCCAACCTGATCTATCCCGGCCAGGTGTTCGTTCTTCCGGCGGGATCGCCCAACCCGTCGGCCGCCCGCTGACCAGCGCCGGCCTTGCCGCAGCGGCTGGCGCACCTTACCTCCGAGCGCTCATGACAACAGCGTTCAGTCAGTTCGCGCACGGCGCCATTCTTCCCAGGCGCCGGCCATGGTGAGGCGTCGCCGCGACGGCGGACCCGCGGAGATGACGGCTGGCGGCTTTGCGTTCTTTCGGACGATGCGGCGGCTCCAGGCTTTCATCTGGCCGGGCGACCGGCCAGACCTGAAACGCCGGATCGCAGTCGCGGTCGTTCTGCTGGTTTTGACCAAGCTCGTCACGGTCCTCGTCCCCTACGGGTTCAAATTCGCGACCGATGCGCTCGCGCTGCTCGCCAAGGGCGACGCTCCGGCGGCGGGCGACAGCTGGCGGAGCTTCGCGCTCGCGGCGCCGGTCGCCATGGTCGTGGCCTACGGACTCGGTCGCATCCTGATGGTGGCGCTCGCCCAGGCGCGCGACGGCATCACGGCCCCGGTTGTCATGCACGCCGTTCGCCGGCTGTCGCTGCTGGTGTTCCGCCACATGCACCGGCTGAGCCTCAGGTTCCATCTGGCCCGCCGGACGGGGGCGGTGAGCCGCGTGGTCGACCGCGGCCGGCTCGCGATCGAGACGCTGACCCGCACCGCGCTGCTCACGGTCGTCCCGACGATCCTGGAATTCGCCCTGGTGCTCGGGGTGCTGGCCTGGCAGTTCGGCGCCGCCTATTCCGGCGTCGTGGCCGTGATGGTCGCCTGCTATCTGGTGTTCACCTATTTCGCGACCGAGAGGCGCATCGGCTTCCGCCGCATTCTCAACGAGAACGACACCGACGCCAGCTCCAAGGCGATCGACAGCCTGCTCAACTACGAGACGGTCAAATATTTCGGCAACGAGGTCCGGGAGGCCAACCGCTACGACCGTTCGATGGCGGGCTACGAGAAGGCGGCGATCCGGACCTACACCTCGCTCGCCTGGCTGAACGCCGGACAGGCCGTGATCTTCTCGGTCGGGCTCACCGTCTGCATGATTATGGCGGTCGGCGACATCCGGGCAGGACGCAACACGCTTGGCGACTTCGTGCTGATCAACGCCATGATGATCCAGCTCTACGTGCCGCTGAACTTCATGGGGTTCGTGTATCGCGAGATCAAACTTGCGGTGGCGGACCTTGAAGCGATGTTCCGGCTGCTGGAGCAGTCGCCCGAGATTCAGGATCGGCCGGACGCGCGGCCCCTGGCGGTGACCGGCGGCTCGATCCGTTTCGAGGACGTGCGCTTCGCCTATGATCCCGAGCGGCATATCCTGAAGGGCGTCAGCTTCGAAGCGCCAGCGGGTAAGACGGTCGCGATCGTGGGCCCCTCAGGCGCCGGCAAGTCGACGATCTCGCGCCTGCTGTTCCGGTTCTATGACGTGCAGTCCGGCCGCATCACCATCGATGGCCAGGACATCCGCGACGTAACGCAGGCATCGCTGCGCGACGCCATCGGGATGGTCCCGCAGGACACGGTCCTGTTCAACGATACGGTCCGCTACAACATCCGCTACGGGCGGTGGGACGCGACGGACGAAGAGGTCGAGCGCGCCGCCGAGCTCGCGCAGATCGACGGCTTCATCCGCCTGCTCCCGAAGGGCTACGACACGGAGGTCGGAGAGCGCGGTCTCAAGCTCTCGGGCGGCGAGAAGCAGCGCGTCGCGATCGCCCGCACGATCCTCAAAGGACCGCCGCTGCTGATTCTCGACGAGGCGACCTCCGCGCTCGACAGCGCGACCGAAAAGGAAATCCAGGACGCGCTGGAACGGGTTTCCCGAGGCCGCACCACGATCGTGATCGCGCATCGCCTGTCGACGATCGTCGCCGCCGACGAGATCCTCGTGCTGGACGCCGGGGAGATCGTGGAGCGCGGCGCCCATGCGGAGCTGATCGCGCAGGGCGGTCTCTACGCCAGCCTCTGGAACCGGCAGCGCGAGGCTGATCAGGCGCGCGAGACGCTCGCGAGGATGGGAGAGGCGGCTCCCATCGCGCCCGCTCCGGCAGCAGTTGCAGCGGCGTCGGATGACGATGGCGAGCCGTCACTGGAGGACGATGAGCCCCGCGACGCCGCCGAATAGGGGAGCGCCGGCTCGCTTGGTTCAGACGGCGCGATCGCGTAAGACCTGCCGCCATGGCTCTTGATGACGTCACCACCTCCATCCGCAACGCGATGGTTCCGATCCATCGCGAAGGGCGCCCGTTCATCGCGATCTTCGCGATCGTCGCCTTCATCCTGTTCCTTATCTGGCAGCCGCTGGGCTGGATCGGGGTAGGGGCCACTATCTGGTGCGCCCTCTTCTTTCGCGACCCCGACAGGGTCACGCCGATTCGCGAAGGGCTGGTGGTGAGCGGGGCCGACGGCACTGTGTGCGACGTGAAGCCCGCGGTTCCGCCGGCGGAACTCGGCCTCGGCGCGGAGCCGCTGCCGCGCGTCGCGGTTTTCATGAACGTGTTTGACGTACACGTGAACCGTGCGCCCGTCGCGGGCCGCGTCACCCGGATCGCCTACACGGCCGGAAAGTTTCTCAACGCCGACCTCGACAAGGCGAGCGAGGACAATGAGCGCAACGGCCTTGTGATCGAGTCGCTTCGGGGCCGGGTCGGCGTGGTGCAGATCGCCGGGTTGGTCGCGCGACGCATCGTGTGTTTCGTCCGGGAGGACGAGCCGCTCGCGGCCGGCCAGCGCTTCGGCCTCATTCGCTTCGGCAGCCGGGTCGACCACTACCTGCCTGCCGGCGCCACGCCGCTGGTCGGGGTCGGGCAGAAGACGATCGCCGGCGAGACGGTGATCGCCGATCTCGCCGCCATGGGCGAGACCCGGACCTTCTTTAAGGGCTGAGCATGGATCCGTCGCTCGAACAGGACGACCACTCGCCCACAGCGCCGGTCCACAAACGGCGCGGGCTGCGCAGCGTGCCGCTCAGACTGCTGGTCCCGAACTTCGTCACCCTTCTGGCGCTGTGCGCCGGCCTCACCGGCGTCCGCATGGCCCTGGAAGGGCGGCTGGAGCTCGCCGTCTATCTGGTCGTGCTGGCGGCGGCGCTCGACGGCGTCGACGGGCGCTTGGCGCGGCTGCTGAAGGGCACTTCCCGCTTTGGCGCCGAGCTCGACAGCCTCACTGACTTTGTGAATTTCGGCGTCGCGCCGGCCCTCATCCTCTATATCTGGGGCCTGAACGGCCTTGGAAACATCGGGTGGATCGGATCGCTCGTGTTCGCGATCGCCGGGGCGCTCCGACTGGCCCGCTTCAACGTCGCGCTCGACGATCCGATGAAGCCGGCCTGGTCGAGCGCCTTCTTCACCGGCGTTCCGGCGCCCGCCGGCGCGATCTCCTCACTACTTCCGATCTATCTGGGCTTTCTGGGCTTTCCGCGGACCCCGCTCGGCGAGCCGGTGGTCCTTGCGTACGTCATCGCGATCGCGCTGCTGATGGTGAGCCCGTTTCCGACTTGGTCGGGCAAGCAACTCGGCGCGCGGATCAACCGCGTCTATGTCGCCCCCGCGCTGATCGCAGGCGCGCTGTTTGTGACGCTGTTGATCGGATATCCGTGGCTGGTGCTGACGCTCGTCACGCTTGGCTACCTGGCGACGCTGCCTTTCGCCTTCATGCACCACCGCAGGCTGATCGAGCGCGACCGATCCGCCGCCAAGGCGGCGGCGTAACTGGATCGGCTATTCTCCGGCGAGGCCGCAGGCCGCCACCCGCAGTCCGAGCGGCGCATCCGGATAGGCGGCGCGCAGCAGCCGCAGCGCCTCCGACGGAGTCTGGGGGCGCGTCCGCGCCAGAAAGGCGCGCATGTCGGCGACCGAAGTTTCCGGCTCCGGCAGTACGTGCGGAAGCTTCTTTGATGGTGCTGACAACGCGGCGGCGGCGGACGGCATCGGCAGGTCCTTGCAGCTTTGCGTGACGAAGACGCTAAGCTGGCGTGGTTAACGAGAGATTAAGCTGCTTGCGACGATTCGGTAGCTACTCAGTTCGGCGAGTTGACGAACGCCAACGCTCCTGCGGAACGCCGCGCTTGCGCCCGCAGAACGCAGATTTGCTTCGGAGCGTTCCATCCCGATACGAGGAATGATCATGCATCTGAGCGCCGGCGGCGCCTGCGAAAACGGCAGTACGCTTTGACATTGCTGCGTCACAGATTGGGCCGGAGCGGATTGCTGGCGCTCGCCTTCATGAGCCTCGCTTGCGGCGAGCTCCGCGCTGCGCCCGATCGGGCGCAGGTCGAGGCGCAGTTTCAGTCCTGGCTTGGGGCCGACGTACGGCCGGCGGCGCTGAAGGCCGGCGTGTCGGGGAAGACGTTCGACCGGGCGGCCAGCGGGCTTAACCTCGACTGGAGCCTTCCGGATCTGGCGCCGCCGGGCGCGCCGCCTCTCGCCGCCCCCCAGCGGCAACCTGAATTCGCCGACCCAGGGCGCTACGTGGCGGAGGCCAATTTCGCCGCGCTGACCGTCGAGGGGCAGGCCGAACTCACGCGCTGGCGAAAAACGCTCGACGCCATCGAGCGCCGCTTCGGCGTACCGCGCGAGATCGTCGTAGCGATCTGGGCGCGCGAATCCCGCTTCGGTCGGGCGAAGATCGCCAATGTGGCGATACGGGCGCTCGCCACCGAGGCCTTTATGGGCGCGCGTAAGGAACAGTTTTTCCCTGAACTGATCGCGGCTTTGAAGATCCTCGAGGGCGACCACATCGCGCTCGAGGAGATGAAGAGCTCCTGGGCCGGCGCGATGGGCCAGCCACAGTTCCTTCCGTCAAAATACCTCGAGAACGCCGTCGACATCGACGGCGACGGCCAGCGGGACATCTGGAAGTCGGTTCCGGACAGCCTGGGCTCGATCGCGAACTACCTTCGCCGACACGGTTGGGTCCCCGGTCGCGACTGGGGCTTCGAGGTCGCGCTTCCGGCGGACGTCGCCTGCACGCTCGAGGGCCCCGACCAGGGCAAGGCCGCCGCGGAGTGGACAAAGCTTGGCGTCCAGCCGTCAGGCGGCGGAGCGCTCCCCGGAAACCGTGAGGCGACGCTGCATCTGATGATGCCGGCCGGCCGGACGGGACCGGCCTTCCTGGTCTCCAAGAACTTCTACGTTCTGAAGGAGTACAACGAGTCGGACCTGTACGCCCTGTTTGTCGGCCATCTCGCGGATCGGCTTAAGGGCGGCGGACCGATCAAGGGTAAGTGGACGACGCCGAAGGGCGTGGCGCGCTCCGAGATCGCTGCGATGCAGCGGCGGCTGGAGGCGCAGGGTCATGACGTCGGGACGGCGGACGGGCTTATCGGCTTCCGTACCCGCGTCGCCGTCGGCCGCTGGCAAGCGGCGCAGGGCAGGGGAGCGACGTGTTTCCCCGACCCTCAGGACGTCAAGACGATCGGCCGCTGATGTCTGCCAGGCGGTCGCGCCGTCGACTCAAAGGCCGTGACGCAAAGAAGGCGGCGCGGAAATGCGCCGCCTTGCTCCTGTCTCAGAACCAGCCGCCCCGACGGCGTTCGTACCAGCGGCGGTCGTCTTCCTGCATCGCATAAACGACCGCGGCGATCACGCCGACGCCGATGGCGAGCCCGAGCAGAGACATGCCCGGATTGTTCCGTACGGCGGAGCCGGCGCGCCGGCCATAATACAGGGCGCTGTCGCTCGCAGACTGGAGCGCCTCCACGCCATCGTCGTACATGCTGCTGGCCTGATCGCTCACCGAACGCGCCATCGAGCTCGCGCGCCTGCGCGCGGCCCGCGCACGCTCGGCGCTGAGTTCGCCAACGCGCTCGGTGAGGTCCGAAACCGTCGCCCTAAGCTCGGACAGCTGAGAGCTGGCGTCGTGGCTCATCGCGCTCGGGCTCATCTTCCTGTCCACCATGATCGATCCTCGCAAAGGTTCGGGGCGGAAAAACCCGCCGATTGCCTGTACAACGTGGCCACGGAGCCGGGGTTCCGCGGCGCCGCACATTCCCGGCCGAGGAAGGCTTCGGCGGCGCTTGCGTCCGTGCGAGGAAGCCGCAAGGAAAGATGATGGCGGAATGTCCGGGCGTCCTCCACCTCGCCGCGATGGCCGATGGCGCGCTTGCGCGGGTGCGCGCGCCGGGCGGACGGCTTGGCGTCGCGCAGGCCCGCGCGGTGGCGCGCGCGGCCGCCACGCTCGGGTCGGGCGCTATCGACCTGACCAATCGCGCGAATCTGCAGATCCGCGGGATGGCCGCTGAGGCGGGCCCGGCTCTCGCTGCACAGCTTTCCACGGTCGACCTGTTCGTGGACGGGCCGGCGGACCGCCGCCGGAACATCCTGATCGATCCGTTCTCGGGGTTGGATCCTTGGGAAACGCGAGACATGCGTCCGCTCGCATCAGCGCTGGACGAGGGGCTCAGGGCATCCGGCTGGATCGGAAGACTCTCGCCCAAGTTCTCCTTCGTGCTGGATGGCGGAGGGCGCGCGGGCGTCGCGGCGATCGCGTCAGATGTCGTCTGCCGGGCCGGCGCCGATGGCGGAACAACCATCGGCGTGGGCAATCTGCTCGTTGAGGCCGCCGACGATCGCGCCTGCCTGTCCCTCCTGCTCGCAGCCGCGGAAGCCGCCGCAGCAGCCGGACCCGACGCCCGTGCGTCCGCCCTCGATCCTGCGGCGCTCGCCGCACTGGCCGCCATCGCAGGTGTCCGGAGCGCGGCCGAGGCGCCTGCGGCGCGACAGCTTCGGCCGCTGTTCGGGATCACGCCGCAACGCGTTCGAGACGACCGTGTGTCTCTCAGCATCCCGGTCCCAGTCGGGCGGCTCGACGCCGACATGCTCGACTGGCTCGCCGAGCTCGCCGAGCGGCACGGGGAGGGCTGGCTGGCGCTCGCGCCCTGGTCTGCCGTCGTAATTGGCGGCATGCCGGCTCCTGCGGCTGAGTTGAAGCTCGCCGAGTCCGTGACGCGTGGCTTCACGCCCATCGGCGTCGCTGAACGATTGCTGGTCGTCGCCTGCGCCGGATCGACCGGCTGCGCGCGGGGCCGGGAGCCGGCCAAGGAGCTCGCCCGGGAGATTCTTGCGCTCGCTGCTGCCGAACCAGAGCGGCTGCCGCCGGAGCCGACGCGGGTGCATCTGTCGGCGTGTCCCAAAGGCTGCGCGGGTGGAGCGATGTCCGACGTCCTGCTGCTCGGCGCGCAGGACCAGCAAGGCTGGAGCGCACATCGCGGCGGGTCTCCGCGCGCTCCCGGCGAGACGATCCGCCGTCTTGCCCAGGCGAGCGCGGGCGACGTTTTCGAGCTTCTGGCGGCGCGGGACCGATAGGCGCTGCGGCCAAGGAATGGCTTGCCATGCGGCAGGCCCCCCGTCACAAGGCTGTCGCGAAAACCGAAGCGGGCGTGATGGACTACATCAAAGACGGGGCCGAGATTTATCGTCGCTCTTTCGCGACGATCCGGGCGGAGAGCGTGCTCTCCGGCCTCCCGGAGGACGTCGCCGGCGTCGTCGTCAGGATGATCCATGCCTGCGGCATGACCGACCTGCCGGCCGATATCCGCTTCGACTCGGCCGTGGTCGACGCTGCGCGGTCCGCTCTCCGGGAGGGCGCCCCGATCCTGTGCGACGCCAAGATGGTGGCGTCCGGCGTCACCCGCGGCCGGTTGCCTGCCGAAAATGAGGTGATCTGTCTGCTCGACGATCCCGCCACGCCCGGCCTCGCCGCCGAGCTCGGCACCACCCGTTCCGCCGCCGCGGTCGAGCTCTGGCGCGACCGCCTCGAGGGCGCGATCGTCGCCATCGGCAACGCGCCGACGACGCTGTTCCATCTGCTCGAGCGGCTGGACGACGGCTGGCCGAGGCCCGCCGCGATCGTCGGCCTGCCGGTCGGCTTCATCGGCGCAGCGGAATCGAAGGAAGAGCTGGCGCGAAACGCGCGCGGCGTCCCGTTTCTCACGCTGCTCGGCCGGCGCGGCGGCAGCGCCATGACGGTCGCGGCGCTCAATGCGCTTGCGGACCCACGCGAATGACGCGCGGCAAGCTCTCCGGCGTCGGCGTCGGTCCCGGTGACCCCGAACTGCTGACCCTCAAGGGGCTGCGCCTCATCCGTGAAGCGGATGTCGTGGCCTATCCGGTGGCGAAAGGCGGCGACGGCGTCGCGTTGTCGGCAGCGCGTCCCCATCTGCGCCCGGACCAGGAGCTCCTGCCGCTGGTCTATCCCATCACCGCCAGTCCGGAGGCGGACCTGCCGTCCTATCCGCAGGTCATGCGCGCGTTCTACGACCGCAGCGCGGAGGAAATGGCCGCGCTGATGGACGCCGGCCGCAATGTCTGCGTGCTGTGCGAGGGCGACCCGTTCTTCTACGGCTCCTTTATCTATTGGCACGCGCGCCTGAAGGATCGCTACGAGACCACGGTGACCCCCGGGATCTCCTCGATCATGGCGGGGCCGGTCGCGCTGGGACGGCCGCTTTGCCTGCGCAAGGACACCGTGACCGTCATACCCGGCACTCTGCCTCCGGAAGAGCTGACCCGGCGCCTCGCCGCGGCCGACGCCGCCGTCGTGATGAAGCTTGGCCGCACCTTCGGCAAAGTGCGCGCGGCGCTGGAGGCCGCGGGGGTCCTCGACCGGGCCCTCTATGTCGAGCGGGCGAGTCAGACGGGGCAGCGCACCTTGCCGGCCGCTGAGGTCGATCCCGCCTCGGTGCCGTATTTCTCGATCATCGTCGTGCCGAGCCAGGAAACGCCGTGAGCCGGCCCGCGATCATCGTCTTCAACGCCTCCGGGGTCGCGGTCGCGGCGCGCCTGGCGGAGGCAATTTCCGGCGAGACTTTTGGACTCGCCGGCCGCGTAGATTCGCTCGACGCCACGTTCGAGAACTCCGCCGAGCTCGTCGCGGAGCTTTTTCGCGCAGGCCGCCCGATCATCGGCCTGTGCGCAGCCGGCATCCTGATCCGGCTCGTGGCGCCGCTGCTGCAGGACAAGCGCGCCGAGCCGCCGGTGGTCGCGGTGAGCGATGACGGCGCCGTCGCGGTCCCGCTGCTCGGCGGCCTTGTCGGGGGCGACGCTCTCGCCCGCTCGGTGGCCGACGCGCTCGGCGGAACGGCGGCGATCACCGGCGCAGGCGCCCGGCGCTTCGGGGTGATCCTCGAGGCGCCGCCTGAGGGTTACGCGCTGGCCAATCCGGGGGACGCCAAGAAGGTGACAGCCCGACTTCTCTCGGGCGAAGGAGCGCGGCTCGAAGGGCACGCGCCCTGGCTCGAGCGCTCCGGCCTGCCGCTCGATCCGGGGGGCGCAGTGCTCCTGCGGGTCGACGCCGCCAGCGCCGCTCCGCCCGAAGGCGGGCTGCTGTACTGGCCGAAAGTCATTCTTGCGGAGTTCGACAGGCCTGACGCGACGACGCTGGAGCGCATGGACGAGGCGCTTTCGCGCCTCGGGCTTGCGCCGGAGGCGCTGGCGTTGGCCACGGCTCCCGAAGGCGCTCCGATCCATCACAGATTCGCAGAACGCCTTGCTGAGCGCGGCATTCCGCTTCGGATCGTGGAATCGCGCATCGAAGACGGCGAGATTCTCCACGGCGAGCCGGGACTGAGAATTCATCGCTTCGCGGCGCCGGCCTCGCCCGACGCCTTCGGGCGCGCGCCGGGCCGGGTGACGGTCGTCGGCCTGGGTCCGGGAGAGCGCGGCTGGCTGACGCCGGAGGCCGCCGCGGCGCTGGATCGGGCGAGCGACCTCGTCGGTTACGAGGTCTATCTCGCGATGGTCGCTGAGCGTCCCGGCCAGCGTCGGCATGGCTCCGACAACAGGGTGGAGATCGAGCGCGCCCGCGCCGCGCTGGTGCTTGCCGGACAGGGCAGGGAGGTTGCGGTCGTCTCCTCCGGCGACGCCGGCGTGTTCGGCATGGCGGCGGCCGTCATGGAGGCGCTCGCTGCGGAGCCGGCGCGGTGGCCAAGCGTCACGGTCGAGATCGCGCCCGGCGTCTCGGCGATGCAGGCGGCGGCGGCGCGGCTCGGCGCGCCCCTCGGCCATGACTTCGCGGTGATCTCGCTTTCGAACCTGCTCAAGCCCTGGGAGATTATCGCGCAACGCCTTGAGGCGGCGGCGCGGGCGGATTTCGTGCTGGCGCTCTACAATCCGACCTCCCGCAGCCGTCAGCCGCAGCTCGAGGCGGCGCTCGACATCCTTCGACGCCATCGCGCGCCTGAGACAGTCGTGGCTCTCGCCCGGAATGTCGGGCGCGACGGGGAGAAGGTCACGACCGTGACGCTTGGGAGCCTCGACCCGAACGAGATCGACATGCGCACGCTCGTCCTTGTCGGCTCTTCGCGCAGCCGCGTATTCGCGCGCGCCGACGGGCGCCCGTGGATGTTTACGCCCCGCGTCTACGAGGTCGCGCCGGAGCCTGAGACGCAGGAGCCTCTGGCGCTGTAGGGTGCCGGAATGGAAGAACCGCTCGACGCCCCGCCGGACGATGGTCGGCCGCTCCGCCGCGGCTGGACGACGGGCGCCTGCGCCACCGCCGCCACCAAGGCCGCCTACGCCGCCCTGCTGACCGGCTCATTCCCCGATCCGGTTCAGATCACCCTGCCGCGCGGCGAACAACCCGCCTTCGCCCTGGCGCTAGAAGAGCAGGGCGTCGACTATGCGCGCGCCGGCGTGATCAAGGACGCCGGCGACGATCCGGACGTCACGCATGGCGCGCTGATCATGTCGCGGGTGCGGCTGCTGCCGGCCGGGACAGGCGTCGTCTTCCGCGCGGGCGAAGGGGTCGGGACAGTAACCCTGCCCGGGCTGCCTCTTGCGCCGGGCGAGCCGGCGATCAACCCGGCGCCGCGCGAGATGATGCGTGCCGCCGTCGCCGAGGTTGCGGCCGCGGAGGGCGCGTCAGGCGACGTCGAGATCGAGATCTCCATCCGGGACGGCGCCGCCCTCGCGCTCAAGACCTGGAACCCGCGCCTCGGCATCATTGGCGGCCTGTCGGTGCTGGGCACGACAGGCGTCGTGGTGCCGTACTCATGCTCCGCCTGGATCCACTCGATCCATCGCGGCGTCGATGTCGCGCGCGCCGCCGGCTACCCGCATATCGGCGCGAGCGTCGGGGCGACCTCCGAGAACGCGCTGAAGCGGCTCTATGGCCTGCCCGACACCGCGATCATCGACATGGGCGATTTCGCCGGCGGACTGCTGAAATATCTCCGCAACCATCCCGTCCCGAAGCTCACGATCGCGGGGGGCTTCGCCAAGATGTCCAAGCTCGCCGCCGGCGCGCTGGACCTGCACTCCGGCCGCAGTCAGGTGGATCTCGATGCGCTCGCGCGACTCGCCGAAGAACGCGGCGCCGGCCGCGACCTCGTGGCCAGCATCGCCGCGGCTCCGACGGGACTCGCCGCGCTGCGTCTTGGCCATCAGGTGGGTCTCGGCGACGCGGTCGCAGGCCGGGCTCGTGAGGCCGCGATCGCCGCCCTGCGCGGGTCGGAGGTCGAGATCGAAGTGCTGGCGATCGACCGGGAGGGAAACATCGTCGGCCGCGCCAGCTAGACGCGGGGCTTACGCCTTCGGCCTCAGATGGCGGCCGTGATGCGGATCGTAGAGCGCGCTGGCTCTCTCCGATATTCCCGCGAGCGCCGGGCCGATGATCACCAGCGCCGTCCGCTCGACGCCAAGCGGGGCGGCTTCCTCGACGATCGTCGCCAGCGTTCCCCGTGCGATCGCCTCGTCCGGCCAGGTCGCGCGGGCGACGAATGCGGCCGGACAGTCCGCTCCATAGAGGGGCGTGAGCTCTTCGACGATGCGGGGGAGCTGTTTGGCGGCGAGGTGGAGCACCAGCGTGCCGCGCGAAGCCGCCACAGCCTCGAGCGTCTCCCGCTCCGGCATACGCGACGCGCGGCCGGAGAGGCGGCTGAGGATGACGGTCTGCGCGACCTCGGGAACGGTGAGCTCCACCCCAAGTCGTGCCGCGGCGGCGGCGAACGCCGGCACTCCCGGCACGATCTCGAAGGGAATCTCACGTTCGCGCAGCGCCCCGAACTGCTCCGCCGTCGCGCCGTAGATCGAGGGGTCGCCCGAATGCACGCGGGCGACGTCGAGGCCTGAGGCGTGCGCGCGGTCGAACTCCGCGACGATCTCCTCGAGCGACATCCCCGCGGTGTCGAGCACGCGGCAGCCTTCGGGAGTGGAGGCGACGACGGCCGGCGGCACCAGCGATCCGGCATAGAGGCATACCGGGCAGCGCGCGATCAGATCGCGTCCGCGCACCGTGATGAGATCCGGATCGCCGGGTCCGGCGCCGATGAAATAGACGGTCATCGGAGCGCTAGCGCGGCTTCACGGCGGCGAACTGGGTCACCGGCATGGCCGGGCGCCATCCGGTCATGCCGCCGACCGGCCCTGCGTAAGCGGTCTCGATGCGCACGAGTTCGCCGCCGAAGTTGCGGCGGGCCTCGATCAGCCGCGCCTCGGTCTCCAGCGTCACGGCGTTCGCCACAAGCCGTCCGCCGGGCTTGAGACGCCGCCAGCAGGTCTCGATCACGCCATGCGCGCCTGCGCCGCCGCCGAGGAAGATGGCGTCGGGCGCAGGCAGGTCGGCCAACCCTTCGGGCGCGCGCTGTTCGCGGATGTCGAGGCGGGGCACGCCCAGCCGCCGCCCGTTCTCCCGCGCGCGCGCCGCCCGGTCCGACCGGGGTTCGAGCCCGATCGCTCGCGCGCCGACCGCCGTGCGCATCCACTCGATGCCGATGGCCCCCGAGCCGGCGCCGACGTCCCACAGCAGCGCGCTCGGAACCGGCGCAAGCCTCGCGAGCGTGACTGCGCGGATTTCGCGGCGCGTGATCTGGCCGTCATTGTCGAACGCCTCGTCAGGCAGCCCGGGGATACGCGGAAGCAGCTTCGCGCCGGGCCCAGCGGCCGCTTCGATCGCGACCAGGTTGAGCGGATGGAAGCCACGCTCGCCCATTTCGCGCGCGGTCGTGACGATCGCCTGCGCCTGCGGAGAGCCGAGCCGCTCCAGCACAGTCATCCGGCTGTCGCCGTACCCTTGCGCGGCGAGCAGCGCCGCCGCCGCCGAGGGCGTCGAGCCGTCCGCGGAAAACAGCACGATGCGCGCGCCGTTGAACAGCGCGAGGGAAAGCGTCTCGATTGGGCGGCCGCAGGCGGTGACGAGTTGGGTCTCTGTGACCGGCCAGAGCATCGCCGCGCAGGCGAGTTGAAAGGCCGACACCCCCGGCAGCACGATCACCTCTGAAGGATCAAACCGCCCGAGCAAAGTCGCCGCGACCCCGTGCAGCAGCGGGTCACCGCTCGCGAGCACCGCCAGGCGACGGCCACGCCAGCCCGCCATGACTTCAAGGAACGGCAGCATCGGCGACGGCCAAGGCCGCCGCTCCGCCGCGGGGGTCAGTTCGGCAGGCAGCAGGGCCAGATGCCGTGCGCCGCCGACGACGATTTCAGCCTCGTTCAGCGCACGCAGCGCATCTCGCCCGAGAGAGGCTGGGCCATCCTCGCCGATCCCGATGACGGTGAGCCAGCGGGGGGCGGCTGGCGGATGGGCGAGGGCGACGGCGGTCATCAGCGATTCCGGAACGAGGATCGCCTCACGCTATCATGCGCTTGGGCGACCCAGCATCTCAGCGGCCGCAGCCACGGCCTCCTCGACGCTCGAGAACACCTGGCCGTCCACCGGCGTGGGGCGGTCGACGATGATGACCGGAACGCCGCGCTCCCGCGCGACCGCGAGCTTCGCCTCAGCCGCCGAAGAACCGCTGTTCTTGGTGACGAGGCAGGTCACGCGCCGCTCCTCGAACAGCGCGCGTTCAGCCTCTAGGTTGAAGGGCCCGCGATCGAAAATGAAATCCGCCCGCGGATGCCGGCACGGCTGCTCGGGCGGGTCGATGACGCGGAACAGAAGGTCGAGGTCGTGGCGCTTTTCGAAGTGATGCACGTGCTGTCGGCCGAGCGTGACGAAGCACACACCCTCCGAGGCCGGAGCGAGTTCGGCTGCGGCGGCAGGATCGGGAACGATCCGCCAGTCATCGCCGGGCTGCCGCGTCCATTGCGGGCGATCGATGTGGATCAGGGGCGTGCCGAGTTCTGCGCAGGCCGCTGAAGCGTTGCTCTTCATCCGGGACGCGAAGGGATGAGTCGCGTCCACCACGAGCGCGATGTCCTCGACCGCAAGATAGGCGGCGAAACCGTCGACGCCGCCGAAGCCTCCGACCCGGCTTGCGCCGAGGGGATCGCGCCTTCGCTTGGTGCGCCCGGCGAAGGAGGTGATGACGTCATAGCCGCGTGCGACCAGCGCCTCCGCCGCCGCGAAGCCTTCGGTCGAGCCGCCGAGCACCAGCACCCGTGGCCCGGATGACGCCAGGACGGTCGCCGCCGCAATTGCGCCTTCGACTCCGGGCTCCGAGCATTGTGCGCCGCGACGCGACTCGTCATGGTCCGCCGCATGTCGGCCGATCTGCGTCACTCGCCCCTCCCTCGTGCTTCCGTCGCGTTTCCGGACGCGATCGTCGCGGCGATGCCGCCGTTCCCGCGCGGCTGCGTCTGGCTCGTCGGCGCCGGGCCGGGCGATCTCGGCCTTCTCACGCTTCAGGCCGCCTGGGCCCTCGCGCAAGCCGACATCATTTTCTTCGATGCACTGGTGAATGAGGAGGTTTTGAGGCTCACGCGCGCCGACGCCGAATTGCGCTTCGTCGGCAAGCGGGCGGGACGCCCTTCGCCAAAGCAGTCGGAGATCACGGATCTGCTCGTTTCTGCGGCTCGCGCCGGGGAACGGGTGGTGCGGCTGAAGGGCGGCGACCCCTATGTCTTCGGCCGGGGCGCCGAGGAAGCTCAAGCGCTTGTGGCCGCTGGAATCCCGTTCCGGGCGGCGTCCGGCGTGACCGCCGGGGTGGGCGGACTTGCCGCAGCAGGGATTCCCGTCACCCACCGGGACATCAATCAGGCGGTGACCTTCATCACGGCGCATGACGCGGCCGGCGGACTCTCGGAGCGGCTGGACTGGGCGGCGCTCGCCGCCGGGTCGCCGGTTCTGGTCGTCTATATGGGTTTTCGACTCATGCGCGAGATCGCATCGCGTCTGCTCGGCGCCGGCCGATCTTCCGAAGAGGCGGCCGCGATCGTCTGCCACGCCACCACCGCTCGGCAGAAAGTCATCCGCACCACGCTTGGGCGGCTCGCCGCCGGCGCCGACGCCGAGGGGGCCGAGGCCCCGGCGCTGATCGTGGTGGGCGAGGTGGTGGCGCTCGCGCCGGTGCTCAGCCCGTTCCTCTTCGCCGAGCCGGCCGCGTGACCGGCGCTCCGGCGATCGTAATCGCCGCGCCTTCAAGCGGCTCCGGCAAGACCATTCTCACACTCGGCCTGCTGCGCGCGTTTCGCGACGCGGGACTGGCCGCTGGCTCGGCCAAGATCGGCCCCGACTATATCGATCCGCGCTTCCACGAAGCGGCGACCGGGCGGCCGTCTGTCAACCTCGACGGCTGGGCGATGCGGCGTGACCGAATCCTGCGGCTGGCTTCCGAGGCCGGGCAGGGCGCGGATATCCTCGTGGTCGAAGGCGTTATGGGCCTGTTCGACCACGCCCTGGAGCCCGGGGTCGAAGGCTGCGGCGGCGCGGCGCAGGTGGCGGCGACGCTGGGCGCCCCGGTCGTGCTGGTGATCGACTGTTCGGGCATGGCGCAGTCGGTCGGCGCGCTCGCCGCAGGTTTTCGGAGCTTCGCCGGCGGCTCCTCGGTCGCCGGCGTGCTGCTGAACCGGGTGGCGAGCCCGCGGCATGAGGCGCTGCTCCGCCAGGGCTGCGAGGCTGCGGGCATTGAGGTGCTCGGCGCGATGCCGCGGAACGCCGGCCTGCGCGCGCCCTCGCGGCATCTCGGCCTGGTCCAGGCCGAAGAACTGCCCGAGCTTGAGACGCTTATCCGCACAGCAGCCGAACTGGTCGCCCGTCACGTCCGGCTGGACCGGCTGCGGGCGCTCGCCAGCGCGACCCCTGCGCCGCTCGCCACAGCCCTGCCGCCGCCGGTTCCGCCGCTCGGCTCGCGTATTGCGGTCGCCTCCGATCTCGCTTTCCGCTTCGCCTATCCGCACGTGCTGGAAGGCTGGCGCGAGTCGGGGGCGGAGCTGACCTTCTTTTCGCCGCTCGCCGACGAGCCTCCGGACGCGGAAGCCGACGCGGTGTTTCTGCCGGGCGGCTATCCGGAACTGCACGCTGGCCGCCTGTCCGCCGCGAGCCGCTTTCGCGCCGGAATCTACGCGGCGCGAGATTGTGGCGCAGCCATCTATGGCGAGTGCGGGGGCTACATGACCCTCGGACGAGGTCTGATCGACGCCGATGGCGCGCGGCACGAGATGCTCGGCCTGCTTGAACTTGAGACGTCTTTCGCCGAGCGCCGCCTGCACCTCGGCTACCGGCATGCGGAGCTTGTCTCGCCGAACCCGCTGGGGGCAGCCGGATCCGTCTGCCGGGCCCACGAGTTCCACTACGCGACCACGTTGAGCGAGGAGGGGCCGCCGCTGTTCCGCCTGCCTGGCGGCGGGTCAGCCGGCCTCGTTCGCGACATCGTCTGCGGTTCGTTCCTGCACGTCATCGACGCCGGCTGAGGGCGCGTCGGCGACTGGTTCGACCAGCGGATGCTCGGCTCCCGCCGCCGGCACGCGCGCGATCGTGCTCTTGCGGATCTTGACCGGCCGATCGCGCCAAGCGGGAATTCCGTCTGCGCTCTCGGCGTGTTTGAGCGCGAAGGCGAGCAACGCCTCGGCGTCTTGGGGCTCGAGATCGCCGATCACGTAGGAGAACTTGCCCGGCGCCGCCACCGCCGCTGAACAGGCGCGGGAACAAGCCGAAAGGCAGGCGATCGCCCTGACCTCCACTGACGGGGCCGCAATCGCCGAGAGCGCGTCGCGGACCGCCTGGCCGAGAATGGCGCCGGGGCGCTCCGCCGTCTCCGCCGCCCCTTCCGGGCGACAGGTGCGGCAGATTGTGACGATCGTGCGCGGCGGCATCAGCGCGCAACCCAGGGACGCGGCCCGTACGTAGCCGCCTGGGCTGAGGGCGCGTTGACGCGGACGCATTTCCGCCCGAATCTCAGGCGTTGAGCGGGCAAGGGAACGGTATGAGGCATGGCGGGGATCTCGCGCGGGCGGAAGCCGCCTATGGACGACCACGCGGGGGATGGCTCGACCTGTCCACCGGCGTCAATCCGCACGCTTATCAACTCCCGCCGATCCCGTCCTCATCGCTGACGCGGCTCCCGGAGCCGCCGGAGGTCGAACGCCTGCTGGATGCGGCGCGGACGGCCTATGGCTGGCCTTCGCACGCCTCGATTGCGGCAGGACCAGGCGCGCAGGCGATGATCCAGTTGCTGCCCTACCTGCGCGTCCGAGGGTCGGTCGCGGTCGTCGGCCGGACCTATGAGGAGCACGCCTATGTCTGGGCCCGCGCGGGCCACCAGGTGACGATCTGCGACATGCAGACGGCCGAAGACGCCGATGTCGTCATCATCGTAAACCCAAGCACGCCGTTCGGCCGCATGTCGTCGCCCGAGACTTTGCAGAAACTCGCCGAGCGCCTTTCCGAGCGCGAGGGTCTTCTGGTGGTCGACGAGACCTTCGCGGACGTCGCGCCGGAAACTGCGCTCGGAGACCGGCTGGCTTCGCGCGGGGTCGTCGTTCTGCGTTCCGTGAGCAAGTTTTTCGGCCTCCCTGGGCTGAGACTCGGCTTCGCCGCCGGGGACGAGGAGATGGTCAGCGAACTCGCGGGCGAACTCGGGCCTTGGCCGGTCTCGGGCCCGGCGCTCGCCGCCGGCCTCGTGGCGCTCGCCGACGAGGCCTGGATCGCGACCATGCGGCTGCGCCTGACGGTCGACGCGATGCGGCTTGATGGCGTGCTGGCGCAGGCGGGCTTTACGCAGCTCGCAGGCTGTGACCTGTTCCGCGCCGGCCGTCACACGCGAGCGGCGGCCATTCACGACTCGCTCGCCCGCTCCGGCGTCTGGTGCCGGAGCTTTGAGGAGCGTCCGGACTGCCTGCGCTTCGGGCTGCCGGGCGACGACGATGGGTTCAGCCGGCTGGAATCGGCGCTCAAAGCCGCATTCGAGAAGGCGCTCTGATCCTTGTTCCTGATTCACAACGCCACGGTCGTGCTGATCGCGCTCGCGCTCGACGCGATCATCGGGGACCCGGCGGTCGTCTGGAAGCGCTTGGCTCACCCGGTGGTCGTCGCGGGCGCTGCGATCGACTGGCTCGACAAGCGCCTCAACAGGCTCGAACTCGACGAGCGAACGCGGCGCAGGCGGGGAGTTTGGGCTGTTGCGCTCCTGCTGAGCGGCGCCGCGGCGATCGGCCTGCTGTTGGCGTGGACGTTTGGCGGTCTGCCTTATGGCGTCCTGCTGGAGGGCGCGGTCGCCTCGACCCTGATCGCCCAGCGAAGCCTCTTCCTGCATGTCGCGGCCGTAAAGGCGGCGTTCGAGGCCGGCGGCCTCGCGGCGGCCCGGCAGGAGGTCTCGATGATCGTCGGGCGCGATCCGAAGCGGCTGGACGAGGCCGGGGTGTCGCGCGCGGCGATCGAATC
Organism: Hansschlegelia sp.; assembly: GCF_035538955.1. Classification (NCBI taxonomy): domain Bacteria; kingdom Pseudomonadati; phylum Pseudomonadota; class Alphaproteobacteria; order Hyphomicrobiales; family Methylopilaceae; genus Hansschlegelia; species Hansschlegelia sp. Next base: position 198,124 of record NZ_DATLJK010000014.1, read on the forward strand.
CTGCGCGGAGAACTTCGCGGACGGAGTGGTGGCGCCGGCGTTCTGGTGCCTGCTGCTCGGCCTGCCGGGCCTCTTCGCCTACAAGGCCCTGAACACCGCCGACAGCATGATCGGCCACAAGACCGAGCGGCATCTCGCCTTCGGATGGGCTGCCGCGCGGCTCGATGACTGGGCGAACCTGATCCCGGCGCGCATCTCCGGCCTCGCGGTCGCCATTGGCGCGGCGCTGAGCGGCCGATCGGCGCGCGCCGGCCTGCGAGCCATGCGCCGCGACGCGCGCCGCCACGCCTCGCCCAACGCGGGGTGGCCGGAGAGCGCGATGGGCGGCGCTCTGGGCCTCGCGCTTGGCGGTCCCCGCATCTATTCGGGCGCTCTGGTCGACGACCCATGGATGAACGCAGGCGGTCGAGAGGCTGCGACCCCCGCCGACGTCTCAGCCGCCCTGAAGCTGTTCTGCTGGGCCTGCGCTGTCCACGGGGCGCTGATCGCGGCCGTCTTGGGGTTGGCGCTGCTCGTCTTCTGAGGGTTAGACGCGTCCTCGGGCGATTGCGAGCAGCGCGCCGACGTCCAGATGCTCTTCGAGGTGGTCGGCGAGCCGGTCCAGAACGGCCTCGACCGCAGCCTCATAGGTGAACCCCGAACTCGGGGCGCCGAGCTCCGCCAAGAATGCGCGGCGGAATCCGTCCTGCGTGAAAACCCCGTGGAGATAGCAGCCGCTTACACGTCCGGAGGCGTCGGCCGCGCCTTCCGGCCGCCCGCCCACCTCGAAGGGCGCGCGCGCGGCGTCCGGGCCGTCGGTCCGGCCCATGTGGATCTCGTAGGCTTCGACGAGTTCGCCGCTTCCTCGATGCCGGCCGCTGATGCGCGCGAGCGTCTTGTCGCCGCCGAGTGTCGTGGCGACGTCGAGCAGGCCGAGCCCGGGCGCCGAGCCGGGCGCGCCCTCGACGCCCTCCGGATCCGAGACGACGCGGCCAAGCATCTGGTAGCCGCCGCACAGGCCCAGAACGCGGCCGCCGCGGCGGACATGGGCCTTGATGTCTTCCTCCCAGCCGCAGGCGCGTAGCGCCGCGAGATCGGCGATCGTCGCCTTGGAGCCCGGGATCAGCACTAGGTCGGCGTCGGTCGGGATCGGCGCGCCGAGCGGCAGCAGGTCGAGCGACACCTCAGGCTCCAGTCGGAGCGGGTCGAGGTCGTCGAAGTTCGCGATGCGGGGCAGGGCGAGCGCGACGATTTTCACCCGGCCCCCGGGCGTCCCGGCGCGGGAGGCGAGATCCGCCGAATCTTCGGCGGGCAGCTTCACGGCGTCCGCGAACCACGGGACGATTCCGAAGGAGCGCCAGCCGGTCCGCTCGGCGATGGTCCGCAAACCTTCATCGAACATGCTCACGTCGCCGCGGAAGCGATTGATCAGAAATCCCTTCACGCGACTGTTGTCCGCTCGCGGCAGCAGCGCGTGAGCGCCCACGAGCGTCGCAATCACGCCGCCCCGGTCGATGTCGCCGACCAGCGTCACCGGCACGTCGGCGGCTTCGGCGAAGCCCATGTTGGCGATGTCTCCATCGCGCAGATTGACCTCAGCGGCGCTGCCCGCGCCTTCGACCAGGACCAGGTCTGCGGTGGCTGCGAGGCGCTGAAAGCTCTCGAGCACGGCTGGCATCAGCGACGGCTTGAGCGTCGTATAGGCCCGGCCCTTGTAACTGCCGATCCGTCGCCCTTGCACGATCACCTGGCTGCCGGTCTCGCTTTCCGGCTTGAGCAGCACGGGATTCATGTCGATGACCGGCTCGCGCCGGGCGCTGCGCGCCTGCAGCGCCTGCGCGCGCCCGATCTCGCCGCCGTCGGCGGTCACGGCGGCGTTGTTCGACATGTTCTGCGGCTTGAACGGCGCGACAGAGAGTCCGCGGCGCGCACAAGCCCGGCAGAGGCCCGCGACGATCAGGGACTTGCCGACGTTGGAGCCGGTCCCCTGGAACATGATCGCCGGGGTCCGGATCATCGCGCCGGCGGCTCCGAAGCGCGCCGGGCAGGGCGCCCGCTCGTAGTCAAAACTCGATGCCCGCCTGCGCCTTCACGCCGTCGCGGAACGGATGCTTCACCTGCGTCATCTCGGTGACGAGGTCGGCGGCCTCGATCAGCTGCTCCTTGGCGTTGCGGCCGGTCACCACGACATGCGTGTCGCGGGGCCGCGCGGCGATCGCGGCGAGCACCTCGTCGAGATCGAGGTAGTCGTAGCGCAGCACGATGTTGAGCTCGTCCAGAATGACCAACCTGATCTCCGGATCGGCGATGAACCTCTTGGACATCTCCCATGCCTCGCGCGCCGCGCGAATGTCGCGCTCGCGATCCTGAGTCTCCCAGGTGAAGCCTTCGCCCATGGCGTGAACCTCCACCTGCTCGGGGAACTTGCGAAGCAGATCGCGCTCCCCCGATTCCCACGGCCCCTTGATGAACTGCACCACGCCGACCTTCATGCCGTGCGCGATCGCGCGCATCGCCATGCCGAAGGCGGCGGTCGACTTGCCCTTGCCTTTGCCGGTGTGGACGATCAGCAGGCCTTTCTCGGCCTGCCGCTCCGCTACGATCTTGTCCTGATGGGCCTTGCGGGCCTTCATCTTCTCGGCGTAGCGCGCGTCATCCGCGGTCGTCATGTCGAACCTCCATCTTGATCGGCTGGGCGAGCCGTTCGAGCTCGTCGCGCGCGCTGTTGCGCCTGGGGCGCCAGAAACCGCGCCGCTCTGCGTCCAGGAAGGCGCGCGCCATCGTCTCCAGCGCCGCCGGGTTCGCGTCGGCGATGAAGCCGCGGACGCCGTCGTCGCCGAGATAGGCCTCGTAGAGCGCGTCGAATTGGTGGTTCGCGACGGCGTCGGTCGTGGCCGCGAAGCCAGATAGGTTCTGCACCGTCGCCAACATCTCGGCCGCGCCCTTGTGGCCATGCTCGCGCATGGCCGCGATCCATTTTGGATTGGTCGCGCGGGCGCGGACGACCAACGCGATCTCTTCCTGGAGCGAGCGCACGACGGGGCTCTCGGCGCGCGACGTGTCGAGGTGATAGATCGAGGGCGCCGCTCCGGAGATCTTTTCGACCGCCGCTGACAGCCCGCCGGCGAATTCGTGCACGTCGTCCGAGTCGAGAAGATCGTACTCGCGCGCGTCCTGCGTCTGGATGACGGCGTCGACCGACGCGGCCATCCTCTCCAGCTCACCGCGCGCCGGCGCGCCCTCGACGCCCTGCGCATAGGCGAAGCCGCTCGCCGCCAGATAGGCCTCGGCGAGCTCGTCGCGGGTCTCCCACGCGCCTTCGTTGAGGAGCGGAGCGAGCCCGGTGCCGTAGGCGCCAGGTCGCGCGCCGAAGATCGAATGCGAGGCCCGGCCTGCCGCCTGCTCGATCCGCAGACGCGCTGCGACGGGGTTGTCCTCGTCGGCTTCGGGAAGCGCGCCAACGAGCCGGACAGCTTCGTCGATCATGTCGATCTGAAACGGGAAGGCGTCCCGGAAGAAGCCAGAGATTCGGAACAGCACGTCCACGCGCGGCCGCCCGAGCGCCGACAGCGGCAGGATTTCGAGGCCGACCACCCGGCTCGAGCCCGCCTCCCATTGCGGCGCGACGCCGATCAGCGCCAGCGCCTGTGCGACGTCATCGCCGCCAGTTCGCATATTGGCTGTGCCCCAGGCGGAAATCGCCAGCCGCCGCGGCCACTCGCCATTGTCCTGGAAGTGCCGCCGGCAGAGCAGGTCGGCGGCGGTCCTGCCCAGCCGCCAGGCGGCTTCGGTCGGCGCCGAGCGCGGATCGAGCGCGAAGAAGTTGCGGCCCGTCGGCAGTGCGTCGAGCCGCGCCCGAGTGGGCGCGCCGGAGGGGCCGGGCGGCACGAAGCGGCCGTCGAGCGCTGCAAGCAGGCCGGCGATCTCCGCGCTGCCGCTGACGTCGACGCGCGGCGCGATCGTAGTCGCGATCTCGCGCAGAACGGCGGCGGTTCGAGGCAGGTCGCGGACGGGGTGAGCCTCGTCGCGCCCGGATGTCGGCTGCTCGACCAGCTCGAGCGCCAGGGCCTCCAGACGCTCCACCGTGTCGCCCTGCGTCCGCCATGCCTCTGGGCTCATCCCGGCGAGCGCCTGAGGCCGCGGGCCATCCCATCTGGCGGAGAAATCGGCAGCCAGCGGGTCGAAGCCGTCGAGCCCGAGATCGGCGCCGAGCGCTCGGGTGAGCGAGGCGTCCTCCGGCCGCGGGCCACGCTGCGGGCGAGCGAGGGCGACCAGCAGTTCGGCGCGCTTCCGACCGACGGGCGAACGGCCGAACACGTGCAGCCCGTTGCGGATCTGCAGCTCCTTCACCTCGCACAGGAAGGCGTCCAGCTTGCCGAGCGCGTCGTCGGGATCGTCGGCGATCGAAAAGCCGCAGTCCCGGTCCAGTCCGAGATCAGCCGCCCGCGCGAGGATTTCTCTGCCGAGCAGCTTCGCGCGCCGCGGATCAAGGCCTTGGGCTTCGGCGTACTCATCGACCAGCGTCTCGACCTCGCGAAGCGCGGCCGCGCCTTCGGCGCGGGCCAGCGGCGGGGTCAGATGATCGACGATGACGGCCGCCGCGCGCCGCTTCGCCGCCGCGCCCTCGCCCGGATCATTGACGATGAACGGATAGATGTGGGGCAGGGGGCCCAGCGCGATCTCGGGCAAGCAGCTTTCCGAAAGCGCCAGCGCCTTGCCGGGCAGCCATTCCAGATTGCCGTGCTTGCCGACGTGGACCACCGCCTGGGCGCCGAACTCCTCCCGGAGCCAGCAGTAGAATGCGAGATGGCCGTGCGGCGGCGGCAGGTCGGGGTCGTGGTGAGCGGCCTTGGGGTCGACATCGAAGCCGCGCGAAGGCTGGACGCCGAGCGCGACGCTTCCGTAGCGGCGGATCGCCAGACGAAAGACTCCGGCGGCCCTGTCGAACGTCGGGTCGCTCTCCGGCGCGCCCCACCGGCTGATGATCTTCTCACGTGGCGCGTCGGGAATGGCGGAGAAGAAGCGTCGGTAGCTCGCCAGCGGCAGGGTGACGGTCGCGCCGGCTTCTTCGGGAGCCGCTGTGCTCCCGACAAGAACCGCCGTCATGTCTTCGATCACGCCCGCGCCCGTGTCGGGCGCGCCATCGGCCGGATAGCCGGCGTCGCGCAGAGCCTTCAGGATCACCGCCGTGCTCGCCGGCGTGTCGAGGCCGACGCCGTTTGCGAGCCGCGCCGCGCCCGTCGGATAATTCGCGAGCACGAGCGCGACCTTGCGCTCCGCAGGCGGCGCGCGGCGCAGGCGCGCCCAGTTCGCGGCGAGGTCCGCCACAAAGGCGATCCGGTCCGGAACTGGCTCCAGCGCGATCACTTCGGTTTCCGTTGCCGGGTCGAAGCGCCCGGCCGACTTGAACGCGACCGCGCGGGTCATCAGGCGGCCGTCGATCTCCGGGAGTGAGACCGACATCGCCAGATCGCGCGCGCCGAGCCCACGCGGGGAACCCTCCCAAGTGGCGCGATCCATCCCGGCGAACACGACCTGCAGCACCGGCGCGTCCGCCGAATCCAGCGGCGTCGCCGCCCAGGCGGCTCCGGGCTTCGACACCGCGAAGGCGGTCGCGTTCAGCACGACGTCCGGCGCGACCGTGGCGAAGGCGTCGCGCACGAAGGCTGCGGCGGACGCCTCCTTGAGCGAAGAAACATAGATCGGCAGCGGCGCGAGGCCGCGCTCGAGCAGCGCCTCGATCAAAGCGACGACCGGCGCGACGTCGCCCGCCTGGAACTGCGCCCGATAGAACACCAGCGGCGCGACGGGAGCGGCCTTCGGCCAGCGCGCCCGTATCGTCGCGAGGTCAGGCGCCGGAAGGTCCGGCCAAAACAGGCCGGCGGCCGGAATCGGCGCGGGCCGCTCCTCGACGGCGCGGCCTTCGAGCAGCGCCCGGCAGGCGCGCAGCGCCAGCGCCAGATTTCCCGGCCCACCCTCTACGAGGCCGCGCCACAGCCTTTCGACCTCTGGGGCGGGCAGGGTGGACCGCGCGATCAGGTCCGGATCAGCGTTGCCGCAGCCGGGCATGACCGCGAGCTTGATCCCGTAGCGGCGCGCGACCCGGACGCACTCCTCGACGCCATAGGGCCAGTAGGACGCGCCGCCGAGCAGCCGCAGCACCAGAAGCTTCGAGCGGGCGACCGTGTTTTCGAGGAACAGGTCGACCGACATGTTGTGACGGAGCTTCTGCAGGCTCGCGAGCCTGAGGCTCGGCGCGTCCGGCCCAAGCGTCTCCTGCGCCCTAGCGAGACCGGCGATCTCGGTGTCGGCAGCGGACACGATGACGATGTCGGCCGGCGACAGGCCGAGATCGACCGCCTCCGCTCCATCGCCGATCGGCTGTCCCTGGGCCTTCAGAAGATGCATGCGGCTCTCACAAAGCTGACGCTAGGTTCCCGCGCCTGAGCCGAGACCATAACCATGACGCTCCTCGGCATGAGCGCCGAGTCCCGGCTCCGGCGTGACCCGCCAATCAGCTCGCCAGCGCAGCGGCGATCGCGCTCGGGTCGATGCCCTTCTCGCCGATGACGACCAGCCTTCCTTGGCGAGCCTCGCCGTCCCGCCAAGGGCGGTCAAAATAGCTGTCGACCCGCGATCCGACCGCCTGCACGACGAGACGCGCGGCTTTGCCGGCGACCGGCACAAAGCCCTTCAGCCGCAGCACCTCGTGTGCCTCGATCACCCTCCGGATCCGCGCCTCCAACTCGGCGGCGTCGGCGGCCTCCGGCGTCTCGGCGACGAAGCTCTCGAAATCGTCGTGATCGTGCTGCGTCTCGCCTTCCATCTCATGTGATGTCGGACGCCCATCGATCTTGTTCTCGACTGCGCTCCCAATCCCCAGCAGCACCTCCGCGGGGAGCGCGCCATTTGCGGCCGCGACGACGCGAACGCCGGCGCTGGCGTGGGCGAGGACTTCCGCCTTGACCGCCTCGACGTCCTGCTCCGACATGAGGTCCGCCTTGTGCAGCACCAGCAGGTCGGCTGAGCGGACCTGGTCCTCGAACAGTTCCTCGATCGGGTCGTCATGGTCGAGCGTCTCGTCGGCTGCGCGCTGCGCGGCGACGGCCTCCTCGTCATGCGCGAAACGGCCCGCGCGCACCGCCGGGCCGTCCACGACGGTCACAACCCCGTCGACCGTCACGCGGGTTGCGATCTCGGGCCAGCGGAACGCCTTGACCAAAGGCTGCGGCAGCGCGAGGCCCGACGTTTCGATGACGATGTGGTCGGGCTGAACCGTGCGCGCGAGAATCTTCTCCATCGCCGGGATGAAGTCGTCGGCGACCGTGCAGCAGATGCAGCCATTGGCGAGTTCGACGATGTCGTCTTCGCCGCAGGCCTCGCTCGCGCAGGCTCTCAGCACCTCGCCATCGATGCCGACGTCGCCGAACTCGTTGACGATGAGCGCAATCCGCCGCCCGCCGGCGTTCGCGAGCAGATGGCGGATCAGCGTGGTCTTGCCCGCGCCGAGGAAGCCGGTGACGACGGTCGCGGGGATTTTGCCGGAGGTAGTCATTGCGGCTCCTTTGGGAGCTTGAGGTCGAGGGGAAGACCGGCGGCGACGAGCGTCACACGATCCGAAAGGCCGGCCACGCGCTGGTTCAGCCTGCCCTGCTGGTCCCGGAAAGCGCGCGCGAGCGCATTGTCGGGCACGATGCCGAAGCCGACTTCGTTGGACACGAGAACGACGGGTCCTGCGGCGGCGCGCAACGCGCCGAGCAGGCGCTCGATCTCGAGCGGCGCATCAAGTTCCGCCAGCAACACGTTGCTGAGCCACAGCGTCAGGCAGTCGACCAGCACCGCGCGGTCCGGCGCGGTCTGGGAGGCCAAGGCGCCCGCGAGGTCGTGCTGCGCCTCGACCGTGCGCCAGCCGTTCCGGCGGGCGCGATGCTCCGAGATGCGATCCCGCATCTCCTCGTCATAGGCCGACGCGGTCGCGACGTAGACGCGGTCGAGGCCGGCGGCCTCGATTAGTTCCTCGGCGAAGCGGCTCTTGCCGGAGCGGGCGCCGCCGAGGACCAACGTGACCCCGCGCAGAGCGGGAGCGGACATGACCGGCTCAGGCGTCCGAGAAGCGCGGCCGCAACGCGCCGGCGAGCGCCCCGAGGGTGGCCCAGAACAGGAAGCCCGTGACGATGACGGCGACCACGAAGCCATGCTCGAGGTCGTGCGGGATCGCCGGCGCCTCCGCGGCCTGCGGCGCGCCGACGATGTGGGGCGCGACGATCAGCGCGACGGCCGCCAGAGCGGTGAGCGGCGAACGGCCATAAGCGATCAGCGCAAGCCCCACGGCCGTCGCCGCGGCGGTGGCGACCCACCAGATCTGCCGGTCGAGCAGCGGCGCGCCCTCGACGCCCGGCGCCTCCGGCGGCAGGCCGACGCTTGGCGCCAACGTGAAGACCGCGAACCCTGCGAGGCCCCAGAGCAATCCCTCGCGCCAGGATTTGAGGCCGCCCTTCAGCTCGCTCGCCGACACCAGAAGCAGGGCGAAGCCGACCCCGCTCAGGATATTGGCGACGAGCGTCCAGCCGAAGCGCTCGGCGCCCTCCGCAGGCTCCCACGCGCCCTCTTCATGGTGGTGGTCGCCCGCGGCGTGCCCGTGCGGCTGCGCTTCGGCCGCAGCGTCGCGCGCCTTCTCGAAGATCTCGGCCTTCACGATCAGCGGCTGCGTGCCAAACTGCTGGACAGCGGTCAGCACGAGACCCGCGGCGAGCCCGACGAGGGCCGCCACGAAAACGATGTTCCGGAAAATGTGCACGGCGCTTCCCTCAGTGGCAGGGGAAGCCGATGGCGTGACGCTGATCGTGAGCGGCGTTGTGCACGGCCGAGATCGAGACGAAGCCCGTGCCGGCGATCAGCATGACGCCGAGCAGCATGGCCGAAACGATCGGCAGAGCCCGAGCCTGAACCAGGCTCGCCGCAGAGGATTGGGTCCGGGACGTGACGTTTGACATAAGGCCTCTCTTGCCCTCCCGCCGAGGGCGCTGGCGTTCTTCCCTTCCGGCAGGTCTCCTGGCTCGCGGGTCGCTGCGGAGCGCCGGCCTTCCCGGATCGTCGATCCAGTGGCCTCAAGCTGGCGCGCCGCTCGCCGCTCACAGTTGCGGGGGCAGCTCCGGACTCGAGGCCTGCGCCTCCCACCGGATTCCCTTTCAATCCCTCTCGGGAACCGAAACGAACGGATTACCCGTAGCAGACCCGCGGGCGCGTCACAATCGAGCCGAAAGCCGAAGCTTCAGCCAAGCGCTGCGGCGATGAGCTCGATCGGCGAGAACGCAGAGCCGATCCCCAGCGCCACCGTCTCCCAGAGGAACGCCGCCAGGCCGAGCGCGGCGAGCGGCACGGCGGCGCGACGCAGAATCTCGCCAGGTTTCGTCGCGGCCGGCGTCCGCGAAAGGTGGAAAAGGACAGTGGCGGTCGCAGCGACCACGATGGCGACGACGATCCAGTACTGGATGTTGGCGTCGCCACGAAGGCTGCGCGCATGGCCGATTCCGACCACCGAGAGCTCGATAAGGGTGATGAAGGCGAGCAATCCGCCGAGGAAGGCGGCGCGGCCGACGGGGCGATCCACCGACATCAGGCTCAAGCGATCTCGCGCAGCACGTCGGCGAGCGTGCCGACGAGTTCGTCGAGCTGCGCCTCCGACACGATGAGCGGCGGAGAAAGCGCGATCGTGTCGCCGGTGGTCCGGATCATCACGCCCTTCTCGAAGGCCTTCAGGAAGGCTGAGAAGGCGCGGCGGCTCGGCTCCCCCTCGATCGGCTCGAGCTCGATCGCGGCCACCAGGCCGATGGTGCGGATGTCGATCACGTGGGGAAGGTCCCGCAGCCCAAAAGCCGCGTCTTCGAACCGCTTCTCGAGGCTGGCCGCACGGGTGAGGAGGCCTTCCTCCAGATAGGTGTCGAGCGTGGCGAGCCCGGCTGCGCAGGCGAGGGGATGCCCGGAATAGGTGTAGCCGTGAAAGAGCTCGATCATCTGCTCCGGGCCGGACATGAAGGCCTGGTAGATGGCGTTCGACGCGAACACGGCGCCCATCGGCACGACGCCGTTGGTCACGCCTTTGGCGGTCGTCATGATGTCGGGGGTCACGCCGAAGCGCTCGGCCGCGAAAGGCGCTCCGAGCCGGCCGAAGCCGGTGATGACCTCATCGAAGATCAGCAGGAGGCCGTGTCGGTCGCAGATCGCCCGCAGCCGCTCGAGATAGCCCCGCGGCGGCAGCAGGACGCCGGTCGAGCCTGCGACCGGCTCGACGATCACCGCCGCGATGGTCTCCGCGCCGTGCAGCGCGACGAGCCGCTCGAGATCGTCCGCGAGCTCCGCGCCGTGCTCCGGCAGGCCGCGCGAAAACGCGTTGCGGGCCGGGTCATGGGTGTGACGCAGGTGGTCGACGCCCGGCAGCCCGGTGCCGAACGACTTGCGGTTCGCCACCATTCCGCCCACCGAGATGCCGCCGAACCCCACCCCGTGATAGCCGCGCTCGCGGCCGATCAGCCGCACGCGCTGCCCTTCTCCGCGGGCGCGGTGATAAGCGAGCGCGATCTTCAGCGCGGTATCGACGGCCTCGGAGCCGGAATTGGCGAAGAAGACATGATCGAGTCCGGCCGGCGCCAGGGCGGCTAGCCGGCTGGCGAACTCGAACGCCTTCGGGTGGCCCATCTGGAAAGCCGGGGCATAGTCGAGTTCGGCGACCTGCCGCTGGACGGCCTCCACGATCTTCGGCCGGCCATGACCGGCGTTCACGCACCACAAGCCCGCCGTGCCGTCCAGGATCCTGCGGCCGTCGGCGGCCACGTAATGCATGTCTTTGGCGGACACGAGCATCCGCGGCGCGTCCTTGAACTGCCGGTTCGCGGTGAACGGCATCCAGAACGCATCGAGGTTGTTGGTCGCGGCGGGATGGAGCGCGGCGACATTGCTCGTGTGCATCAAGCGGAACTCGCTCGGTTGAGAAGATTGAGGCGAGCGTGTTCACGCGAGTCCGGCAAGGTCAAGGCGACGCCGATTCGAGTCGGAGCGCCGAAACGCCGCCGATTGATTGACGGCGCCATAGATCAAGGCGCGGCAACCTCATTTTGCGGCCGGTCCACGGCGATCTAAGTGGCATTCCAGTCACAGGCCCGGCCAAAGCCCGCCCACGGAACCGTCACAATCGTGATCACGCTTGCACACATGAACGCCACGCATATGGTCAGTTTGCGACGCCGGTTCGACCGGCGCGGGGTGATCGTCGGGGGTCGGCGGTCTTCTGATGTCAACGTTCGGCCCTGAGGGGCCGACGCCTGAAGTCTGTCGATCTCGGGGGTTGGAGGACAACAATGAAACTGGTCAAGAGCCTTGCGCTTGGCTCCGCTGCGGCCTTCGTCGCGCTTTCGGGGGCGCAGGCTGCCGATCTTCCGGGCGCCGAGCCCGTCGAGTACGTGAAGGTCTGCGACGCCTACGGGGCGGGCTTCTTCTACATCCCGGGCAGCGACACCTGCCTCCAGATCGGCGGCTTCGCCCGGTTGGATTTCTCGGCCGGTGAGGTCACCAAGACGCTCGCTGGCGCCAAGCCGAACAACAACACTGGCTTCCGCGCCCGCGCCCGTCTGTGGTTCGACGCGCGCACCGACACCGAATACGGCACGCTGCGCACCTACATCCGCGCTCAGTTCCAGCGCCAGTCCGGTGGCAACAACGGCACGGCGGCGACGGACGTCGGCGGCGACGACTCGGTGTTCGACAAGGCCTTCGTGCAGTTCGCGGGCCTCACCGCCGGTCTCACGGACTCCTTCTGGGACTTCAAGCCCTATCCGACCTTCGCCAACCCCTACCTGTCTGACCGCACTCTCGCGGTGATCGGCTACACGGTCGAGTTCGGAGGCGGCTTCTCGGCCAGCGTCGCGATCGAAGACGGCACCGCCCGCCGGGCGCTCGGCGGCGCTCCGGGCAACATCATCGGCGGCATCGCCCCGCTCTACAACGAGCAGAAGTACCCCGATCTGGTCGGCAATCTGCGCGTTCAGCAGGGCTGGGGCGAGGCGCAGCTGTCTGGCTTCGCGCACAACATCACCAGCGAGCAGGCCGGCGGCGCCCTCCGCGACACCGCCTGGGGTTATGGCGGCATGATCGGCGCCAAGATCAACCTGCCGGCTCTGGCCAAGGGCGACTTCATCTGGGGCAGCGCGGGCTACGCTTCCGGCGCCCTGTCCTATCTCGGCTTCGGCACATCCGGCGACGAAGTCCAGGGCATCGCCAGCACCCAGAACATCGAGCGCGCCAACCGCCTGGTCGATTTCGAGATCGGCGCTGGCGGCTCGATCCGCAAGACCGAGGCCTACGCGTTCAACCTCGGCATGCTGCACTACTGGGATCCGAAGTGGCGTTCGGCCGTCACGGGCAGCTACATCGACGTCAACGTGAAGAGCGCGGGCAACGACTGGGCCGCCTACACCCTCACCGGCAACCTGATCTGGAGCCCGGTGAAGAAGCTCGATATCGGCGCCGAGGTGAACTACGTGAAGGTCACCAACCGGTCGGCGACCTACAACCTCCGCGACACGGACGAGATCATCGGTCGCTTCCGCGTTCAGCGCGACTTCTGATCCAAGACAGACGACGCTTGAACGGCCCCGCTTCGGCGGGGCCGTTTTCGTTTGTGACGCACGGCACCAAGAGAAGCCGAAAGCTTCTTTAGAGTCAGAATAAATATAAAACGCATATTATTGTTGTATATTGGCGACGGCGAGATCTAAAGCGCCGCGGGGATGTGGTTTCGCCTCCGGAGGCTGTTGTTTCGCGACTCGTCGCCTTCTAGCGTGAACTTGGCGGTTCCGGTCGGGGGAGCCGTAGCGACGTGACTGGCTTTGGTCGGAAACGTCGCGCATCCGCTGGACAACACAGATGCCATTTGTGACACCTTCACGCAGCGCCCGCTTGGCGCTTGGACTTTCCGCGTCCATCCTCTGCTACGGATCGCTCTGGGCGACGCCAGCGCTTGCGGACGAGGATGCGCCGCCGCAACTGACGGCCGACCTGGTGGAGCGCGAGAAGCTCACGGGCGACTGGGGCGGCGCGCGCACGCAGCTGCGCGAAGCGGGCGTCGAGATCGACGTCGATCTGACCGCGGACTCCTCCTACAACCTTGGCGGCGGACTGAAGAAGGGCAAGGGCTTTACGGGCCTCCTCCAGCTCGGCCTGACGCTCGACCTCGAGAAGCTGGTCGGCTGGACGGGCGGCGAGTTCTACGCGGGCGCCTATTTCATCCGCGGTCACGGCATCACAGCCAACGAGACCGGCAATCTGCTGGGCATCTCGAACATCGAGTTCCCGCACGCGAACCTGCTCGGCGAGGTCTACCTCAAGCAGACGCTGCTGGACGACAAGCTCGTCTTCAAGATCGGCCAGCTCGCCGCCGACGGCGACTTCATCACCAGCGACACCGCGGCGCTGTTCGTGAATTCTACGTTTGGCTGGCCGGGACTGAACGGCGCCAACCTTTACAGCGGCGGTCCGGCCTATCCGGTGCCGACGCCCGGCGTCTACGCGTTATACGCCTTCACTGAGGCGTTGAGCGTCCAGGCCGGCCTCTACAACGGCGATCCGGCCGGGCGAGACAACCTCAACAAGCACAATCTCGACTTCCCCGTGAATGACGGGGCGTTCGCTATCGGCGAGGCGATCTACAAGACCGAGATTTCGGGCCTGCCCGGGACCTACAAGGTCGGCGCCTGGTACAATTCGCTGCACTTCGACGATCTGCGCCGAGTGGACGGCGCCGGCGCGCCCATCCGCAACAAGGGCGACTACGCGCTCTACGGCGTGATCGACCAGACCCTGTGGCAGTCCGGAGGGGAGGCCGCCGATCTCAAGAACCCGACGCCGTCCGGTCCGGCGCAGAGCCTTTCGGTCTTCGCACGGGCGGTCGTCGCGCCGCAGAGCGACCGCAACCTGATCGACTACTATTTCGACGGCGGCTTCAACGCGAAGGGCTTTACGCCCGGTCGTCCTGACGACGTGTTCGGCGTCGCGGTCGGCTATGCGCACATCAGCAAGGACGCGCAGCGGGCCGATCGGATCGCCGGCGCGCCGGTGCGGTCTTCCGAGATCGCGATCGAGGCGTCCTACCAGGCGAAGGTGACCGGCTGGCTGAACATCCAGCCCTACTTCCAGTACATCGTCCGTCCCGGCGGCGGCGATCCCGATCCTGACCGCCCGAACCGCCGGGTGAAGGACGCCAAGGTGATCGGGTTCCGGACACAGGTGGCGTTCTAAAAAGAACGGCCCGGCGATGCGCCGGGCCTTTTTTTCGCGGCGACCTGAGAGCTAGCGGCCGGCCGTCTTGTCTCCGGCGCGCTGGCCGAGGTCGCGGTCGATCAAGAGCGCGGTGCGGCCATTGAGCCGCGTGCGATAGATCTGCGTGTTCTCCATCACCCGCTGCACGTAGTTGCGCGTCTCCGCGAACGGGATGCGCTCGACCCAGTCCACCGGGTCGGTGTCGGGACGGCGCGGATCGCCGTAACGCTGCACCCACTCGGTTACCCGGCTCGGTCCCGCATTGTAGGCGGCGAACACCATCGGGTAGCAGTCGTCGAAGTTGCGGGCGAGTTCCCCGAGATGCGCGGCGCCGAGCTGAGCGTTGAAGGCCGCATCGGCCGTCAGGCGCTTCGCGTCGAACGAAACGCCGGCCTTGCGGGCCGTCTTGGCTGCGGTGCTCGGCAGCAGCTGAAGCAGCCCGCGCGCATTGGCGTGGCTCACCGCCTTCGGGTTGAATGAGCTCTCCTGGCGCGCGATCGCGTGCACCACAGCTGTTTCGATCGAACCCTGAGCCGGCTGGAAGCGCGGAATGCCGCCGGTCGGATAGGCCAGAGCGTCGACCGCAAAGCCGCTGTTCAGGCCCGCCTTGCCCACCACGAGCGTCGCGCGGGGGTCCTTGTAGCGCTGGGTGAGGGCGCCGAGCAGCACGACCTCGCCGGGGCTCTTGAGATCGCTTGCGAGCGCCGCCACCAGCGGCAGGGCCAGTTCCTTCTCGTCGGCCCGGTAGAGCAGGTCGATGGCGCGGACCGACAGTCTCGCTCCGAAGGTGGCCCGGTCGGCGGTCGTCGGATTCGGCAGCGAACGGATCGGCAGATCCTGCAGTCCAAGCCGGGCGCGTGCGACCTGGCCATAATAGCTGGTGACGTAGCGGGAGGCCTTCTCATAGGCGACGCGCGCGGAGCGCATGTCGCCGAGAGCCTCGAGCGAGCGGCCCTGCCAGTACAAAGCCCGCGAGACCGTGCCGGGAATCGTCGCCTCGCCCAAAACCGCCGAGAAGTGGCGGTAAGCGGTCTTGCCGTCGCCCAAAGCGCGAAGCGCGATGAAGCCGGCGAGCATGTGCGACTCGACCTTGTCGCTGTCGGACGCCGGCTCGTCGCGGGTGAGGACCGCATAGGCGCCGCGGGCGTCGCCGGCGTCCAGCAGGTCGCGTGCGACGACGCGGCGCTCCACCGACCATGCATCGGGGTCGATCAGGGCGGCTCCGCCGCGCGGCGCCTTGGCGAGCGCCGACGCCGCCTCGCGAGGACGCTCGGCGCGCCGCTCGAATTTGGCGACCGCGAACAGATAGCCCGGATCGGAGCGTGCAGAGCTGGGCACCGCGGCAAGCGCCGCGGCGGCGCTCGGCAGCTTGCGAATGACGGCGGCGCGGGCCTTCGCGACTGCCAGATAGGCGCCGCCCGCGCGCGCAGCCGCCCGAAGCCCGGCGTCCACCTCGTCGGCCAGGAAACGCTTTTCGGCCCGGGCCCGATAATCAGCCGCGGTGAAGAACTTCGAGAACGCCGCATGCGCCTGCGCTTCCAGAGCGCCGCCCAGATCTTCGTTTCGCCACGCCTCGCGGGCGATTGAAGCGGCTGCCTCGTTGTTCCCGGCGGCGAGCAGGGCGCGCGCCAGGGCGAGCTTGCCCTCGGCGCGTTCGGGGCGGCCATTGGCGGCGAAGAAGCCCCGGACGGTCGCGGGCGCCACGTTCTCGAGCCACAGGGCCTCCTCGGCGCGCCGACGGACCCAGCTCGCCATCGGCCAATCGCGGTGCCCGCGATAGAACGCGTCGATCTGTGTGAAGCCGACCTGGCGCGACGCCAGCCGGATGCCGAGCCAGTCGAGAAGCGTGACCGCGCCAGGATCGCGAAGGGCGCTGCGCAGGGCTCTCGCGCCGGCGACGTCGCCGCGCTCGAACGCTGTGATGGCCGCGCGAATCTGCGCGACGTCGCCCGCCGAGACAGCCGCGCTCGGCGCCGCGCGAGAGCTGGCCGAGATCGCGCCGGTCGTGGTGGCGTCGTAGGCGACCACGATCTCCGCGGACGACAAGGTGGCGGCTGAGGTCGGATCGGCGTCGGCTTCGCCGGCGATCGAATTCGTTGCTGCGGCGAGCAAGCTGAGGACGGCGACTCCGCAACGGAGGGCGTTCAACGCAGACATGGCTCTCGGTTCGGGTTCGTGCGGGGGGCGGGGATCTGACGCCTCAGTTTCGCCCGGTGGGCTTTACGAAAAGCTAACCCAGACGCCTCGGCTCGCTGCGCCGCAGCGAACGTGAGCGGGCTTCCCGTTCGGGGTTTGCGCGAGTACAAGTCGGGGAACGTGACGACCTCAAGGCGTCGCGGCCCTCAATCGCGGACCCGCTCACGTCGCGGCGGATCCGGAGACGACGCTCAGCAATGACCCTCCCCATCTTTCACGGCTCCATCACCGCTCTCGTCACGCCCATGCTGGAGGATGGCTCGCTCGACGAGGCCTCGTTCCGCGCGCTGGTCGACTGGCAGATCGCGGAGGGCACGCATGGCCTCGTACCAATGGGCACGACCGGCGAAAGCCCGACCGTCACGCATGATGAGCACAATGACGTGGTGCGCTGGTGCGTGGAGGAGGCGAGGGGCCGCGTGCCGGTGATCGCGGGGGCCGGGTCGAATTCCACCAGGGAGGCCGTCTCGCTCGCGCAGCGGGCGGAGAAGGACGGCGCCGATGGGCTGCTGATCGTCACGCCGTACTACAACAAGCCGAGCCAGGACGGTCTCTACGCGCATTTCCGGGCGGTGGCGGAAGCCACCGGGCTGCCCGTGGTGATCTACAACATTCCCGGCCGCTCGGTCGTCGACATGTCGGTCGAGACCATGACGCGGCTCTACGAGCTGCCGAACATCGTCGGCGTCAAGGACGCGACCGCCAATGTGGCGCGGGTCAGCCTGCAGCGCGCGGCGATGGGGCCCGATTTCATCCAGCTCTCCGGCGAGGACGCCACCGCGCTCGGCTTCATGGCGCATGGCGGCCATGGCTGCATCTCGGTCGCCTCCAACGTCGCGCCGGGGCTGTGCGCCGCATTCCAGGAGGCCTGCATCGCCGGCGATTTCCGTTCCGCGCTGGCCTATCAGGACCGGCTGATGCCGCTTCATGTGGATCTGTTCTGCGAGACCAACCCCGGTCCGGCGAAGGTCGCGCTGGCGATGCTCGGCCGGTGCTCCGAGACGATGCGTCTTCCGATGGTCCCCTGCAGCGACACCGCGCGGACCAAGGTGCGCGCGGCGCTGCTGCACGCCGGGTTGATCTCCGCTGAAGAGACGGCTCTCGGCGTCAGGGCCGTCGCGGGCCGCTGAACGGCATCAGGCCATGAACGCCAAGGCGCCAAATCCTCGGTTCAAGATCGTCGCGGACAACCGCAAGGCGCGCCACAATTACGAGATCGGCGACACGATCGAGGCCGGCATCGCGCTGGTCGGCACGGAGGTGAAGTCGCTGCGCGGCGGCAAAGCGACGATCGGGGAGTCCTACGCCGGCGAGTACAATGGGGAGATGTATCTCTACAACGCCTACATCCCGGAGTACCTGCAGGCCAATCGCTTCAACCACGAGACCAAGCGGCCGCGAAAGCTGCTGCTGCACCGGAACCAGATCAACAAGCTGAGCGGCGCCGTCACCCGCGAGGGCATGACGGTCGTGCCGCTGAAGATCTATTTCGACGACCGCGGCCGCGCCAAGGTCGAGATCGCGCTCGCCCGCGGCAAGAAGCTCCACGACAAGCGCGAGGCCGACAAGGAGCGCACCTGGAACCGCGACAAGGCCCGTATCATGCGGGATAGAGGCTAGGCGCAGCGCCTTCGCGGACTGGGGCGGATTGGGTCGTCAGGCTGACGTCGCGCGGCCCAGATGGTCCGCGACCCGGGCGAACACCGCCTCGAACATCCCGGTCGTCAGCACCCCCGTGTTCGTGTTGTAGCGGGAGCAGTGATAGCTGTCGAAGAGGCGGAGCCGATCGAGCGCGTGTTCCGCGCCGTGGCCGAACGGCGCGTCCTTCAGCCTGATCTCGAGCGCACGGCAGACGCTATCATGCGCGATCCGACCCAGCGCCACCACCGCCGCGCCTTCAGGCAGGGCCTCAAGCTCCGGCTCCAGAAATGTGCGGCAGGTGCGGATTTCTGACGGCGCGGGCTTGTTCTGCGGCGGCACGCACCGGACGGCGTTGACGATCCGCGCATCGACCAGCCAGAGGCCGTCGTCGGGCCGAGCCTCGTATTCGCCCGCGGCGAAGCCGAACTTCAGAAGCGTTCCGTAGAGCAGCTCGCCCGCATAGTCGCCGGTGAAGGGCCGGCCTGTCCGGTTGGCGCCGCGCAGGCCGGGCGCGAGGCCGACGATCAGCAGCCGCGGCGCGGCCGGTCCGAAGGAGGGGACCGGCGCATTGTGCCACTCGGGAAAGGCGGCGCGCTGTTCGTCGCGGAACGCCGCCAGCCGCGGGCAGAGCGGACAATCGCGCGGCGGCGCAGGGGGCTCCGCCACGGCGGCGAGCGACACCAGAGCCGTCCGTCAGCTTTGAGGCGTGGCGTCGACCGGGGCCTGGCGGCGGGCCTCACGCGCGACGCGCTCGGCCGGATCACGCCCGATTTTCGCAGCGAGGTCGGCGAGATCGAGGAAGTGGTCGGCGCGCCGGCGGAGATCGTCGGCGATCATCGCCGGCTGCGTGGTCACGGTCGAGACGACGGTCACCCGCACGCCGCGCCGCTGCATCGCCGCGACCAATGGGGTGAAGTCGCCGTCGCCCGAGAACAGCACCATGTGATCGAGTTTCTCGGCGAGCTCGAGCGCGTCGATGGCGAGCTCGATGTCGAGATTGCCCTTCACCTTCCGCCGCCCTTGGGAGTCCGTGAACTCCTTGGTGGGCTTGGTCACGACCGTATAGCCGTTGTAGTCGAGCCAATCGATCAGCGGACGGATCGTCGAGACCTCGAGGTCCTCCGCCAGCGCCGTGTAGTAGTAGGCGCGGATCAGATACCCGCGGCCCTGGAACTCGCGCAGCAGCCGACGAAAATCGATGTCGAAGCCGACGCCGCGCGCTGTCGCGTAGAGGTTGGCGCCGTCGATGAAAAGGCCGAGACGCTCATCGGAATAGAACATGTGAGAAACGGTCTTTCGTGAGGTCCTGAAGAAGCGCGCCGCCTCGCCTTGCCGCCCCGGGGGCGGGACCCGGGCGAAGCGCGCACAGCCGCATGGTCCTTGCCATGGGAACGGCCGCGCGGTAAAGACCGCCTTCATCCCCTTCAAATGGCAACGAGAGGAGCGACGGTCCGATGGCCCGCGTCACTGTCGAGGATTGTATCGACAAGGTCGAGAATCGCTTCGATCTGGTCCTGCTCGCCGGTCATCGCGCCCGGCTCATTTCAGCCGGTCAGCCGATCACGATCGATCGCGACAACGACAAGAATCCTGTCGTCGCGCTGCGCGAGATCGCCGAGGAGACCGTTGCGCCTGACGATCTGCGCGAGGATCTGATCCATTCGCTGCAGAAATATGTCGAGGTCGACGAGCCCGAGGCGGAAGTGGTTCCGGCGCTCGCCGGCACCGCCGGGCAGCCCGCCGACGACGGCAACATCGCATTCGATCGCATGACCGAAGAGGATCTGCTACGCGGCCTCGAGGGCCTCGTGCCGCCGGCGGAGACCGAAGACGAGGAGTAAGTCCCGGCTTCTAAGCGACCATCTCGAAGCGCCGCCGCGGATCTCCGCGCGCGGCGTTTTTGTATCTTGGCCCAGAATTCTTGTGCGCTGCGGCGGCGGCCACGATATTCCGGGCGTCCGCGCGCGTCGCGCGACGTCACTTTCGGCGGCCCTCGCCCCATGATGCGGCAATACGAGCTCGTCGAGCGCGTCAAGGCGTACAATCCCAACGCCGACGAGGCGCTCCTGAACCGCGCCTACGTCTACGCCATGAAGGCGCACGGCGCGCAGACCCGCGCCTCCGGGGATCCGTACTTCTCCCATCCCCTTGAGGTCGCCGCGATCCTGACGGATCTCAGGCTCGACGACGCCACCATCGTGGCGGCGCTGCTCCACGACACGATCGAGGACACCGACGCCACCCGGGACGAGATCGACGCGCTGTTCGGGCCCCAGATCGGCGAACTGGTCGAGGGACTGACCAAGCTCAAGCGGCTCGATCTGGTCACCAAGGAAGCCGCCCAGGCGGAGAATCTGCGGCGGCTCCTGCTCGCGATCGCGGCGGATGTGCGGGTGCTGCTCGTCAAGCTCGCCGACCGGCTGCACAATCTGCGCACGCTGCACTTCGTGCCGCCCGAGAAGCGCGCCCGGATCGCCCAGGAGACGCTCGACATCTACGCGCCGCTCGCCGCCCGCATGGGCATGCAGGGGCTGCGCGAAGAGCTCGAAGACATCTGTTTCCGGACGCTCTTTCCGGACGCCTACGAGACGATCCTCGGCCGTCTGAACCGGCTGGCTGAGCGCAACCTCGACGCCATCGCCGGCATCCAGCAGGAGTTCGAGGTCAGGTTCGAAGCGCTCGGCATCAAGGCGAAGATCAGCGGACGTTCCAAGAAGCCCTATTCGATCTGGCGGAAGATGGAGCGCAAGTCGGTCGCCTTCGAGCAGCTTTCCGACATTTTCGGGTTCCGCGTCGTGGTCGGGGACGTGCCGGACTGCTACCGCGCGCTTGGCGCGCTGCACTCCGGCTGGCCGACGGTGCCGGGGCGGTTCAAGGATTACATCTCGACGCCGAAGGCGAACGACTACCGCTCGATCCACACCACGATCGTTGGGCCGGGGCATCAGCGCGTCGAACTGCAGATCCGCACCGAGGCGATGCAGCGCCTCGCGGAATACGGCATCGCCGCGCACGCGCTTTACAAGGACGGATCGGCGTCCGAGCCCGACGGCTTTGCGCGCGAAAGCCGCGCCTATGGCTGGCTCCGTCGGACCGTGGAGTTGCTCGCTGAGGGCGACAACCCCGAGGAATTTCTCGAGCACACCAAGCTCGAGCTGTTCAACGATCAGGTGTTCTGCTTCACGCCGAAGGGACGCCTGATCGCGCTGCCGCGCGGCGCGACGCCGATCGACTTCGCCTATGCGGTGCACACCAACGTCGGCAATGAGTGCGTCGGCTGCAAAGTGAACGGCCGCAGCGAATCCCTCGTCACGCCGCTGAACAATGGCGACGAAGTGGAGATCATCCGCTCCGAGGCGCAGGTGCCGCCGGCCGCATGGGAATCGATCGTCGTCACCGGAAAGGCGCGCTCCGCGATCCGCCGCGCCACGAGATCCGCCGTGCGGGCGCAATATGCCGGACTTGGGCGTCAGATCGTGCAACGCGCCTTCGAGCGCGCCGGCAAGCCTTTCGCCGAGGACCGCCTGAAGGCGTTTCTGCACCGGCTTGCGCGCAACTCGGTCGAGGACGTGCTTGCCGCGGTCGGCCGCGGCGAGATGCACTCGATCGACGTGGTGCGGGCCGTGCACCCCGACGTCAAGGACGACCGATCCCAGACGTCCCATGGCGTGGTCGCGCCCGAAAGCGGCTGGTTCGGGCTCGATCACGCGGGCGCCCTTCGCTTCAAGGCGCCTGGGGGAGAGCCGGGCGACGGAACCTTGCCCTCGCTGCCGATCCGCGGACTGCGTGGCGACCTGCCGGTGCGGTTCGCGCCTGACGGCGGCGCGGTCCCGGGCGACCGCATCGTCGGGATCCTGGATCCGGGGCAGGGGATCACGATCTATCCGATCCAGTCGCCGGCGCTGAAGGCGTTCGACGATCAGCCGGAACGCTGGCTCGACGTTCGGTGGGACGTCGATTTCGCCAAGCGCGAACGCTTCCCGGTGCGCATCAAGGTGACCTCGATCAACGAGCCGGGGTCGCTGGCGCTGATCTCCGGCATCATCAGCAATTACGAAGCCAATATCGACGACGTCAGGATGCTCTCGCGCTCGCCCGATTTCCATGAGATCCGGTTCGACCTCGGCGTGTTCGACGCCAAGCATCTGGGCGCGATCATCTCGGATCTCAGACAGGCGCCGGTCGTCAGCGACGTCGAACGGGTCAACGGCTGAGCGTCGCTCGGGATCGAAGGGACATGATGGCTGGTCAGGTGAGACTCGGGGTCAACATCGATCATGTGGCGACCGTGCGGAACGCCCGCGGTGGCGCGCATCCTGATCCGGTGCGGCTGGCGCGGCTCGCCGCCGACGCCGGCGCGGACGGGATCACGGCGCATCTGCGGGAGGATCGCCGTCACATCCGGGACGCCGATATCGAGCGCATTCGCGCGGAGATCGACCGCCCGCTGAACCTCGAAATGGCCGCGACCGCAGAAATGCTCGCGATCGCGCTCAAGGTGAGGCCGAACGCAGCCTGCCTCGTCCCGGAGAAGCGGCAGGAGCGGACGACCGAAGGCGGTCTCGACGTCGTCGGACAGCGCGCGCAGCTCGCTCCCGTGGTGGAGCGGCTTGGCGGCGCGGGGGTGCGGGTCTCGTTGTTCGTCGAGCCTGACGCCGCGGCTCTTGACGCCGCCGCGGATCTCGGGGCGGCGATCGTCGAGCTCCATACCGGGTCCTGGTGCGAAGCGCTGGCGGCCGGCGACGCCGGCCGTGCGGCTCTGGAGTTCGACCGGCTCGCCAGCGGCGCGGCGCGCGCCGCACAGCTGGGGCTCGAGGTCCATGCCGGCCACGGCCTCGACTATGCAAGCGCCGAGACGATCGCGGGCTTGGCCGAAATCGCCGAACTAAACATCGGCCATTTTCTTATTGGCGAGGCGCTGGCGGTGGGGCTGCCGGAGACCATTCGGACCATGAAGGCCGCGATCGCGCGCGGCAGGCGGAAGGCGGCGGCATGATACTCGGGATCGGAAACGACCTCTGCGACGTCCGCCGGATCGAGCGGACGCTCGAGCGGTTCGGCGACCGTTTTCTGCAGAGGGTGTTCACGGACGTCGAGCGGAAGCGCGCTTTCGCCAAGGGCGCGCCGGCCGCCACGCTCGCGAAGCGCTTCGCGGCCAAGGAAGCCTGCGCCAAGGCGCTCGGCACCGGTTTTCGCAATGGCACCTTCTGGCGTGACATGGGCGTGGTCAATCTGCCGTCCGGCCGTCCGACGCTGGCGCTGACCGGCGGCGCCAGAGAACACCTCGAGAAGATGACGCCGCCGGGCTATGAGGCGCGCATCGATCTCACCCTTACCGACGAGGAGCCGCTCGCAGCTGCGGTCGTCGTCATCAGCGCGACCCCGAGACCGTGACCGGCGCAGCCGCGCGCCTTGATTGCCACTCAGCGCGGCGGGGTCTATCACGCCTTCGCGCCGCGGGACGGCGTGCGCTTCGAACAGGACGGCGATGAGCGTGACGACTGAAAAGAAGCAGGCCGCCGAGGGCGGCTTCGCCGAAATCGTCAAGATCTGCGCGCAAGCGCTGCTGATCGCAGTCGTGATCAGGACGCTGATCTTCCAGCCCTTCAACATCCCGTCAGGATCGATGGAGGACACGCTGCTGGTCGGCGACTACCTGTTCGTGAACAAGTTCGCCTACGGCTACAGCCATCACTCGCTGCCGTTCAGCCCGCCGATTTTTTCGGGACGGGTGTTCGAGGCGCTTCCCAAGCGCGGCGACGTCGCCGTGTTCAAGGTGTGGGTGCCGCAGGACGGCTGGACCGACTACATCAAGCGCGTGATCGGCTTGCCCGGCGATCGGATCCAGATGATCGACGGCGTGCTCAACATCAACGGCAAACCGGTTCCGAAGGTGCGGCTGCCGCAAGACTACATAGAAGGCGAGGGCGGCGCCGCCCGTCGGATCCCGCGGTACCGCGAGACGCTCGACAATGGCGTGTCCTACGAGGTCCTCGACATGGACCCCAACGGCTTCCTGGACAACACGCCGGTCTACGAGGTTCCGCCGGGGCACCTGTTCATGATGGGCGACAACCGCGACAACTCGACCGACAGCCGCGTGCAGTCCGCGGTCGGCTATGTGCCGGTCGAAAACCTGGTCGGCCGCGCCGAAATCCTGTTCTTCTCGGTCGAACGCGGCGAGCACGCCTGGGCCTTCTGGAAGTGGCCGTGGAGCGTGCGCTGGTCGCGGATCGGAACGCTGCTCGAATGAAGCGGGCGGCCGTCGCGCGCCAGGAGCTCGAAGCGCGTCTCGGACACGTCTTCGCCGATCCGACGCTCCTCGAACGCGCGCTGACCCATATCAGCGCGGCCAAATCGTCGGAGGGGCGGCTCGGCAGCTACCAGCGGCTCGAGTTCCTCGGCGATCGGGTGCTCGGCCTCGCCATCTCGGGGATGTTGATCGCCGAGTTTCCGAAGGCCGACGAAGGCGAGCTCTCGCGGCGTCTGGCTGAACTCGTGCGGGCGGAGGCGTGCGCCGAAGTCGCCGAGGCGATGAACCTCGCGTCGCACATCCGCCTCGGGCAGGGGGAGGCGAGTTCCGGCGGCCGCAAGAAGATCGCTATCCTGTCCGACGTCTGCGAAGCTGTCATCGGCGCCGTCCACCTCGACGGCGGGTACGAGCCGGCGGCCGCGTTGGTCGACCGGTTCTGGCGACCGCGCATGCTGGCCCCCCGGCGTCCGCTCCGCGACCCGAAGACCGAACTGCAGGAATGGGTGCAGGGACGAGGATTGGCGACGCCCTGTTACCGGGAGATCGAGCGCTCCGGTCCGGACCACAACCCGCAGTTCCGCGTCGCGGTAGCCGTCGAGGGGCTCTCGGAGGCGGAAGGCGAGGGTCCGTCGAAGCGGATCGCCGAACAGGCCGCCGCACGGGCGCTGCTCGTCAAGGAAGGCAAGCTGGCGAGGAATGCCGAATGAGTGACGATCAGAGCCCGCAGGGCGAGGAGGGCCGGACGCGCTGCGGCTTTGTCGCCCTGGTCGGCGCGCCGAACGCCGGCAAGTCCACCCTCGTGAACCAGCTGGTCGGGACCAAGGTCTCAATCGTCAGCCACAAGGTGCAGACGACGCGCGCGCTCGTGCGCGGCCTGGTGATCGAGAACGGCGCGCAGATCGTGTTCGTCGACACCCCGGGCATCTTCCCGCCGAAGCGGCGGCTCGATCGCGCGATGGTCAGCACGGCATGGAGCGGCGCGACCGACGCCGACGTGATCGCGCTGCTGATCGACGCGCGCAAAGGGCTCGATGAGGGCAACCTTGCCATCCTCGACAAGCTCGCCGAGGCGCCGCGGCGAAAAATCCTGCTGCTCAACAAGATCGACACGGTCCGCCGCGAGTCTCTGCTTGCCGTTGCGCAGGAGGCGGCGGCGCGGGTCGGCTTCGACCGAGTCTTCATGATTTCGGCGCTGACCGGCGACGGCGTGCGCGACGTGGTGGCCTATCTGGCGGACGAGATGCCCGCCGGCCCCTGGCTCTATCCGGCCGACGACGTCTCGGACCTTCCGCTGCGCGTTCTCGCCGCCGAGATCACCCGTGAGAAGCTGTTCGCTCGGCTGCACGACGAACTGCCTTACGCCTCCACGGTCGAGACCGAGAAATGGGAGACGCGCAAGGACGGCTCCGTGCGGATCGAACAAACGATCTATGTCGAGCGCGAAACCCAGAAGCGCATCGTGATCGGCAAGGGCGGCCAGACCGTGAAGCAGATCTCGACCGAAGCGCGGAAGGAGATCTCCGAGATCATCGAGGCCGAGGCTCACCTGTTCCTGTTCGTCAAGGTGAGGGAGAACTGGGCCGACGATCCGGAGCGCTACCGCGAGATGGGGCTCGATTTCCCCAAGGCGTGACGGCTGACGGCTTAAAAGCCGGCGCGGAGCGCGTCACCGCCTTGATCTCGCAGCAATCGTCGGTGAAATTTCCGTCTTCCATCTGAGGCTTCGGCGCTCGGACGACGTCTGCGGCGCGCAGACGCCCGACGCGTCGCGCCGCGAGCTATGTCGGGGGACATGGACAACATCACCGTCGTCAACGCGATTCTGCTGTTCGGCTCCGCGCTGATGCTGGTCGGTATCCTGTCCTCGCTGGTCGCCTCCCGCTTCGGCGCCCCGCTGCTCCTTGTGTTCCTCGTTATCGGGATGCTCACCGGCCAGGACGGCCCGGGCGGCGTCGCGTTCGACAACTACCGGCTGACCTATCTGATCGGCTCGCTCGCGCTCGCGATCATCCTGTTCGACGGCGGCCTTCGCACGCGCCTCTCACATATTTCGGGCGCCGTCGCGCCAGCCGTGATGCTGGCGACCCTCGGGGTCGTGCTCACCGCGGGGATCGTGGGCTCTTTTGCAGCCTGGATGCTCAACCTCACCTGGCTCGAAGGACTGCTGGTCGGCGCCACCGTGGCCTCGACAGACGCCGCGGCCGTGTTCTTCCTGATCAGGTCCAGCGGTCTTCAGCTGCAGCGGCGGGTCAATGCGACACTCGAGATCGAGTCGAGCACCAACGATCCGATCGCCGTCTTTCTCACCGTCATGCTGGTCGGGCTGGTCTCGGCGGGAGGCGGCGAGGGCGGTCTGTCGATCTTTGGCCATTTCCTCCAGGAGGCCGTGATCGGCGCCGCCGCCGGCGTCGCGGGCGGTTTCGCGCTCGCCTTCGTGCTGAACAAGGTGGAGCTTCCGTCGGGCCTTCATCCGCTGTTCGTGGTGGCGAGCGCCGTCGCGCTGTTCTCGCTCGCCGCGGTGCTGCACGGCTCAGGCTTCCTTGCGGTCTACCTTGCGGGGATCGTGGTCGGGAACCGCCAGGTGCGCGCGCTGCCGAGCATCATTGCGTTCCACGACACCGTAACCTGGCTCTGCCAGATCGTCATGTTCATCGTGCTCGGAATGCTGGTGACGCCGTCGCAGCTGTTGCCGGCCGTGCCGTCCGCGGTGGCGATCGCGGTGGTGCTGATCTTCGTCGGTCGCCCGGCGGCCGTGGCCGCATGCCTGGCGCCGTTCGGCTTTTCCCGGAAGGAGATCACCTTCGTCGGCTGGGTCGGCCTGCGCGGCGCGGTTTCGATCTTCCTGGCGGCGATCCCGACGCTCGCGCAGGTTCCGAACGCGCAGGTCTACTTCAACATCTCCTTCGTGGTGGTGATCATCTCGTTGGTCGTCCAAGGCTGGACGATCACGCCGCTCGCGCGCCGCCTGAACCTCGCGGTTCGCCAGACGCCCCGCGCCGTCAACAGGGTCGAGATCGATCTCCCCGGTCAGCTGGCGCAGGAGATGGTCGGCTACGCCGTGACGCCGAACTGCCCGATCCTGGCGCGCGACTCGATCCCCCGCTGGGCGCGGCCCATCATGGTCGTCCGCGCGAACGAGATCCTCGATCCGGCCGAGGCGGGGAGTCTGAAACCAGGCGATTACGGCTACTTTCTCGCCGCGCCCGAGCGGGTCGCGGAGCTTGACGGGCTGTTCGCGTCGACCGAGGCGGGCCGCGCGCGGCCTGCGCTCGGCGAATTCCCGCTTCGGGGCGACGCGGCGCTCGCCACCCTCGCCGAGCTCTACGGCCTTCAGGTTCCTCCCGAGGAGCGCGACCGGACGGTGGCGGATTTCTTCGCGAGCCGATTCGAGAGCCGGCCGGCGCTCGGCGACGTGGCCGAGTTCGGACCCGCGACGCTCATCGTCCGCGGCCTGGACGACGACCGCGTGATCCGGGCCGGGCTCAGGCTTGAGGACGAGGGCGAACCCTCCGTCTCACTGACGCCCGGCGCCGAAGGCGAACCGCTGACCGGCCGCAGGGCCGCGCTCGGGCGTCTGGCGTCGCGGCTCCGCGACAGACTGAAACGCGCCGCGTAACGGATCGGAAACCATGACAGGCTATTCTCGCGGCATGATCGTCCGCACCCGTTGGCGCATGGCCGCCGCACAGCTCACCCTGTGGATCGTCGCCGCAGGCGCGGTCAGCTATTTCGGGCAACAGGCCTACGCCGGCGCCCACGGGCTGATCGCGAGCCGGTCGACCGAGATTGAGGTGCAGCAGCTGACCGCGGAACTTGTCGCGGTGAAGGCCGACCGCGCCGCAATCGAGCACCGCATCGACCTGCTCAGCACCGATCGGCTCGATCCGGACCTGCTGGACGAACGGGCGCGCGCGGACCTCGGCTGGTTGCGGCCCGACGATCGCGTGATCCGCCCGCACTGACCTGATCCGGCGAATTCCGCCTGCCCCCTTGCTACTTTCGTCGATCATCTGTCAGATCGGAGATGGAAGCCGCTCGCGCGGACGCGTCTCGCCTTCGTCGTGCCCGCGCGCTAGCTTCCTCAGAAAATAAGAGGAAAAAGCCAGGGACCCGGATGGCAGCCACAGCCGCCAAGAAGCAGCCGTCGAAACGCGCCAGCGCGTCGCCGGCCTCAAAGTCCGCGACGCCGGCAAAGTCGGCGAAGTCAGAAAGCGGCGGCGACGCCGCCGGCGTAGCGCCGTTCTCGAAGGAGCAGGAGCTCCACGCGCATCGCGAGATGCTGCTGATCCGTCGCTTCGAGGAGAAGGCCGGCCAGCTCTACGGCATGGGTCTGATCGGAGGCTTCTGTCACCTCTATATCGGCCAGGAAGCCGTCGTGATCGGGATGCAGATGGCGCTGACGCCGGGCGACCAGGTGATCACCGGCTATCGCGACCATGGCCACATGCTCGCCTGCGAGATGGACCCGAAGGGCGTGATGGCGGAGCTCACGGGCCGCCGCGGGGGCTACTCCAAGGGCAAGGGCGGCTCCATGCACATGTTCAGCGTGGAGAAGCAGTTTTACGGCGGTCACGGCATCGTCGCCGCACAGGTGTCGCTCGGCACCGGGCTCGCCTTCGCCAACAAATACCGCAAGAACGGCAAGGTGACGCTCGCCTATTTTGGCGACGGCGCGACCAATCAGGGGCAGGTCTACGAGAGCTTCAACATGGCGAAGCTCTGGAAGCTGCCGGTCGTCTACGTCATCGAGAACAACAAATACGGCATGGGCACCTCGGTCGAGCGCGCCTCTTCGACGACCAACCTGTCCCATCGCGGCGCGAGCTTCGACATCCCGGGCGAACAGGTCGACGGCATGGACGTGCGTGCGGTGAAGGCCGCGGGCGACCGGGCCGTGAAACACGCGCGTGAGGGCAACGGCCCCTATATCCTCGAGATGGTGACCTACCGCTATCGCGGCCACTCCATGTCGGACCCGGCGAAGTACCGGTCCAAGGAGGAGGTCCAGAAGATGCGGGAGACGCACGATCCCATCGAGCAGATCCGCAAGCGGCTGATCGAGAACGGCCAGGCGACCGAGGATGAGCTCAAGGCCGTCGACAAGGAGGTGCGGGACATCGTGAACGCCGCCGCGGAGTTCGCGAGTTCCGACCCGGAGCCCGATCCGTCAGAGCTCTGGACCGACGTCCTGCGCTGACCGGCAGGCCGCCCCCGCGGGGGCGGCCGATGAAAAGAAGACTTGAAAGAAAGAGAGACGCGCCCCGATGCCGATCGAAGTCCTCATGCCGGCGCTTTCGCCGACCATGGAGGCGGGCAAGCTCGCCAAATGGTTGAAGAAGGAGGGCGACGCGGTGAAGTCCGGCGACGTGATCGCCGAGATCGAGACCGACAAGGCCACGATGGAGGTCGAGGCGGTCGATGAGGGCACGCTTGGCAAGATTCTGATCGACGAAGGCGCCGAGGACGTAAAGGTCAACACGCCGATCGCGCTGCTCCTCGGCGACGGCGAAGACGCGAGCGCCTTGAACGGCGGCGCAAAGCAGGCGGGATCGGGCGAGAAGCAGCAGAAGGCGGACGCCGCGCCTCCCGCCGAGGGGCCGACGTCCGGCGGAGAGGCGGCCGCGAAAGCCGCCGAAGAGGGAGCCGCGAAGGACGAGGCCGGCGGCAAGCAGCCGCCGCAGGAGGCGAAGGCGACGGGTTCGGCGGCCGCCGCTCCGCCCCAGCCCGAGGCTGCGCCGGAGCCTGACGTTCCTGAGGGGACGGAGATGGCGACGATCACCGTCCGCGAGGCGTTGCGCGACGCAATGGCCGAAGAGATGCGGGCCGATGACCGCGTGTTCCTGATGGGGGAAGAAGTCGCCGAATACCAAGGGGCCTACAAGGTGAGCCAAGGCCTTCTGGACGAGTTCGGCGCCGAACGGGTGATCGATACGCCGATCACGGAGCACGGCTTTGCGGGCGTCGGCGTTGGCGCCGCGCTGGCCGGCCTGAAGCCGATCGTCGAGTTCATGACGTTCAACTTCGCCATGCAGGCGATGGACCAGATCATCAACTCGGCCGCCAAGACGAATTACATGTCGGGCGGCCAGATGAGCTGCTCGATCGTGTTCCGCGGGCCTAACGGAGCCGCGGCGCGCGTCGCCGCCCAGCACAGCCAGGACTACTCGGCCTGGTACTCGAGCGTTCCCGGCCTGATCGTGGTTGCCCCCTATACGGCCGCCGACTTCAAGGGGCTGCTCAAGGCCGCAATCCGCAACGAAAACCCTGTCGTCTTCCTCGAGAACGAGATTCTGTACGGCCAGTCCTTCCCAGTGCCGAAGCTCGACGACTACGTCGTGCCGCTCGGCAAGGCGAAGGTCGCCCGTCCGGGCAAGGACGTGACGATCGTCGCCTGGTCGATCGGCATGACCTACGCGCTGAAAGCCGCCGAGGAACTCGCCAAACAAGGCATTGAGGCGGAAGTCATCGACCTACGGACGCTGCGGCCGATGGACACCGACACGATCATCGAGTCGGTCAAGAAGACCGGACGCTGCGTGACGGTCGAGGAGGGGTGGGCGCAGTCGGGCGTCGGCGCCGAGGTGGCGGCCAGAGTCATGGAGCGCGCGTTCGACTGGCTCGACGCGCCGGTGACGCGGGTCTCCGGCAAGGATGTCCCGATGCCATATGCGGCCAACCTCGAGAAACTCGCGCTGCCGAGCGTGGCTGAGGTGGTCGAGGCCGCGAAGGCGGTCTGCTACCGGTCCAGGTTTAGGACGGGCCTGGGCACATGACGATAGACGTTAAAGAAGTGTTCAGAGATCTGCCAGTCGAACCACTTGCTGCTATAGGTATAGTCTTTGAAAGACTGGACGGTTATTTACGTAAAGATGATTCTGACAGCGAGTATAGAGCTGCGGTAAACTTAATAAGGCGCTTCATCGAAGCTGCTGAATTGAAGATTAGTGTTGAGCTAGGAGTGAATACTCCGTGGAAAGATGATTATTATGAAATTAAAAATAACTACCACGCCCTAATCGTCGAGAATTATGTGGGCCGCATTGAGTCGGAGTCGATCGATGAAATTAGGCAGTGGAAAGAATCTTCTGATACCGAGGAGTTCGGTTTCGCGCGCTTTAGCAACGATGAGCGGGAGAAAGTTTTTTCTCACATCGAGAAGATCAGGGTTTTAATAACGAGCTCTGGTTTAAGTGAGAAGAAGAAAGCAAAATTACTTGATCGTCTCGGCGATCTGCATGACGAGGCAATGCAGGAAAAGACCCGCACCGAAAGGTTTTTTGCTTTTATGGGCGACATGGCGTTTGTAGTAGGTGATATGGCCGAGAAGGCGAAGCCTGCCATTAGCGAGGTAAAGGACATCCTGCGGATAGTTATGGGTAGCCGGGCGAGAAATGAAGGCGTCGTGCTTCCTGCGCCAGATGATCTTCCGCAGTTGCCGACATCTTGAGTTGAGTGGTCAGCCCTATGAGCGCCGATCCGGCCCTGCGCCGCGCCACCTACGCCGACCTCGAAGCGGTTCCGTCGCATCTCGTGGCGGAGATCGTCGACGGCGTGCTGGAGACGCATCCGCGGCCGTCGCCGCGCCACGGGGCGGCCGCTTCTGGTCTCGGAGCCGAACTGAGCGGCCCGTTCCAACGTGGTCGCGGGGGGCCAGGGGGCTGGATTTTCCTTGTTGAACCCGAACTGCATCTCGGTTCGGATGTCGTCGTTCCTGACCTGGCCGGGTGGCGGCGCGAGCGGCTGTCGGCTGAGCCTGACACGGCTTTCATCGAGGTCGCTCCCGATTGGGTCTGCGAAATCGTCTCGCCTTCGACCGAGCGACTGGACCGCGGTCCGAAGCGGCGGATCTACGCTAACGCTGGCGTCGGACACCTTTGGCTTCTTGATCCCCGCGCCCGCGTCCTCGAAGCGTTCGCCAACGCCGCCGGGCAGTGGCTCCTGCTCGCCACCTTCGAGCCCGGCGAAGAAGTTCGAGTCGCGCCGTTTGACGCTGTCGGCTTTCCGCTCGACGCGCTGTTTCCGTTCGACGAGCCGCAGCCGCCACAGACGCCTTCCGCAGAGGCCTGACGCCCGATGCCCACCAACATCCTGATGCCCGCGCTCTCGCCGACCATGGAGAAGGGCAACCTCGCCAAGTGGCTCGTGAAGGAGGGCGACGAGGTCAAGTCGGGCGACGTGATCGCGGAGATCGAAACCGACAAGGCGACGATGGAGGTCGAGGCGGTCGACGAGGGCCGGATCGGCAAGATCGTGGTGCCGGAAGGCGCCTCGGACGTCGCCGTGAACGAGCCGATCGCGATACTGCTCACCGAGGGCGAGGACGACAGCGCGCTGAACGAGGCTTCAGCGCCTCAAGCCAAAGCCGCGCCGGAGCCGGCGAAGACCGAAGAGCCGAAGCCGGCGGAGCCTCGGCCTTCGGAGGCGAGGCAGGACGAGACGCCGAAGGCGGAGCCGACGGCCGGCAAGCCCTCGAGCCCGGTCGCGAACGGCCAAGACAAGGGCGAGCGCGTCTTCGCGTCGCCGCTCGCACGGCGGCTCGCGAAGGAAGCAGGCCTCGACCTGAAGGCGCTGTCCGGCTCCGGACCGCATGGCCGCATCATCAAGGCCGATATCGAGGAGGCGAAAGGCGCCGGCGGGGGCAAGGCCGCGCCTGCACAGGAAGCCCGCGGGAGCGCCCCGGGCCCGACGCCTGCCTCCGACGAAGCGATCCGCAAGCTGTTCCCGGAGGGCTCCTACGAAGAAGTCCCGCATGACGGCATGCGCAAGACCATTGCGCGCCGCATGACGGAGGCGCGTCAGACCGTGCCGCAGTTCTACGTCACGGTGGACTGCCGGATCGACGACCTGCTGGCGCTTCGCGAACAGGTCAACGCCGCTGCGCCCGAGAAGGACGGCAAGCCGGCGTGGAAGGTCTCGGTCAACGACATCGTGGTGAAGGCGCTCGGCGTCGCGCTCTCGCGGGTGCCGGACGCCAACGTCACCTGGACTGAGGGCGCATTGCTGCGCCACAAGCACGCAGACGTCGGCGTCGCGGTCGCGCTGCCAAACAATGGCCTGATCACGCCAATCATCCGCGCCGTCGAAACCAAGACGCTGTCGACGATCGCGAAAGAGATGAAGGACCTCACGGCGCGCGCCCGCGACCGGAAGCTGAAGCCGGAGGAGTATCAGGGCGGCACGACGGCGGTGTCCAATCTCGGCATGTACGGCGTCAAGGATTTCACGGCGGTGATCAATCCGCCCCACTCAACCATTCTGGCGGTGGGCGCCGGTGAGAAGCGCGCCGTGGTGGTAGGCTCCGAGATCAAAGTCGCGACCGTGATGAGCATCACGCTGTCCTGCGACCACCGCGCGGTCGATGGCGCGCTCGGCGCGACCCTGGTGGCCGAAATCAAGAAACTGATCGAAAAGCCGATCGCGATGCTGGCGTGAGTCGATCGTCTCTTCCTTTTGAGGAGAAGAAACGGCGCCGCATCGCAGATCCTCACGGCAAGGAAAACCAATGCCTCTGGTCCGCATCTCGCTCCTCAAAGGCCGCAACGAGGCGCACAAGCGCGCGATGGCGGAGAGCGTCTACGAGGCGCTGCGGGAAGCTTTCAACGTGCCGGAGAACGACAAATTCGTGGTGATCCACGAGCATGACAAATCCGAGTTCGTCTACGCAGCGAGCTATCTCGACGTCGCTCATGACGATGATCTGGTGATCGTGCAGATCACCGCGAACGAAGGTCGTTCGACCGAGATGAAGCAGGCGCTCTACCGCAACATCGCCGAGCGGCTCGAGATGAGCGCAGGCGTGAAGCCGAACAACGTCGTCATCAACCTCGTTGAGGTGAAGAAGGAGAACTGGTCCTTCGGCGACGGCGTCGCGCAGTACGTGTAATGATGAAGGCCTATCTCGCCGGGCCAGAGGTCTTCCTGCCGGATCCGTCGGCCTTGGCGGCGCGGAAGAAGGCGATCTGCCGGCGCTATGGGTTCGAAGGGCTCGATCCTTGCGAGAACGACCTCACGCCGGAACCATCGCCGTCCCCCGCCTCGCTGTTCGCCGGGAACCTGCGGATGGTCGAGGCTTGCGACGTCGTCGTGGCCAACCTCACGCCGTTTCGCGGCCCGAGCGGAGACATCGGCGTGGCGTTCGAGGTTGGCGTCGCCTTCGCCATGGGGAAGCCGGTCTTCGGCTACTCGAATGATCCGCGCGTTCTGCGCGACAGAGTCTTGCAGAACCCGTCAGAGGCGGTCGGCTCCGGGCGACCGTTCCACACCGACGGACTGGCGGTCGAGGATTTCGGTCTCCCTGAGAACCTGATGCTGTCGGAGGCGGTTCGCTCCTCGGGCGGCATTTTCGTCCGCGGCGAGCCGGGGCCGGCGCTGCCGCTGACCGATCTGAGGGTCTTCGAGTCCTGCGTCGCCGAAGCGGCGCGCATTTTGGTCAACCGGAGAGGCCCCACAGGGATCCTCGCAGAGAACCGACAGGCGGCGCGAAGCCATGGCTGAACCCTACGACGTGCTCATCATCGGCGGCGGGCCCGGCGGCTATGTGGCGGCCATTCGTTCCGCTCAGCTGGGCTTCCGAACGGCGGTGGTGGAGCGCGAGCACCTGGGCGGCATCTGTCTGAACTGGGGCTGTATTCCGACCAAGGCGCTGCTGCGCTCGGCGGAGATCTATCACTACTTCCAGCACCCCGACGCTTACGGGCTGACCGCGGAAAAGATCGGCTTCGACATCGCCGCCGTCGTCAAGCGTTCGCGCGGCGTCTCCGCCCAGCTCAACGGCGGCGTCGGCTTCCTGATGAAGAAGAACAAGATCGACGTCATCTGGGGCGAGGCGACGATCGTCAGGCCCGGCGAGGTCAGGGTCGTTCCGCCGAAGAAATCCGTGCAGGGCCCGCCGGCGCCGGCGCCGAAGGGCGCGTTCGGGGAGGGGACCTATCAGGCGAAGAACATCATCGTGTCGACCGGCGCCCGGCCACGCGCTTTGCCGGGCCTCGAACCCGACGGGAAACTCGTCTGGACCTATTTTGAGGCCATGGTTCCGGACGTCATGCCGAAGTCGCTGCTGGTGATCGGCTCCGGCGCGATCGGGATCGAGTTCGCCAGCTTCTACCGCACCATGGGCGCGGAGGTGACGGTCGTCGAGGTGCTGCCGCAGATCCTGCCGGTCGAGGACGAAGAGATCGCCGCCCACGCCCGCAAGCGTTTTGAGAAGCAGGGCGTCCGTATTCTGACCGGCGCGAAGGTCGCCAAGCTCGACAAGGGCACGAACGAGGTGACGGCGACGGTCGAGCTCGGCGGCGGCAAGACCGAGACGATCAAGGCCGAACGCGTGATCTCAGCCGTGGGCGTTGTCGGCAACATCGAGAATCTCGGCCTGGAGGCGCTCGGCGTGAAGACCGAGCGCGGGATCATCGTGACCGACGGGCTCGGCCGCACCAGCGTGAAGGGGATCTTCGCCATCGGCGACGTCGCAGGGCCGCCGATGCTCGCCCACAAGGCCGAGCATGAGGGCGTCATCTGCGTCGAGGGCATCAAAGGGCTGCCGGTCCATCCGATGGACAAGGCCAGGATTCCTGGATGCACCTACTGCAACCCGCAGGTCGCCTCGGTGGGATTGACCGAGAAGAGCGCCAAGGAGAAGGGACGCAAGATCAAGGTCGGCCGCTTCCCGTTCAGCGGCAACGGCAAGGCGATCGCGCTCGGTGAGCCCGAAGGCCTGGTCAAGACGATCTTCGACGCCGAGACGGGCGAACTGCTGGGGGCCCACATGGTCGGCGCGGAAGTGACCGAACTCATCCAGGGCTTCGTCATCGCCATGAATCTGGAGACGACGGAAGAAGAGCTGATGCATGCGGTGTTTCCGCATCCGACGCTCTCCGAGATGATGCACGAGAGCGTCCTCGACGCCTATGGCCGGGTGATACACACCTGAGATACGGGTTTTTCCGCACAGGAGCGGAACCCTCCTGCCTCAACCCGGTTTCCTTCCGGTGGAACATGCAGGGGAGTCTGCTTCATGGAAGGCGTCGGCTGGATTATGGCGATCATTCTCGGCGGCATCGCCGGCTGGATCGCGGAACAGATCATGAAATCCGACATGGGGGTGATGATGAACATCATCCTCGGCATCGTGGGTGCGCTGGTCCTGAACGCCATCCTCAAGATGCTCGGCGTAATCCCGCCCGAGGGCTGGATCTGGCAGTCCGTCATCGCCGTGATCGGAGCGTGCCTGTTGATCTGGATCTGGCGGATGGTTCGCGGACGGACCGCCTGACCGGCGTTTTGCGGAGGTCTGGCGCGCGTCGTCGCGCCGCCGGGCGCATCGACGGCGCCCTCGTGATGGCCTAGGTTTGAGGGAGAGCGGGCGAGCGTCGGCTCTCCCTTTTTCTTTGCCGCCGTGAGCGGCGAGCAGGACACGCAGCGAGCCATGGTCACGGTGCTCGACCGCACCAGCGGCGCCCCGCGCCCCCGCCACCCGGAGAAGGCCAACCGCCCGGAAAGCGAGGCGCTGCGCAAGCCGGCCTGGATCAGGGTTCGCGCGCCGACCTCACCGATTTACCGCGAGACGCAGGACGTGGTGCGGGCGAACAAGCTTGTCACGGTCTGCGAAGAGGCGGGTTGCCCGAACATCGGCGAGTGCTGGTCGAAGAAGCACGCGACCTTCATGATCCTCGGCGACACGTGCACGCGCGCCTGTGCGTTCTGCAATGTGCGGACCGGAATGCCGGAAGCCGTCGATGCGGCGGAGCCGGATCGGGTGGCGGATGCCGTAGCGAAACTCGGCCTCCATCATGTCGTGATCACGTCGGTCGACCGGGACGACCTTCCGGACGGCGGCGCGCGCCATTTCGCCGAGGTGATCGGAGCGATCCGGTCCGCGAGTCCGGGCACGACCATCGAGGTGCTGACCCCGGATTTCCTGCGGAAGGCGGGGGCGCTCGAGATCGTCGTCGAGGCGCGCCCGGACGTGTTCAACCACAATCTCGAATGCGTGCCGTCGCTTTATCTGACGGTCCGGCCCGGTGCGCGCTACTTCCATTCGCTCCGGCTGCTCCAGCGCGCCAAGGAGCTCGACCCGACGATCTTCACCAAGTCCGGCATCATGGTCGGCCTCGGCGAGGAGCGGAACGAGGTGCTCCAGCTGATGGACGATCTGCGTTCGGCCGAAGTCGACTTCCTCACGATCGGCCAATATCTCCAGCCAACGCGACGCCACCACCGGGTCGAGCGCTTCGTTCCCCCCGACGAGTTCGCCTCCTATGAGACGATCGCCTATGCGAAGGGTTTCCTGATGGTCGCCGCCAGCCCGTTGACGCGCTCTTCGCACCATGCCGGCGAGGATTTCGAGAAGCTCCGCGCTGCGCGAGCCGCCACACGGACGGGACCCGCGATCGCGGCCGAGTAAGCGGGCCGGGTCCGGCGATGCCGCTTCCCGACATCTTGCGGGGCAGGCTTGCGCTGCCAGTCATCGGCGCGCCGATGTTCATCGTGTCCGGGCCGGACCTCGTGATCGCGCAATGCAAGGCCGGCGTGGTCGGCGCATTCCCGGCGCTGAACGCGCGTCCCGCCCAGATGCTTGATTCCTGGCTTACGCGGATCGAGCGAGAGCTTTCCGAATTCGCCGCGGCCAATCCTGAGCTGCCGGTCGCGCCCTACGCCGTCAACCAGATCGTCCATGCGTCCAACGCCCGGCTGGCGGACGACATGCGGGTTTGCGAGGCGCATCGCGCGCCGATCGTCATCACGTCGCTCAGGCCGCCGGACGAGGTGGTGGCGGCGGTTCACGGCTGGGGCGGGATCGTACTGCATGACGTGATCTCGGTGCGGCACGCCGAGAAAGCCGTGGCGGCGGGAGTGGACGGTCTGATCCTCGTTTGCGCAGGCGCAGGCGGCCACGCCGGCGCGTTGAGCCCGTTCGCGTTGCTCCAGGAGGTCCGCGCCTTCTATGACGGGCCGATCGCTCTCTCGGGCGCCATCGCGAGCGGGGCTGCGATTCTCGCCGCGCAGGCGCTCGGCGCTGACCTCGCCTATATCGGCACCCGGTTCATCGCCACGGCCGAAGCCGACGCGGATCTTCGCTACAAGCAGATGCTGATCGACGGCGCCGCCGCCGACATCGTCTACACGCCGTTCTTTACCGGCGTCGCCGGCAACTACCTGAGGTCCTCGATCGCGGCGGCCGGCCTTGATCCGGAGCATCTCGCCCCCCGCGACAAGAGCCGCATGGACTTCGCGACATCCGCCAAGGCTTGGCGCGACATCTGGGGCGCGGGGCAAGGCCTCGGCGCGATCGACGACGCGCCGGCAGTTGATTCACTCGTGCGGCGGCTTTCGTCAGAATATGTGGCGGCGAAAAGGCGGCTCTGCGGCTAGTAGATGTCGCAATCCCGAGGCATTCGCGGGAGATCAGTTGCAGAAAATCCTCACGCCGCCAGGAAGACCAGAATGGCTGTCGACAACGACGCGCGAGGAGGTCATTTAGCCATCACCGCGCGCCGCCGTCGGGGGTTCGCGTTCAAACTGGTGATTGGGTAAAAAATGATCCGCAATATCGTTCTCGGCGCGGCCTCTGTGGCGGCGCTGACCTTCGCGTCGGCTGCGTTCGCGGCCGATCTTCCGGCTTACGAGCCGGCTCCCGCAGTGGCGGCTCCGGTGGTGCCGTCCTTCAGCTGGACCGGACCCTATGTCGGCGTCCAGGGCGGCTACAGCTGGGGCGACACCAACATTCCGGGCGTCAAGCCGAAGGGCTTCGTCCTCGGCGGCTACGCGGGCTACAACTACCAGTTCGACAATTCGCCGGTCGTGGTGGGTGTCGAGACCGACCTCAACTATGCCGACATCGACGACAAGTCGGGCGGCGTGAAGGCCACGACCCGCTGGAACGGCGCGACCCGCGCCCGCGTCGGCTACGCGTTCGACCACTTCCTGGTCTACGGCGCCGGCGGTCTCGCCTATGCGGACCGCAAGGTTCGCGTCGCGGGCTTCGGCAAGGACAGCAAGACGGCGGTCGGCTGGACGGTCGGCGGCGGCCTTGAGTACGCCGCGACCGACAATGTCTCGGTCCGGGCCGACTACCGTTACGCCGACTACGGCAAGGACACGTTCCGCGCCGGCGGCGGCCGCGGCCGGGCCGACTATGACGAGCATCGCGTGATGGCCGGCGTCGCCTACAAGTTCGGCTGGTAAGCTTTTCGTCTACTCGAAATGAAGAGCCCGGGCGCTGGCGCGTCCGGGCTCTTTTTCGTTCAGGCGACGAGGCGCCGGTTGGTCAGACGATCTCCGCTGCGCGCACGCTGAAGCAATGGTCGCGCACGCGCTCCTCCTCTCGGGAGAGCGCGGGGGACGATGCGAAGCCTTGTGGGAAGTGGCGGAAGGGGTGGGATTCGAACCCACGGTACGGTTGCCCGCACGGCGGTTTTCAAGACCGCTGCCTTAAACCGCTCGGCCACCCTTCCGCGGTCGCCGAAGCGCCGCGGACATTTAGCGTTTCCATTGGGCGAGCCGCAAGCCGTCGCGCCGACGGCTCGTCCATGCGAAGTCTCCGCAAGTTTCTCACGGCCGGTTAAGGAACGTGGTTGAGGCTTTCTTGCCACGCCCCATTCCCGCCGCAATTGCGCGACCATTTTGTCAACGAAGCGTGACGGCGCGGACACATGCGCCGGTCTGATTCGGGGGGATACGCCGGAACCCGCTTGGGTTTTGGCTTGGCCGTGCGGGCTTGATACACAGGCCCGACGCGTGCAATCTCCCCGCGTCAAACGGGGAAGAACGGCATGAACGCTGCGGCGGAACGGCTTCACACGAAGCGTCATAGCTTTCCCGCAAGTTCGCGCACCGCATCGACAAAGCGTCTTTCTCTCTCCTCCGCAGCAGGGCTCGCCGCGCTGGCGAGTCTGCTCGCCGGCTGCTCGGCTCAGAACCGAACGGCAACCGCCTCTGTCGAGCCTGCCGCACTGACCGCAGAAGCTTCATCCGAGCAGGTGGCGGCGGTCGCCAACGCGACGCGCGCGCCCGGCGCAAAGCGTTACGTTTTGGCCGAAAAAGCGGCGGCGCCCCGGAAGCGACCGCAGGTCGGGCTGGCTTCCTGGTACGGCTCCGCGTTCCAGGGGCGCCGGACGGCCAATGGAGAAACGTTCGATCTCAGAGGCTTCACGGCGGCTCATCCGAACCTGCCGCTGCCGTCCTACGTCCGGGTGACGAACGTCAAGAACGGCCGCTCCATCGTGGTGCGGGTGAACGACCGGGGCCCCTATCATAAAGGCCGCATGATCGACGTCTCGCGCCGCGCGGCCGACGTGCTCGGCTTCCGCGGCGACGGCGTCGGCAATGTCAAGCTCGACTACATCGGGCTGGCGCCTCTCTCGGGCCGCGACGACGAAAAGCTCCTCGCCACCTATCAGGAGTTCGGCCGTCCCCGCGCGCCAGAAGGGGTGCAGATGGCTTCGCTCAAGCCCGTGACCGACTCTGAGCTCGCCTCCGAGGTGCGCCAGCCGGCGGAGACGCTGGTGGCGAGCGTCACCCCGGCGCCGGCCGCGACGGCTCCGGTTCCTGCGCCGGCGCCGCTCGCCTATGCGTCGGCGGAGAAGCCTGCGGCGACCGACCAGGCGGCGACCGTCACTCTCGCTGCAGCCCCTGTCGCCGCTGCGCCCCAGCCGGCCCCGGTTCCGGCCTCGATCGCCAAGGCCGAACCGCAGGCGCCCGCCTCCGCGCCGACGAAGGTTGCTTCGACCAAGCGCGTCGTGCGTCCGGCGGAGCCGGTGCTCGCGAGCTCCGCGCCTGATCTGCGCAAGACGATCGGCGCGGAGACGACGCCTGAGCCGGCTGCCGAGCCGGTCGCCAACGGCCAAGTGGCCTCCCGGATCGCCGCGACCTTCGACAGCTTCGGATCGGCCGCGTTCGCTTCCGCGGCCGAGGCTCCGCAGCCCGGCCTCGCCAGCGCATACGCTTCCTTCCGCTAACTCTGAACCGCATCCTCGATTGTGCGCTGACCTGACGCGGCCTATCCTCTGCGCCTGAGGAGAGGCGTAGCGTCGCGATGATCGGGTTCCTTTCCGCCGGCGCAGCGCGCCGCGCGAGTCTCTTCGGCCTCGTTTTCCTGGCGGCCATCCTTCCGCGCGCGACACTGGCTGCAGCGCCCGCAGGCCCCACCGCCGCGCCGATCGCCTATCTTTACGACGTCGGCGCGGGTTCGACGCTGTTCGCCAGACAGGCGGACCTGCCCGCTGCTCCGGCCAGCATGGCCACGCTGATGACGCTCGAGCTCGTCTTCAAGGCGATCCATGAAGGACGTCTGAAGCCCGAGGACAGCTTCAAGATCACCGAGGACGCCTGGCGGCGGGGCGGCGCCCCCTCGCGCGGCTCGACGATGTTCGCCAAGCTCAATTCCGAGGTTCCGCTGCCGGATCTGCTGCGCGGAATGATCGTCCAGTCCGGCGGCGACGCGGCGATCACGCTGGCGGTGGCGCTTGCAGGCTCAGAGCCCGCCTTCGCCGAGATGATGAACCGCCGCGCCCAGGAACTCGGGCTCACGCGGTCGACTTTCCGCAACGCAACCGGGCTGCCCGACCCCGAGCAGAAGATGACGGCGCGCGACATCGCGCGGCTGGCGCTGCACATCATCGAGACCTATCCGGATGAATACCGGATCTTCGCCGAGCCGGAGTTCACCTGGAACAAGATCACTCAGCGCAACCGAAACCCGCTGCTCGCCGACTACCAGGGCGCGGACGGGCTCAAGACCGGGTACACGCAGGACTCCGGCTTCGGCCTGGTCGGTTCGGTCGAGCGCGACGGCAGGCGCCTGATCCTCGTGCTCAACGGACTCGAAACCGCAAAGGACCGCGCCCAGGAAGCCCGCAAGCTGCTCGATTGGGGATTCACCGCCTTCGAACAGCGCGAGCTGTTCCCGGCTGACGAGCAGATCGCCGAGGCCCGGGTCTTTGGCGGCGCGGCCCTGTATGTGCCGCTCGTCGCCAGTCGCGCCGTTGAGCTGCTCACCCCAAAGGGTGATCAGACGCGGGTGGTTGCGCGGGTCAGCTATGACGGACCGGTCCTGGCGCCGATCGCGAAGGGCGCGCGGATCGGCACGCTCAGAGTTTGGCGCGGAGACACGTTGACGGTCGAGACCGCCCTTGTCGCCGCTGAAGACGTGCCGGCGGGCGATATGAGCCGACGCGCCTTTGACGGCGCGCTTGAACTCGTGAGCGGCTGGTTCGACAAGATCGTCGCCCG
Source organism: Hansschlegelia sp. (assembly GCF_035538955.1). NCBI lineage: Bacteria > Pseudomonadati > Pseudomonadota > Alphaproteobacteria > Hyphomicrobiales > Methylopilaceae > Hansschlegelia > Hansschlegelia sp. The sequence goes on from NZ_DATLJK010000014.1 coordinate 240,728, forward strand.
GATCTGATGGGGCGCTTCGTCACTTTCGAGGGCGGGGAAGGGGTCGGCAAATCGACCCAGATGCGCCGCTTGGCGGCGCGGCTTCAGGCGTCCGGCCATGAGGTCTTGACCACGCGCGAGCCCGGCGGGTCGCCGCGCGCCGAGCATCTGCGCGAGGTGCTGCTGTCGGGCCGGGCGAAGCCGTTTGGTCCGATGGCGGAGACTGTGCTGCTCGCTTCGGCCCGGGCCGATCACGTCGACCGCGTGATCCGGCCGGCGCTCGGACGGGGCGCCTGGGTGCTGTGCGACCGCTTCATCGACTCGACGCGTGCGTATCAGGGCGCGTTGGGCGATATCGACTTGGGCGTGATCTCAGCGCTTGAACGCGTCGCGGCAGGCGACTGCGTGCCGGATCTGACGCTGATTCTGGACGCGCCCGTCGAGCTCGGGCTCGGACGCGCCGGGGCGCGCGCCGGGGACGGGGCCCAACGCGACCGGTTCGAGGCGGAGGGCGCCGCATTCCACGATCGGTTGAGGCGGGCCTTCATCGACATCTGCCGGCATGAGCCGCGGCGCTGCGTCCTGGTGGATGCGACCGGCGCAGAGGAGGAGGTCGAGGCCCGCGTCTGGGACATCGTCACGCGCCGGTTCGATCTGACCGCCGCTATGGCGCCGGCATGAGCATCCCCTCGGAGGGGACGCCGGAATCCGACCGGCGCGAAGGCTGTCCTCCGCCGCGCGAAACGCTTCGTCTGGTGGGCCACGCCGCAGCCGAGCAGGCGCTGCTTTCCGCGTACCGCTCGGACCGGATGCACCACGCCTGGCTGATCTCGGGGCCGGAAGGCGTCGGCAAGGCGACGCTGGCCTATCGGTTGGCGCGCTTCGTCCTCGCCCATCCGGATCCGGCCGATGCGGCCGTCCAGACCGCGCAGGACCTGGCGGTTGCAGAAGATCACCCCGCGGCCCGCAGGCTGGCGCGGCTGTCGCACCCGGATCTGCTGGTGCTGCGGCGCGGCTGGAACGCGGACCGGAAAACGTTCTTCGCCGAGATCCGGGTCGACGATGTCCGGCGCACCGGCTCGTTCTTCGGCTCGACCGCAGGCGAGGGCGGCTGGCGCGTCTGTGTCGTCGACACGGCGGACGACATGAACGGCGCGGCCGCGAACGCGCTTCTCAAGGCCCTGGAGGAGCCGCCGCCGCGCGCGCTGTTTCTGCTGCTCAGCGCGGCTCCGCGGGCGCTTCCGGCGCCGGTGCGCTCGCGCTGCCGCTCTCTGCGGCTTTCGCCGCTGCGCCAAGCGGAGACGCTCGAAGTGCTGAAAGGCCTTCCTGAGGTCGCCGAGGAGCACGAGGCTGAGGCGCTTGCGACAGCCGCCGAGCTTTCGGAGGGCAGCGTGGCGCGCGCCTTGTCTCTGCTTGCAAGCGACGGCGCCGCGCTCCGCAACATGGTGACAGGCCTGCTGGATCGTCTGCCCGCCGTCGATGTGAGGGCGGCGCATGCGCTCGCGGAGGACGTCGCGCGCCGCGGGGCCGAGGCTCGCTTTGCGCTGTTCGTCACGCTGGTGGGCGATTGGCTGCACGCCCGCGTGTCCGCCGGCGCCGCACTGCGGGAACCGCGCCTTGCGCGCTTTGCGGAGCTGTGGGAGAAAACCGCCCGTTCGGCCCACGATATCGAGGTGTTCAACCTCGACCGGCGGCCCTTCGTCCTAGAGACGCTGACCGAGCTCGCCGGCCTCGCGCGCCGCTGACGGCGGCCCGGCGAGACCCGAGCCCGGAATGTCGGACGCCAAACCGCCTTTCTACGTCACCACCGCCATCGCCTACCCGAACGGCGCGCCGCATATCGGCCACCTCTACGAGGCGGTCGCGACCGACGCGATCGCCCGCTTCCACCGTCTCGACGGCCGCGACGTGCGCTTCTTGACGGGCACCGACGAGCATGGGCTCAAGATGGCCCAGACGGCAGCGCGCGAGGGCGTGACGCCGCTCGAGTGGGCGACCCGCAACGCGGGCCGGTTCCGCGAGATGGACGAGCGCTACGGCGTCTCCTTCGACCGCTTCATCCGGACCACGGATCGTGACCACTACGCGGCGAGCCAGGAGCTCTGGCGGCGCATGGCTGCGGCCGGCGACATTTATCTCGGCAAGTATGAGGGTTGGTATTCGGTTCGGGACGAAGCCTATTTCGACGAGAGTGAAACCGTTCTCGCCGAGGACGGCAGCCGGAAGGCGCCGACCGGCGCGCTGGTGGAGTGGGTCGTCGAGGAGAGCTACTTCTTTCGCCTGTCCGCCTACCAGGAGAGGCTCCTCAAGCTCTACGAGGAGCAGCCCGGCTTTGTCGGGCCGGAGGCGCGGCGCAACGAGGTGCTCGCCTTCGTCAAAAGGGGTCTTTCGGACCTGTCGATCAGCCGCACCACCTTCAACTGGGGCGTGCCGGTTCCGGGCGACCCCAAGCATGTCATGTATGTCTGGGTCGACGCGCTCACGAACTACATCACCGGCTGCGGCTTTCCCGACGATATGGCGAGCTTTGAGCGCTACTGGCCGGCCAATCTGCACGTCATCGGCAAAGACATCATCCGCTTCCACACGGTGTTCTGGCCGGCGTTCCTGATGTCGGCCGGGCTGCCGCTGCCCAAGCGCGTGTTCGCGCATGGCTTCCTCTACAATCGCGGGGAGAAGATGTCGAAGTCGGTCGGCAACGTCGTCGACCCCTTCGCGCTTGCGGACGGCTATGGCGCGGATCAGGTCCGCTACTTCCTGCTCCGCGAAGTGCCGTTCGGGCAGGACGGCAGCTACAGCCACGAAGCGATCGTCGGCCGCATCAACGCAGACCTCGCCAACGACCTCGGCAATCTCGCGCAGCGCTCGCTCTCCATGGTGGCGCGGAACTGCGAGGGAAGGGCGCCCTCGCCGAGTGCCTTCGCTGAGGCGGACCAGACCCTGCTCTCCGCGGCGGACGCGCTCCGCGGCAAAGTGCGCGCAGCCTTCGACGACCTCGCTCTGCACAATGCGTTGGCGACCATCTGGGCCGTCGTGGCGGACGCCAACCGCTATTTCGCGGGCCAGGAGCCTTGGGCGCTGAAGAAGACGGACCCGGAGCGGATGGCGACGGTGCTCTACGTCACGCTCGAAGTGGTGCGGCAGGTCGCCGTCCTGGCGCAGCCCTTCATGCCGCAATCGGCCGCAAAGCTGCTCGACCTGCTCGGCGTTTCACCCGAGAGGCGCCTGTTCGCCTCGCTCGGAGAAGGCGGCCGGCTGGCTGCAGGCGCCGCGCTGCCGGCGCCGCAGGCGGTCTTCCCGCGCTATGTCGAGGCTCCGGCGGAGGCGGCGTCATGACCGCTTTGGTCGACAGCCACTGCCATCTCGACTTCGAGGACTTCGCTCCTGAGCGCGACGCCGTGGTGGCCCGTGCGATCGACGCCGGCGTCGGCTTGATGGTCACGATCTCGACGCGCGTTCGGCAGTTCGACCGCATTCTCGCGCTCATCGAACGCTATCCGAACGTCTTCGGCACGGTCGGCACGCATCCGCAGAATGCGCACGAAGAACTCGACGTCACCGCGGACGATCTGATCCGGCTGGCCCGACACCCAAAGATCGTCGGCTTCGGCGAAGCCGGTCTGGACTTCCATTACGACACCAGCCCGCCGGAAGCTCAGGAGCAGGGTTTTCGAGTTCACATCGCGGCGGCGCGTGAGACAGGACTGCCGCTGGTGATCCATTCACGGGCGGCGGACGAGCGCATGATTGAGGTTCTGGAGGACGAGGCGGGGAAGGGGCCCTTCCCGGCGGTCCTGCACTGCTTTTCGTCCGGCGCGGAGCTTGCGCGGCGCGGCGTGGCGCTCGGTCTCTACGTGTCGTTCTCCGGAATCCTGACGTTCAAGAAATCCGACGAGCTTCGCGCCATCGCCGCGGAGGTCCCGGCCGACAGGCTGCTCGTCGAGACCGACGCGCCATACCTCGCTCCGGACCCGTTCCGCGGCAAACGCAACGAGCCGGCCTACACCGCGCGCACGGCGGGCGTTCTGGCCAGGACGCGCGGCTGGACCGAAGACGAGACGCGACGCATCACAACCGACAATTTCTTCCGTCTTTTCAGTAAGACAGACAGGAACGCTCTGGTGAGCTCGAAAGACTCGGCGGCCGCGTGAGGCTGCGCGTCACGATCCTTGGCTGCGGCTCCTCCGGCGGCGTCCCGCGCGTGGCCAGCGGCTGGGGCGCCTGCGACCCGAACGAGCCGCGGAACCGGCGCAGGCGCTGCTCGATCATGGTGGAGCGCCTGGGGCCGCACGGCGTCACGCGGGCCGTCGTGGACACCGGCGCCGACCTGCGCGAGCAGCTGATCGACGCCCGGGTGGAGCGCGTCGATGGCGTGCTCTACACCCATGAGCACGCCGACCACACCCATGGCATCGACGACCTCAGGCCGCTCGCCATCCATGCCCGAGGGCGCGTCGACATCTGGTGCGACGAACAGATGTCGGGCTTTCTGAACAGCCGCTTCGGCTACGTCTTCGCCACGCCGCCCGGCAGCGACTACCCGCCGATCCTGAACGAGCGCCGTCTACATATCGGCCGGCCGGCGAGCATCAGCGGCCCCGGCGGCGAGCTCGAGGCGCTGCCGATCGCGCTGGTCCATGGACGCGAGCGGGCGCTTGGATTCCGTTTTGGAGACGTGGCTTACACGCCAGACGTCAACGAGATCCCGAAGTGGGCGGAGACATATCTCGAGGACCTCGACGTCTGGATCGTCGACGCGCTCCGGTACACGCCGCATCCGAGCCATTTCTCAGTCAGTGACGCGCTTGGCTGGATCGAACGGCTGAAGCCGCGCCGCGCCGTCCTCACGAACCTGCATACGGACCTCGATTACGCGACGCTCAAGGCGAGCCTGCCGCCATCGGTCGACGTTGCGTTCGACGGCATGGTCATCGAGAGCGCGACGAAAGCCGCTGAACCGAGCGATCGCGAAGCCGTAACGTGAGCTGATCGCTGCCGGAAGGCTTCGTCGGAGACCAGTGGAGCACGAGCCCGGGGACGCCAAGAGCCAGGCCCAGACCTCCGGGAAAGTTCCATAATATATCTTATGCGATTCACGAAGGGCTGCGCCGGCGTGCTGTTAGTCGCCGTATTGTCGTCCTCTCTCAGGCCCTTTCCGCAGCCGTGAGCGCGCCTCGAGCGCTTGCCCGGAGCCCCTCATGACGCCGTCCAGTGACATCGCCCGCCTCATCGAGATCATGGCTGCGCTGCGCGCGCCCGGGACGGGCTGTCCGTGGGACCTCGAGCAGACCTTCGAGACGATAGCTCCCTACACCGTGGAGGAAGCCTATGAGGTCGCAGACGCCATCCAGCGCGGCGATCTTCTGGATCTGAAGGAGGAGTTGGGCGACCTGCTGCTGCAGGTCGTCTACCACGCGCGCATGGCCGAGGAGCGCGGCGCCTTCGGGTTCGGTGACGTCGTCGAAGGCGTCACGCGGAAGCTGATCCGCCGGCATCCGCACGTCTTCGGCGAAGCCCGTGACCTCGCGCCGGAAGCGATCGCGCGGCTCTGGAGCGCCATCAAGGCTCAGGAGAAAGCGGAGAAGGCAGCTGCGAGGGGCGGGCGCGACGACGGCCATGCCAGCCTGCTCGACGGGATCGCACTCACCCTGCCCGGCCTCACACGCGCCGTGAAGCTTCAGGAGAAAGCCGCGACGGTCGGCTTCGACTGGGATGACGTCGCGCTCGTCATAGGCAAGGTGCGCGAGGAGGCTGACGAGGTCGCCGAAGCGGTCGCCTCAGGCGACCGGGACGCCGTGGAGGACGAGATCGGCGATCTGCTCTGCGCGGTCGCCAACCTCGCGCGGCATGCCGGGGTCGATCCCGAGGCGGCCGTGCGGCGGTCGAACTCGAAATTCGAACGAAGGTTCCGCTCGATCGAGCAACAGCTTGCGAAGATGGGGAAAACGCCGGCAGACAGCGACCTCGACGAGATGGACTCGCTGTGGAACCGCGCAAAGGAATTGGAGCGGCGGGCGAGGGAGTAGCTCGTCGCCCTGCCCCTCAGGCCGCGCGCTGAGCCGCGTCTTCATCCGGCAGCCGCTCGCGCAGGAAACGACAGATCCGATCGAGGGCCGTGCGCGCTTCCGGGATGATACGCGCGAAGGCCTGCCAGACATGCGGCATCTCGCTCCAGACCTCGAGCTCAGCCGGCACGCCCGAGGCCTGCAGCGCCCGCTGCATCCGAACCGCGTCGTCGCGCAGGATTTCGTCGCTTCCGCACTGGATCAGGCAGGCCGGCAGGCCGCCAAGATCTCCGAACAGCGGCGACAGCAGAGGGTTCTTCGGGTCACAATGCGGAGCATAGGCTCCGATGACGGCCGGAAGCCCCTCGACATGCAGCAGCGGGTCGAGCGCGGCGTTCGCCCTCAGGCTCTCGCCGCTGCCGGTCATGTCCACGAAGGGCGACATCGCGACCGCGGCTGCCGGCATCGCGACGCCTTCGGCCTTGAGCTTCAGCAACAGCGCGAAGACCAGATTGCCCCCGGCGGAATCGCCCACGATCGCGAGCCGGCGCGGCGAGACGCCCCGGTCAAGCAGCGCGCGATAGGCGGCGGCGGCGTCATCGAGGCCGGCCGGAAACGGATGTTCAGGAGCGAGCCGATAATCGATCACCGCGACGCGCGCTGCGGCTCCACGCGCAATTCGTCCCGCGATGCCGCGGTGCGTGCGCGGGGAGCCCGAGACGAAGCCGCCGCCGTGGAGATACAGGATCCGCCGGTCCGTCACGAGACCTGAGGGCGCGTTCCACTCGACCGGCACGCCCGCAAGCCCGGCGCTCCTTACGGTGACGCCTGCCGGCCGGTCCGGCGCAAACCGCGCCACCAGTTCCATGGAGCGCCGGATGCGGTCCAGATCCGGCTTGGCGTGCATGCGCGTCTTAACCGCGTGCCGCATGAAGAATCGGAGAAGTCGCGCGCGAGCGCTCACGGCTGAAGACATGCATGGTCCCTGACGCGGCGACTGAACGCGCGACGCGCGGCGTCTCCGCCCCGCGGGGAGACGCCGTCACTTCGCATATGCAAGAATGTTGTCGCTCGCGTGTCGAAGCGAATCAGCGATCAGGGCAAATGGCCAAAACAAACGACCTTTTTGCCGGAGCGGCCCCAGAAGCGCCGCGTCGTCCCGGGGCGCGGGAAGCTGCGCGCGCCCTGCCCCGCGCCGCGGCGCCAGCCGAGGCGAGCTACACGGCTGCCGATATCGAGGTGCTCGAAGGGCTCGAGCCGGTGCGCCGCCGTCCGGGTATGTATATCGGCGGCACCGACGAGAAGGCGCTGCACCACCTGTTCGCGGAGGTGCTCGATAACGCGATGGACGAGGCCGTCGCCGGCCACGCCACCTTCATCGCCGTGGACGTCGGGACGGACGGATCGGTCACGGTCACGGACAATGGCCGGGGCGTGCCGATCGATCCCCACCCGAAGTTTCCGGAGAAGTCGGCGCTCGAAGTGATCATGACCACCCTGCACTCGGGGGGTAAGTTCGACTCCAAGGTCTACGAGACGAGCGGCGGCCTGCACGGCGTCGGCGTCTCCGTCGTGAACGCGCTTTCGGAGCGGCTGGACGTCGAGGTCGCGCGCAATCAGCGACTCTATCGACAGTCCTTCGCGCGCGGTCTGCCGCTCGGCGCGCTGGAGGAGGTCGGCCCCGTCCACAACCGGCGGGGAACGAAGGTGCGGTTCCTGCCGGACCCGCAGATCTTCGGCGTCGGCGCCCGGCTGCAGCCTGCCCGCCTCTACCGCATGGCGCGGTCAAAGGCCTATCTGTTCTCCGGCGTGGAAATCCGCTGGACCTGTCCGGCGGAGCTTATCGCTAGCGGCGACGACACGCCGGAGCGCGCGACGCTGCATTTTCCGGGCGGCTTGAAGGACTTCCTCGCCGCGAGCCTGTCGGACCGGGAGCTTTCCGTCGAGATATTCGCGGGCGCCCACAAGAAACCCGGCGGTCACGGTTCGGTCGAATGGGCCATAGCCTGGACCGACGATGGCGAGGACGGTTTTTGCCGCTCCTACTGCAACACCATTCCGACTCCCGAGGGCGGCACGCACGAGAACGGCTTGCGGATCGCGCTGCTGCGCGGGCTTCGCGGCTACGCGGAGCTCGTCAACAACAAGCGCGCCGCGATCCTGACCGGCGACGATGTGATGCTTGGCGCCGCCGCAATGCTTTCCGCCTTTATCCGCGAGCCAGAATTCCAGGGGCAGACCAAGGAGCGGTTGGCCACGGCGGAGGCTTCCCGGATCGTCGAGCAGGCGGTCAAGGACGCGTTCGATCACTGGCTCGCCGCCTCCCCGCAGCAGGCCAACCGGCTGCTCGAGAGCGTCATCCTGCGCGGCGAGGAGCGGCTGCGCCGCCGGCAGGAGAAGGACGTCGCGCGCAAGACTGCGACCCGCAAGCTGCGCCTGCCGGGCAAGCTGGCGGATTGCAGCCAGGCCGGCGCGAAAGGCTCGGAGCTCTTCATCGTCGAGGGCGATTCCGCCGGCGGCTCGGCCAAGCAGGCGCGCGACCGCGCCACCCAGGCGGTGCTGCCCCTCCGGGGCAAGATCCTCAACGTCGCCAGCGCCGGGGCCGACAAGCTCGCCCAGAACCAGCAGCTCGCCGACCTGCTGCTCGCACTCGGCTGCGGCACGCGCTCGCGCTACTCGGACGCCGATCTCCGCTATGACCGGGTGATCGTGATGACCGACGCCGACGTCGACGGCGCGCATATCGCGTCGCTGCTGATGACCTTCTTCTTCCGCGAGTTGCCGGAGCTGATCCGCAACGGCCACCTGTTCCTTGCGGTGCCGCCGCTTTACCGCTTGAGCCATGGCGGCGTCACGCTTTACGCGCGGGACGACGCTCACAAGGACGAGCTCGTCGCGAAGCGTTTCAAGGGGAAGAACGTCGAGATCGGCCGCTTCAAGGGCCTTGGTGAGATGATGCCGGCCCAGCTGCGCGAGACCACCATGGACCCTGCGCGCCGCACCCTGCTTCGCGTCGGGATCGACGGCGCCGAAGAGGAGCCCACCCGCGACGCGGTCGACAGGCTGATGGGAACCAAGCCGGAGGCCCGCTTTCGGTTCATCCAGGAGCGGGCGCCCTTTGCGGCCGAGCTGATCGACGTGTGAGCGGCGCTTGGGGTGGCTTTGCTCGGATCGGCCCTATAACGGCTGGACGATGCGCAAGGATCGGAATCTGCGATGCGACGCCGCCTGAAGCTTGTCCTTCCGTGCCTCCTCTGCGTTGCGGCCGCGCCGGCACTCGCCCAGACTCCGCCGCCGCCGGCCCCGCCCGCTTCCGTCACGGCCCCGCCGGACAAGATCGATCCTGGACCCATCAGGCCTGACAAGCCCGCTGCGCCGGATGGGAAGACTGAAGCGCCCTCCCCGTCGGCCGACGCTTCGACGAAACCCGACGACGCCCTCGGCGTGCCGGCGCAGGTCACCGCCTTGCGGGTCGCCGGCCCCTGGCAGGCCAACGGCAAACGCGGCTTCTCGCGCGTCATTGGCGTGCTCGACGGCGATCGCCAGCGTTTCTACGTCCAGTGGCTCGAGGATCCGGACTTCCACGTCGTCGAAACAAAGGAGCTCGAGGATCCGGACGCGGCAGAGCTGACGTTCGGCGATGTCCGCGCCGAACCCGCCGACGCTGGCGTCACCGTGTTTCTCGACACCGTGCCGGACAAAGAGGGGATGCGTGACACCTGGGTGGTGGTCATCGGCGAGCCGGGCGACGTCCGCTTCGGTCCTGCGACGAACTGAGCGGCCGCCGATCCGCGCGGCTGACGGCGCGCGTGGGTCGGTTGCAGGACCGCTCGCAGTAACCGCGATCACGTTTTCGCCGGTCGCGGCAATTGACAATCGGCCGCCAAAGCCTCATTTCCCAACGTGGATCACGGGCGCCGCGCGTGTTGGCGCGCGCCCGAGGCGAGCGATCGCGGCGCTGTTGCGCCGCGCCCTCCCCTGGCCGGCCGGCTTTTAAGGACGTCATGACCTTTTCAGAACTTGGACTGAGCCCGAAGGTGCTCGCCGCCGTCGAGACGTCGGGCTACACCGAGCCGACGCCCATTCAGGCGGCTGCGATCCCGCATGTGCTGGAGCGCAAGGACGTTCTCGGCATTGCGCAGACCGGCACGGGCAAGACGGCGTCGTTCACCCTGCCGATGCTGACCCTGCTCGAACAGGGTCGCGCCCGCGCGCGAATGCCCCGCACGCTCATCCTAGAGCCGACGCGGGAGCTGGCGGCGCAGGTCGAGGAAAGCTTCGGCAAGTATGGCCGCAACCATAAGCTTTCGATGGCGCTGCTGATCGGCGGCGTCTCCTTCGGCGACCAGGACGCGAAGCTCACCCGCGGCGTCGACGTGCTGATCGCCACCCCTGGACGACTGCTCGACCACTTCGAGCGCGGGCGACTGCTGCTGACCGGCATCGAGATCCTCGTCATCGACGAGGCGGATCGGATGCTCGACATGGGCTTCATCCCCGACATCGAGCGCATCTGCAAGCTGATCCCGCCGTCGCGCCAGACGCTGTTCTTCTCGGCCACCATGCCGCCGGAGATCCAGCGGCTCACCCAGCAGTTCCTGCGGGACCCGGTCCGGATCGAGGTGGCGCGCCCCTCGACCACGGCGGCCACTGTAACCCAGCTGCTGGTGGCGGCGAATGATGAGCCGTCCGAGAAGCGCGAAGCGCTTCGCCGGGTCATCCGTGAGGCCACCGACTTCAAGAACGCGATCATCTTCTGCAATCGCAAGCGTGACGTCGCGGTCGTCTACAAGTCGCTCCAGAGGCATGGCTTCAAGGTCGCGGCGCTGCATGGCGATCTGGACCAGCGGGCCCGCATGGCGGCGCTCGACAGCTTCAAGAATGGTGAAGTCGATCTGCTGGTGGCGAGCGACGTCGCCGCCCGCGGCCTTGATATCCCGGCTGTCAGCCACGTCATCAACTACGACGTCCCGATCCATGCGGAAGACTATGTGCACCGCATCGGCCGCACCGGGCGCGCGGGCCTGAGCGGCGTCGCCGTCAGCCTGGTGGCGCCCTCTGACGCCAAGCATCTCGGCGCCATCGAGAAGCTGACGCAGTCCTCGATCCGGTGGCAGGGCGAGCCGCTCGATCTCGAAGCTGCTGCGGCCGAGTCCAAGGGCCGTTCGAGGACCGCGCGTCGGCCGCGGAGCGAGAGCCCGTCAGCGGCTGCCCGTCCGGCTCGCGGACCGCGGCGCTCCGCCGCCTCCGAACGGAATTCCGAACGCCCGGCGATCGAGCCGGCCTCGGCGCCTGCGCCGCGCGCGGTCGAAGCGGCCCGTCCTGCCGAGGCCGCTCCCCGTCCGTCGGCGCCTCGCCAGCGGCGCAGCCCCGAGCGGACGCCCGCCCCGGCGGAACGTCGTCCGCAGGCGGCCGGCGGGGACGAGCGCGTGGTCGGCCTCGGCGACCATGTGCCTGCGTTTCTTCTTCGTCCGGTGCGCGCCAAGCGCGCCTGACCGGTCGGAACCGCTGATCGTAACTTCGCCTTTACGGGTTCGATAAAATTATACGTGCCGGCACTGCCGGCGCGCCCAAAGCCCGCTCGCGACGCGCCTGACTGACATCGCGAGTACGGGGGCCTTGGAAGATGAGCGGCGCGAACGATTTCGACCGCACCATCGCGTTCTGCGAAGCGGCGATCCAGCGTCTGAGGGTGCACCGCCACCCCGCCTACCCGCGCAATTACGAATTCTGGTATACATACGCGACGGGCTACAACGCGGCGCTCAACCGCGCGGTGAACGAGTCGCTCGACCGTGATCCTGCGATCTCGGAAGCTGATCTCGACCTCCTCTACGAGACATATCTTTCCCCGTTGCGGCTGTCGGAACGGGTCGATCACGTCGGCTCCCGTATCCTGACCGAAATTTCCGAGGTCGCTGACGTCCTCAAGGACGCTCGCAAATCCAGCGACGATTACGCCGCCACGCTGCAGCGCGTCTCCAATGAAGCGGATCGGCTTGGGCCGGTGGGCCAGGCGCTCAGCGAGCTCGCCAGAGGCCTCCGGGACACGACCGAACGGATGGTGGATCGCACGCGTGAGCTCGAGCGCCAGCTTGCGGCCTCGCATGACGAGATGCAGGAGCTCCACAACACGCTCGAGGTCATCCGCGCGGAATCGTTGACCGATCCGCTGACGGGGCTGGCCAACCGGAAGTTCCTGCAGGGCGCGCTCGACCAGAACCTGGTCGAGGCCGCGCACGGCCAGCGCTTCTCGCTGCTCATCATCGACATCGACCACTTCAAGGCGTTCAACGACAACTACGGCCACCTGACGGGCGATCAGGTGCTCCGGCTCGTCGCGCTGGCGCTCAAGCAGAACGCCAAGAACGAGGATGTCACGGCGCGCTTCGGCGGCGAGGAATTCGCCATCGTGCTGCCAGACACTCCTCTGTCCGCGGCGGCCGCGATCGGCGAGAGAATCCGCCGCGCGGTCATGGCGAAGGATCTCGTGAAGCGGTCGACCGGCGAGCACCTCGGCCGGATCACGGTGTCGGTGGGCGTCGCCACCTGGCGACGCGGCGACAGCGCCCAGAGCATCCTGGATCGAGCCGACAGCTGCATGTATGTCGCGAAACGATCCGGCCGGAACCTCGTGGTGGCCGAGGACGATCCCCGCGCGATGGAGCCCGCCGCCGCCAGGGTGGCCTGACGGCGGCGCGTCTCGCTGTTCTCAGGCGACTTTGCTCGCCTGCTCTTCAGCCTCGAAAGTCGGGTAGTCGGTATAGCCTGCAGCGCCGCCGCCATAGAGCGTGTCGCGGTCGGGCTCGGCCAGCGGCGCGCCCCGGCGGATACGCTCCACCAGGTCAGGGTTCGCGATGAACGGCCGGCCGAAAGCGACGAGGTCGACTGCGCCCGATGCGACCCGCTCGATCGCCAGCGCGGGATCGTAATTGTTGTTGCCGATATAGACACCCTTGAAGGCCTGGCGCAGCCGGGCGAGGTCGAAGCCGCCCTCCGGCGCGCGCGCGCCCTGAGTTTCGCCTTCGATGACATGGATATAGGCGATCCCGAGCTCTGACAGGCGCTCGACGGCGCGAACGAACAAGGGCTCGGGGTTCGAGTCGGAGATGTCATTGAACGGGCTGAGCGGCGATAGCCTGACGCCCACCCGATCCCGGCCGATCGCCTGCGCCGCGGCCTCGGTCGCTTCCACGAGAAACCGCGTGCGGTTCTCGATCGAGCCGCCATAGGCGTCGGTCCGCTTGTTCGTCTTGTCGCGCAGGAATTGGTCGATCAGATAGCCGTTGGCGGAATGGACCTCGACGCCGTCGAACCCGGCTTCGATCGCGTTCGCGGCCGCCTTGCCGTACTGGGCGACGATGCCGGGGATCTCGTCCAGCTCCAGGGCGCGCGGCGTCTCGAACGGCTTGAAGCCGGACTCGGTGAAAGCCGCTCCTTCCGGCTTGATCGCCGACGGAGCCACTGGCGCCGCGCCGCCGGGCTGAAGATCCGGGTGGGAGATGCGGCCGACATGCCAGAGCTGCAGCACGATGCGGCCGCCCTTGGCGTGGACCGCATCGGTGACCTTGCGCCATCCGGCGATCTGTTCGGCCGAATAGATCCCGGGCGTCCAGGCGTAGCCCTGCCCTTCCGGCATGATCTGGGTCGCCTCGGCGATAATCAGCCCCGCGCTCGCCCGCTGCGCGTAATAGGTCGCGTTGAGATCGTGCGGGGCGAGCGTCGTGTGATCGGCGCGCGATCGCGTCAACGGGGCCATGACGATCCGGTTCGGAAGCGTAAGCGGGCCCAGCGCGAGAGGCTGGAAGAGCACGTCAGCGTTCGGCTGCGACATGAAAGAGCTCCGGGATGTGAGGTCGCCGGCGAACGCCGGCCATGCTCCCACATAGGCGCTCTTTCGGGAGCCACACCCCTCCCGGCCAAACTGCCGCGCAAGCGACGTTTGCGCCGCCGCTAGGATCGGGCGCTCGGCCCTATTCTCTGCCGCTCTCGCGGCCGCGCGGCGTCACGCGGCAGGCACGTAGCTGTCAGGCCTGGCGGGCGTGATCGCGACCGACTCTCCGCAGCCGCAGGCGGACGTCTGGTTCGGATTGTTGAAGACGAAGCGTTGCGTGAGCTTCTCGGTCACGAAATCCATTTCGGTGCCGAGCAGATAGAGGATCGCCTTCGGATCGATGAGGACCCGGACCCCCTTCTCCTCCACGACCTCGTCTGTCGGACCCGGCTCAGCCGCATAATCGAGCGTGTATTCCATGCCGGCGCAGCCGCCGGTTTTCACGCCGATCCGCAGGCCGAACACCGGCGTCTCCGACCGCTCGATGACGGAGCGAACGCGCTCCGCGGCGCGGTCCGTCATCGTCATCACCTTGGGACGCGGGCGCGTCGACGCCATGTCCTCGACTCCTCTGGTCTGTCGCTCGAATATAAGGGCCGGCGGCTGAATTATCGAGACAGGCTACGGCGCTCAGTAGGTCGTCCAGATGCCCGGCGTGGCGATCTCCAGCAAATTGCCGTCGGGATCGCGGAAATAGATGCTGGTCCCGCCGCGCGGCCATGAGACCCGCCCCTCGATGGGAACGCCCTGCTCGGAAAGCCGCGCCTCCCAGAGCGGGAGCTGGTCCGCATCCGCCGCGAACGCGAAGTGGATGTGGCCCGAGGCGTCATGCCCGGGGATCACGCCGCCGGGCGGTGTCTGCGTCTCCGCTGAGCCTCCGCGCCGGAATAGCAGCAGGATGCTCCGCTCCGCGACATCGAGGGCGACCAACGCGTCGTTCTCGAACAGATGCGGCAAACCGAACAGCCGGTCATAGAACGCGACGGCGCGGCCGAGGTCCTCGACGTAGACGCCAGTCTCAAGCACGCCGGCGAGGCGTGGCGCAGTCCTGCTGCTGAAGGTTCCGGCGGCGCTCAGAGCCGCCTCACCACATGTCGAGCGCGACCCGGGCCTCGTCTGACATGCGGCTCTGATCCCACGGGGGATCGAACACCATGTTGACGTCGACCTTGCCGACGCCCGGCACCGCGCCCACCGCGTTGACGACCCACTCCGGCATCTCGCCCGCGACAGGACAGCCGGGAGCGGTCAGCGTCATGTCGATCGTGACGTCGCGGCTGTCCGCGATGTCGATCCGGTAGACGAGGCCGAGCTCGTAGATGTCCACGGGGATCTCGGGATCGTAGACGGTCTTCAGCGCCGAGACGATGTCGTCCGTCAGCCGCGCGAGCTCCTCGGGAGGGATCGCGCTGTCAGCCGCGACCGGAGTTGGGGCCGTCGCTACGTCGCTCATTGTCGAGCCTTTCTCAAGCGAACAGGTCTCGCGCCCTGGTCAGCGCTTCCGCCAGACGATCGATCTCGTCGGTCGTGTTGTAAAGCGCGAAGGACGCACGGCAGGTCGAGGTCACGCCAAGCCGCTTCAGCAGCGGTTGAGCGCAATGCGTGCCCGCGCGAACCGCCACGCCGGACCGATCCAGCACCGTGGCGACGTCATGCGCATGGGCGCCCTCGAGGTTGAACGAGACGATCGCCCCCTTCCCCGGCGCGCGGCCGAAGATCCGCACGGCGTTGATCGCGCCGAGCCGCTGATGCGCATAATCCCTCAGCGTCGTCTCATGCGCGGCGATCGCCTCGCGGCCGACCTGCCGCATATACTCGAGCGCCTCGCCGAGGCCGACCGCCTGCACGATCGGCGGCGTCCCCGCCTCGAACCGGTGAGGCGGATCGCCATAGGTGACGAGGTCCTCGGTGACGTCGCGGATCATTTCGCCGCCGCCGTTGAACGGCGCGAGCGCCTCGAGCCGCTCTCTCTTGCCGTAGAGCACGCCGATGCCGGTCGGCCCATACACCTTGTGGCCCGTGAAGACGTAGTAGTCGCAATCGATGTCTTGCACGTCCGTCGCGAGATGGACGGCGCCCTGGCTGCCGTCGACCAGCACCTGCGCGCCGCGCTCATGCGCGAGGCGGCAGATCTCCTTCACCGGCACGACCGTGCCGAGAACGTTGGACATATGCGTAATCGCGACGAACTTCGTCCGCTCGCTCAGCGCCGCCTCGAAGGCGTCCAAGTCGAAGGAGCCGTCCTCGCGCACCTGCACCCACTTCAGCACCGCGCCGCGGCGCTCGCGCAGGAAGTGCCACGGCACGACGTTGGAGTGGTGCTCCATGATCGAGAGCACGATCTCGTCGCCCTCCCGGATGCCGCCAAGACCGACGCCGTTCGCGACGAGGTTGATCGACTCGGTCGCCGAGCGCGTGAACACGATCTCGTCCACGGAGCCCGCGTTCAGGAAGCTCCGGACCCGCTCGCGCGCCTCCTCGAAGGCTTCAGTGGCGGCGTTCGCGAGGTGGTGCAGACCACGGTGAACGTTGGAATATTCGGTCTCATAGGCGCGCCGCATCCGGTCCAGCACCTGGACCGGCTTCTGCGCCGAGGCGCCATTGTCCAGATAGACCAGCGGCTTGCCGTGGACCTTCAGGCTCAGGGCGGGAAAGTCCGCGCGCAGCCGCGCGACGTCGTAAGGCGCGGGGGCGGACCGGATATCTTCGGCAAGGGACATAGGGTTGATCTAACGGCTGCGGCCGCGAACGCAAGGCCGCAGCGCGGTTTATGGACCGAGCTCTCCCGATTAGCCCCTGCTCAGTCGCGCTCTCGGAGCCACCGCTCCACGCGCGTCGTCAGCGCCTCTCGGAGTTCGTCGTTCGCGACAGACTCGATCACCTCGCCGACGAACGCCCGCACCAGAAGCGCCTCCGCCTCCGGTTTTGGGACGCCGCGCGACATCAGGTAGAACAGCAGTTCATCGTCGATCGCGCCGACCGTCGCGCCGTGACCGCAGACCACGTCGTCGGCGAAGATCTCGAGCTCCGGCTTGGCGT
Source organism: Hansschlegelia sp. (assembly GCF_035538955.1). Classification (NCBI taxonomy): domain Bacteria; kingdom Pseudomonadati; phylum Pseudomonadota; class Alphaproteobacteria; order Hyphomicrobiales; family Methylopilaceae; genus Hansschlegelia; species Hansschlegelia sp. The sequence goes on from NZ_DATLJK010000014.1 coordinate 257,585, forward strand.
CCGCTTCCGCGTCATTCGACAGGAGCAGCGCCTTCGCCATCATCTTGCCGTCGGTCTTCTGCGCGTGCGGCTGGACGACGATCTTGCCCTGGAACACCGAGCGCGCCTGGCCGTCGAGCGCCGTCTTGAACAGCTCGCGGCTCGCGCAGCCTGGCGCCTCATGATGGATGACGAGCGTCGAGTCGATGTGCCGCCTGCCGCCGGCGAAGCCGGCTCCGTTGATGTTCGCGACCGCCTTCTCGCCCTTGAAGGCGAGGAACACCTGCTGGCGGGCGACCGCGGCTCCTGACGAGACGGAGACCGAGGTCAAGTCGGCGCGGGCGCCCATCCGCGCGGCGAGCGTGCCGAGGTGCAGCGTCCCGAGCCCCTCGTCCTGAAGCTTGACGTGCGTCACGCGCGCTTCGTCAGCGAGATCGAGCCCGATCAGCGTATTCGTCTGATGGCCCTCAGGGTCGCCCGTATGGCTTTCCACGAGCGTGATCGAAGCGCCCTTCCCGACCGAGACCAGCACGCGCCCATAGGCTGCGTGCGCGCCGCCGGTCTGGACGCTCGCGACGTGGATCGGCTTCTCGACGGTGACCCCCTCGTGGACGGCGATCATCAGACCGTCCGAGGCGAAAGCGGTGTTGAGCGCTACCGCCGCATTGTCCGGCGGCGCGCCTTCGAGCATCAGCGCGTGCTGCGCGTCGGCCGCCAAGGCGTCCGCCAGGAGCACGATGCGCACCCCCTCGGGGGCGTCGTCGAGCTGGGAAAGCGCCGGCGCGAGGCGGCCGTTGACGAACACGATGCGCAGCGCGTCGGCGTCGGCGAACGGCAGCAGGTCACGCGCCGCCGCGACGTCAGCGTCGGAAAGCGTGACGACGAGCGGCCGAGCTTCGCGCATCAGCGCCCGGAGATCGGTGTACTTCCACTCCTCGACCCGCCGGTTCGGGAGTCCCTTCGCGGCGAAGGCGCGGAACGCGGCGTCGCGCAAGCCTGCGGCGGTCTCGCCGCCAGGCAGCGCCGCGCGCACGGCCTCGAAGGCTTCGATCAGGCCGCTCTCGGCGGCGGTTCGTATCGGGCGGACTTCCGCGTTCATCGCGTGGTCGGTCCTCAAGCGGCTTCTTCGACGTAGTCGGCGTAGCCCCGAGCCTCGAGCTCGTGGGCGAGCTCGGCGCCGCCGGTGCGGACGATGCGGCCTTTCGCCATCACGTGGACGACGTCCGGCACGATGTGGTCGAGCAGGCGCTGGTAATGGGTGATGACCACGAAGGACCGATTCTGCGCGCGCAGTTCGTTCACGCCCTGCGCAACGATCCGAAGCGCGTCGATGTCGAGACCGGAATCGGTCTCGTCGAGGACGCAGAGCTTCGGCTCGAGCAGCGCCATCTGCAGCACTTCGTTGCGCTTCTTCTCGCCGCCGGAGAAGCCGACGTTCAGGCCGCGCTTGAGCATGTCGGTTGAAATGCTGAGTGAATCAGCTTTTTCCCGCACCAGCTTCATGAACTGCGGAGTCGGCAGCTCCGCCTCGCCGCGCGCGCGGCGCTGGGCGTTCAGCGCCGTCTTCAGGAACGTCATGGTCGCGACGCCGGGAATCTCGAGCGGATACTGGAAGGCCAGAAAAAGACCGGCCGCGGCGCGCTCGTTCGGCTCCATGGCGAACAAGTCCTGTCCGTCCAGCGTCGCGGAGCCTGCGGTGACCTCGTAATCATCCTTGCCGGCTAGCACGTAGCTCAGCGTCGACTTGCCGGAGCCGTTCGGACCCATGATGGCATGGACCTCGCCGGCCTTCACCTCAAGGTCGAGCCCCCGCAGGATCTCCTTGTCCTCGATGGAAGCGTGGAGGTTCTTGATCGAGAGCATCTTGCCTTCGTCCCGTATGCGTCATCCCGGCTGACCGAAGCGAGCCGGGATCGTCTTTCAAAAGCCGTCATATCGCGCGTCATTCAGGAACCGCCCGCGGCCGCCGGAATGACGCAGTGTCTTAACCCACGCTGCCTTCGAGCGAGATCGAGATCAGCTTCTGGGCCTCGACCGCGAACTCCATCGGAAGCTGCTGCAGCACGTCCTTGACGAAGCCGTTGACGATCAGCGCCACCGCCTCCTCGTCGGAGAGCCCGCGCTGCTGGCAGTAGAACAGCTGATCATCCGAGATTTTCGAGGTCGTGGCCTCGTGCTCGAACACCGCGCTCGACGTCTTCGCCTCGAGATACGGAACCGTGTGCGCGCCGCATTTGTCGCCGATCAGCAGGGAGTCGCAGTTCGTGAAGTTGCGCGCGTTCGTCGCCTTCCGATGCGCCGAGACGAGCCCGCGATAGGTGTTGTTGGAGCGGCCCGCCGAGATGCCCTTGGAGATGATCTTCGAAGTCGTATTCCGGCCGAGATGGATCATCTTGGTGCCGGAATCCACCTGCTGGCGGCCGTTCGAGATTGCGATCGAGTAGAACTCGCCGCGGCTGCCGTCGCCGCGCAGGATGCAGCTCGGATACTTCCAGGTGATGGCCGAGCCGGTCTCAACCTGAGTCCAGGAAATCTTCGAGTTCTTGCCTCGGCAGTCGCCGCGCTTGGTGACGAAGTTGTAGATCCCGCCCCTGCCCTCGGCGTCGCCCGGATACCAGTTCTGGACGGTCGAGTATTTGATCTCGGCGTCGTCCAGCGCGACCAGCTCGACGACGGCCGCGTGTAGCTGGTTCTCATCGCGCATCGGCGCGGTGCAGCCCTCGAGATAGCTCACATAGGAGCCCTCGTCGGCGATGATGAGCGTGCGCTCGAACTGCCCGGTGTTCCGCTCATTGATGCGGAAATAGGTCGACAGTTCCATCGGGCAGCGGACGCCCTTGGGGATGTAGACAAACGAGCCGTCGGAGAAGACCGCCGAGTTCAGCGTGGCGAAAAAGTTGTCCGAGGTCGGCACGACCGAGCCGAGATATTTCTTCACCAGCTCGGGATGTTCGCGGATGGCCTCGGAGATCGGGCAGAAGATGACGCCTGCCTTGGCGAGCTCGGCCTTGAACGTCGTCGCGACCGAGACGCTGTCGAACACCGCGTCCACCGCGACGCGACGCTGCTCCACGCCGGCGAGAACCTCCTGCTCCCTCAGCGGGATGCCAAGCTTCTCATAGGTGCGCAGCAGTTCGGGATCGACGTCGTCGAGCGTCTTGGGCGCAACGAACGCCTTTGGCGCCGAATAATAATAGAGGTCTTCGTAATCGATCGGCGGATAGTCTACCCGCGCCCAGGTCGGCTCGGTCATCGTCCGCCAACGGCGATAGGCGTCCAGCCGCCACGCGAGCATCCACTCCGGCTCTTCCTTCTTCGCCGAGATGAACCGCACGGTGTCTTCCGTGAGGCCCTTTTCGGCGCGATCGGACTCGATGTCGGTGACGAAGCCGTACTTGTACTGGTCGACGTCGATCGACCGCACGCGGGCTACCGTCTCCTGAACTGCCGGCATTCTCTTGCTCCATCGGCCGCAGGACGCCTGCGGCTGTCGTTAGAAGTCTTCTAGCAGGGCTTCGGCGTGAGCGGAACGCCTCGCGGCCATCAGGCGGCCGAGACAGCGGGCTCTCGCCCGCTTGGCCGCAGCATATCGGCCCATGCCCTCAGAAGAAGCTCCCCGTCCGCGGGATCCGAGGACCAGCCGAAGCTGACGCGCAGCATGCCTGACGACAGATTGTGATCGACTCCCATGGCGTCAAGCACCAGAGAGGCCTTGGTTTTGCCCGAGGAGCATGCGGAGCCGGCGGAAACCGCGATCCCGGCGAGATCGAGCGCAATCATCGCGCGCGTCGAGGAGATCGCGGGCGCCGCGAAGCACGACGTGTTCGGCAGGCGCGGCGCGCCTTCGCCAAAGATCACCACCTCACCCAGCCGCCGAAGCCCTGACTCCAGCGCGTCCCGCAGTTCCGCAAGACGCGCAAAGGACGCGAGCTCCCGAAGAGCCTCTTCGGCCGCGACGCCGAGGCCGGCGATCCCGGCGACGTTCTCCGTGCCGGCCCGCCAGCCCTTTTCCTGCCCGCCGCCGCGCACCACCGGCTCCCCGACATGCAGATCTTCACGGGCGCGCACCAGGGCGCCGACGCCCGCCGGGCCGCCGAACTTGTGGGCCGCCAGCGCAAGGAAATCGCAGCCGAGCGCCGGCATGTCGACGGGGATCTTGCCGGCGGCCTGCACGGCGTCGACGTGGACCAGACCGCCGAAACGTCGAGCGACGGCGCAGGCCTCCGCGACCGGCTGGATCACGCCGGTTTCATTGTTGGCGAGCATCAGCGCGAGCATGGCGCGCTCCTGGGGGCGTTCGGCGGCATGGCGGGCGAACGCCGCCTCGATCGCCGCGACGTGGACGACGCCGTTCGCATCCACCGGAATGGTTTCGACCGCCCCGGCAGGAAATCGCGCTCCGGCCGCGACGGCGGGATGCTCGATCGCGGACACGAGCAGCCGCGTCACCGGCCGGGGGTCGCGGGGGTCGCGGACCGACGGAGTGAGCGCCAGGTTCGAGGCTTCGGTTCCGCCGCTCGTGAAGGTCACGCAGGCCGGTTCGCCGCCGACAAGCGCCGCCACCTTCGCCCGCGCGTCCTCGACGATCCGGCGCTTGGCGCGCCCCTCTGCATGAACCGATGAGGGATTGCCGACCGACGCCAGAACTTCAGACATGATCGCGATCACGGCCGGTCGGGTGGCGGTCGTGGCGTTGTGGTCGAGATAGACCCGTCGTCCGCTCATGAGCGAGGCTCCTTTTGCGGCCGCCGTCCGCGCACTAGATGACAGACGACGCGCGATCCTTGCAATTCGCAGGTTCTTCCGTGCTAGAGACGGCCGCTCGCCCGCGCAAGACGACCGTCGGCGGGCGCGCCAAGAAGTCAAGGAACCCACTATGCCCGAGGTGATCTTCAGCGGACCCGCCGGCAGGCTCGAAGGCCGCTACCACCCCGCTAAGAAGCGCCGCGCGCCGATCGCCCTCATCCTGCACCCCCATCCGCAATTCGGGGGCACGATGAACAACCAGATCGTCTACAACCTCTACTACGCCTTCCTGAACCGCGGATTTTCGGTGCTGCGCTTCAACTTCCGCGGCGTCGGCCGCAGCCAGGGCTCGTTCGACCACGGCTCGGGCGAACTTTCCGACGCCGCCTCGGCCCTCGACTGGGCGCAGAGCCTGAACCCGGACGCGCGCGCCTGCTGGATCGCCGGCGTCTCCTTCGGCGCCTGGATCGGGATGCAGCTGCTGATGCGCCGTCCCGAGGTCGAAGGCTTCATTTCGGTCGCGCCGCCCGCGAACCGCTTCGATTTCTCGTTCCTCGCGCCCTGCCCGTCGTCCGGCCTGTTCGTCCATGGCGACCAGGACCGGGTCGCGCCGATGCGTGACGTGCAGACGCTGATCGAGAAGCTGAAGACCCAGAAGGGCATTGTCATCGATCAGTCGGTGATCCCGGGTGCGAACCACTTCTTCGAAAACCGCATCGACGAGCTGCTGGTGGAGGTGAACGCCTACCTCGACAAGCGCCTTGGCGTGATCGAAGAGCCTGTGGCGCTGCCCGCGCCGAAGGACGAGGACGCCGCCTGACGGGCCGCGTACCTACGGCCGCGCCAAAACCCCGCCCGTCATCGGGCGGGGCGCGCCAGTGGTGCCCGGATAGGTCAGCGGAAGCCCTCTGAGGCTCCGCACCGCCAGCACTGCGAAAGCCTGCGCCTCGAGCGCGTCGCCTGAAAGACCTACCTCGTCGGCGGTCTGAACCTTGGCGCCGAGCCGCTCCCTGAGCATCCGCAACAGCGTCGGATTGCGCGCGCCGCCGCCGGCGACGATCCATTGCGCCGGCGGCTGCGGCAGCTGCGCCGCTGCGCTCGCCACCGTTGCGGCCGTGAAGGCTGCGAGCGTCGCGAGCGCGTCCGGGAGCGGGAGCGCCTCCGTGACGGAGGCGTCGAAGGCGTTGCGGTCGAGCGACTTCGGCGGCGGCAGCATGAAATAGGGATGCGTCATCAGGCGTTCGAGCGCGCGCTCATCGACGCGCCCCGCCGCCCCAATTGCGCCGTCCCGGTCAAACGCCGCCCCGGTTTCGCGGGCGATGCGATCGTCCATCAAGGCGTTGGCCGGGCCGGTGTCGAATGCGATCAGCTCGCCGTCTTCGCCCACGAAAGTGACGTTGCCGACGCCGCCGAGGTTCAGCACCGCGAGCGGCCGAGGCAGGTCGAGATCCCTTGTGAGCACAGGGTGGATCGTGGGAGCGAGCGGCGCTCCCTGCCCGCCTGCGGCGACGTCGGCCGCGCGGAAATCATAGACGACAGGGCGGCCGATCGCGCGCGCCAGCGCTTCGCCGTCGCCGATCTGGACCGTCAGGCGAGCCTCCGGCCGATGCAGCACGGTCTGCCCGTGAAAGCCGATGACGTCGATCTCCGAGCGGGAGATGCCGTGCTGAGCAAGGAAGTCCTCGACCGCCATCCGGTGGGCGCCCGTCACGATCGCCTCCGCCACGGCGAGCGTTCCGGGCCGCGCCGTCCGGTCCGTGAGCGCCGCCGCCTCGGTCATCGCCTTCGACAGAACGGCGCGTTCGGCGGCGTCATAGCGGTGATAGCCGCTCGGCCCGAGCCGCTGGACACGCTCGCCATCCGTGTCCACCAGCGCGACATCGACGCCGTCGAAGGAGGTTCCGCTCATCAGTCCGATAGCGCGCATCAAGGGCCTTGCCGACTTCAAAGGTCAGAGCGCAGACATGTAAGTCGGCAGCTCCGCCATGCTGGACACGACGACGAGCTTCCTGATCTCGCCGGCCTTGAAGGCCCGCAGGAAGCGCCCGTAATTCTTGAACACGACGCATCCGTTCGACTGCGAGCGGTCGCCGCCGCCGACATACATGTAGGGGTGCGCGAGCAACCCGTCGCGATTGAAGACCTTTCGCTGGTCTCGGGGCAGCAGGCGGATGGCCTCCGCGCCGTGGAACCGCGCCTCGCGCATCCTGAGATCGTAGATGTTGGGCGGCGTGGGCCCGCGGTTCTTCTCACGGACATAGACCGGATTGTCCTGCCTATGGCCGAGGCCGGAATGAGCTTCGAGCTTCTCGCCGCTCGGAAGCCGGACCGTCGCAGAGGCGATGTCATAGACTGCGATCCCGCTTCCGCGACCCGGTAGCCTGGCCGTCTCGCTCCGACCCAGCAAATTGCTGAAGAAGTCGTTCGGCGCGTCGCTTCTGCTCTCAAGCTCGGGCGCCGCGTAAGCCAGCGCCGTGCGAGGCCGCGGCGTTGGCGCGCCCGGCGCGAAGCTCCCGGGACGGGCGGAAGAGACCGCGGGACGCGGTGGCGCGCTGTCAGCCGGGGCCGCCCGCAGGACATCCGTGGGACGAACCATGGGCAGAGGCGGGACGGGCAGCGGCTCTGGCGTCGGGTCGCTTACGCTGGAGACGGCGCTTTCCGGAAGGGGCGCAGGGGCGCTTTCCGCCGGTTCGGATCTGGATGGGGGCGCCTCCAAGGACGCGAGCCGGATCACCGGCGCAGACGGAACGGCGGAGGCCAGCGCGACCGCCGCGTCGGCTGAGATGACGCGCGGCGCCGGGCGCATGGCGAGTTCGGTCGGCGGCGGAGGGGTCAGGGACGCGCTTGCCGGCTCGGCCGCGATAGGCGCGGAAGCCAGCAGCGTCGCATCGTCGCCTGCCTCGCTCGCCACCGGCTGAAGCGGAACGCCTCGCGTCGCCGAAGGCTCCCCGTCCAGCATCAGACGGGCTTCGACAAGCTTCGCCCCAAGCATCGAAAGATCGCGGCTGAAGTCAGCTCCCGCCGGTCCGAACCGCGCATCATGCTCCGCGAAGATCGAGACGGCCTTGCTGGCCTGCGAATGCGCCTGCAGCGCGGCGGGCGGGGCCCATACTTCGAGCGCCGCCGGACGATGCACCGCCGCGACCATGAGATTCGCCGTCGCCGTGGAAGCGATTGCAAGGAGGGCGACGGCGGACCCCGCGCTCGCGAGCGTCAGGGCCGCCCCCACGGCGACCAGCCGGGTTGTGCGGGCGACGTCCGCAATAGGAACGCTAGAACTCATCGACCGGCTTTCCCCCAACGCCAGCGGCGCGGTCGGCTACTCCTGTGACTTTTGCCGGCGGGCCGCCGGAACAGGCGGCGCGACGCAGCGGCGAAGTCATTCAGGAGCGTGGCGCAGATTGGTTAACCATCTCTGCCGGCGCGCGCCATTCAGGCGCGGGGCGTCGGCGCCCGAATGGATTCGGCGCGGGAACCTGCTACACACCGCGCCCTGACCTTGCGACGGGCCTGCCGATGACCGCCTACCGTTCCGATTTCCTGCGCCTGCTCGACGAGCGCGGCCAGATCCACCAGATCTCCGACGCTCCCGCGCTCGACGCTCTCGCGCTCGAGGGCACGGTCACGGCCTATATCGGCTACGACCTCACGGCGCCGAGCCTGCATGTCGGCCACATGGCCAACATCATGATGCTGCGGAGGCTTCAGCAGAGCCAGCACAAGCCGATCGTGCTGATGGGCGGCGGCACCACAAAGATTGGCGACCCCTCCTTCCGCAACGAGCAGCGGCCGCTGCTCGACGACGCCCAGATCAAGGCCAACAAGGAGACCATCAAGTCGGTCTTCACTCAGTTCATGACCTTCGGCGACGGCGCGAGCGACGCCATCATGGTCGACAACTCGGAATGGCTCGACCGGCTGGAATACGTGCCGTTTCTCCGCGAGATCGGCCGGCACTTCTCCGTCAACCGGATGCTGAGCTTCGACAGCGTGAAGTCGCGTCTCGAGCAGGAGCAGCCGTTCTCGTTTCTCGAGTTCAACTACATGATCCTCCAGGCCTATGATTTCCTGGAGCTCAAGCGCCGCTACGACTGCCGGCTGCAGATGGGCGGCTCCGATCAGTGGGGCAACATCATCAACGGCATCGAGCTCGGCCGCCGCGTCGACGCCGCCCAGCTCTTCGCCCTCACCTGTCCGCTCATCACCACGGCCTCCGGCGCAAAGATGGGCAAGACCGCCGGCGGCGCCGTCTGGCTGAACGCCGACATGACCAGCCCCTACGAGTTCTGGCAGTATTGGCGGAACACCGAGGATGACGACGTCGTCCGCTTCCTGAAGCTCTTCACGGATCTGCCGCTGGCCGAGATCGAGCGACTTGGAGCCCTGCAGGGCTCCGAGATCAACGAGGCCAAGAAGGTCCTCGCGACTGAGGCGACCGCGATCGTCCATGGCCGCGCGGCGGCTGAAGAGGCCGAGGCCACCGCGCGTAAGACGTTCGAGGAGGGCGCGCTCGCCGAGACGCTGCCGACGGTCGAGATCGACCGCCACGCGCTGGAGCGCGGCGTCGGCGTGCTCAGCGCCTTCGCCGAGATCGCCAGATTGGTCGCCTCGAACGGCGAGGCGCGCCGGCAGGCGAAGGGCGGCGGGCTGCGGGTCAACGACCAGCAGGTTTCGGACGATCGCGCGATCCTCACCGCGGCCGATCTCACGCCCGAAGGGGTGATCAAGCTGTCGCTCGGACGCAAGAAGCACGTGCTGATCCGGCCGCGCGCCTAAGGCGGCGAGGCTCGGTCAGCGCTCGGTCGGCTCGGCCGGGGCCGAGGCGGCGGGAGCGTCCGGCCGCCCGTCCTGGCGGAACTCGAAAAGCTTCCGCATGAAGCCGGGCGCCACGGCTGACATCGGGTTGATGGTGATCGTCGGAGCCGCGGTGCGGCCCTGCACCTTGAAGGTCACGCCCAGCAGGCCGCCATGTTCGCCGCCGCCGAGCAGCGCGCCGAACAGCGGAACGCGACTGAAGAGGTTGTTGAGCGCGTAGACGGGCACGAAGGTCCCGACCAGGTCGACTGAATCCGACGCGTAGTTCACGGCGCCCGACAGGGTCGCGCCGAGTTGCGGTCCGTAGACCACAGCTTCCTTCACGGCGATCCGGCCGCCGCCCTGAACGAAATCCACCTTCAATCGGTCGAATCGCGTCGCGCCGCCGCGCGCCGGCGCTGCGCTGTCCGCGCCGGTGGTGCGCCTGACGCGCTCAAGCGCGTTTTCGTTCCGCACCGAGAAGTCGCGAATGCGCAGCACCCCGGGTCCTCCTGAAAGCGAGGCGGCGAGCACGAACGCGCCGCCATCCACCCGGCCATAGAGATCGGCGAAGCGCAGCGCAGCGCCGGCGTCCTCGCCGGCAAGGTTCAGCCGTCCGCCCTCGCCGGTCGACAGCTTGATGGCGCCCGCTCCGATCCGCCCGGCGCCGTCGGCGTCGACGACTTTGCCGTCGCGCACGCCGAGTCTCAGGTCGAGTCCGGCCACCGCCTCGCCGCCATAGCCGAGCCCTGTCCCGAGCTTAGCGCTCACGTCCAGATTCTTGGCCGCGCCGCCGCCCGCGTCGCCGCCTCCTCCGCCGCCCGCGTCCGACGTCTTCTTGCGATAAGCGTCCATCAGCGGCTTCAGATCGAGCGCTGCGCCCTGGACCGACACCTTGGTGACGCCGCCGCGACCTTTGTCGATCTCCACCCGCGCGTCGTCGCCCGCGGCGGGACGATAGATCGGAAGCGTCGCGGCGATCAGATCTCCCTTGGCGCCGAATTCGATCGCGCCGCGCACGCTTCGGTCGCCGCTTTCGAGCACGAAATCACGTACGATCGTCTTCTCGGGGCCGCGCTCGACCTTGAAGCTCAAGCGCCCCGCCCGGCCCGCGGGTTTAACGAACCCCGGAATGACGCCGTCGATCCCGACCTTCGCGAGATCGGCCGTGACGGTCATCGGAGCGCTTGGCTCGTCGAGATAAAGCTCCGCCGAGAGCGGCACGGCGCCGCGAAGCGAACCCGAGACGTCGAGGCCGAGCCGCGTCAGGTCTCCGGCGTCGGCGGTCAGCGTGACCGCCAGCTTGCGCCGGGCTTGCCCGCCGGCGGGCGCCGGCTCCTCGAGCATCGATACCGTCGCAGGGGCGCCCCGCACCGAGCCGCTGCCGGTCAGAGTGGGCGGGCCGTCGGCTACCTTGAGCTGGAACGCGCCCTTCTCGAAGCTGCGGCCTGCAAACAGGTTTGCGATCTTCACGTCGCGCATGTCGGCCAGGACGTTGATGACCGGCGGGGGGCCCGCGTCAGCGTGATCGAGTTCCATCTTGACCGACACGTCGGCCGCGATGCGTCCCGAGACGTTCGCAATCTCAAGCTGGCTCGGCAGCGGATTGCGGCCGAACGCTCCCGACGCGACCATAGACAGGGCGCGGCGGAGCGAACCGTCCATCTTCAGGTCCACGGTCGCAGGCGGATAGCGCGGGCCAAGCTGAGGCACCACGAAGTGGACGTTCGAGACGGAGAGCGCCCCTTCCTCTCCGGGATCCGCGACATAGGCCTGGTCGATCATGACGTCGACGCGTTGCGAGGTGGCGATCACCTTGCCTTTCGCGCCCTCGATCCACGGCATGCCCGGACGCCCACGAAGGACGCCGTCGCCGAAGCGGATGTCGAGGTCCATCGAGCCCGGCGGCAACGGGTCGTGCGGCCCCATCTTCGCGAGCGCTCCGACCGGTATGTCGAGGGTCAGCGAGACCGAGTCCACCCGCCCTGCGCTGACGTTCTCCACGATCCAGCCACGCACTGAGCTCGCCAGGAAGAACGGCCAGAGCCGCTTCACCGCCGAGGCCGGCATCGGCGAGCTCACGAGCCCGAGCTGGACGGCCGGGCTCTCGCCGTTAAACCGGATCAGCCCGCTGATGGCCGCTCCGGCGGTCGGGCCAAGGATCTGGCCTTTGTCAATTTCCAGCACGCCGGTGGTCGGCTCGAACCGCGCCTCGATTTCGATCCTGTCGAGCCGCAGGGGCGCGTCGCTCGGGCTCTCGCCGGAGAGCAGAATGTCGGTTCCGTGGAGCTGCGCGAGCCACGGCTTCCCCGGCTTGTCGGGGGCCGCAAGCGAGCCCGCGAAGCTCATCTGGCCGCCATGTCCCCGGATCTGGGAAGGCTCGAGCAGCAGGGCGCGCCCGACAGGATCCCAACGCAACGCCAGCTGCACGCGGTCGAGACTCATCTGCCGCGGCGGCTCCGGCGCGGCAGGTCCTGGGAGAGAGAGCTGCAGCGAGCGGGCGTCGAGGCGGCCGTCGCCCGCCAGCAGCTTGCCGTCGCCGCCAATTTCGGCGTTGAGGTGCCCCGAAACACGTCCGGCCACAGGCGCCGCGCCGGCCTTCTCGGCGAGCGGCGCCGAATAGGGGGCGAGGTTCACGTTCTCGAGCCCGACGTCGATGACCCGCGCTTTGTCCGCCCGCACCGAGGTGACCGTGACGGCGGTGGTCCAGCGATCGTCGGCTCGGGCGGAAGAGGCAGTGAGCGCTATCGCTCCTCCGGGCCCGCGCGAGAGCCGCAGGTTGACCCCGTCGAGAGCAAGCGGCGCCCGGCTGCGCGGCGCGACCAGGATGGTGGCGTCGGCGACCTCCACCTCCTCGAGCGCTCCGGCTGCGCCGTCCGGTCCAAGCAGGCGATCGAGGTCGCCGATCGCGGCCAGAACGCGGGCCGGCAGATCGGCGTTCTTCGAGGCGGCGTCGACAGTGTCGTCAAAGCGCATGTCGAGGCGCGGACTGGTGACATGCACGGAGCGGACTTCGACGTCGCCGCCAAGCAACCCCAGGCCGTCGAGACGCAGTTCGGCGCGCGGAACGCTCGCCACGACCGGCCCTCCGCCGACCTTCGAGATCGCGAGCTCGACGAGTCGAAGCTCGACGCCGTCGCCGCCGCGATGCAGTTCCGCATCCGCGATCTCGACCGCATATTCGGGGCCGAGGCGCTGCTGGATGGCGGCCTTGACCCTCGGGATCACCTGGGAAGCCGGGAGCGGCATGTAGAGGATCGCGAGCCAGGCGGCCCCGATGGCGACACCGAGCGCCAGCACGCCGCCGGCGGCGAGGCTCAAGATGCGGCGGGAGGTAGGGCGAGGCGCTGCAGGCAGGCCATCAGCCCTGCGGGCGCTGCGTCCCCTGCCCATCCAGGGCAGCGCGGCTGCGCGGAGGCGCGAGGACGGCTCAGGTTTGCGCGCATCCGCCATCAGATCAGGTCGTCTTCCTCCGTCGCGGCCGACCGCCGCTGCGGCTTCGATTCGACCTGTTCAAACTCGGTCATGGACCTTGCCGCAGCAAGCCTATGAGGGACTATGCGGGCGTTTTCATGAAGGGAAGCAGAACGCCATGACCAGCAGCGCACCGACCGTCGGCCAGACTGCCCCGGATTTCGCCCTGCCGGCCGCAGGCGGCGGAGTGATCCGCCTCAGCGACCTGCGCGGCCGCAAGGTCGTCCTGTACTTCTATCCGAAGGATGATACCTCCGGCTGTACGCGCGAGGCGATCGACTTCAACCGGCTCAGACCGCAATTCGCGGAGGCCGGAACCGAGGTGATCGGTCTTTCCCCCGACAGCGTCGCGAGCCACGACAAGTTTCGAACGAAACACGGCCTCGGCTTCGCCCTCGCCTCTGACGAGGAGAAGCAGGCGCTCGCCGCCTATGGCGTGTGGGTCGAGAAAAGCATGTATGGCCGTCGCTATATGGGCGTGGAGCGCACGACCATGCTGATCGACGCCGAAGGCAAGATCGCGCGGATCTGGGACAAGGTGAAGGTCCCCGGACACGCGGACGAGGTTCTGCGGGCGGCGCAAGAGATCTAACGTCCGGCGACCGATCATTAGCGAGAGGTTAACCTTAACTGTCTAGCGTTGCTCGGCGCGATCGTCGGGGAACGGTATGGCGGCCCACTCACACGACAAGTCGCGCCACGCCGCGGCGGACCGCATCGTCATCGAGCGCGGGGGCCGACGCACCACGGTGAGCCTGCCGCGGCACGGCGCAACGGTCCTCTGCCTGTTCATCCTCGGGCTCCTGGTCTGGTCGGCAGGCGCAGGAGCCTACGTCCTGTTCCACGACACGGTCGTTGCGGAGCTTCGACACGGCGCCCGCGCCGCCCAAAAGGGTTACGAGGCGCAGATCTCCACCTTGCGCGACGAGCTCGGCCGCGCCCGTACGCGCCGGCTCGTGGAGAGCGCGGGGCTCGACGAGCGGCTGGCGGAGCTCGCCCGGCGCCAGGAAGCTCTGGAACGACGCCAGCTCACGCTGGCCGAGCTTTCCGATCCCGTCGCGGCGGACGCCGGCGATTCCGGCTCCGCCCTCGCCTATGCTGCAAAGCCGCAGCCGCTCGAGTCCCGCGCCGCGCTCGACGACATCGGCGCAGATGAGGCCGCAGGGTCCTCCCGCTCGCCCTCAAATCTGTCCGAACGCCTCTCGACCTCAATAGACGAGGCCGAACAGCGCCAAGCGCGGACCCTGGAGGGCATTGCGGCAAAGACCGGGCAGCGGCGCCGGACGCTCGAAAAGGTCTACGACGCGGTGGGCGCCAGGAAGCCTGCCTTGACCGACGGCAAAGCGCGCGGCGGCCCTTTCGAGCCCCTGCCCGCGCGCGCCCTGAGCTTCGAGGCGCGAGTCGCGCAGATCTCCGCCGAGCAGGCGGCCGTCGAGGCGCTCGATCGCGGCCTGGCCAATGTCCCCCTTAGGACGCCTGCGCCGCGCGCGCCGGTTACGAGCGGCTTCGGCGCGAGGTCCGATCCCTTCCTGGGGCGGCTGGCCTTCCACGCCGGCGTCGATTTCGAGGAAGCGTATGGCGAAACCGTCAAGGCGACTGCGGCCGGGCAGGTCACCGTCGCCGGGCCCACCGGGGGATACGGCAACATGGTCGAGATCGACCATGGCGGCGGCCTCACGACCCGCTACGGGCACATGTCGTCAATCGCCGTGACGCCGGGCCAGACGGTCAAGCTTGGCACGACCCTCGGCCGCGTCGGTTCAACCGGCCGCTCGACAGGGCCGCATCTGCACTACGAGACGCGGGTGAACGGCGAGGCGGTCGACCCGTTCCGCTTCCTCAACGCCGGCCGGATGCTGGCCGCCATGGAGCGCTGAGACGACCGGCTCACTGCCTGCGGCAGAACATGCCGTTGCGCAACGGCTCTCCGTCCGTCTCCCGCCTGGGGACACGTTGCATCTTGGCTCCCCCGCTCGGCGCGGCCGGTAGCGCACGGCGCGCCAAACTACCAATCTGGGCGGCGAAGAATGGTCGCCCGGGCTCCTCGTCTCCCAGACTGGTCAGCCGGACGCCATTGGATCAGTCGACGTCCTCGACCTCCTCGGCGGCGCCGCCATAGGCGCGCTGCGCCAGCGTCGCCTCCATGAAATCGTCGAGATCGCCATCGAGCACGTCCTGCGGCGAGGTCGAGGTGTGGCCGGTCCGCAGATCCTTCACGAGCTGGTACGGCTGCAGCACATAGGACCGGATCTGGTGGCCCCAGCCGATGTCGGTCTTGGCGGCCTGGTCGGCAGCCGCGGCCTCCTCGCGGATCTTCAGCTCGCGCTCGTAGAGCTTGGCGCGCAGCATGTCCCAGGCGGTCGCCCGGTTCTTGTGCTGCGAGCGGTCGCCCTGGCTCACGACCATGATGCCCGTCGGGTTGTGCACGAGGCGCACGGCCGATTCGGTCTTGTTGACGTGCTGACCGCCGGCGCCGCCGGAGCGCATCGTGTCGACGCGCACATCCGACTCGTTGATCTCGATTTTGATGCTGTCGTCGATCACCGGATAGACGTCGATCGACGCGAAGCTCGTCTGTCTGCGGGCGTTCGAATCGAACGGCGAGATGCGCACGAGGCGGTGAACCCCGGCCTCGGTCTTGAGCCAGCCATAGGCGTTGTGGCCCTTGATCTGGAGCGTCGCCGACTTGATTCCGGCCTGCTCGCCGTTCTGGTGGTCGACGACCTCGACCTTGAAGCCGCGCCGCTCGGCCCAGCGCGTGTACATGCGCAGAAGCATCTCGGCCCAGTCCTGGCTCTCCGTGCCGCCTGCGCCGGGGTGGACCTCCAGGAAGGTGTCGAAGGCGTCGGCTTCGCCCGAGAGCAGCGACTCGAGCTGGCGTCTGCCGGTCTCGTCCTTCAGCGCCTTGAGCGCCTTCTCGGCGTCGGCGACGATGGTCTCGTCGCCTTCCATCTCGCCGAGCTCGATCAGCTCGATGTTGTCCTTCAGCTCGCGTTCGATCCTGAGGACGCCGCTCATGGCGTCGTCGAGCGCGGTGCGCTCACGCATGATCTTCTGCGCGCGCTCGGGATCCTCCCAGAGCGATGGGTCTTCAGCGATGTGGTTCAGTTCTTCGAGGCGGGACTGGGACTGATCCCAGTCAAAGATGCCTCCTCAGCAGCCCGACTGACTGCTCGATGTCCTGGACGAGGGTTTCGATCTCGGCGCGCATGGCCAGTTCGGATCCCGGATGGGTGTGAATGGGCGGCGACTGGTAGCGGCCGACCGGCGGTCTGTAAACCGTGCGCTGCGTTCGGCCGCTATCGCAGCGCGCGGGTGGAGAAAGCCGGGCGCGGGCTCTAGATGGTGCGCTCCAACATGGAGACGCCCCCTTGACCAAGCTCATCGTCATGTACCCGAAGCCCGCCGATCCGGCTCAGTTCGACCAGCATTTCCGCTCGGTCCACATGCCGCTCGTGCAGAAGATGCCCGGCCTTAAGCGCTTCAGCTACGGACCCGCAAAGGGTCTGGACGGCGCGGACGGCGCGTTCTTCTGGATGTTCGTCGGCACGTTCGACAGCGTCGACGCGATCAAGACCGCCCTTGAGTCCCCCGAAGGACAGGCGGCGGTGGCGGACATTCCGAACTATTCGCCCGCTGCGCCCACCATTCTCACGCTCGAAGAAACCGAAGGCTGATCAGACCTCAGGCCGCCGCGCGGCGTTCCGCGCCGGCGGCCTCCCAGACCTCGCGCGCCGCGTCGAGGTTCATCGCTGCGATCGCCAGGCCGACCACCAGGTCAGGCCATGGCGACTGCAGCGCGTAGGTCGCGGCGCCCGCCGCCACGATGCCGATATTGGCCGCGACGTCGTTTCGGGCCGACAGGAAGGCCGCCCGCGTGAGGCTGCCGCCATGGCTGCGCCAGCGCGCCAGCATGAGCGCGCAGGCGAGGTTCACGAGCAGCGCTCCGC
Organism: Hansschlegelia sp.; assembly: GCF_035538955.1. NCBI lineage: Bacteria > Pseudomonadati > Pseudomonadota > Alphaproteobacteria > Hyphomicrobiales > Methylopilaceae > Hansschlegelia > Hansschlegelia sp. The sequence goes on from NZ_DATLJK010000014.1 coordinate 274,528, forward strand.
CGCCCGTGAGCGTAAGGGCGATCGGCGCGGGCACCGCCGGATCCCAGAACTTGTCCCACGCGGTCCAGAGGGTGGCTGCCGTCGGCGCGAGCAGGATAGCTGCGAGCAGCATGCCGACCCGCCCGCGCGCTCTCAGCGACCAGCCCAGCGCCATCAGGATCAGCAGATTGACTGAGGCGTCCTCGAGGAAGTCGACGCTGTCGGCGAACAGCGAAACGGAGCCGATGGCCAGGGCGACCGCGATCTCGACGCCGAAATAGCCGAGGTTGAGCAGCGCCACAGCAGCCACGACGCGGCGGAGGTCAGCGGAGCCGTCTCGATCACCCGCCGCCACTGCGGTCGCGCGCTCAGTACAGCCCGCCGGTGCCGGTGCGAACCGCCCGGTCGGCCTCGGGAGTCACGACCTGCGGCCGATCCGAGGGCGCGGCCTGGCCGATGATCGAATAGCTGTCCGCCGGCGCGGTGCCGGGCTTGAACGCCTCCAGGATCACCTTGGGATCGCCGGCGGCCGCGCGCATGCCCGTGGTCGGGTTGATGCGGATCAGCTTGATGCCCGGCGGCACCCGGAACGGCGTCGCCGGCTTGTCGGCGAGCGCGGCTTTCATGAACTCGGTGAACACCGGCGCGGCGACCGAGCCTCCGGTCTCGCCGGCGCCCAGCGAATGCGGCTTGTCGTAGCCCAGATAAACCCCGACCACGAGATCGGGCGAGAAGCCGACGAACCAGGCGTCCTTGTAATCGTTGGTCGTGCCGGTCTTGCCGGCGATCGGCTTACCCACCGCCTTCACTGCCGTGCCGGTGCCGCGCAGCACCACGCCCTCCATCATGGAGGTGATCTGATAGGCCGTCATGGGATCGAGCACCTGCTCGCGGCTGTCGACCAGTTTCGGCTCGTCCTGCTTCGCCCAGGCGGTCGCCGTGCAGCCGAGGCACTGCCGATCGTCATGCCGGTAGATGGTTTTCCCGGTGCGGTCCTGGATCCGGTCGATAACGCTCGGCGTCACCCGCTTGCCGCCGTTCGCGAACATCGAATAGGCCGCGGTCATCTTCAGGACGGTTGTCTCGCCCGCGCCGAGCGCCATCGAGAGGTAACGAGGCAGATCGTCCATCACGCCGAAGCGACGGGCATATTCGGAGATCAGCGGCATGCCCATGTCCTGAGCGAGCCGCACCGTCATGACATTGCGCGACTTCTCGATCCCGAAGCGCAGCGTCTGGGGGCCGTAGAACTTCTTGCCGTAATTTTCCGGCCGCCAGATCCCGATCCCGGGTCCTTGATCGATCTCAATCGGTCCGTCGAGCACGACGCTCGAGGGCGTATAGCCATTGTCGAGCGCCGCGGCGTAGATGAACGGCTTGAACGACGAGCCCGGCTGCCTGAGCGCCTGGGTAGCGCGGTTGAACTGGCTCTCGTCATAGGAGAACCCGCCGGCGAGCGCGAGCACGCTGCCGGTGTACGGGTCCATGGCGACGAGCCCGCCGGAAACCTCGGGAACCTGCCGGAGCCGATATGCCGACGAGCGGTCTTTCATGGGCTCGACATAGATCACGTCGCCCGCCTTCACGACCTGCGACACCGTCTTGACCGCGCGCCCCCGCTCCGGACCTGTGGCCCACTTCGCCCAGCGGACGCCGTCCAGCGGCAGGGCGCCGACCTCGCGCTCGCGCGTCACGCCGCCCGATTTGTCGCGCCCCGGCTGCAGGCCGATCGTGGCCTCGTTCGAGCCCGCGTCGAGAACCACGGCGAGCCGCCACGGGCTGATGTCGCCATAGGCTGGGATGTCAGCGAGCGCCACGCCCCAGTCGCCGCGCGGGTCGATTTCGCGCAGCGGGCCGCGCCAGCCCCGCTCCTCATCGTAGCTCACCAGTCCGTCGCTGAGCGATTTCCGCGCCAGAAGCTGAAGGTGCGGGTCAAGCGTCGTGCGGACCGACAGACCGCCCTCGTAAAGCCCCTTCTCGCCATAGCGCTCGTAAAGGACGCGCCGCACCTCCTCGTTGAAATACTCGCTGGCGGGAAGCTGCGTTCCGGTGGGCCGGGGGTCCACGTCGAGCGGCGATTTCTTGGCGGCTACGCCTTCCTCGGCGGTCGCGTAGCCATTCTCCACCATCCGATCGATGACCCAGTTCCGCCGCTCGATCGCGCGATCCGGATACCGGAACGGGTGGTAGTTGTTCGGGGCCTTCGGAAGCGCCGCCAGATAGGCCGCCTCGGCGAGCGTCAGCTCGCTCACCGATTTATCGAAGTAGACCAGCGCTGCGGCGCCGACGCCGTAGGCGCCGAGGCCCAGATAGATCTCGTTGAGATAGAGCTCGAGGATGCGGTCCTTCGAATAGGTCTGCTCGATCCGGAGGGCGAGCAGCGCCTCCTTGATCTTGCGCTCGTAGTCCTGGCGGTTCGTCAGCAGGAAGTTCTTGGCGACCTGCTGGGTGATGGTCGATGCGCCCTGCGGTCGGCGACCCTGGTTCTGGAAGTTCAACAGCGCCGCGCGCGCGATGCCGCCGAAGTCCAGCCCGCCATGCTCGTAGAAATTCTTGTCCTCGGCGGAAGTGAACGCCTGGATCACGCGCTTCGGCACCGCCTGGATCGGCAGGAACAGGCGACGCTCCTTGGCGTACTCGGCGATCAGGCGGCCGTCGTTGGCGTGCAGCCGCGTCATGATCGGCGGCTCGTACTTCGCGAGCTGCTCGTAGTCCGGCAGTTCCTTCGAATACTTCCAGACGAAGTAGCCCGCGACCGCGGCCCCGGCGAGACCCAGGAGAGCTCCGGTCGCGAACAGGAAGCCGATGAAACGGACTAGCAGGCGCAAGCGATCCTCGCATGTCTGGCGCGGCGCGAGGCGCCGGGCCGCCCATCGGGCGCAGACGCTCGCCTCAGCGCGCTCGCGCTTCCGCTATGCCACGGCATCGGGCCGCTTTGTGGAGAATATGCGGCGTGAGGCGGAAGCGGTTAATTTACCGGGCGGGGTGTGCCCTGCGCGATACGGGTGTCGAAGTACCGCTCTACCGCCTCGGCGACCGCGCCCGTCGCCTGCTCCCGCCACTTGTCGGACATCATCAGCTTGGCGTCCTCAGGGCTTGAGAGGTAACCGAGCTCGAGCAGCACCGAGGGAACGTCCGGCGCCTTGAGCACGCGGAATCCCGCGGAACGCAGCGGGTTCTTGTTGAGCTTGGCGGCTTCCTTCAGCTCCTTGACCAGGCCGCGCGCGAACTGCGTCGTGAAGGCTTTGGTCTCACGGCGCGCCAGGTCGAAGAGGATGCCGGCGACCTCCTCGGGCTCTTCGGAAAGATCGACGCCGGCGATCAGGTCGGCGCGGTTCTCCTTCTCGGCGAGCCGCTCGGCTTCCTTGTCGGACGCCCTTTCGGACAGGGTGTAGATCGTGGCCCCGCGGACGCCGAACGGATCGGCCAGCGTGTCGGCGTGGATCGAGATCATCAGGCTGGCGCCGTTCTCCCGCGCGACCTTCACGCGGCCGGGCAGCGAGATGAAGGTGTCGTCATCCCGGGTCAGCACCACGCGTCGCGCCCCGCCTGCCTCGATCTTCTCTTTCAGCCGCTTGGCGAAGGCCAGCACGATATCCTTCTCGCTTGCGCCTGCGGGCCCGGCCGCGCCGGGATCGACGCCGCCATGGCCCGGGTCGATGACGACGACCGGCAGGTCACGCTCCTCAGGCGGCGCTGCAGAGGCTGTTTTGTCGACGGCGCCGGTGGGGTCCCCTTCGCGCGCGGAGAGCGACTGCAGAAAGGTTTTTCGGTCGCTCGGCGTGAGGTCCAGCACGAGCCGCGCCGGCTGCCCCGCGACCGCGTCGAGCACAAAGGCCTTGTCGATCGCCACCGGCCGCTTGACGTCGACCACGATCCGCGACCGGCCTGGCGCAAGGAGGCCGAACCGGTAGGCGCTGATCAGCCCCCTTCCCTCGCGGCCGGCCGTCTCAGGCAACCGGAAGGCGATTTCCGGAAGATCGATGACGACGCGATAAGGATCGGCGAGCGTAAAGGCCTTGATCGCGGCCGAGGCGGACAGGTCGATGACGAGGCGGGTGCGCTGCTCGTCGCCGGCGATTCGGGCGTCGGTCGCCACCGGGCGCGCGTCGGTTGCGGGCTCGGCCAGCGCGAAGCGGCACGGAGCGACCAGCGCTGCCAGGATCAGGAAGGCGAAGAGCGGCGAACGGATCATCTGAATCGCGAAGCTTCCCGAACGGCGAGATTATCGGGCGCCTGTAGGCCGTGTTACGGCCCCCAGGGTTAACCGTCCTTAAATCACCGGACCGTCATGCGCACCCCGCTGACGCGGGAAGTCGCCAGCTCCGAGCTTCGGGCGGTCTTGACGCTTGGCGCGGCGGCCTCTGCTTCTTGTCACAGGTTCCCGCCTCGGCTAAACATCAGCGCCCACGGCGAAACGCGGCGAGTCTCTATTCCGGCCCGTTTCGTCTGAGCGGCCTCAGTGCGCCGCCCTGAAGCGTAGCGCGCCACTCCAAGACAACTGGTCCGGGAATGGCTTGCGTCGCTGAAGACGACGGATAACGGCCGCCAGCGAAAGCGTTCCGCACCCAGTCGGCGTTTAGACGCAGGCCGGGACGACGCCGTGAGCGGCCCCCGACTGTGTCGCCGGGCCCGCTGTGACGTCACGAGACGCGCTCCGGCGACCGAGCCCGGGCCGTTCCAGATTTGCGAGGTGGCTCGGACCAATGCGCACGGCGAGACACGCCGCTTTCGCTCCGTCCGAAACCTCGATCCGTCGGCTTCGCCGGCGTTCGCCGGATACGCGCGCCGCGCTGGCTCTGCGAAAGCGGCGCCGCTCCGGCTCAATCATTCCAACCGCCGCCGAGCCCCCGCGCGTTCCGCGCGCCCTGCCCGCGCTGTCGATCTCGACGGCTGCAGGCCGGCTCGGCCGTACCCAAGAGTTCTATACATGGCCAATAAGATGCTCATCGACGCCACCCATCCCGAGGAGACGAGGGTGGTCGTCGTGCGAGGCTCGCGAGTCGAGGAGTTCGACTTCGAGAGCGCAAACCGCAAGCAGCTTCGCGGGAACATTTATCTCGCGAAGGTGACGCGGGTCGAACCGTCGCTTCAGGCGGCGTTCGTCGAATATGGCGGCAACCGCCATGGCTTCCTCGCCTTCAGCGAAATCCATCCCGACTACTACCAGATCCCGGTCGCCGACCGGCAGGCGCTGATCGCGGAAGACGAGAAGGCCGAAGCCGAGGAAGAGGCCGCCGAGGAGAAGCCTGCGGGCGGACGGCGGCGGCGCGGTCGCGCGCGTCCGAAGGCGACGTCTTCAGACGGAAGCGACGCTGTCTCCGCCGATGCCGAGGCGTCCTCCGACGGGGACAACGCTTCCGCTGAGAAGCCTGAGGCGCAGGAAGGCGACGACGCCTCCCGGAGCGAGGCTGACGCTGCGATCGAGCAGCACGTCGCCGAGCAGGAGGAGAAGGTCGAGAACGGCGATCCGGAGGAGCATCCGGTCGAGTCGGTCGGCGCCGGGGAGGCCTTCGAGGAGATGCCCGAGCGCGCGCCGCGCCGGCTGCGCTCCTACAAGATCCAGGAAGTCATCAAGCGCCGGCAGATCCTGCTGGTGCAGGTCGTCAAGGAAGAGCGCGGCACGAAGGGCGCCGCCCTCACCACCTATCTGTCGCTCGCCGGGCGTTACTCGGTGCTGATGCCGAACACCGCGCGCGGCGGCGGCATCTCGCGCAAGATCACCTCAGCACAGGATCGCAAGCGGCTGAAGGAGGTCGCCTCCGACCTCGAGGTGCCGGAGGGCATGGGCGTCATTCTGCGGACCGCGGGCGCGAGCCGCACTCGGCCCGAGATCAAACGCGACTTCGAATATCTGATGCGCCTGTGGGAGACGGTGCGCGAGCTTACGCTCAAGTCGACGGCGCCGGCTCTGGTCTATGAGGAAGGCTCGCTCATCAAGCGTTCCATCCGCGACCTCTACAACAAGGACATCGACGAAGTTCTGGTCGCCGGCGAGGAAGGCTACCGCGAGGCCAAGGACTTCATGCGCATGCTCATGCCGAGCTATGCGAAGATCGTGCAGCCCTACCGCGACAGCCAGCCGCTGTTCTCGAAGATGGGCGTCGAAACCCAGCTCGACGCGATGTTCTCCAACATCGTGACGATGAAGTCCGGCGGCTACATCGTGATCAACCAGACCGAGGCGCTGGTTGCGATCGACGTGAACTCGGGACGCTCCACGCGCGAGCACAACATCGAAGACACGGCGCTCCGCACCAATCTCGAGGCCGCCGAGGAGGTCGCCCGCCAGCTTCGTCTGCGCGACCTCGCCGGCCTGATCGTGATCGACTTCATCGACATGGAAGAGGCGCGCAACAATCGCGCCGTCGAGAAGAAGCTCAAGGACTGCCTGAAGGACGACCGCGCCCGCATCCAGCTCGGCCGGATCTCGCATTTCGGCCTGATGGAGATGTCGCGTCAGCGCATCCGCACCGGCGTCCTGGAAAGCTCGAGCGAAGTCTGCCCGCTCTGCAACGGCGCCGGCATCGTGCGCGCGGTTCCCTCGGTGGCGCTCCATGTGCTGCGCACCGTCGAGGACAATCTCCGCAAGGACGCGTCCCGCAACCTGCTGGTGAAGACTCGCGGCGAGGTCGCGCTCTACATCCTGAACCAGAAGCGGGGCCATCTGCGGGAGATCGAGGACCGGTTCGGCGTGTTCGTCACCTTCGCGGCGGAAGAGCATCTGCCGGCCGGCCAGCATGCGCTGGTCGAGCGCACCGATCCGGCGACCGGGGAGCCCCGGCTCAACGTCACCCAGGTGCGGGTCGACAGCGTGGAGCCGGAGGAGCTCGAGCCTGTCGTGGAGACGGCTGAGCTTGTCGTTCCGGAAGCGCGCGAGGAGCCCGAACAGCAGGCGGGCGGCGACGAGGACACGCTCGAGGGCGGCGCCGGCCGCCGTCGTCGGCGGCGTCGGCGGCGCCGTGGCGGGGGTCGTGGCGAGGGCGATCAGGGCCTCGAATCCGCCTCCGAGGGGCAGGACCAGGATGACGCGGAGGACAGCGATGAACCTCGCGAGGCCGTGGTCAGCGACGTGGCGGAGCAGACGCCGCTGGTCGCCACGCCGATTGAGCCTACCGAAGCGGCCGATTCCGATGACGATTCCGAGGAAAACGGCAAGCGCCGCCGCCGCGGTCGTCGCGGCGGACGCCGCAATCGTCGCGACGAGCCGCTCGAGCAAGAAGCGGAGGCTGGCGCGGAGAACGAGCCCGTCCAGAATGGCGAGGACGGCGAAGCGGCTGTTCTGACGGGCGTGGCGCCCGTCGTGGCCGAGGCCGCCGCGTCGGTCGACGAACAGCCTGCGGCGGCAGAGCCCGCTCAGGCGGCGGAGATCGCGGTTCAGCCGTCTGAAGACGTGCCGGCCGAAGAAGTCTCGGCTGCCGTCGAGCCTGTCGTCGTGGAAGATGCCGGATCTCAGGCGGCCGAGCCGTCGCCGGAGCCCGCGCCCGAGCCGCGTCGGCCCGCGGAGCTTGAGCCGGTTGCGGAAGATCCGAACCGGCCGCGCCGCACCGGCTGGTGGAGCCGCCGCGCCTCCGGCGCGTAAGGCGCGGCGCACCGCGCGCCCGCCAGCCTCGACGCAAAAAGAAAGGCCCGGAGCAATCCGGGCCTTTTTGATTCTGGCGTTGACCTTTACGCCGCGCTCGCCGCGATCACTGCTGGGGCTTGGGCGCCTGCGGCTGCTCGGCGGCGGCCGGAGGCGTCGGCTGCTGCGGGGCGCTCTGCTGCTCGCCAGACGGGACAGGAGCGGCGTTCTGAGGCGTCGGAGCCGCGCCCGCCGGCTGCGGCGGCGCGCCTGCGCCTTCTTCCGCCTTCTGCTCGCCGCCCGCAGGCTGCAGGCTGGGCAGGATGCCGCCCTTGCCGCTTCCGAGCGGCGCGCTCGGCGAACCTGGCAAAGTCGCCGGAGTGGGCTGCGCGCCGGTCGGCTGCAACCGGTCGAACACCGATCCGCCGCCATAGCCGGCCACGATGGTGAGCGAGATGCTCGTGGCGAAGAAGCCCGCCGCCAGATAGGCGGTCAGCCGCGACATCGGATTGCCCTGGCCGCGTCCCGCCATAAAGCCGCCGCCGCCGCCAATGCCGAGCCCTCCGCCCTCGGAGCGCTGGAGCAGCACGACCACGACCAGCGCGAGCACGATCATGAGATGGATGACGATGAGGACGGTCTGCATGGGGCTCGATCGTAAAAAGGGGTCCGCGTCGGAGATCGCGAGCCGCGCTCTGTACACCACTGCGGCGACGCCCGCCACCTAGCGCACGAAGCGGTCAGCCTCGCCCCTCGTCCGGATCGGCGCCGCTCAGCGCTTGGCGGCTTGTGCGATCGCCAGGAAATCGTCCGCCTTCAGGCTGGCGCCGCCCACGAGAGCGCCATCGACGTCGGCGGCGCTCAGCAGCTCGGCGGCGTTCTCCGGCTTGACCGAGCCGCCATAGAGAATCCGCATCCACTCGCCTTCCTGGCCGAACCGGGCCTGCAGCGCGCGTCGGATCCGGCCGTGCATCTCGGCGACGTCCTGCACGGTGGGCGTGACGCCGGTGCCGATCGCCCAAACAGGCTCGTAGGCCACGACCACGGTCTTCGCCCGTGCGGCGTTGGGCAGCGATCCTTCGAGCTGCCGCTCGACGACTTCGAACGCCGCGCCGGCGGCCCGCTCCTCCTCGGTCTCGCCGACGCAGACGATGGCCACGAGTCCGGCGCGCAGGGCCGCCTCGGCCTTGGCGCGGACGATCGCGTCGGCCTCGCAGTGGTCGGCGCGGCGCTCGGAATGACCGACGATCACTGCTTTGCCGCCGGCGTCCGCGATCATTTCGGCGGAGATATCACCGGTGTGAGCGCCCGAGGGCGCGGCATGGCAATCCTGCGCGCCGACAATCACGCCGGCGCCGCGGGTCGCGGTGGCGAAGCTCGTCAGCAGCGTCGCCGGCGGAAACACCATGATGTCCACGGCGTTCTTCAGCGGCCCCTGATACGCGCCGACGATCCGCACGAATTCCGGCGCCGAAGCCCCGAGACCATTCATCTTCCAATTGCCGGCGATGAGCGGCTTGCGCGCGGCGTTCGACATCTGCACTGCCTCCGGAAGCGGGGCCGCGCCGTACCGGCGGGGCGGTCGCGACGTATCAGAAGCCGTGACGCTTGCAAATTCCTCCCGCGCTTGCGATTTGCGGCGGCCAGCGAGGCGTGTCAGCTCTCGCCACCCGTCGAGCGGCGCGCCGCTCCCCGAGCTCCTTAACGCGAGACGTGATTCCGCGATGCTTCAGACGCTCCGTCACGGCGCCGCCGGCTGGGTCGCCAAGCTCTTCCTCGGAGTGCTCGTCCTGAGCTTCGCCGTCTGGGGCATCGCCGACATTTTCCGCATCGGCGGAGGCGGCCGGAACGCCGCCATCGTCGGCGACCGCAAGATCTCGGTCGAGGAATTCCGCAACGCCTATTCGAACGAGCTCCGCCGCGTCAGCCAGCAGGCCAAGCGCGTGATCACGCCCGAGCAGGCTCGGCTCGCGGGCATCGGCGAGCGGGTTCTGGGCAATATGGTCAATGAGGCGGCGATCGACGCGCGCATCGCCAAGCTCAGGCTCTCAGTCAGCGACGAGGAGGTCGCCCGCGAGGTTCAGGAGGACGAGATCTTCCGCGGTCCGACCGGCGGCTTCGACCGGGCGACGTTCAACGAGATCCTGCGGCAGAACAATCTGAGCGAGAAGGATTACATCCGGCTGCAGCGCAGCTTCACGGCGCGCAAGCAGCTGACCGACGCGATGACGGCGAACATGACGACGCCTGTCGCGCTGCGCCAAGCGATCCACGCCTATAACGCCGACAGCCGCTCGATCGCCTATCTGGAGCTCAAGCCGGAAGATCCGGCCGCCATTCCCGCGCCCAGCGAAGAGGCGCTCCGCTCCTATTACGATGAGCATAAAGGCGGCTTCCGCGCGCCCGAATACCGCAAACTTGCTGTCCTGGCGCTGGACGCGAAAGCGCTCGCCTCCTCGAAAGAGATCCCGGACAGCGAGGTCCGCGCCTATTACGAGGCGAACAAGCCCAAATACTCCGATCTCGAGAAACGCTCGATCGAGCAGATCTCCTTCCCGACTCTGGAGGAGGCGCATGCGGCCTACGACCAGATTCAGAAAGGCGAGCTGTTCGAGCAGGTCATGATCCAGCGCAAGATCAAGCCCGAGGACGCCTTCCTGGGCAATCTGAGCAAGGCGGAGATGTTCGACCGGAAGGTCGCTGACGCGGCCTTCGCGCTCAAGCAAGGCGAGGTCAGCGCGCCCGTGCAGGGCCAGTACGCGACCGTGCTTCTTCGGGTCACCGGAATCCAGAACGAGCAGGTGAAGAGCTTCGACGCGGTGCGTGAGGAAATCCGCGCCCTGCTCGCCGAGCTGGCCGCCAAGAAGGACGTGCTCGCGATCCACGACAAGATCGACGAGGCGCGCCTCGGCGGGGCCACGCTCGAGGAGATCGGCAAGGCGCAGAACCTCCCGGTGCGGGTGGTCGACGCCGTCGACCGCGCCGGCAGGACCCCGGGCGGCGCCGCGATCTCCGACCTTCCGCTGTCGTCGCAGCTTCTCAGCAAGGCGTTCGAGCCGGACACCGACTCGGACGTGGTGTCCGCCGATGACGCCTATGTCTGGTTCGACGTGCGCGGCGTCACGGAAGCGCGCGACCTGTCGTTCGAGGAGGCGCGCCCCCAGGTCGAGGCCCGGTGGCGCGAAGACGAGGCGCGCCATCGCCTCGACCAGCGCGCGGACGACCTGCTCGCCCAGCTGAAGGGCGGCAAGACGCTGGATCAGGTGGCCGCTGCGCAGAAGCTTCAGGTCGAGCAGGCGGAGACCACCCGCAGCGGCGGGGCGCCCTCCATCAAGCCCGCGCAGGCCACCGCCGTTTTCCAGACGCCCGTCGAGGGCTTCGGCGCCACGGCGGCGGACGAGACGGGCTCGCGGCTGCTGTTCAAGGTCACGGCAGAGAACATCCGGCCATTCGATCCGGCGGCGCCGGACGACAGCGGCCAGCTCGACAAGCTCGCGAGCGGCATGGGCTCCGACGTCGTCTCGGCCTTCGTCCAGAAGCTCCGCGAGGATCTCGGCACGCGCTTCGATCCCGGCGCGATCGCCGAGGTCGTCGGCGGGGCCGGCTGATCCCCGGGCGCCCAGCATGATCGTTTTCCCCGACGTCGCGGCGTTCTCCTCCGGATATGCGGCGGGAGAGCCTCAGGTCGTGGCCGCGACGCTCGTCGGCGACCTCGAGACGCCGGTGTCGGCCTATCTCAAGCTCGCGGAGGGTCGGCCGAACGCGTTCCTGCTCGAATCCGTCGAAGGCGGGGCGACGCGCGGCCGCTACTCGATGATCGGGCTGCGGCCGGACGTGCTGTGGCGCTCCCGCGGCGGCCAGGCCGAGATCAACCGCGACGCGCTGCGGGACCCGGAGGCGTTCGCCCCCTGCGACGAACGCCCGCTTGAGTCGCTCAGGCTGCTGCTTGCGGAATCCCGCATTGACGTTCCCGAGAGCCTCCCGCCGATGACGGCGGGCGTCTTCGGCTATCTGGGCTACGATATGGTTCGGGAGATGGAGGAGATCGGCCCTCCCAACCCTGACCGGCTCGGGACGCCCGACGCCGTCCTGATGCGGCCGACCGTGATGATCGTGTTCGACTCCGTGAGGGACGAGATCACCGTCGTCACGCCCGTGCGTCCGACGGCCGGGATCGCGGCCGAGGCGGCGCATGCCCGCGCAGTGGATCGGCTGACGGAAATCGTCGAGGGGCTGGACCGGCCCGTGCCGAAGGAGCCAGCGCGGGCGACGGCGGCAGGCGTCGCAGCCGAGCTCAGCTCCAACACCACCCCGGCCGAGTACCAGGCGATGGTCGAGCGGGCGAAGGAGTACATCGCGGCTGGCGACGTGTTCCAGGTGGTGCTGTCGCAGCGCTTCGAGGCGCCGTTCGACCTGCCCGCCTTCGCGCTATACCGGGCCCTGCGCCGGACGAACCCGGCGCCCTTCCTGGTTTACCTCGACTTCGGCGGGTTTCAGATCGTTGGGTCGAGCCCGGAGATTCTGGTGCGGGTCCGTGACGGCAAGGTCACCATCCGCCCGATCGCCGGGACGCGTCCGCGCGGAGCGACGGCGGCGGCGGACCGCGCCTTGGCGGAGGAACTGCTGGCGGACCCCAAGGAGCGCGCCGAGCACCTGATGCTGCTGGATCTCGGGAGAAACGACGTCGGCCGGGTATCGGAGATCGGCACCGTCGCGGTCACCGACCAGTTCTTCCTCGAATACTACAGCCAGGTCATGCACATCGTGTCGAACGTGGAGGGGCGGCTGGCTGCGCCGCACGACGCTCTGGACGCGCTCATCGCCGGCTTCCCGGCCGGGACGGTCTCGGGCGCGCCGAAGGTTCGCGCGATGCAGATCATCGACGAACTGGAGAAGGACAAGCGCGGCGTCTACGCCGGATGCGTCGGCTATTTCGGCGCCAATGGCGAGATGGACACCTGCATCGTTCTGCGCACCGCCGTGGTGAAGGACGGGCGCATCCATGTTCAGGCGGGCGCCGGGGTCGTGGCGGATTCGTCGCCGGCCGCGGAGCAGGCCGAGTGCGTCAACAAGGCCAAGGCGCTGTTCCGCGCCGCGGACGAGGCGCGCCGCTTCGCCAGCAGCGCAACACGCGGCCAGTAACAAAACGGGCGCTCTCCGGAGAGAGCGCCCGTTCTTGTCGAGAGCTTTCGCGACCTCAGTAGCGGCAGGGCACCCGATAGCGCTCGCCATAGCGGTTGGTCGCATAGCAGCGAGAGCGATCGCCGCGCGACTGCGAGCCCACCACCGCGCCCGCGCCCGCGCCCAGAGCGCCGCCGACCACGGCGCCCGTGGCGTTGCCCGCGATCAGACCGCCGGCGGCCGCGCCAACGCCTGTGCCGATCAGAGCGCCGCTGAGCGTGCGCTCATTGCGGGTCTCGCCGCAGGCCGCCAGACCCAGTGCGACCGCGGAGATGGCGACGATTGAGCCGATTTTCTTCATTGGCGTCAGAGCTCCAGATTGGGATTTCTGGATTGTAGGGGCTGCGGCGCGTTCGGCTACCCGCCAGGCGCCAAACTGGTGAACTGACCGCTGACGCGACGCCCGTGAATCAGGCCGAGGCGAGACGTTTCACGTTGTCTTCAGTTTCCATCCGCGCGAGCGGGGCCATAGCCTCCACCAGAGCGAGGAAGGACGACCCCGGCAGCGGCGGGGCGAAGACATATCCTTGTGCGAGCCTGACGCCCTTGGCGCGGAGGTACTCGACCTGCTCGATGGTCTCGACGCCCTCAGCGATCAGGTCGAGGTTCATGTCCTCGGCGAGCTTGACCAGGCTGTCGACGATCGCGACCGAGTAGCGATCCGTGCCGATCGCGTCGACGAACATCTTGTCCATCTTCATCACGTCGACGCCGAGCTTCAGAAGGTACGAGAGGCCGCCATGGCCCGTCCCGACGTCGTCGAGCGCCACCCGGGCCCCGAGCTCCTGGAGGCGCGCAATCACCTGCCTCGCCCGCCTGATGTCCTGCAGCGGCTGCCGCTCGGTCACCTCGAACATCAGCTGCCCCATCCGGATCGGCGAGCCTGAGAAGATCGCCTCGACATCGTCCACGATGGCGACATCGTCGAAATGACCGGCGAACAGGTTGAAGCCGAGCTTCAGATGGGGCCGATCGCGATAAAAGGCCGCCAGATCGTCTCGCGCGGTCTCCATCAGCGCGAGCGTCATCGGAAAAATCTCTCCGCTCGCTTCTGCAAGCGAGATGAACCGACCCGGCGGAATGATGCGGCCGTCGCGTTTGCGCCAGCGGATCAGAACCTCGCAGCCCGTCAGCCTGCCCGTCACGATGTCGATCACCGGCTGGTAGTAGGGAATGAATTCGCCTCTGCGGATGCCGTCCGAGATCTCCCGGACGGGGCCGCCCGAACGCCGGCTGAGCAACACGGCGCCCGCGACCGTCAGCGCCGCGAACAGCAGGCCCGAAAGGTTGGCGTAGAGAAACAGCCCCTGATTGGCCCGCGAGATGGCGCCGCCGGGCACGTCGATATCCACCCGGAGCGGGTAACGGCTCGACGCGGCGGCGGCGTGCACGGACGGAATGACGGAGGGCTGCGGATCGGTCAGCGTCGGATCGAGCAGCCGCCTCGCCACAAGAGGCCCGCCGAGCATCACCACCTGCACTGCGAAGGCTGCGCTGCCGCCGCCGCGGAGGAATTTCGGGAACAGCTGGTCGCCGGGCACCAACGCCCGCAGCCCGTCGCCTCCGGCGTAACGCCATTGCAGACGGATGAAGCGCTGCCCGCCATTGTCTCCGGCCGCGACTGTCGTCAACGTGAGCTCGGGGCTGACGGCGCCGTGTTCCGCCGAAGCCCGCCTGACCACCCGCGGCGTTCCGAGACCCGTGCAGGTCGCCGCGCCTGCGGCGTCGACCACCGCGATCTCCGAGATGTATGGCGCGCGCCGCCAGGCGGCCTGAATCGCCGCGGCCTCGTTCCCGGCACAGGTCGACACGCCCTTGAGGCCGAGCGCGATCAGAGCGGCGGACGCGTTGTCGAGCCGCTCCTCGACGAAGGCCAGGACCTCCGAAGCAGTCCCGTCCGCGTCGCGCTGGGAGGCCGTGACGAAATTGACGGCAAGCAGGACGTTCAGGCCGAGAACGGGAATCAGCGCGATGGCGAGCCCGCCGATCAGCGCCTTTTTCCAGGAGTGTCCGCCGTCCCGCACCACGCGCGCCTCTCCGCTCGTCCTGCGGGCGGGCCGCGTACTCCGAGACGCGTGGAAACTCTCATAAGGAGCTTAATGCGCAGCTAAATCAGCCTGCGGGAACGCGCTCCGCAACGACCTGCGCCTCCACGACTGCGAGCGCCGTCATGTTGACGACGCCGCGTGCGGTGACCGAGGGCGTCAGCACATGCGCGGGTTTCGCCGGCCCGATCAGAATCGGCCCCACCGGCAGCGCGTCCGCGATTCCCTTGATGAGCTGGCTCGCGATATTGGCCGCGTCGAGGTTCGGGAAGATCAGCAGGTTGGCCTCGCCGGTCAGCGTCGAATCCGGCAGCAGCCGCTCGCGGAGCGCCGGCTGCAGCGCGACGTCGCCCGCCATCTCGCCGTCGACCTCCAGATCCGGCGCGCGCGCGCGGATCAGCGCGAGCGCCTCCCTCATCTTGATCGCGCCCGGCGTGTCGTCCGAACCGAAGCTGGAATGCGAGAGCAGCGCCACCTTGGGCGTCAGGCCGAACCGCGCCACGCTCTTGGCGCAGAGAATCGCGCAATCCGCGATGCTTTTCGCGTCCGGCTCCGGCGTCACATAGGTGTCGGCCAGGAAATACGCGCCACGACCGCTGATCAGCAGCGACAGCGCGGAATAATCGCAAGCCTCCTCGGCGCGTCCGATGACGTGGTCGATCGCGGTGAGGTGGTCGCGGAAGCGGCCTTCCATGCCGCAGATCATCGCGTCGGCGTCGCCGCGCTGAACGGCGAGAGCCGCGATGACGGTCGCGTTGGTGCGCACCACGGTGCGGGCCCGGTCGAGCGTCGCGCCGCGCCGGCCCGCGCGCTCCTGATAGAGCGCGACGTAGTCCCGGTAGCGACGGTCGTCTTCGGGATTGATGGTTTCGACGTCGTCGCCGGGCTTGAAGGTCAGGCCGAAACGCCTTGCCCGGACGTCCATGACATGCGGCCGGCCGATCAGGATCGGCGTCGCGATCCCCTCCTCGATGGCGACCTGCGCGGCGCGCAGCGCCCGCTCGTCTTCGCCATCGGCATAGATCACGCGCTTCGGCGCCGCCCGGGCGGCGGCGAACACCGGCTTCATGATGAAGCCGGAGCGGAAGACGAAGCGGTTGAGCTGCTCTTCGTAGGCCCGGAAATCGGCGATCGGGCGACGGGCGACGCCGGTCTCCATGGCCGCGCGCGCCACCGCCGGCGCGATCCGCAGGATCAGCCGTGGATCGAACGGACTGGGGATCAGCGAATCCGGGCCGAACAGCCGGGTGACGCCGCCATAGGCCTGCGACACGACATCCGATGACGGCTCGCGCGCGAGCGCCGCGATCGCCCGCACGGCGGCCGCCTTCATGGCCTCGTTGATCGTGGTCGCCGCGACGTCGAGCGCGCCCCGGAAGATGTAGGGGAAGCAGAGGACGTTGTTGACCTGGTTGGGGAAGTCGGAGCGACCGGTGCAGATCATCGCGCCGGGGCTCGCCTGCCGCGCCTCGTCCGGCATGATCTCCGGCGTCGGATTGGCGAGCGCCAGAATCATCGGCCGCTCGGCCATGCGCCTGACCATGTCGGGCTTCAGCACGCCCCCCGCCGAGAGGCCGAGGAAGACGTCCGCGCCGTCGATGACCTCGCCGAGCGTCCGCTTGTCCGTCTGCTGGGCGTAAACCGCCTTCCAGCGGTCCATGAGCGCCTCGCGGCCCTCATAGACGACGCCATCGATGTCGGTGACCCAGATGTTCTCGCGCTTCGCGCCCAGCGTGACGAGCAGATTGAGGCAGGCGAGCGCGGCGGCGCCGGCGCCTGAGGTCACGATCTTGACGCTGCCGA
This sequence comes from Hansschlegelia sp., assembly GCF_035538955.1. Classification (NCBI taxonomy): domain Bacteria; kingdom Pseudomonadati; phylum Pseudomonadota; class Alphaproteobacteria; order Hyphomicrobiales; family Methylopilaceae; genus Hansschlegelia; species Hansschlegelia sp. The sequence goes on from NZ_DATLJK010000014.1 coordinate 291,097, forward strand.
GCGGCTTGCCGGCGAGTTCGAGCCCGTTGGTGATCGCGGCCGCAACGATGATCGCCGTGCCATGCTGGTCGTCATGAAAGACCGGGATGCCCATTCGTTCGCGGCAACCCTCCTCGACCTCGAAGCACTCCGGCGCCTTGATGTCTTCGAGATTGATTCCGCCGAAGGTGGGCTCAAGGGCGCACACGACGTCGATCAGCCGCTGGGCGTCCGTCTCGGCGACCTCGATGTCGAAGACGTCGATCCCGGCGAACTTCTTGAATAGCACCGCCTTGCCTTCCATCACCGGCTTCCCGGCCAGCGGACCGATGTCGCCGAGGCCAAGCACGGCTGTGCCGTTGGTCAGCACTGCGACCAGGTTCTGGCGGACGGTCAGGTCCGCAGCCTGGTCCGGATCTTCCGCTATGGCGTCGCAGGCGGCGGCGACGCCGGGCGAATAGGCGAGCGCGAGATCGCGCTGGTTGCCAAGGGGTTTGGTCGCCTTGATCTCGAGCTTGCCGGGACGCGCGCCGGTAATCGCGGAGCCGCGGTGATACACCAGCGCTCCCGTGCGTAGATCGTCCGACATCTGGCTGGCCATGAACGTTCCTCCGGCGCGCGCGAAACGCGTTCAGGGGGATGGCGCCCTCTCCCGCCGGCCGTCAAGGGCATGACGCGTAGCGGCGACGGCCGTGACCGGCCGCACGTCAAGAGAACGCCCGACTGGGGAACGACCCGAGGATGCCGTTATTGCATCAGATCGTCGGCAGCAAAGCGCTCGTGAGATTCGCCTCGCAATGAACCGCAAACTTGTCGTTACAGCGCTCGCGGCGCTGCTCCTGGCCGCGGTCGCGGCGCTCGCCGCGCCATGGGTGATCCGAGCCCTCGTCGAGAGCCGGGTGGACGCGACGCTCGAGAACATCCGGGTGCGGAGCACCTCGATGGTGAACAGAGGCGAGGTGACGGTCGAACTCGCGAACCGGATCGTGGTGATCCACGGTCTGACGATCGTGCCCCCGGGCGCAGGCTCCAAAGTGCGCATCGGGTCTCTGAGGCTGGTGGAGCCGTGGCCGTCCGAGGGCCGCCTCACGGCCCGCAGGATCGTGCTCGAAAACATCGCCGTCACATCAGCGGCGGATCGGACGACCATTCCGCGCATCGAACTCCGCGGCTATTCGGGCCCGGAGGAGGGATTGGTCACCACGCCGGGGACGGGCTATCGCGCCCGGAGCCAGGCCGACGTCATCGCGCAGGTGTCGGTGGACGCGATCAACATTCCCTCGATCGAAACTGTCGCCGAGCGGACCGGCATCCGCCGCTCCTTCAGGAATATCTCGGTGACGCGCCTGATGAACGGCGTGATCGACATCGCCTCGATTGAGGGCGTCTCGATCCGCGCGCCCAAATCCGGCCGCAGCGAGACGTCCGCTTTCGAGCTGACCGCGAGCGCCGCGTCGCTCGACGGGCTCGACCTGCCTACCCTCTGGCGGTTCTATGCAGGCGACGGCGTGGGCGACCGTCAGCCGCTCGTCAGCGAATTCTCCGCGTCCCGCCTTGCCCTCCGCGCCGGGGGCGTCGGGAGCGGCGAAATCACCGCCAAAGCCGACGCAGCTTCCGTGACCGGGGTTGAGCTGAGACCGCTCACCTTCACGCTCAGCGAGATCGACGACATCGTCGCGAAGCTGAAGGACGACGAGGCGCTGACGCCGGCCGACGTCCGGCGGAAGCTGCTGATGATGGTCGAGGCGGTCCGCGCCGTCAGCTTTGAGGCGATCCATCTGTCCGGTCTCGGCGTCGAAGTCGGAGCCGCCAAAGATCGTCGCCTCACGACAACCATGAGGGCGGTCGCCATCGGACCCTATGCGGACGCGCGTCTGGAACAGGCTTCGGTGGACGGCCTGGCCTATTCGGAGCCGGGCGGCCGCTCGCTGCAGATCGCCCAGACGCGGATGCGCGGCCTCGACGCCTCGCGGCTCACGGCCTACGCCGAGCGCATCGGCCGGGATGAGATCCTGCTGGCGATGCAGCCGACGGCGGAGGACGTCGTCCGCACCGCGCCACGCATCGGCGGGCTCGAGCTGCATGAGGCCCGCTTTTCCGGCGCGATCGGCGATGTCGCCGTCGCGAACGCGCAGCTGGACGTCAACGCGCCGCTGGACGCCGTGCCGCAGCATGTCGGGCTCGCGCTCGATGGCGTCGACATCGCTCCTCGTGAAGGGTCCAGCTTGGCGGCGACCCTGCGCACGGTCGCGCTCGAGCGCGCCCGTGGCTCAGCCCGCCTCGCCGTCACCCTCGACCCCGCGACCCGCGAGCTTTCGCTGAACTCGCTGGAGGCGAAGATCGAGGATCTGGGCTCCATCCGCGCCTCGGGCGGCCTTGCCAAGGTCGACCCGCGGCTCGCGATCAGCACCGGTTCGGAGTTCATCGACAAGCTGTCGGAGATCGTCCTTGAGCCGTTCAGGATCGCGGCTAGCAATGACGGCCTGTTCGAGACTGCCCTTCGGCGCGCCGCGCAGGCGGCGGACGAGCCGCACGACGCCTTCCGCGACGCTCTCGCGACCCGGGCCGGCGACGAGATCGCGACGCTGTTCGGTCCGCCCGCGAGACAGTCAGCGGAGGCGGTTTCGGCCTTCATCCGGCAGCCGAGATCGATCGAGATCACGATCAATCCGAAGACGCCCGACACCCGGCTGATCGACTTTCTTCAGTCGCTGCCGCTCGGGCCGGCCGGGATCGCACAGACGATCGACGTCACGATCCTCAACCGGCGCTGACGCGAGGCCTCAGGCCGATTTGGCGGCCGGCGCCGGCTGACCCTGCGGCAGGTTCAGCCGGATGTGCAGTTCGCGCAGCTGCTTCGGCGTCACGTCGGAGGGCGCGCCCATCAGCAGATCGAGCGCCTGCTGGTTCATCGGGAAGATCGAGATCTCGCGCAAATTCGTCGCGCCGGTCAGGAGCATGACGATGCGGTCGACGCCGGCCGCCATGCCGCCATGCGGGGGCGCGCCATATTGGAAGGCGCGGTACATGCCGCCGAACCGCTCAACGACGTCCTTCTCGCCATAGCCGGCGATCTCGAAGGCCCTCACCATCGCCTCGGGGCGATGGTTGCGGATGCCGCCGGACGCGATCTCGAAGCCGTTGCAGGCGATGTCGTACTGGAAGGCCTTGATGGTAAGCGGGTCCTGCCCGTTCAGCGCATCCAGCCCGCCCTGCGGCATCGAGAACGGGTTGTGGGAGAAGTCGATCTTCTTCTCGTCCTCGTTGTACTCGTACATCGGGAAGTCGACGATCCAGGCGAGCTCGAAGCGGTCGTGATCGACGAGCTTGAGCTCCTCGCCGACCTTGGTTCGCGCCATCCCGGCGAAGCGCACGAACTTGGAGGGGTCGCCCGCCACGAAGAACGCCGCGTCGCCTTCCTTCAGGCCGAGCTGATCGCGGATCGCCGCCGTGCGCTCCGGTCCGATGTTGTTCGCGATCGGGCCTGCGCCCTCCCCGCCTTCGCGCCACATGACGTAGCCGAGGCCCGGCTGACCCTCGCTCTGCGCCCAGGAGTTCATGCGGTCGCAGAAGGCCCGGCTTCCGCCGCCAGGCCCCGGGATCGCCCAGACCTGATTGCCTTCCGTCTCCAGCATCCGCGCAAAAACCTTGAAGCCCGAGCCGCGGAAGTGCTCCGAGACGTCCTGCATGACGAGCGGGTTGCGCAGGTCCGGCTTGTCGGTGCCGTATTTCCGCAGCGCCTCCGCATAGGGAATGCGCGGCCAGTTCTTCGTCACAGGCTTGCCGCCGGCGAAATCCTCGAAGACGCCCGTGATGACGGGCTCGACCGCGGCGAAGATGTCCTCTTGCTCGACGAAGCTCATCTCGAGGTCGAGCTGATAGAACTCGCCCGGCAGACGGTCCGCGCGCGGATCCTCGTCGCGGAAGCAGGGGGCGATCTGGAAATAGCGGTCGAAGCCGCTCATCATGATCAGCTGCTTGTACTGCTGCGGCGCCTGCGGCAGCGCGTAGAACTTGCCGGGATGGATGCGGCTCGGCACCAGGAAGTCGCGCGCGCCTTCCGGGCTCGACGCGGTCAGGATCGGCGTCTGGAACTCGAAGAAGCCCTGCGTCTTCATCTTCGCCCGCATGGCGTCGATGATCGCGCCGCGCGTCATAATGTTCTTGTGCAGCCGCTCCCGGCGAAGATCGAGGAAGCGGTACCGGAGCCGCGTCTCCTCCGGGTACTCCTGGTCGCCGAACACCGGCAGCGGCAGCTCGGCCGCCGGGCCCAGCACCTCGATTTCGGTGCAGTAGAGCTCGACTTGGCCGGTGGGCAGCTCCGCGTTCTCGGTGCCGGCGGGACGCGCCCGCAGCCGGCCGTCGCAACGGATCACCCACTCCGAACGGACGGTCTCGGCCATCCTGAAGGCTGGGCTGTCGGGATCGACCACGACCTGGGTCAGCCCGTAGTGGTCCCGCAGATCGATGAAGAGCACGCCGCCATGATCACGCACGCGATGAACCCAGCCGGAGAGGCGGACGGTCTCGCCGACATTGGCGGACCTGAGTTCCCCACAGGTGTGGGTGCGGTAGCGATGCATGGTGACGAGTCCTGGATTTCGGACGGCGGAGCCCCGCCGCAAGAGCGACCGGACCACGGCATGCGGTCCCGGCCTTGTCAAGACGACCAGCCCTGAGGCGAGACATCGCTGAACGAAGCCGCTATATGCGGCCCCACGATGATGATCACCACCACAGACGCTCTTGCAGAAGTCTGCGCCCGGATGGCGCAGGCGCCCTTCGTCACCGTCGACACCGAGTTCCTGCGAGAAACGACCTTCTGGCCGAAGCTCTGCGTCGTGCAACTGGCCGACGAAGAGGGGCCGGTGGTGGTCGACGCGCTGGCGCCCGGCATCGATCTCGCGCCGCTCTACGAGCTGATGTCCGACGAGTCTGTGCTCAAGGTGTTCCACTCGGGCCGCCAGGACATCGAGATCTTCCACCATCTCGCTGGCCGGATCCCGCATCCGGTGTTCGACACGCAGGTCGCCGCGATGGTGCTCGGTTTCGGCGACTCGATCTCCTACGACCAGCTGGTGCAGCGGACCGTCGGCGTTACGCTCGACAAGTCCTCGCGCTTCACCGACTGGAGCCGTCGGCCGCTGTCCGACGACCAGATCACTTACGCGATCGCCGACGTCACCCATCTGCGCAAAGTCTACGAGAAGCTGTCGCGGGACCTCGACAAGCGGGGCCGCGCCGACTGGGTGCGGGAGGAGATGGAGGTTCTGACCTCGCCCGCCACCTACCAGTCGCATCCCGAGGACGCCTGGCAGCGATTCCGCTCCAGACTGCGCAAGTCCCGCGATCTCGCCGTGATGATGGAGGTCGCGGCGTGGCGCGAGAGCGAAGCTCAGGGTCGCGACGTGCCGCGGTCGCGGGTGCTGAAGGACGACGCGCTGCTCGAGGTCGCCGCCCGCGCCCCGCGTACCGTCGAAGCGCTTGCGGGGCTGCGCGCCTTCCCGCGCGGCTATGAGCGCTCGCGCGCCGCGCAGGACATACTGGAGGCCGTGGCCCGCGGCCTCGCACGTGATCCGGAGACGCTGCCCGCCCTCGAACGGGAGCGCGGCGGCTCCGGCGCGAACCCCGCGACGGTCGAATTGCTCAAGGTCCTGTTGCGGATGATCGCCGAGCGCAACGCGGTCGCGGCCAAGATCATCGCCAGCGTCGACGACCTCGAGCGGATCGCCGCGGATGACGAGGCGGAGGTCGCCGCGCTGCATGGCTGGCGGCGCGAACTGTTCGGAGAGCAGGCCCTGAAGCTGAAGGCCGGAACGCTCGCGCTCGCGGTGGAGCGCGGCCGGGTGGTCGCGCTCGAGCGGGCGGCGGGCGACGAGGCACCCCTCCCGGCTCCCCGTCCGCGGCGCAATCGGGAGCGGGACCGCGACCGTGGCGCTCCGCCGCCTGCGAGCGCCGCCGTCGACTAGGCTTAGATGCTCTCGAACGCGAACAGCCCGACCAACATCACGAGCGTCAACAGGCCGATCAGGAACAGCGCGTCGGCGCTCCGCTCCAGTCCGCGGCTGACGTGAGGGGTCCGATGCGACAGCCGGATCGCCAGGTAGGAGAAGATCGCGCTGCCCAGAAAGGCGACGCCGATCATGGCGCCGTACTCGTCGACATGGCTCGGCCCGGTGCGGCCTTCCAGCAGCTTCACCAGGCCCACAAGCGTCGTGCATATGCCGATCATCGTCCCGGAACTCGGGAGGATGTGGCGCGCGAGCTCGGCCTCGACCTTCTCTGGCGGCGTGGGCGCGGTTTTTACGGAGGCGTCCGCGCGTGGACGTCTGGACGAGGCGCTCATACGTTGATGATCGCCGTGCGCCGCGCCAGCAGCTTGCCCAGCTTCTGCAGGCGGTTCTTCAGCCGCTCGCTCGCCAAATCTGCGAGCTCCATCGGAAGTTTGAGCGTCAGCACCTCGCGCTTCAGGCCGATCGGCGTGCGCGGCAGGACGCCAGGAACGGCGGCGGAGATCAGGTAGGCGACGCGCATCGCCGCGCCGAGCGTGCGCGCCCTGTCCAGAATTCGGGTGGAGGCGAGCTCCCGGATGCGCGGGCTCGCCTCGTCGTCGAGCAGTCCCATGTGCCGGTAGAACACCGCGAGGGACACGAAGGCGCGGCCCGGATGATCGATGCCCACGAAGGCCGCGTGGGCGATCATGTCGAGAGCCTGCTCGCCGCGATAGTCCGGATGGACCCGCCAGGCGACGTCGGCGAGATGGCAGGCGGCGTGCCGCCAGCGGCGTTCCTCTGCGCTCTCGTCGATGTCGACGCTGCGGAACAGCCGGTCCGTCCACTCGATGAGGTCATCGCCGTGCCGCGGCGCTCTGGCGCGCAGCCATCCGAGCTCGCGGGCCGAGGCGAGCAGCGCGTCCTCGCGGCGCGCCTCGTCGTCGAGCAGGTCGTAGAGCAGCCCCTCGCGCACGCCGAGGCCGGACATCACCACTTCCCGCGGCTTTCCAAGGCGAATGATGTGCTCCAGCACCAGCGCGCCATAGGCCAGCAGCGGGCGGCGCTCGGCGGAGACAACGCCGATCGCCGGGAGGGTGTCGGGGTCCACGCGGCGCACGACGCGGCAGAACTCCAGCGCCTCGCGGGCGGGTATCGTGTAGCCGTGCAGGACGTGCAGCGGGAAATTCTTCTGCACCATGTGCATGTGCGCGAGTCCGCGCCATGTCCCGCCGACGGCGTAGAAGGTCCTGTCCTTCAGTCCGTCGAGATGGCCGGAGCTTTCAAGCGCGTCACGAACAAGCCGGTCGGCTTTCTTGATGGACCGGTCGGAAGCGTCCTGCAGCCGGATGCCGCCGAGCGGCAGGGTCGCGCCCGCCCCCACGCGCCGCTTCGTGACGTCGACCAGTTCGAGGCTGCCGCCGCCCAGGTCGCCGACGACGCCGTCGGGCTTGAAGAATCCTGAGACGACGCCGAGCGCCGAAAGCCGCGCCTCGCGTTTGCCGGACAGCAGCTCGATCGGCTGCCCGCAGATCCGCTCCGCCTCGGCTATGAATTCCGGTCCGTTGTCGGCGTCGCGCGCGGCTGCGGTCGCCAGCACATACATGCGGCCGACGCCCATCGCCCGGGCGAGCGCGCGGAATCGGCGCAGCGCCGCGAGCGCGCGCGACGTCGACTCCTCGGCAAGCCGCCCCGTGGTGGCGACGGATCGGCCGAGCGCGCAGAGCTCCTTCTCGTTGAACATCGCCGTCGGGGCCCGCGACAGCCCCTCATAAACGACGAGGCGGACGGAGTTGGATCCGATGTCGATGATGGCGACGGGCGGTCCGCACGGCAATCGTCCCGGAGCGCCGGCGAGTTTCACGGCCGCCGGCTTCGCGACCTCAATCTGCGGCGGCGGCGGCAGCGAAGACGGACGAGAAGCCTTGCCGCGCGCCTTCTTGAGAACCTTATCCACGTTTGGCCAACCGCCGGGGCGAACTCGTTTTGACCGACTTCCCGCGGCCGGAGAGGCTTGGATTGGTCATGAAATACTGATGGGCGTTGAACGGCTCCTCGCCTTCGGCGGGCGCGATGCGCCGGGAGGTGCCGTCGGGCAGGACTGTCCAGCTCTGCTGATTGTCCTTCAGATTGGCCACCATGATCTGGTCGAGCACCTGCTCATGAACGGTCGGGTTGAGGATCGGGACCATAACCTCGACGCGCCGGTCGAGGTTGCGCTGCATCAGGTCGGCGGACGAGATATACACATGCGCTTTCGGCGACGGCAGCCCGTGCCCGGCGCCGAAGGCGTAGATGCGGCTGTGCTCCAGGAAGCGCCCGACGATCGACTTGACGCGTATGTTCTCCGAAAGCCCCGGCACGCCCGGCCGCAGCGAGCACATGCCGCGCACGATGAAGTCGATCTTCACGCCCGCCTGGCTCGCGTCGTAGAGCGCGTCGATGATCTCGGGGTCGATCAGGCTGTTGCACTTGCCCCAGATCGCCGCGGGGCGATCCGCCTTGGCGTGTGAGATCTCCTCCCGGACATGCGCGAGAAAGCGCTTGCGCAGCGTGTGGGGCGACGCCGCCATCAGCTCGAGCTCGGCGGGCTCGGCGTAGCCGGTGATGAAGTTGAACAGCCGACCCACGTCGCGGCTGAGCGTGGGGTCCGCGGTAAAGAACGACAGGTCCGTGTAGATCTTCGCCGTCACCGGATGATAGTTCCCGGTGCCGACGTGACAGTAGGTGGTCAGGGCGCCGCCTTCACGGCGCACGACGATCGACAGCTTGGAGTGCGTCTTCAGCTCGATGAAGCCGAACACGACCTGGACGCCCGCGCGTTCGAGATCGCGCGACCAGCGGATGTTCGCCTCCTCGTCAAAGCGCGCCTTCAGTTCGACCAGCGCGGTGACAGATTTGCCGGCTTCGGCCGCCTCCGCCAGAGCCCTGACGATCGGGCTGTCCGACGACGTCCGGTAGAGCGTCTGCTTGATCGCGACGACGTTAGGATCGCGCGCCGCCTGGTTCAGGAACTGGACGACGACGTCGAAGGATTCGTAGGGGTGATGGACGATGAAGTCCTTCTCCCTGACGGCCGCGAAACAGTCGCCGGCGTGCTCACGCACGCGTTCCGGGAACCGCGGATTGTAAGGCTTGAACTTCAGGTCAGGGCGGTCGACCGCAATGATCTGCGAGAGGTCGCCAAGCGCCAGGACGCCATCGACGACGAACACCTCGTCGTCCGAAACATCGAGCGCGGCCACGATGAAGGCGCGCAGCTCAGGCGGCATGGTGTTCTCGACCTCGAGCCGGATCACCGAGCCGCGGCGGCGGCGTTTCAGCGCGGTCTCGAACGTCCGAACAAGATCCTCCGCCTCTTCCTCGACTTCGAGGTCGCTGTCGCGGATCACTCTGAAGCCCGATTGGGCCGCGACCGCATAGCCGGGAAACAGACGGCCGATGAACAGGCCGATCACCTGCTCGAGGCTGATGAACCGCGCGCCCTCGAGTTCGCCGTCCGGCAGCCGAATGAAGCGCTCCATCCGGCTTGGCATGCGGATCAAGGCGTTGAGCGCGCGGCCGTCGCTCTGCCGCGCGAGCTGCAGCGCGATGGTGAAGCCAAGATTCGGGATGAACGGAAAGGGATGCGCCGGGTCGACCGCCAGCGGCGTGAGGATCGGAAAGATGTGCTGGAGGAACCTATCCTCGAGCCAGACCCGCTCCGACTTCGTCAGGTGCGGCCCCTCGACCAGGACCACTCCAGCCTTCGCAAGCTGCTCTCTGAGCTCGAGCCAGCGGATCTGCTGGTCATGAGCGAGCGACGACACGACCTCGCCGATTTTGGCGAGCTGTTCGGCGGGCGTGAGGCCGTCCGGCGAGAGCGCGACCATGCCGGTTCGTAGCTGGCCGCGCAGGCCTGCGACGCGAACCATGAAAAACTCATCGAGATTGTTGGCCGAGATCGACAGGAAGCGCAGCTGCTCGAGCAGCGGGTGGTGGGCGTTTGAAGCTTCCTCGAGAACGCGCCGATTGAAGCCGATCCAGGAGATCTCGCGATTGACGAAGCGCGAAGGGTCTCCGCTCGGCGACTCAAGCTCCGAGGACGCGGGCGCCTCGAGCTGAGCCTCGGCGACAGCCGCGCGGGGCGGAACTTGAAGGACGTTCTCGGCCATGCCGTCATCTTTCGCGGAACGCTTGCGCGCCGCCGGAGAGCGGCGCCTGCCGGCGGTCTCTTTACGACGCTCATGTGACGGCTTTGCAACGTCCATTCAGTCCTCTTCCGCCGGCGACCGCGCCAGCACGTCGGCGGCCAGTCCACGGCCGACCGCCCGCCTCCGGGCGAGCGACTCCCGGTCGAGCTCGGCCACCACGCGCCGCACCGCTCCAAGCGAGCGATCGGAGCGCCGCGCGATGAAATCGACGACCTCAGCCTCCACGCGAAGCTGGCGATCGTCGAGCATCTTCACCAGCACCGCCTTGACCATGGCGTCGTCCGGCGGATCGAGCCGCGCCACAGGCAGAGCGCGCAGACGCGAGGCGAGGTCGGGCAGCGACGGCCAAAGCAGGTTTGGAGCAGAACGCGCCGCCAACAGCAGATCCCCTCCGCGCTCGCGGACCGTGTTCAGGAGGTGGAACAGCGCGCCCTCGTCAGCGCCCTCGCGATCCGCGTCGTCGAGCAGGACGGCGCGTCCCGGCCGCTCGATGAACAGCCGCGTCGCATCCGCCGCGTCAGCCGCCGCCGCGGCGTCAGCCGTCAGGCGCCAGATCTCCGCAAGATGCGACTTGCCCGCGCCCTCCTCGCCGACCAGCAGGAGGATTCGGTCGGGCCAGTTCGGCCAGTTGGTGACCAGCGCGTGGGCGGCGGCGTTCGCCTCGCAGACCAGATAGTCGTCTGGACCGAAGCGGCGCGCATGCGGCAGCTCGAGGGCATATTGGCGGGGCGCCTCACGCGGCATCGGCGTCTCAGCCTTGCTCCGGCGGGCCCGCGATCGGGCGCGGGTCCTGGGGTAGCCCCCGCTGACCGAACAGGCTGGCGCCCGTCGGCCCGCCGGGCAGCATGCTAGGGCCCTGCTCTCCCGTATAGAACGGGCTTTCCAGATAGCGCCTGATGGCGAACCTCATCAGCACCCCGAGGCTCGCGGCGACCGGGACGGCGACGAGCAGTCCGACGAAGCCGAACAGATAGCCGAAGGCGACGAGCGCGAACATCAGCCAGACCGGGTGAAGTCCCACCGAGGCGCCGACCAGTCGCGGCTGCAGGATGTTGCCTTCGACGAACTGCCCGACGAGGAAGATGCCGAGAACGAGCAGCACCATCGTCCAGTCGGGCCAGAACTGCACGGCCGCGACCGTGACCGAAACGATCAGGCCGGTGAGCGACCCGACATAAGGGATGAAGCCGATGAGCCCGGCCGTAAGTCCGATCACGAGGCCGAAATTGAGCCCCACGATCGAAAGCGCGATGCCGTAGAAGGTGCCGAGCAGCAGGCACACCAGCGCCTGGCCGCGCACGAAGCCGGCGATGCTGTCGTCCATCTCCCGGGCGAGCGTTCGCACCGTTTGCTTGTGGCGCAGAGGCGTCCAGGCGTCGATGGTGCCGACCATGCGATCCCAGTCGATCAGCATGTAGAAGGCGACCACCGGCGTCACCACCAGCAGGCTCACGACGGACATGATCGCGTCGCCGCTCGCCCAGAGCGAGCTGAGGAAAGCGGTGATCCAGTTCACCGCTTGGCTGACGATGGTGCCGAGGGAGTCCCGCAGCTGGCTGAGGCCCTGGTTGAACACGCCGCCGAGCCAGCTCTGGCGCTGGGTGGCGAGCAGTTCCTGCAGGCGCGCGATGGTCTCCGGCAGGCGCTGGATCAGCCCGACGATCTGCTGGCCGAGCAGCGGCGCGATCAGGATGACCGCCGCGACCAAGACGAGCAGCACCGAAAGCAGGATCACGATGGTGGCGGCGACGCGCGGCAGCCCGACCGCTTCGAGCCTGTCCGCCAGCGGATCGAGCAGGTAAGCGAGCGCAAGGCCCGCCACGAAGGGCAGCAGGATGCCGGAGAAGAGGTAGAGGAAGAAAGCCAGCGCGACGAGCGCGCCCAGCCAGAACAGAGCCTGGCGCTGCAAGCTCATTGGGCCCGCCCTCCTGTCGTCCCGCCGCCCTTATTCATCCGTCGGACGGGCTCCGGCGAGCGTGGTGTGGCGTATGAAGGTAGCGAGATAGGCGGCCGCCGACCAGAGCGTCAAGGCGCCCACCACCCAAGCCCCTGCGATCTCGAGCGTCGGCGCGTTCCAGCCGAAGCCGCGCGCGCCGAGCATGAGAGCCGCGAAGCCGATCTGAACGAACGTGTTGGCTTTGCTGAGCCTGCTGGGATCGATCGCGATCGGTCTGCCCCTCAGCCGGGTCAACAGCACAGCCCCGATGATCAACGCGTCGCGGACCACCACCACCACGACGAGGGCCGGCGGGATATCGCCCGTGAGCGCGAGCGTCACATAGATCGCGGCGATCAGACCCTTGTCGGCGACGGCGTCCAGATAGGCGCCGAGCCGGGTGCGCTGGTCCAGCGCGCGCGCAAGCGCGCCGTCGAGCGCATCGGTCAACCCCGCAAGCGCGAAGGCTATGAAGGCCCCGAGATGCTCGCCGGTCACGATCAGCCACACCACGAGCGGGACCGCCAGCAGCCGGCCGATCGTCAGACAGTTCGGCAGGTTCACGCCCGTCGCAGCTCCAGGTGTCTCGCCAATCGGATCTCATACAGAGGCGCGTTCGCGCCATCTGGGGCGGGCCGCCTCGGTTGCACGGGCGCCGCCATCGGTCTATGGGGCGGACGACGCAGCATCGAGGCGGGAATGGCCGAGAACAAGACGACGAACGGCGGCCTCACCTACGCGCAGGCGGGCGTCGACATCGAGGCCGGCAACGCTCTCGTGGAACGCCTCAAGGCCTTGGTGCGCGCGACGCGCCGAAAGGGCGCCGACGCCGAGATCGGCGGGTTCGGCGGCCTGTTCGACCTCAAGGCTGCGGGCTTCACAGACCCTGTGCTGGTTGCGGCCAATGACGGCGTCGGGACCAAGCTCAAGATCGCGATCGAAACAGGCGTGCACGACACCGTCGGCATCGACCTCGTCGCGATGTCGGTCAACGACGTCATCGTGCAGGGCGCGGAGCCGCTGTTCTTCCTCGACTATTTCGCCTGCGGGAAACTTTCGAGCGACGTCGCCTACGAGGTGGTGAAGGGCATCGCCACCGGCTGCATGGAGGCCGGCTGCGCGCTTGTCGGAGGCGAGACCGCCGAGATGCCGGGCATGTACGCCGACGGCGACTACGATCTCGCGGGCTTCGCGGTGGGGGCGGCGGAGCGCGGGCGGCTGCTGCCGCGGCGGGACGTGGCGGCAGGCGACGTATTGCTCGCGCTCGCCTCTTCGGGCGTCCACTCCAACGGCTTTTCCCTGGTTCGCCGGATTGTCGCGCGGTCGGGGCTTTCGCTGCATGCTCCTGCGCCGTTCGCGCCGCTGCAGAGCCTCGGCGGCGCGCTGCTCGCCCCGACCAAGATCTATGTTCGACCTCTTCTGGCTGCGCTGAAGGCGACCGGGGGGCTCAAGGCGCTCGCGCACATCACCGGCGGCGGCCTGCCGGACAATCTGCCCCGCGTCCTCCCGGACGGGCTCGGCGCCGAGATCGACCTGTCGCGGATCACGCCGCCGCCGGTGTTCGGCTGGCTCGCCGCCGCCGGAGACGTCGCCGAGGCCGAGATGCTGCGCGCGTTCAACTGCGGCGTCGGAATGGTCGCGGTGGTCGCGCGCGACGAGGCGGACGCCATTGCGGAGCTGCTGCGCCGCGAGGGAGAGACGGTGACGGCCGTCGGCGAGATCGTGCCGATCTCGGCGGCCGACGAGCCGGTCCGCTTTCAGGGACGACTCGCGCTCTCATGAGCCGCGCCCGCGTCGCGATCCTGGTGTCAGGCCGTGGATCCAACATGGCGGCCCTGATCGACGCTGCGGCGGAGCCGGACTACCCGGCCGAGATCGTCGCGGTCGTCTCGAACCGCCCGAACGCCGGCGCCCTGGCGATCGCCGAGCGCGCCGGCATCCCGACCGCCGTGGTCGACCACAAAGGTTTCGCGTCCCGCGAGGCGTTCGACGCCGAGCTGGACCGGACGCTCGCCGGCTTCTCCCCGGAAATCCTCTGCTTTGCGGGCTTCATGCGGCTTCTGACCGGCGGCTTCATCGCGCGCTGGGAAGGTCGTATGCTCAATATCCACCCTGCCCTGTTGCCGAGCTTCAAGGGCCTCGACACGCACAAGCGTGCGCTCGAGGCGGGGGTGCGCCTGCATGGCTGCACGGTGCATCTGGTGACAGAGGAGATGGACGCGGGGCCGATCGTCGCCCAGGCGGCTGTGCCGGTCCTCGGCGGCGACGACGAGCACGCGCTCGCGGCGCGCGTGCTCACCGCCGAGCATCTGCTCTACCCGCGCGCGCTCGCGCTCTGGGCGACGGGCCGCGCAGGGCTCGTCGACGGCAAGGTCGTCGTGGAGCCGACGAACGACGCGCCGCCCGCGCCGCTCGTCTGGCCCTGAGGCGACGTCGCGCTCAGGCGCTTTCGATCGTCGCTTCCGCCGAGCGGTGACGGCGGCGCTTGATCAGGTAGGACACGGCGAGGACGAACGCAGCGCCGATCACCGCGGCCGCGTAGTGCAGCGGCTTCGCGGTCGTCATCACCCCGGGCGTTTCGGGATCGGGGATGACGAACGACGGGTCGTAGGCCTTGAGCCACGCCAACGCCTTGACGTCCCCGACGATCATCTCGCCGGCGATCCAGCCGAGCAGCGCCGCGCCGAACCAGACGAGGATCGGGAAGCGCGTCAGCAGGGTCGTCAGAAGCGACGAGCCGGCGACGATCAGCGGGATCGTCAGCAGCAGGCCGAAGATGAAGAGTTCGGGGTGTCCCCGCGCCGCGGCCGCGATCGCCACGACATTGTCGAGGCTCATCACCGCGTCGGCGATGGCGATGGTGCGCACCGCCCCCCAGAGGCTCGCCGCCGCCTGCACGTCCTCATGCGCCTCATGCTCGTCGGTGGCGAGCTTCACCGCGATCCAGAAGAGCAGGATGCCGCCGCCGATCTTGAGGAACGGGACCGTCAGCAGGAAGGTCACGCCGAAGGCGAACAGGATGCGCAGGCCGACCGCCGCGCCCGCGCCGAGCAGGATGCCCTTCCGCCGCTGATGAGCCGGCAGCTTGCGGCAAGCGAGCGCGATGACGACCGCGTTGTCGCCCGACAGCAGCAGGTCGATCCAGATGATCTGGAGCAGCGCGATCCAGAAGGTCGGCTGGTCGAAGGCGAAGGTGAATTCCATTCCGTCTTCTCCCGCCGATGCGTAGGAGCCTCAGAGCGCCGCAACGCCCAGGCTGCGGCGTCCTGACGCGCCTCGCCCCAAATGGGGCGGGGCTGGCTTCAAGAAAGAGGCGAGGCCCTAGGGACCGTCAGCCGACGATCTCTTCGTCCCGGAAGAAGTAGGCGATCTCCTGCTGGGCGGTCTCCGGAGCGTCGGAGCCATGGACCGTGTTGGCCTCGATCGACTCGGCGAGCTCCTTGCGGATCGTGCCCGGCGCGGCGTTGGCCGGATTGGTGGCGCCCATCACTTCACGATATTTTGCGATCGCGTTCTCGCCCTCGAGCACCTGCACGACCACGGGACCCGAGGTCATGAACGTGACGAGCTCGCCGAAGAACGGCCGGTCCTTGTGGACGGCGTAAAATCCCTCGGCCTGTTCCTTGGTGAGGTGGAGCCGCTTCTGCGCGATCACCCGCAGGCCGGCGGCCTCGATCAGGGTCAACACCTTGCCGGTGATGTTCCGGCGAGTCGCATCGGGCTTGATGATGGAGAAGGTGCGCTCGATAGCCATGGATCGCCTGTTCTCTGGATGAGCCGCAGCGGCCTTGTTCAAGGCGCGCGTGACGCGGAAGGATTTTGGAAGCGCCGGGCTTATAGCGCGCCAGCCACGGCCGCGGAAGATTTTTCCGCCGCCGGGGCTTCGCCGCACGCCGTTCTGATCGTCTCGGCCAGCGCAAGGAGGCCCGCTTTGATCGGCGACGTGGTCCGGTAGGCAAGCGCCAGAACACGCTTCGGCTCGGGCTCGCCGAACCGCAGCAGGCGGACCCGCGGATCCTCGCGGGCTTCGGCGTCGACGAACATCTGCGGCAGCAGCGTGACGCCCTGCCCGTTCGCCACCAGCTGCATGAGCGTCGAAAGGCTCGTGGCGCCGAAGCTGCGCAAGCGTCGAGGATCGATCGAGCGGCAGACCGTCAGGGCCTGCTCGCGGAAGCAGTGCCCATCCTCGAGCAGCAAAAGCTCGGCGTCATCGAGCAGATCGACGCTCGCCAGAGGCCGCCGGGCGAGCGGGCTGGTCGCCGGAACGGCCAGCAGGAAGGCGTCGTCGAACAGCGGCTGGATCTCGACCTCGCTCGCATCGACCGGAAGACTGATGAGGATCGCGTCGAGCGATCCTGCGAGCAGTTCGCGCATCAGCGGCTCGGTCTGGGTCTCGCGTAGTGCGAGCTGCGCCTGCGGATGGCGATCACGGATCGCGGGCAGCAACCGGGGAAGCAGATAGGGCGCGACAGAAGGTATGACGCCGAGGCTCACCGCGCCGTACAGCTCCTCTCCGCCGCCTCGCGCGCGCCGCTCCAGGTCCGCCACCGCGGCGAGGATCGCGACAGCCCGGCTGGCGACTTCCTCGCCGGTCTTGGTGAGTTTCACGCCGTCCCGGCCGCGCTCGATCAGCGCCCGCCCGAGCTCCGCCTCGAGCTCCCGAATCTGCATCGAAAGCGCCGGCTGCGTGACCGAGCACGCCGCCGCCGCGCGGCCGAAGTGCCGGCAACGCGCGAGCTGATCGAAATAGCGCAGCTGCCGGAGCGAGATCATCGGCGATAAGATAGGCTTATCTTAGAAGTGGAACAACTGATTTGCCCTTATGGCGCCGCCCGGCGACAGTCGCCTGCGGACGCCGCCCCGCCTGCGCATCCCTGAAGCGTCTGGAACGAGGAGCGGCGCCGACCAAGGAGGCTTCCGATGACCCATCGCCTGACCACGACGGCCGGCGCGCCGGTTCCAGACAACCAGAACTCCTGGACCGCCGGTCCCCGGGGACCGCTGCTGATCCAGGACTACCAGCTCGTCGAGAAGCTCGCCCACCAGAACCGCGAGCGCATTCCGGAGCGCGTCGTGCACGCCAAGGGTTGGGGCGCCTATGGCGTCCTGAAGATCACCGGCGACATCTCGAAATACACCAAGGCGAAGGCCCTCCAGCCGGGCGCGGAGACGCCGATGCTGGCGCGCTTCTCGACCGTCGCGGGCGAGCTCGGCGCGGCCGACGCGGAGCGCGACGTCCGCGGCTTCGCGCTGAAGTTCTACACCGAGGAAGGCAACTGGGACCTCGTCGGCAACAACACGCCGGTGTTCTTCGTCCGTGATCCGTACAAGTTCCCGGACTTCATCCACACCCAGAAGCGCCACCCGAAGACCAACATGCGCTCGCCGACCGCGATGTGGGACTTCTGGTCGCTTTCGCCGGAGAGTCTGCACCAGGTCACCATCCTGATGTCGGATCGCGGGCTGCCGGTCTCGCCGATGCACATGAACGGCTACGGCTCACACACCTATTCGTTCTGGAATGACGAGGGCGAGCGCTACTACGTCAAGTTCCACTTCAAGACCCAGCAGGGCCACAGGCACTACACCAACGAGGAGGCCGACCAGGTCATCGCCAAGACCCGCGAGAGCTACCAGGAGGCTCTTTTCGGCGGGATCGAAAAAGGCGAGTTCCCGCGCTGGACGATGCAGGTCCAGATCATGACGGAGGAACAGGCCGAGCAGACGTCCTACAATCCCTTCGACCTGACCAAGGTCTGGCCGCATGGCGAGTTCCCGCCGATCGAGGTCGGCGTGCTCGAGCTCAACCGGAACGCGGAAAACTACTTCGCGGAGATCGAGCAGGCGGCGTTCTCGCCGTCCAACATCGTGCCGGGCATCGGCTTCTCGCCCGACAAGATGCTGCAGGCGCGGGTGTTCTCCTACGCCGACGCGCACCGCTACCGGCTCGGCACGCATTACGAGTCGATCCCGGTGAACATGCCGCGCTGCCCGGTGCATCACTACCACAAGGACGGGCAGATGAACGTCTATGGCGGCATCCGCACCGGCAATCCGGACGCCTATTACGAGCCGAACTCGGTGAACGGCCCGGCCGAGGACAAATTCGCCAAGGAGCCGCCGCTGAGGCTTTCGGGCGACGCCGACCGCTTCAACCACCGCGACGGCAATGACGACTACAGCCAGGTCACTGCGCTCTTTAACCTGTTCGACGACGGTCAGAAGAGCCGGCTGTTCGCCAACATCGCGGCGGCGATGAGCGGGGTCCCGGAGGAGATCGCCGAGCGGCAGCTCGCGCATTTCGAGCGCGTCCATCCCGACTATGCGGCGGGCGTCCGTCGCGCGCGGGCGGAGCATGCCGGCCGTGAACCGGCGATTTCGGTGACGCCCGAGACGCCGCAGCAGGCGGCGGAGTGACGGTTTTCGGGTGATTGAAGCGGTGCGGCGGCCCATGAGGCCGCCGCATTTGTTTTGGCGACGCGCTCCCGTGCGTTTTCGACGCCACCCGAGGGGCCTACTCTGCCGGCCGAAGGAAGTGAGGCCGGCGATGTCGACAGAGCACTGGGTCAGGTTCGCGCATTACAACGCATGGGCGAACGAGCGCCTCTATGCAGCGGTCGCCGCCCTTCCGCCGGACGCGTTCCACGCCGACGCAGGCGCCTTCTTCGGCAGCCTCTGCGGAACCCTCAATCATCTGCTGGCGGCGGATCGGATCTGGATGCGGCGGTTCACGGCCGAGGGCGACGCGCCCGACCGTCTGGACGCGATCCTGTTCGATGATCTGCCCCGTCTCACGGAAGCGCGCGTCGCAGAGGATCACAGGATCATCCGGTTCGCGAAGAGCCTCGCCGCAGCCGAACTGCTCGTCACCATCCGGTATCTGCGCGTCAGCAGCCCTGATGTGATCGAGCAGCCGCTCGGGGCCGCGCTCGCGCACTTCTTCAATCATCAGACCCATCATCGCGGGCAGGCCCACGCGCTGGTGACGCGCTTCGGCGGCCGCGCCTCCGGCCCCGTTCTGGACCTGCTCGCCTTCGAGCGGGAACAAGCGGCCAGGCTCGGCTTGAGACTGGCGGAACGACCATCCTAGCGGGATAGCGCCGAAGCGGGCTTGGCGCCGCGCCGCGGCGTCTGCTATAGGGCGCGCCGTGCCGCTTGCGCGCCACCACGCGCAGATTCCTCGGTAGCTCAGCGGTAGAGCCCTCGACTGTTAATCGAGTTGTCGCAGGTTCGAATCCTGCCCGAGGAGCCAGTTTCGACAGGGGGTCGACCGCAAGGTCGGCCCCCTGTTTCGTTCCGCGTCAGCGCCTGATCCGTCGCGCCTCCGATCGCGTAAGGCGCTCCATCCGCCCTGTTCCGGAAGCCGCATGACCTCGCCCGGCAGCCGCTCGCCCTGCGCCCTGATCTGGTTTCGAGAGGATCTCCGCCTCGCCGACAATCCCGCGCTCACGGCCGCGGTGGCGAGCGGCGTTCCGGTCACCGCGCTTTTTGTGCTGGACGAGACGACGGACGGCTTCCGCCCGTTAGGCGGCGCCTCGCGCTGGTGGCTCGCCCAATCGCTGAAGGCGCACGGGCGCGAATGCGCCAAGACCGGCCTGCCGTTCGCCGTCCGAAAAGGGCCCGAGCGCGCCGTCATCGAGCGCGCCGTCCGCGAATGCGGGGCCACTCGGGTTCTGTGGTCGCGACGCTATGGCGAGCCCGAAGCGACCATCGACGCCGATCTCCAGCGGGCTCTGGAGGAAAGCGGCGTCGCCGTCGAGACCTTGGGCGGCCGCCTGCTGCACGAGCCCGATGCGGTGCGATCGGGATCTGGCGCCCCGTTCAAGGTCTATACCGCGTTCTGGCGGGCGGCGCGGGCCGGCGGCCCGCCCCGCGCCCCGCTGCCGGCGCCCTCGCGCGCAGACGTCGTCGCCGGTCCGCAGTTAGCCGGCGACGAACTCGGCGACCTTGGGCTGGAGCCACGGGGCGGACCGGACTGGGCGCGCGGCCTGCGCGCATCCTGGACGCCCGGCGAAGCCGGGGCCCGCGCGGCGCTCGACGCCTTTCTGGACGGTGGGCTGCGCGGATATGCGGCGGCGCGCGACCGTCCGGACCTATCCGGCACATCCCGCCTCTCGCCGCATCTGCGCTTCGGCGAGATCAGCCCGGTTCAGCTCTGGCACGCCAGCGAAGCCGCGATGGCCGAGGGCTCCGCGCAGGCTCGCGACGTCGAGAAGTTCCGCGGCGAGCTCGGCTGGCGCGAATTCGCCTATCACCTGCTGGCCGCCTTCCCCGACATGGCGCGCCGCAACGCGGCGGCCCGCTTCGACGATTTCCCTTGGCGCCAGCCCGAGGCCGCTGAACTGAAGGCGTGGCGGCGCGGCCTCACCGGCTATCCGATCGTCGACGCCGGCATGCGCCAGCTTTGGCGCACGGGCTGGATGCACAACCGCGTGCGGATGATCACGGCGTCGTTCCTGATCAAGGACCTTCTCGTCGACTGGCGGATCGGCGAGGCATGGTTCTGGGACACGCTGGTTGACGCGGATCCGGCGAACAACGCCGTGAGCTGGCAGTGGGTCGCAGGCTCGGGGGCCGACGCGGCTCCTTACTTCCGCGTCTTCAACCCCGTCCTGCAGGGCCGGAAGTTCGATCCCTCGGGCGATTACGTCCGGACGTTCCTGCCAGAGCTCGGCGAGATCCCGACCAAGTGGATTCACGCGCCCTGGGAGGCCCCGGCCGAGGCGCTCAGCGCCGCAGGCGTGGAGCTCGGCCGCCACTACCCGAGGCCGATCGTCGACCACGCCGCCGCCCGCAAGCGGGCGCTCGCAGCGCTGGCGCAGGTATCCGGTCGAGTAAGCGCCCCGGACGATTGACGTCGCGGGAGGGAGGCCCCGCTCACCGCCCCAGCAGGCGCTGCGCAAGGCGGCCGATCATGGACGTCAGCCGGATCGGCCCGTCCATCACGACGAAGCAGATGCAGCCTTCGGCGGGATCCGCGACCGGACGGTGCCTCAGCGAGGGGTCCGCCACCGCGACGTCGCCGCGGCGATACCGCCCGGTCTCGTCCGAAAAGGCGCCGCGCAGCACGAGCGTCGCCTCTACGCCGTGATGATCGTGCTGCGGCAGTTCGCATCCGGGCTTCGCGCGCAGCAGCGAGGCCGAGACGCGACCGTCCGAATAGAGTCGATGCTCGCCCAGGCCCGGGCCGGCGAAACGCCAGGGCAGATCCGACAAAGGTCGCTGCAGCAGACGCTCCAGAGGCTGCGGCACGTCCGGGTCGACCTTGGGCGGCCGGGGACGCCCATACCATCCGCCGGTGTAGATCGCGGCCAGCACATGGTCCCGGGCCGCCCGCGACGGCGGCGGCGCGGGCGCGGCCTCCATCTCGGCGGCCGCGGCCTCCTCGAGCGCACGGACGACGGCCCGGTTCTCGTCAGAGAGGATCAGATGGCACTCGATCAGCGCATGCAGATGGGGCTCGAGCGAACCCGTCGCATAGCCTGCGAGCAACGCGTCGATCGGTCGGGGAGAAGCTGGCTGAGGCTCGGTCCGCTTGGTCACCAAACGCTTCCGTGACCGCCTTTTCCAGCGGTTGTCTCTTATGCGCCCATGCTGCGGCTACGCTCGATGGGTGGTGGCGGATCACCGCTCCGCCGAACGCGAATCCGAGAATAGAGCAAGCCGTCGGGCCATACCCACCTTTTCACGACGCGCCCCTGCGCATAACGTGCGCGCCCCGCCCTTCCCGATCAAACAGCCAAGCGAACCTTGTGATGCGCATCCGCAACGGGCTTGTCGACGCCATCGGGAACACGCCGCTTATCCGGCTGGTCGGCCCCTCGGAGGCGACCGGCTGCACGATCCTCGGCAAAGCCGAGTTCATGAATCCAGGCCAATCCGTCAAAGACCGCGCCGCGCTCTGGATCATCCAGGACGCCGTCGCCAGGGGCGAGCTTCAGCCCGGCGGCGTGATCGTCGAAGGCACCGCCGGCAACACCGGCATCGGCCTCGCGCTGGTGGCGAACGCGCTCGGCTACCGCACGGTGATCGTCATCCCCGACACCCAGTCGGACGAGAAGAAGCAGATGCTCCGGCTCGCCGGCGCCGAGCTCGTGGAAGTTCCGGCCGTGCCCTACAGGGACCCGAACAACTACGTGAAGCTCTCTGGCCGACTTGCTGCGGAGCTTGCGAAAACCGAGCCTGCAGGGGTGATCTGGGCGAACCAGTTCGACAATGTCGCGAACCGACAAGCGCATATCGACGCGACCGGTCCCGAGATCTGGGACGATCTCGAGGGAAAGGTCGACGGCTTCGTTTCGGCGGTCGGGACCGGCGGCACGCTCGCCGGGACCGGAATGGCGCTCAAGGAACGCGACCCGAACGTCAAGATCGCTCTGGCCGACCCGCCGGGAGCGGCGCTCTACAGCTACTACACCAGCGGCGAACTGAAGGCCGAAGGCTCCTCGATCACCGAAGGGATCGGACAGGGACGCATCACCGCGAACCTGGAGGGCGCGCCGGTCGACTTTGCCTACCAGATCCCGGACGCCGAGTCGGTGCAGATCGTTTTCGACCTGCTGGAGCATGAAGGCCTCTGCCTCGGCGGCTCGTCGGGCGTCAACGTCGCGGGCGCGATCCGGCTCGCGCGCGAACTCGGCCCCGGCCACACCATCGTGACGATCCTCTGCGACTACGGCACGCGCTATCAGTCAAAACTGTTCAATCCGGAGTTCCTGCGGTCGAAGGACCTGCCGGTCCCGGCGTGGCTGGAGCGCCCCGGAACGGTGGACCTCGCGAAGGTCACGCAATGAACCCGAACCTCGTTTCGACGGACTGGCTCGCGGAGCGCCTCGGCGACCCGGAGATCGTGCCGGTGGACGGCTCCTGGTATCTGCCGGACGCGGGGCGCGACGGCGCCGCCGAATTCCGGGAAAGGCACATACCGGGCGCGACGTTCTTCGACATCAACGCCGTTGCGGATGTCTCCTCGGACCTGCCCCACATGCTGCCGTCGCCAGAGGTCTTCTCGGAGGCGGTCGGAGCGCTCGGAATCGGCTCCGGTTCCACCGTCGTCGCTTATGACGGCGCGGGGCTGTTCGCGGCCGCCCGCGTCTGGTGGACGTTCCGTGTCATGGGAGCCGCAAAGGTCTACGTGCTCGACGGCGGCTTCCCCAAATGGCTGGCGGAGGGGCGGCCAGTCGAGGCCGGCGCCTCGCGCCGGCAGCCCCAGCGGTTCGAGGCGCGGTTTGATCAAACCGCGGTGAAGAGCGCCGATGAAGTCGCGGAAGCGATCGCGGCGAAATCCGCTCAGGTTTTGGACGCGAGGTCCGCCGCGCGCTTTCGCGGCGAGGCCCCGGAGCCTCGGCCAGGCCTCGCCTCCGGTCACATTCCGGGCTCTCTCAACCTGCCCGTCCAGGAGGTGATTGGAGCCGATGGACGGCTGCGCGGCGAGGACGAGCTCCGCGCCTCCTTTAGAG
Organism: Hansschlegelia sp.; assembly: GCF_035538955.1. Classification (NCBI taxonomy): domain Bacteria; kingdom Pseudomonadati; phylum Pseudomonadota; class Alphaproteobacteria; order Hyphomicrobiales; family Methylopilaceae; genus Hansschlegelia; species Hansschlegelia sp. Next base: position 314,654 of record NZ_DATLJK010000014.1, read on the forward strand.
CCGCAGGGGTGGACCTTGGGCAGCCGGTCGTGACGACCTGCGGCTCCGGCGTCACCGCCGCGATACTCGCGCTCGCGCTCGAAGGCGTCGGCGCCCGCGCGGCCGGCCTCTACGACGGCTCCTGGTCGGAATGGGGGGCAGGCGGGCGTCCGGTCGCGACGGGGCCGGCGAAGATCAGCTGAACCGGCGCCAGCGGAGGCCCTGCATTGCAACGGCGGGACGTGACCTGATGAGTGCGCTGCAATAGACTGCCGCCGGCAATATAGATCCCTCGCCGCTGCCAAAGCGCGAGGGTGACGTCAGCAGAGCACGCGCATGGTCGAAGTCGCCACCGAACTGAAGAAGCCGTCGAAGCCGAAGCGGGGATGGCTCTATCGCACGGGCAAAAAGCTGCGCCCCTGGCTCGACGAGCAGCTCGCGAAATCCTCGCTGGTCGGAAATCCCCCGGTGTTTCCGGACGGGACCTTTCCGTGGACGGCCGAGCTCGAGCGGAACTGGGAAACGATCCGCCGCGAGGCGTTCTCCGTGCTGCAGACAGAGGATATCCCGATCCTCGCCGACATCTCGCCCGATCATGGCCGGCTCGGCGGCGACCGTAAGTGGAAGTCGTTCTTCCTTTTCGGCTACGGCTACCGCGTCGAAACGAATTGCGAGAAATGCCCGGAGACGGCGAAGCTCGTCAGCAAGGTTCCGGGGCTGAACAGCGCCTTCTTCTCGATTCTGACGCCCGGCGCGCGCATCCCGCGACACCGGGGCGTGACCAAGAACCTCATCACCTGCCATCTGGGTTTGCTCGTCCCGAAGGACTGGCAAAGCTGCCGAATGGCCGTGCATGACGACATGGTCTATTGGCGCGAAGGCAAGACGGCGGTCTTTGACGACACCTATTTCCACGAGGTGTGGAATGAGACGGACGAGACCCGGGTGATCCTGCTGGTCCAGTTCGAGCGCCCCATGCGCCAGCCTGGCCGCGGCATCGGCCGGTTTTTCATGTGGGCCGTGCGCCGCAGCCCCTTCGTGCAGGAGGCGCGCAAGAACTTTCTCGCCTGGCAGGGCGCTCAGAACCGCATCGACGGGCACTGAGCCGCCAGAGGCTTGGCGGCGTCAGCCGTCGTCTTCGGTGGATTGCGCCCCGAACCTGCGGCCGAAATGGTGCGGCACCAGCAGCACCAGCAGCGATAGGCCGAGCCCCATGATGATCAGGGGCCATTTGGCGAGCGCGCAGGCGATGCCGAGCGCGGCCGTCAGCCAGACGGTCGCGGCGGTCGTCAGGCCGCGCACCCGGTGGTCGCTCGTGTCTTTCAGGATGACGCCGGCGCCGATAAAGCCAACGCCCGTGAGAATTCCCTGAAGCACGCCCTGAACGACGCGGCTCAAGGCGTCGGGCTCGTTGCGCAGGCCTGGATCTTCGAGCGCCGCGAGGGACACGAGGCAGGCTCCGAGCGAGACCAGCCCGAGCGTCCGCATGCCGGTCGGCTTGCCCTTCAGGTCGCGATTGAAGCCGAGCATGAGCCCGCACGCGACCGCGGCGAGCAGACGAACTGCGTGTTCCCACACAAATCCGTCGAAGATCGTCGCGACGCTTTCCAGGGCCATGGCTCTGCGGATTGGCTCAGATGCCGAGCTTCGACTTCAGGATGGCGTTGACGGCCTGCGGGTTCGCCTTGCCGCCCGACGCCTTCATCACCTGTCCGACGAACCAGCCGATCAGGGTCGGCTTCGCCCTCGCCTGCTCGACCTTCTCGGGGTTTGCGGCGATCACCTCGTCGACGACCTTCTCGATCGCTCCCGTGTCGGTCACCTGCTTCAGCCCGCGGCTGTCCACCAGCTCCCGCGGGTCCCCGCCTTCCGTCCAGAGGATCTCGAACAGGTCCTTGGCGATCTTGCCGGAGATCACGTCTTCCGAAACGAGATCCACCAGGCCGCCAAGCTGCCGCGCGGACACTGGGCTGTCGGCGATTGAGCGGCCTTCCTTGTTCAGCCGCCCGAACAGTTCGTTGATCACCCAGTTGGCGGCGAGCTTTGCGTCGCGCCCCTCAGCCACTTCCTCGAAAAAGTCCGCGGAGTCGCGCTCGAGCGTCAGCACCATCGCGTCGTAGGGGGTGACGCCATAGTCGCTGACGAACCGGGCCTTCTTGGCGTCCGGCAGCTCCGGAAGGCTTGCCGCAAGCGCGTCGACCTCGGCCTGCTCGACGACGAGCGGCAGCAGGTCGGGATCCGGGAAATAGCGGTAGTCGTGCGCCTCCTCCTTGGAGCGCATGGCGCGCGTCTCGCCGCGGACGGGGTCAAACAGGCGGGTTTCCTGATCGATCGCTCCGCCATCCTCCAGAACGCCGATCTGGCGGCGCGCCTCGGTCTCGATCGCCTGGCCAATGAAGCGGATCGAGTTGACGTTCTTGATCTCGCAGCGCGTGCCGAACGGCTCCCCGGGCCTCCTCACGGACACGTTCACATCCGCACGAAGATTGCCCTTCTCCATGTCGCCGTCGCAGGTCCCGATATAGCGCAGGATCGTGCGCAGCTTGGTCACATAGGCTTTGGCCTCTTCCGATGAGCGCATGTCTGGCTTCGACACGATCTCCATCAGGGCGACGCCCGAGCGGTTCAGATCGACGTAGGAGGAGCTCGGGTCCTGGTCGTGGATCGACTTGCCGGCGTCCTGCTCGAGATGGATGCGCTCGATGCCGACCATCACGGTCTCGCCGCCCGGCAGGTCGACCGCGACCTCTCCCTCGCCCACGATCGGGCTCTTGTACTGCGAGATCTGATAACCCTGCGGCAGGTCCGGGTAGAAATAGTTCTTCCGGTCGAAGGTCGACTGCAGGTTGATGCGGGCCTTCACGCCGAGGCCGGTCCGGATCGCCTGCCGCACGCATTCGTGGTTCAGCACAGGCAACATGCCGGGCATCGCGGCGTCGACCAGGCTGACATGGCTGTTGGGCGGCGCGCCGAAAGCCGTCGACGAGCCGGAGAAAAGCTTGGCTTCCGAGGTCACCTGAGCGTGGATCTCGAGCCCGATGACCAGCTCCCAGTCGCCGGTCGCTCCGGAAATCAGTTTCGAGGAGGCGGGCGTGCGGGACGGCGCGTTCATCGTCAGATCGAACCTTGGCGAGGGATGTCGTCGCCACTCCTACCGCCAAGGCGCAGGGAAGCACAACGCCCGGCTGCCTTCAGGCCTTGGAGTTCCGCGCCGGCGGCGCAAGCCATAGGCGGATCGTGGTGGCGAGGCCGCCTGCGTCGGACGATCCGACCTCGACCTTCGCCCGGGTGTTGGCCTCAAGAGAACTCACCATCAGCGCGCCGAGCTTGCCGGGCTGCGGCCAGATCTCTCCCTCCGGGAGGCCGACGCCGTCATCCGTGACCGAGACGACGCACTCGTTCTCGCCCTCCTTCAGGCAGCGCACCGTCACGACGCCCTCCCCGCGGCCCTCGAAGGCGTATTTCATGGCGTTCGTCAGCAGTTCATTGACCAGCAGCCCGATCGGCATGGCGACGTCGAGGGTCGTCCAGCAGGGCTCGATATGGAGCTCGAGCCTGACGCCTTCCGTTCCCTGGGAGCGGATCACCGATCCGGCGATCTCGCTCAGCAGCGACCCCAAGTCGACGGCTCCCGCGGCGTCGTCGAAGGACAGCTGCCGGTAGAGCAGACCGAGCGCCTCGATCCGCCCGGCGAGCCGCTCGAACGGCCCAGTGCCGATCTGGGATCCGGCCCTGCGGGCCTCCATACGGATCAGCGCCGTGACGATCTGGAGGTTGTTCTTCACGCGATGCTGAATCTCGCGCAGCAGCACGTCCTTGTCGCGAAGCTGCGCCTCGAACGCCTCCCGCTGCGGTGCGTCCCGCTCCGTCACGTCGATCAAGGCGACGAGCCGGAAGCGCGGCTGGTCGTCCTCACCGGTGACGAGGGCGGCCTGGAACTCGATGTGGCGGAGCGGCGCAGCGTCCGGCGGCGTGGCGAGGAAAGAGCAACTCGGCGGCTCGTCCGCCACCACCGCAGCGCTGAAGGAGAGATTTCCGTCGCATGTGAGCCGATCGTCGAGCTGAGACCAGCCCGCGTTCTCGATGTCCGAGAGGCTCACGCCGAGGATCAGCTCGGCCTCGTGGTTTGCGTAGACGATCTGCTCCTCGTCCGCCTTCCGGATCTCGGTGACGAGGATCGCGACCGGCACATGGTCGAGGAACTGCTTGAATCGGTCGGACGCGAGAGCGTCGGCGAGATCGGGCGACGCCGCGAGCTCGTCGAGCTTCTCGGCAATCTCCTCGGGCTGGGAGTTCGAATTCATGCTTGGTGCAACGCCGATTGGCGCCATCGGCCGAGCCGAGGGAGCGGGTCCGTCCAGAGCTCGAAGCCCTTACCGCGACGCGGTCTGCTCCATCAGCCTTCGTTCATGGGAGATGAACTCGGCCATCATCGCACGCCACAGCCTTTCGACAAGATCGGGATCGACGTCGTGACGTTGCGCGAGCTCGCGGACATGCGCCGCGACCTCCTCCACCCGCCAGGGAACCAGCGCGATTTCAGGATCTGCCTTGAGGCGCGCGGCTTCCGCGATGCAGTGGGCGCGGGCCGCGATCAGCGGCATGAGCGCCTCGTCGATGGCGTCGATGGCCGCGCGCACCTCGGACATCGAGGCGTAGGTCGGACGCTCCCGCGCGCTCACCACCAGCGCTCAGCGGAGAATCGGCCCGCGGCGTCCTCGATCACCGCGCCTGTGGCGAACAGGGTCTCCTCGTCGAACGGCCGGCCGATGAGCTGAAGCGCCAGCGGAAGGCCCTCGGCGGACAGCCCGGCCGGCACCGAAACCCCCGGAAGGCCGGCCATGTTCACCGTCACGGTGAAGACGTCGTTCAGGTACATCTCGACAGGCGAGGCGTTCGACATCTCGCCAATTCCGAACGCCGCCGACGGGGTGGCCGGCGTCAGGATGGCGTCGACGCCATCCGCGAAGACGGTCTCGAAATCGCGCTTGATCAGGGTGCGGACCTTCTGAGCCCGGACGTAATAGGCGTCATAATAGCCGGCGGAGAGCACATAGGCGCCGATCATGACGCGGCGCCGGACCTCGGCGCCAAAACCCTGCGCGCGGGTGTTCTCGTACATTTCCGTGACGTCGCGGCCCGGAACGCGCATGCCGTAGCGCACGCCGTCATAGCGGGCGAGGTTCGATGACGCCTCCGCCGGGGCCACGATGTAGTAGGCCGGCAGGGCATATTTCGTGTGCGGAAGCGAGATCTCGACGATCTCGGCGCCGGCGGCCTTCAGCTGCTCCGCGCCCTTGCTCCAGAGCGCCTCGATCTCGGCCGGCATGCCGTCGACCCGATACTCCCGCGGAATGCCGATGCGCAGTCCCTTCACGGAGCGGCCGACCGCCGCCTCATAATCCGGGACCTCACGGTCGACCGACGTCGAATCGCGCCGGTCGAAGCCCGCCATCGCGCCCAGCATGATCGCTGCGTCGCGCACGTCGCGCGCGATCGGACCAGCCTGATCGAGCGACGAGGCGAAGGCCACGATTCCCCAGCGCGAACACCGTCCATAAGTCGGCTTCACGCCAACTGTCCCGGTGAAGGCGGCCGGCTGCCGGATCGATCCGCCGGTGTCGGTCGCGGTCGCCCCGAGACAGATCCGGGCCGCGACCGCCGCGGCGGAGCCTCCGGACGAGCCGCCCGCGACCAGCGGCGCCTCCGACCCCCTGCGGCGCCACGGATTGACCGGCGTTCCGAAGCAGGAGGTCTCGTTCGAAGAGCCCATGGCGAACTCGTCATTGTTGAGCTTGCCGAGCATGACCGCACCAGCGCGGCGCATGCGCTCCGTGACATGCGATTCATACGGCGGGACGAACCCGTCGAGGATGCGCGAGCAGGCAGTCGTCCGCACGCCCTCCGTACAGAACAGATCCTTGACGCCGAGGGGCAGGCCCTCGAGTGCGCCCGCTTCCCCCCTCGCCAGCCGCTGGTCGGATTCCTCCGCCCGCGCCAGGGCGATCTCGGGCGTCTCCAGCACGTAGGCGTTGAGCGCCCGAGCCTGCTCCAGCGCCGCCAGATAGGCCTGCGTCAGCTCGACCGCGGAAAAATCCTTGCGGGCGAGCGCGGCGCGCGCCTCGGCGAACGTCAGATCAAGCAGGTCTGTCATGAACGGCTTCGAATGTCGGAGGACGAGGGGCTTCGGCGACGGCGCGCGATCATTCGACGACCTTCGGGACGACGTAGAAGTCGCCCTCGCGCGCAGGCGCGTTGCAGAGCACCTTCTCGGCGTCCTCGCCATCGTCGACAACGTCCTCCCGGAGCCGCAGCGCGGTCGGGATGACGCTCGTCATCGGCTCCACGCCGTCGACGTCAAGCCCGGACAGTTCCTCGACGAAGGATAGGATGGCGTCGAGCTCACCGCGCAGCTTCGCGACCTCCGCATCGGAGACCGCGATACGGGCGAGCTTCGCCACGCGGCGCACGGTGGGTTCGTCGACGGACATCAGCGGCTTTCGGAGCGTTTTGGCGACGGCCGGGCTTTATCATAGGGCCGCAGCGGCCCGCAACGCCGAGCGCCTGCCGCCTCAGGACTCCGTTTCGAACGCTTCGCCGATCGGCGGCGCCTTCACGATCGTTCCGCGCACGCTGTCCATAAGCTCGATGAACCGGTCGGCCGACTGCTCCAGCGGCGGAAAGGTCGCATAGTGGCAAGGGACGACCAGATCGAAGTCGAAGAAATGCCGGCACGCATAGGCCGCCGTCTTCGGCCCCATCGTGAAGCGGTCGCCGATCGGCACGAAGCCGACGGTCGGCGCATAGAGCTCGTTGATCAGCTTCATGTCCCCGAAGATGCCGGTGTCGCCCATGGCGTAGACGACCGGCTCGTCCTCGCCCTGGGGCGAGACGATGAGTCCGTGCGGATCGCCGAGATAGTGCGAGACCCCGTTCTCGAGCTTGCCCGACGAATGCAGCGCCTGGGTCATCGTGACCCGGAACCCGCCGAGCTCGATCGAGCCGCCGGTGTTCATCGGCTCGAGCTTCTCGACGCCCTGCGCGCCGATCCACTGGGCGAGGTCGAAGTCCGCCACGACGGTCGCGCCGGTGCGCTTCGCGATTTCGACGGTTTCGCCGACATGATCGAAATGGCCGTGGGTGAGCAGGATGTGCGTCGTGCCCTTGGCGGCTGCCGTCCTGTCGCCATGGAACGTTCCGTTCTCCAGGAACGGGTCGATCAGGACGGTGCTCGAGCCGAATTCGAGCTTGAAGGCGGAATGGCCGTACCAGGTGATGCGCATAAGGTGCGTCGTCCTCGTCCCGGTGAGAGTCGCCGCAGACAACTAATCGGTTCGCACCGGAGGGCAAGCGCGCCGCGGGCGGCGCCATGCTGTGCTACAAGGCGCCGATGGCGGCGATACACGACGATATACAGCGCTTCGGAGCCGATCTCCCGGCGATCGGACAGGTGATCGGACTCGATCTGGGCACCAAGACGATCGGCGTCGCGGTCTCGGACCCGGCGCGCATGATCGCGTCTCCGCTGGAGACCATAGCTCGCAAGAAGTTCACGCTCGACGCCGAAAGGCTGTTCGCCATCATGGCGAGCCGCCGCTGCGTCGGCCTTGTGCTGGGCCTGCCGATGAACATGGACGGCACGGAAGGACCGCGGGCGCAGGCGACGCGGGCCTTCGCCCGGAACCTCTCACAGCGCGTCGAGGTTCCGATAGGGCTTTGGGACGAGCGGCTTTCGACGGCCGCGGTGGAGCGGCTGCTGATTTCTTTTGACGCCAGTCGCAAACGTCGCGCCGAGACGGTCGACAAGCTCGCGGCAGCTTACATCCTGCAGGGCGCGCTCGATCGTCTGGCTGCGCTGAGACGCAACTCCCGGGATTCTCAGGCAGGAGAGCGGGCCGAGCCGTGAAGCTCGGCCCGCCTTCAGTAATCAGCAGGGCCGATAGCGGATCACCCGGATCGGACGACCACGGCGGTCATGCGTGCGGGTGATGATCTGGCACTCGGCGCCGTAATAGGCGCGCCGATACCCGTAGCCGTATGGCCGGCCATAATAGTAGTCATCGCCGTAATAGTACGGGCTTGCGAGCGCGGCTCCCGCGGCGAGACCGAGGATGCCCGCGGCCGCGTAGCCGCCGTAGTACCGATGACGGTGGCCGTAATAGCCATAGTGACGGCCGCCATAGTAGCCGCGTCCGCCCCATCCGCCGCCGCCCCAATGGCGCCCGCCGCCACCCCAATGGCCGCCGCCACCCCAGTGGCCGCCGCCGCCCCAATGGCCGCCGCCGTGCCCGCCCCAATGACCGCCGCCGTGCCCGCCCCAGTGACCGCCGCCGCCGTGCGCGCCCCGGAAGCCCACAGTCTGGATGTCGCTATACTTGACGCCGGCGATGGTCCCATCAGCCGAAGCGGCTTGCGCCGGAACCGCGGCAGCCGCCATGCCGATCGCCGAGACGCCGGCGATGATCGCATTCCGAATCGATTTCATTGCACGTTCTCCCTGCGAACGCCGGCAGGTTCTGAAGAGCCGGACGTCGCCGAACTGGAGGTCGACCGCCTGCGCTGCCGGCCTGAGAGCCCCCTCGTAGAAAAGATGGTGCTATCGCGAACGTGGACAAGATCGTCTGCAAGCTTGCTCGCTGTGTCGTGGTGGGGCTAAGAGACCGGCCTTGATGCGCCCCGAGCCGAGCCCGCCGTTCGCCTTCCCCCACCGGCACCTGCTTGGCGTGGCGGGGCTGTCTCCGAACGAGATCGAAGGCCTGCTCGTCGCCGCAGAGGACGCGGTCGGTCTGAGCCGCCAGATCGAGAAGAAGCGCACCACGTTGCGCGGCCGCACCCAGATCAATCTGTTCTTCGAGAGCTCGACGCGCACCCAGTCGTCGTTCGAAATCGCCGGGAAGCGTTTGGGCGCCGACGTGATGAACATGTCGGTCGCGTCTTCCTCGATCAAGAAGGGCGAGACGGTGCTGGACACGGCCGCGACGCTGAACGCGATGCGGCCGGACATCATCGTCGTGCGTCACCACGCGGCGGGCGCGGTGGCGCTCCTCGCCCAGAAGGTCGACTGCTCGGTCGTCAACGCCGGCGACGGCGCTCACGAGCACCCGACGCAGGCGCTTCTCGACGCGCTCACGATCAAGCGCGCCAAGGGCCGCATCGAGGGGCTAACGGTGGCGATCTGCGGCGACGTGCTGCACAGCCGCGTCGCCCGCTCGAACATCCTCCTGCTGAACGCGCTGGGCGCCCGGGTGCGGGTGGTCGCGCCCTCCACGCTGCTGCCTGCGGGCGTCGAGCGGCTCGGCGTGACGGCCTTCCGAACCATGCGCGAAGGGCTGGAAGGCGCCGACGTCGTCATGATGCTGCGGCTGCAGCTCGAGCGGATGAACGGCTCTTTCGTTCCTTCCGTGAAGGAATACTTCCACCACTTCGGGCTCGACGCCGCGAAGCTCGCCTATGCAGCGCCGGACGCCGTGGTGATGCATCCCGGCCCGATGAACCGCGGCGTCGAGATCGCCTCTGAAGTCGCCGACGGCCCGCGCTCGCTGATCCGCGATCAGGTCGAGATGGGGGTCGCGGTGCGGATGGCGGTGCTCGAGGCTCTGGCGCGGCATCTTCCCGATGCGTGACCCCTCCGCGCCAGAGGCGCCCCCGACGCTGTTCATCAACGCTCGGCTGGTCTGTCCGTCAGACGGGCGCGACGAAATCGGCGGCCTGCTCGTCGAGCATGGCGTCATCGCGGCCATCGGGCAGGATCTCCGCGCCCCCGCCGGCGCCGAAGTCGTGGACTGCCGTGGAGCGACTCTCGCGCCGGGGCTGATCGATCTCGGCGCGTTCGTCGGCGAGCCCGGCGCCGAGCACCGCGAGACCATCGCGACTGCAAGCGAGGCCGCCGCGGCCGGCGGCGTGACGACGATCGTGACGCGCGCCGACACGACTCCGCCCGTCGATGCGCCCGAAATCGTCGACTACCTCAAGCGGCGCGCGCGCGACACGGCGAGCGTCAACGTCTACCCGATGGCGGCCCTCACCAAAGGTCTCGCCGGCGCGGAGATGACCGAGATCGGGCTCCTCCTGGAGGCCGGGGCGGTCGCTTTCGCGGACGGGCCGCGCACCATCGCGAGCGCCCGGGTGATGCGCCGCGCGATGACCTACGCCAGGGATTTTGGGGCGCTGGTGTGCTGCCACGCCGAGGATCCGGAGCTCATCGCCGGCGGCGCGATGAACGAAGGCGAGTTCGCAACCCGGCTCGGCCTGCGCGGTCGTCCCGCCGCCGCAGAGACTCTGATCATCGAGCGGGACGTGCGGCTCGCCGCGCTCACCGGCTGCCGGTATCACGCGAGCCTCGTGACCTGCGCGGCGAGCCTGGAGGTCATTGCGCGCGCCAAGGCGTCGGGCGCGGCGGTCACATGCGGCGCGTCGATCGCCCATCTCTCCCTGAACGAGAACGACGTCGGCGAATATCGAACCTTCTTCAAGGTGGCCCCGCCCTTGCGCAGCGAGGACGACCGGCGCGCGCTGGTCCAGGGCCTTGCGGACGGCGTGATCGACGTCGTCGTGTCGGCGCACGATCCGCAGGATGTCGAGACCAAGCGACGGCCTTTCGCTGAGGCCGAAGACGGCGCGATCGGGCTGGAGACCATGCTCGCCGCCGGACTGCGGCTGGTGCAGGCCGGCGACGTCACGCTTCACCGCCTGCTCGCGGCGATGTCCACCCGACCGGCGGAACTGCTCGGTCTGCCGGGCGGCGCGCTGCGGATCGGCGCGCCCGCCGATCTGATCGTCGTCGATCTCGACGCGCCGTGGGTTCTCGATCCCTCGGCGCTCAGATCGAAGTCGAAGAACACGCCGTTCGACGGCGCACGGCTGCAGGGCCGGACTCTGCGCACCGTCGTTGCCGGCCGGACCGTCTACGCCTACGTTTGAAAATCCCGCGGCCGACCGGCTGCGCAATGACTCGACTCGTGGCCAACCCGAGCGTTCCGATCCCGGACAATGTCACTCGCCCTCCTCGCCTCCATCGCCCTCGGCTATCTGCTCGGATCGATCCCGTTCGGGGTGATCGTCACGCGCCTCGGCGGCGGCGGCGATATTCGGGCCATCGGGTCCGGCAACATCGGCACCACGAACGTCCTGCGGACGGGCCGCAAGGAACTGGCGGCGTTGACGCTGCTCGGGGACATGCTCAAGGCGACCGCCGCAGTGCTCATCGCGACATGGTTGTGGGACGGCCATGCCGCTGTCCTCGCGGGTGCCGCAGCCTTTGTCGGACACGTCTTTCCCGTCTGGCTCCGTTTCAAGGGCGGCAAGGGCGTCGCGACCTATGTGGGAGCGCTGCTCGGGATCGCATGGCCGGTCGCGCTCGCCTTCGCGGCGGTCTGGATCGCCGTCGCCCTCGTCACCCGCTATTCCTCCGCCTCGGCCCTGGTCGCCAGCCTGGTGGCGCCGGCGTTGCTGGCCATCTGGCAGCCGGCCGAGACAGCGATCGTGTTCGCGGCCCTGACGGCGCTGCTGTGGGTCCTCCACCGCGACAATATCGGCCGCCTCCTGGCGGGGGAGGAAAGCCGCATAGGCCAGCACTCAGCCGCGCCCGGCGGCGGGTAAGCGGGCGATGCCGGCCCGGCTGAGCGACGACCAGCGGATCGCTTGGCTCCGCCTGATCCGTTCCGAAAACGTCGGCCCGCAGACCTTCCGCAGTCTCGTCAATCACTTCGGCGGGGCTGCGGCCGCCATTGAGGCGCTCCCTGACCTCGCGCGCCGCGGCGGACGGGCGATCCGCGTATGCAGCCTGGCCGAGGCCGAGGATGAGATGGTCGAGGCTCGGCGGCGGGGCGCGCGTTTCGTCGCCCTCGGAGAGATCGACTATCCGGCCGCCCTCGCCGCCGCCGACGGCGCCCCGCCGCTCATCGCCGTGGCCGGCGCCGCAGGCGTCTTCCAGCGGCCGATGGTGGCGATCGTCGGCGCGCGAAATGCGTCTTCCGCCGGCCGCTCCTTCGCGGCGCGGCTCGCCGCGGAGCTCGGCGGCGCGGGCTGGGTCATCGTCTCAGGGCTCGCCCGCGGCGTCGACGCCGCGGCGCATTCGGCTTCGCTGTCCTCAGGCACGGTGGCGGCCTTTGCCGGCGGCCTCGACTGCGTCTATCCGCCCGAACACGCAGATCTCGCAGGCCGCATCGTCGGCGAGGGAGCGCTGGTCAGCGAGATGCCGATGGGCTGGCAACCGCGCGGACGCGACTTTCCCCGGCGAAACAGACTGATCGCCGGGATGTCGCTCGGCGTGATCGTCGTCGAGGCGGCGCTCCGGTCCGGCTCGTTGATCACCGCGCGGCTCGCCGGCGAGATGGGACGTGAGGTCATGGCGGCCCCGGGATCGCCGCTCGATCCGCGCTGCGAAGGCTCGAACGGATTGCTGCGCGACGGGGCGACCTTCATCACGCGCTCCGACGACGTGATCGAGGCGCTGGCCCCGCTGGTGGATCGCGGGCCTCCGCCTCCCCGCCCGATTTCCTTGGCGCAGGCCGAGGCCGCGGGCTTCGAGGCCGGCGAACCGGCCGGCGACGAGCGGGCGCGGATTCTGGAGCTTCTGGGTCCCTCCCCCGCCTCGGTGGACGAGCTTGTCCGGCAGGCCGGCGCTGACGCCCGCACCGTCCAGATCGTGCTGCTCGAGCTTGAACTGGCGGGACGGCTGGAGCGTCAGGCGGACGGCAGGGTCAGGCTAGCGGCCGGCGGCCTCTGGGCCTGACGAGTCGGCGGAGTTCTCGCGGGCGCGGATCTCCGCCTCGGCCTCGAGCCGCGCCATGTCGAGAAGGTAGGCGAGGGTCGTCAGCCCGCTTCGACGGGCCAGCTCGCGAAGGTCGCCGGAAAGCGACGCCACATAAGCCGCGGTTTCCTCGGCCTTGGGAGAATTGGGCGGCGGAGCGCGAAGCCGCGTCCGCTGGTCCAATGGAGACAACCGCTCGCCTCCCTCATTAGTTGCATTCGGAAACTTTATAAACCAGTAGGCGTGTGAACGCTACGTCTCCTTGCCGTTTTGCGCCCTCTTGAGGAGGTCATCGCCGAGGACCGATTTGACACCTTCCAAGCGCTCTCCCATTTTCCGGCCGCCGCCGTGGGCAACCGGCCGGCCAGGGGCTTCCGCTTTATGCACAACGTCGTCATCGTCGAATCGCCCGCAAAGGCGAAGACGATCAACAAATATCTCGGCTCGGACTACGAGGTCCTCGCCTCCTACGGCCACGTACGTGACCTTCCGGCCAAGGACGGGTCGGTGGACCCGGACGCGGACTTCCGCATGCTGTGGGAGGTCGACGGCAAATCGGCTCAGCGGCTGAACGAGATCGCACGCGCCGTGAAGGGCGCGGACAAGCTGATCCTGGCGACCGACCCGGACCGCGAGGGCGAGGCGATCTCGTGGCATGTGCTGGAGGTGCTGCGCGCCAAGAAGGCGCTGAAGGACCAGCCGGTCGAGCGCGTGGTGTTCAATGCGATCACCAAGCAGGCCATTCTCGACGCCATGAAACATCCGCGCGAGATCGACTCCGCGCTGGTCGACGCCTATCTGGCGCGCCGCGCCCTCGACTATCTCGTCGGCTTCAACCTATCGCCGGTCCTGTGGCGCAAGCTCCCGGGGGCGCGCTCCGCGGGCCGGGTGCAGTCGGTGGCGCTTAGGCTGGTCTGCGACCGCGAGGTCGAGATCGAGCGCTTCAAGCCGAGAGAATATTGGTCGCTGGCGGCGCAGCTTGCGACGCCGCGCGGCGAGACCTTCGAGGCGCGGATCTCCTCGGCCGACGGCAAGCGCCTTGGCCGCCTCGACGTTGCGGATGAGGCGACGGCGACGGCGCTGAAGCAGGCGATCGAGGCGTCGGAGCTCGCGGTCGCCAATGTCGAGGCGAAGCCCGGGCGGCGCAATCCGCAGCCGCCCTTCACCACCTCGACTCTCCAGCAGGAGGCGTCGCGCAAGCTCGGTTTCGCGCCGAACCGCACGATGCAGCTCGCGCAGCGGCTCTATGAGGGCGTCGACATCGGCGGCGAGACCGTCGGTCTGATCACCTATATGCGGACCGACGGCGTCGATATGGCGCCCGAAGCGGTCACGGCCGTCCGTTCGCTGATCGGCTCCGAATATGGCGACCGCTATGTGCCGTCCTCGGCGCGTCGCTACACGACGAAGGCGAAGAACGCGCAGGAGGCCCACGAGGCTGTGCGCCCCACCGACCCGCGGCGCTCGCCGAAAGAGATGGCGCGCCGGCTCGATGACGACCAGGCGAAGCTCTACGAACTGATCTGGAAGCGGACGGTCGCCAGTCAGATGGAGTCCGCCGAGGTCGAGCGCACCACGGTCGACATCTCGGCGACCGGATCGGACCGGCAGATCGAGCTTCGCGCCACCGGCACGGTCATCACCTTCGACGGCTTTCTCGCGCTCTACCAGGAAGGTCGGGACGACGAGGAGGACGACGAAGCCCGCCGCCTGCCGCAGATGAGCGCCGGCGAGCGGCTGTCCCGCGTCGCGCCGGTCGCCGCCGCGCAGCACTTCACGGAGCCGCCGCCGCGTTACACCGAGGCCGCTCTCGTCAAGCGCATGGAGGAGCTCGGCATCGGCCGCCCCTCGACTTATGCGGCCACGCTCACCGTGCTGCGCGACCGCGGCTATGTGCAGCTCGACAAGAAGCGGCTCGTGCCGGACGACAAAGGCCGGCTCGTCACCGCGTTCCTCGAGAGCTTCTTCAACCGCTACGTCGAGTATGACTTCACGGCCGGTCTCGAGGAGCAGCTCGACCGGGTCTCGAATGACGAGATCGACTGGAAAGAGGTTCTTCGGGACTTCTGGCGCGAGTTCACCGGCGCGATCGACGCCACCAAGGAACTTCGCGTCACCGAGGTGCTGAACGCGCTGAACGACGTCCTGGGCCCCTACATCTTCCCCGCCCGCGCCGACGGTTCCGATCCGCGGGTCTGCCCGACCTGCGGAACAGGCCAGCTCTCGCTGAAGCTCGGCAAGTTCGGCTCGTTCGTCGGCTGTTCGAACTATCCGGAGTGCCGGTACACGCGCCCGCTCGGCGCTGAACTCGACGGCGCGGACGGCGCCGCGGCCGGCGCAGAGGGCGTCAAGACGCTTGGCTCCGATCCCGCCACCGGCCAGGAGGTGACGCTGCGCAATGGTCGCTTCGGTCCCTACGTCCAGCTCGGCGAGCCAGTCGAGAAGGAGAAGCCGAAGCGCGCCTCGCTGCCCAAGGGTTGGTCGGCCGCGGAGATCGATCTCGAGAGCGCGCTCAAGCTGCTGTCGCTGCCCCGGCTGGTGGGAGCGCATCCTGAGACCGGCAAGCCGATCGAGGCCAATCTTGGCCGCTACGGACCGTATGTCAGCCATGACGGCGTCTACGCCAATCTCGACGGCGTGGATGAGGTCTTTTCCGTCGGCATCAACCGGGCCGTCGCAGCGCTCGCTGAAAAGAAGGACAAGCGCGGCGGCCGCGGCGCGGTGGCGGGCCGCGCGCTCGGCGAGCACCCCGGCGGAGGCCCGCTCACGGTCCACGCCGGGCGCTACGGCCCCTACGTCAAATACGGCAAGGTGAACGCCACCCTGCCTCAGGGCGTGGACCCGGAAGCGCTGACGCTCGACGAAGCCGTAAAACTGGTCGACGCGAAGGCCGAGAAGAGCGGTGGAGGCCGCAAGCCGGCTCGAAAGCCTGCCGCCAAGAAGGCGGCGGCGAAGAAGCCCGCCACGAAGCCTGCGGCGCGCGCGAAGAAAGCAGCCTCGGGCTGACCGTCCCGCCAGAGGGCTCTTGCGGGACGGGGGCTCCGCGCAACTTACTGAACGTCACGGCCCGGCAGGGCCAATCCTTGGGCTCGCGCAACGACCCGCGTCTCTGAAAGGCAGCCTTGGCCCGTCCGCCCGCACGTAAGTCCAAGCCGAAGCCCGCCCCGGCAGCCGCGACCGGGCCGCTCCCGTCCCGCGAGGAGCTCGTCGCCTTCATCGCTTCAGAGGGCGGCAAGGTCGGCAAGCGCGAGATCGCGCGCGCGTTCCGGATCACCGGCGCCGATCGCGTCGAGCTCAAGCGCATGCTGCACGAGCTGCAGGACGAGGGCGTCGTCGCTCGGAAGGGCAAACGGCTGGCGCGCGCCGGCGTGCTGCCGTCGGTGGTGCTCGCCGATGTGGTCGGCCGCGACCGCGACGGAGAGCTGCTCGCGGAGCCCGCCGAGTGGGACGAGGACGAGCATGGCGCCGCGCCGAAGATCTTGGTCGATCCGCTCCCGTCCCGCGGCCGCAAGCCGGGGCTTGCTCCAGGGATCGGCGATCGGGTCCTGATCCGCGCCGAGCCGCTTGAAGAGGCCGAGCAAGGCGGCCCGAGCCACCACGGCCGCGTCATCAAGGTGCTGTCGAAGCAGTCAGCGCGGGTGCTCGGTATTTTCCGTGTTCTGCCGGACGGCTCAGGCCGGCTCGTTCCCGTGGAGAAGCGTAACGCCGGCCGTGAGCTCGCGATCTCCGGCCCCGATTCCGGCGGCGCGACGGACGGCGATCTGGTCTCCGCCGACATCATCAAGGAGGGCCGCTACGGTCTCCCGGCCGCCCGGGTGCGCGAGCGGCTCGGCTCGCTCAAGAGCGAGCGCGCGGTCAGCCTGATCGCGATCCACGCCCACCAGATTCCGCATGTCTTTCCGGCAGCAGCGCTGGCGGAGGCGGAAGCCGCGCCGGCCGCGTCGCTGCGCAGCCGCGAGGACTGGCGGCAGGTTCCGCTCATCACCATCGATCCGGCGGACGCCAAGGATCATGACGACGCCGTGCACGCGGAGCCCGATCCGGATCCCGCGAACCCAGGTGGGCACATCGTGACGGTCGCGATCGCAGATGTGGCGGCCTATGTGCATCCCGGCTCCGCACTCGACCGAGAGGCGCTTGAGCGCGGCAACTCGGTCTACTTCCCGGACCGCGTGGTTCCGATGCTGCCGGAGCGCATCTCCAACGACCTCTGCTCGTTGCGCGAAAAGGAAAGTCGCCCTGCCCTCGCCGTCCGGATGTGGATCGGCAAGGACGGCCGCAAGCTTCGGCACTCATTCCACCGCGTGATGATGCGGTCGGCCGCCAAGCTCTCCTACAGCCAGGCGCAGGCCGCGATCGACGGCGCGCCCGATGACGCCACAGGACCGCTGCTGGAGCCGGTGCTGAGGCCGCTCTGGGCCGCCTATGCGGCTCTCAAAGCGGCGCGGGACGCTCGCGGTCCGCTCGACCTTGACCTGCCCGAGCGCAAGCTGGTGCTGAAGCCGGACGGCACGGTCGACCGCGTGATCGTGCCGCCCCGGCTCGACGCCCACCGCCTGATCGAAGAATTCATGATCCAGGCGAACGTCGCCGCGGCCGAGACCCTCGAGGCGCGCCGTACGCCGCTGGTCTACCGCGTCCACGACGCGCCCTCGCTGGAGAAGCTCGAGGCGCTGCGCGAGTTGCTCAAGACGCTCGACATCGACTTCGCGCAATCCGGCAATCTCCGACCGATGCACTTCAACCGCATCCTGGCGCGGACTGCCGAGTCCGAAAGCGCGAGTCTCATCAATGAGGTGGTGCTGCGCACGCAGGCGCAGGCGGAATATGCGGCCGAAAACTACGGCCATTTCGGCCTCAATCTGCGCCGCTACGCCCATTTCACCTCACCCATCCGACGCTACGCCGACCTGATCGTCCATCGCGCGCTGATCCGCGCGCTCGATCTCGGATCGGACGGCCTGCCCGACAGCGCCACGACCGAGACGCTGGGAGAAATCGGCGCACGGATTTCGGCGGCCGAGCGCCGTGCGATGGCGGCCGAACGCGAGACCGTGGATCGGCTGATCGCGCACTTCCTCGCCGACCATGTCGGCGCGAGCTTCACCGGGCGGATCGCGGGCGTGACGCGTTCCGGCCTTTTCGTAAAGCTGGACGAGACCGGCGCCGACGGCTTCGTGCCGGCGTCGACGCTCGGCGCGGACTATTTCGCGCATGACGAGGCCGCTCGGGCGCTCGTCGGCGAGCGGACCGGCGAAACCTACCGGCTCGGCGATACGGTTGAGGTCAAGCTCGTGGAGGCGGCGCCCGTCGCGGGCGCGCTGCGCTTCGAGATGCTGTCCGAGGGGCGGCAAGGGCGGCCGCTCGGCCGCGGCAAGCGCGGGGCGCGGCGTACCGCCGCCGCCGACTCCAGGAAGGCCGCGCGGGGCCGGAAGGTCGGACGCGAGACGCGCGGCGCGAAAGGCAAGGGATCCCGATGAGCTTCGAGGTTAAGACGGCTCCGGACGACGCCGCTGCCCCGCCGCGCCTGATTGGTCGCTCAATGCTCCGCGGAGCGCTGTGCCGGTGCCCGGCCTGCGGCCGCGGCCGGATGTTCCGAGCCTATCTGAAGGTCGCCGACGCCTGCGGGGTCTGTGGCGAGGAGTTGCGCCACCAGCGCGCCGACGACGCGCCGCCCTACGTGGTGATCTTCATCGTCGGCCACATCATCGTGGGGCTGATCCTGAGCGTCGAGGTCGCTTACCAGCCGCCCGTGTGGCTGCACATGGCTCTTTGGCTGCCGCTGACCCTGATCCTCTCGCTCGCCCTGCTGCCGCCCGTCAAAGGCGCGCTCGTCGGCCTCCAATGGGCGCTGAGGATGCACGGCTTCGGCGGCGAGGAAGATGGCCTGCCGGGCGACGGCGGCCTCCGCCCCACGCCGCACAATTGAGCGCCGGGTCCCATTCGGCCGAGGACCTTCGGCCAGAACAGCCCTCTGCGAAGCCCCGGCTACCGATCCGGGACGCGGCGACGCTCATCCTGCTCGACCGTTCAGGCGCAGAGCCCAAGTTCCTCATGGGCCGCCGCCACCACGCGGTGCGGTTCATGCCAGGCAAGTATGTGTTCCCCGGCGGGCGGGTCGAAGCTCAGGACGGCCGCGTCAACGTCGCCGGCACATACGCGCCCCATGTCGAGCGCAGGCTCCAGACGCGCGTCGCGCGGCCGTCGATCACGCGCGCACGGGCCTATGGCCTCGCCGCAATCCGCGAACTCGCGGAAGAGACGGGGCTGCTGATCGGCGAAGCGGATATGGACGGCTTCCACGTCCGCAGCGATTCCTGGACGACCTTCGCCGACGCCCGCGTCTTTCCGTCGCTCGAGGGGCTCCACCTGGTGGCGCGTGCGATCACGCCGCCGGGCCGCCCTCGCCGCTTCGACACCCGCTTCTTCGCCGCCGATCTTTCACTCGTCTCGGCCACCAGGCCTGACGTGATCCACCCGGAGGCGGAACTGGTCGAGCTGGTTTGGGTCACCTTCGGCGAAGCGCGTGCGCTTGATCTGCCGGCGATCACCAGCAGGGTTCTCGATGATCTGGCGAAACGGCTGGACGACGGGCTGGAGCGTGACCTGCCTACCCCGTTTTACCGCGAAGGCTCGGCTTCAGAACGAGAGCTGATCTAGGAGGCATCGCGCATGATGGCGCGGCGAAGGCTTCCGCTGCTGCGGATTTCGCCATCGTCCGCCCATTTTCGCGGCTGTTATGTGGTTGAGTTTGTGACATTCGCCCGCAGCCGGCGTCTTCGTGGACATGACCCGACGATCGGCTTTTCCGATCGTGCGAGTGACAAGCGCCTGCGTCGTTTCGCGCGGTCCGAATTTCGATCGCAGTACTGGAAAAATCGCGTCGGAAAGGCGAGATAATCGTCAGCGACGGACGGTTTGCGCTTTCTGTCGTTTGCCCTCCTTGGGCGTTTCCTCCCTAGACTTAGGCCGCTCGCCTCGCGAGCGGCCTTTTTTTCGTCTATCGCATTGCTGTGCGGAGAGGGACATCGTGCAGATCGCCACCTGGAACGTGAACTCGGTCAAGACGCGCCTCGAGGCGCTGCTGAGGTGGCTCGACGAGGCCAGGCCGGATCTGGTGTGCCTGCAGGAGATCAAGTGCGTCGACGACGCCTTTCCGCGGGCGGAGATCGAGGCGGCGGGCTACAACGCCGCCGTCCACGGGCAGAAATCCTACAACGGCGTCGCCATCCTCTCCCGCTATCCGCTCGAGGACGTCCATGTGCGGCTCGGCGGCGACGAACAGGACGAGCATGCGCGCTTCATTGAGACAGTGGTCTCGACCGAAGGCGGCGTCGTTCGGCTCGGAGGCCTCTACCTGCCGAACGGCAACCCTGCGGACTCGCCGAAGTACGATTACAAGCTCGCCTGGATGGAGCGGCTGCGCGCGCACGCCGCTGAACGGCTGGCGAACGAGGAAATTTTTGTGCTCGCCGGCGACTTCAACGTCATCCCGGCGCCCGAGGACGCGAAGCGCCCGGCGGCGTGGGTTCATGACGCGCTGTTTCTGCCCCAGACGCGCGCGGCGTGGCGACGTCTGCTCGCCCTCGGCATGACCGATGCGCTGCGCGCCTGCGACGATGCGGCGGGCCTCTTCACCTTCTGGGATTATCAGGCCGGCGCCTGGCAGAAGAACGACGGCATCCGCATCGACCATCTGCTGCTCTCGCCGCAGGCGGCCGACCGGCTCGTCGGCGTCCGCATCGACAAGCATGTCCGGGCCTGGGAGCGGCCATCGGACCATGTGCCGGTGGTGGTCGAGCTGGCGATCTGATCGGCGACGAAGACGTTCCGGGGCCGCGCAGGGCGTCTGCTCCAGCCGCGTGACACCAAGCGTGCCCCAACTTCGATTCCGCCGCCGCTCTATAGCCAGAAGCCGCCCGCGCCTGCTGCGCTGGAGGCGTCGCGACCAGGCCGCGCGGCTACTCGCGGTCCTTTTTCCAGGCCGTCACGTAGCTCTGAGCCGTCTCCTGCTCGTCCGGCGAAGCCTGCGCGACTGCCTGGCCGTAAAGGTCAGCGATCCATTTCTGGCTGCCGCCGGCCGCGTCGTTGGCGAGCATGAGCCACATCAGGCCGCGGGCCCGCTGGCGCGGCACCTCAAGGCCGTTGAACAGCATGTGGCCCAGCACCGCCTGCGCCTCACGCTGCCCCTTGTTCGCCGCGAGCCCGAGCCAGCGGGCCGCCTGCCGCGGGTCTTTTTCCCCGTCCGGCCCGTCGATATACATCCGGGCCAGATTGTACTGGGCGTCCGGGTCGCCGAAATACGACGCCGCATAGGCGAACATTTCGCGGGCGCGGGCCGGATCCGAGCGGATCGGGCTGTTCGGAACGCCGTCGAGGTAATAGTTGCCGAGCGCGACGAAGGAGTTGGCGACAAACCGCGCCTGCATGGTGCCCGGCGCGTCGTCGGCGTGGGCGTTGGCCACCTGGCTGAAGTAGTCGAACGCTTTTACGTCGTCCCGGTCGACCCCGTCGCCCTCCGCGTACATGCGGGCGAGCTTCCATTGGGCCATCGCGTGCCCACGCTTCGCGGCGTCGAGCAGCGAGGTCACCGCCGTCGCCTTGTCGCCCGCGATGTAGGCGCGCGCGCCGGTCTGGAAGGCCTCGAACGGCGAAGGCTGCTCGTTCTTGGAGCTCGTCGGCGCGCCGTCGAAAGCCTGCGCAGCGCCAGCGGCGCCGAACAGCGCGACCAGAGCCACCGCGATGGCGGCTACTCGATCAGACATCGGCATAGGAGCGCCGCTCATACTTGCCGCCCGGATGGGTCACGGCGCCGAAGCGCGCGGGACCCACGCCCTGGCCATATTTCCACAGCGCTCCGGAGCCGAAGCCATTGTCGCGCGGCCGCCATTCCAGCCGGCGCGCATCGAGCTCCTCGTCCGTGAGCGCGACCTCGATCGACCCGGCCACCGCGTCGATGGTGATCACGTCGCCGTCGCGGATAAGGCCAATCGGCCCGCCGACGGCGGCTTCCGGCCCGACATGGCCGACGCAGAAACCACGCGTCGCCCCCGAAAACCGGCCGTCCGTGATGAGCGCCACTTTGTCGCCCATCCCCTGGCCGTAGAGCGCGGCCGTCGTCGCGAGCATCTCGCGCATGCCGGGGCCGCCCTTCGGGCCTTCGTAGCGGATGACCAGCACCTCGCCTTCCTTGTAGGTCCGATTGGAGACAGCCTCGAAGCAGGCCTCCTCGCTGTCGAAGCAGCGCGCCGGGCCGGAGAAGCGCTGTTGCTTCATCCCCGCGACCTTCACGATCGCGCCGTCCGGAGCGAGGTTGCCGCGCAGCCCGACCACGCCGCCGGTCTTGGTCAGCGGCCGGTCAGCCGGCAGAACGACATCCTGGTCGGCGTTCCAGCGAACCTTCTCCATGTTCTCGGCGATCGTGCGTCCAGTTACGGTGATGCAGTCGCCATGAAGAAAACCGTGGTCCAACAGAGTCTTCATAAGCAGCGGCACGCCGCCAACTTCGAATAGATCTTTGGCGACATAACGACCGCCGGGCTTCAAATCCGCCACATATGGGGTCCGCCGGAAGATCTCGGCGACGTCGAACAGGTCGAACTCGATCCCGGCTTCATGAGCGATGGCCGACAGGTGAAGAGCGGCGTTGGTCGATCCGCCAGAGGCCGCCACGACCGTGGCCGCGTTCTCGAGCGCCTTGCGGGTGACGATGTCGCGCGGGCGGATGTTGCGGGCGATCAGATCCATGATCATCTCGCCGGCCGCCATGCAGAACCGGTCACGGATCTCGTAAGGCGCGGGCGCGCCAGCCGAGTACGGCAGCGCGAGGCCGATCGCCTCGGAGACCGTCGCCATGGTGTTGGCGGTGAACTGCGCGCCGCAGGCGCCGGCGGACGGGCACGCCGCCTGCTCGATCTCGTCGAGGTCTTCGTCCGATATGGCGTGAACGGAGTGCTTGCCGACCGCCTCGAACACGTCCTGGACCGTGATCTGCTGGCCGCGATAGGAGCCCGGCAGGATCGAGCCGCCATAGATGAAGATCGACGGCACGTTGAGGCGGACCATCGCCATCATCATGCCCGGCAGCGACTTGTCGCAGCCCGCGAGGCCGACGAGCGCGTCGTAGCAGTGGCCGCGCATGGTGAGCTCGACGGAGTCGGCGATCACGTCGCGGGACGCCAGCGAGGACTTCATGCCCTCGTGGCCCATGGCGATGCCGTCGGTGACGGTGATGGTGCAGAATTCGCGCGGCGTGCCGTTCGCCGCCGCGACGCCCTTCTTCACCGCCTGCGCCTGGCGCATCAGGGAGATGTTGCAGGGCGCGGCCTCGTTCCAGCACGAGGCGACGCCGACCAGCGGCTGATGGATCTGCGCCTTCGTCAGGCCCATCGCATAAAGGTATGAGCGATGGGGAGCGCGCGCCGGACCCTCGGTCACATGACGGCTGGGCAGTTTCGACTTGTCGAAGACGTTCGCGTCCATTCCGCCCCAATCCCTTGGGGCGAGACACGCCCCATACGCACGCTCAGCGGAGCGGACCGACGAAGGCGCTGGTTGACGCCGATGTCCGAACGCACGCGGCCTGCCGCTGCTGAACGCTTTGGTCCCCCGACCGTCTCAAGACGAGACTGCGTTCTCAGGCAGCAGGTTACCCCCGAAATAGTTGGGGCTTTGTGGCTGAATGGCGGCGAATTGGGCGGCGTGCGCGAAAGCGCGGCGCTCTGTTCTATTTATGTTGCTCTTATGCCACGGAAGACTCGGCCGGGCGCAACGAACCATTCACCGTATTCTGTCCGGCGAGACCGTCAATCAAGGCAAGCTGGCGCGGCAGACAGACCCGCTCGAGATCGTAGTTCTCGACCGCGAACGCACGTGCGGCGCGACCGAGCGCGCCGAGCCGCTCCCGCTCAGCCAGGCTTTCCACCACGAGCTCAGAGAGACCTGCCACGTCGAAGAAATCGAACAGCCGTCCGGTGATCCCGTCTGCGATGACCTCGCGCACCGGCGGCGTGTCCGACGCCACGATCAGGCATTCCGCCGCCATGGCTTCCAGCAGCGACCAGGACAGCACGAAGGGATAGGTCAGGTAGACGTGGCAGGACGACACCTGCAGCATCGCGATGAAGTCGGGCTTCGGGATGTTGCCGACGAAGTGGACGCGGCCGACGTCGAGCCGGTCGCGCACCTCGTCGAGGAAGATGTCCTTCCAGGTTTTGCCCTCCGGCGCGCGGCGCCCGTAGGACACGCCGTCGCCCCCGACGATCACGACCTGCGCGTGCGGCCTCCGCTTCAGGATCTCCGGCAGCGCGCGCATGAAGACATGGTAGCCGCGATAGGGCTCGAGCTGACGGTTCACGAAAGTGATGACTTCGTCGCGCGGCCTGAGCGTCAGGTTGGTTCCGGGGATCGCGAAGCGCGCGTTCGGCTTCGGGCAGGCGGCGGCGGTGTCCACGCCGTCATGGATCACCTTGATCTTGTCCCACAGAAACTGAGGGTGCTGGCGCTTCTGCCAGTCGGTCGGCGAGAGGCCGAGATCGGCTGCTGCGAGCGAGGTCAGCATAGCGGCGTTCTTGGTCCTCACCGGCAGCGCCGATCGCAGCCCGGCCTCCGGGAATTCCGGATCGAAGCCGACGTCCGCCCCGCTGAAATTGTAGAAGAACTCGCTGTAGACGAGATGGCGCGCGTTGGGGAACAGATCCCGCGCGAACAGCGTCTCTCCCCAGCCGGAGTGGCCGACCACCACCGCCGGGTCGCAGCCCGCCTCGCGCTTCAGCCGCTGCATGGCGCTGGCCGAGAGCTCGCCGCGCACCACGTCCGCCACGAAGCGCTCGGCGAGCGGGTGGCCTGCGCGCGGCGGAGAGGCGGGCGTCCTGTAAGTCGCCAGAGTGACGCCGGGACGGGGACGCGCGGTCGGCCCGCCGGCGGCGAAGACCCTGACGCCGGGCCGACGGGCGAGCGCCCGCGACGTGTGGATGAACTGCCCCGGGAAGTTGTTGTGAATGAACAGGACGTCCAAGGCGGCCCCCTGCCCCCGAGGCCGAAAGGATCGATCGCGAGGGCAGCGTTGTCAAAGCCTCGGCGACTGAGGCCTTAGCAGTGGGAGCTCAGTCCCTCCGCGTCCAGGGAAAGACCCATGCTTCCGTGATCACACGGTCGCCGACCTTCAGCAGCGCCCTGAGCTCCGCCGACGTGTTCGGCTGCTCGATCTCGTGATCGAGGAACAGGCGAAAGCCGCGTATCTCCGGATTGGGCACCACATAAGCGGCGTTGATCTTCCCGACGCTGGCGCGGGTGTCGGTCACCACCCGCTTCGGCTCGTCGAGCCAATACGCCAACTCGCCCCCGGCGAAATCGACGATGAAGCGCCGCACATGGGGAGGCCCCGGGTTCGGGTCGCCGGAGGCGCGCGCCTCCGTCACGAAGGTATGCACCGCGTGGGCCTCGGGCGTCAGCCGCTCGGCGAGCTTCAGGGCGCGCAGCCCGTATGAAAATCGCAGCGACTCGCCGGCTTTCGGCGGCGTCTCCGGAACCCAATAGGCGACGACGTTGTCGAACGTCTCGTTGTCGGTCGGCAGTTCGACCAGCTCGACCCGTCCTGCGCCCCAGCCGCCTTCAGAGTCGACCCAGTAGCTCGGCCGGAGATCGTAGCGGACCTCCAGATCCTGGTAGTCCTCAAACAGCCGGTCGCGCTGCAGCAGACCGAAGCCTTGGACCGACGGATCCGAAAAGGCGCTTTTTTGCAGCGCGTCCGGGTTCACCAGCGGACGCCAGGTCCAGCCGGAATCGCCGCGCACCAGAAGACCGTCGGAATCGTGAACTTCCGGCCGGAAGCCGCGATACTGGCGACGGTCGTTCTCGCCGTAGAAGAACATAGTGGTGAGCGGCGCCACGCCGAGCTTCGGAATGTCGCGCCGCGGGAACAGGGTCGAGCCGACCGCGACCGTAGTCTCCTCCCCCGGGGTGATGACCATCCGGTAAGAGCCCGTGAGCGACGGGCCGTCGAGCAGCGCGTGGATCACGATAGCGCTGGCGCCGGGCGCTGGCTCCTCGATCCAGAACTCCCGGAACATCGGAAATTCCTCGGGCTCAGCTTCGCCGGTGCCGATCGCGATGCCTCTCGCGGAGAGCCCGTAATGCTGGCCCGCGCCGAGGAACCGGAAATAGCTGGCTCCCAGGAAGACGGCGAGCTCGTCCATGACGGTCGGCCGGTTGAGCGGAAACAGCAGCCGCAGACCTGCAAAGCCGAAGTCGATCGGCAGCCTGTCCTTCACCTTCGTCTCGCCGAAATCGAACAGCGAGGCGTCATACGGGATCGGAGCCGCGACGCCCTCGCGCACGAGGTTCACCACCACCGGCGCCTTGTAGAGGAAGCCGAGGTGGAACAGCTCCATCCGGAAATCGCTGCGGCCCTTGGCGAAGAACGCCTTTTCGCGCCGAAACCGAATGGCGCGATAGGCATCGAACGAGAGCTCGTCGAGCGTCTTCGGAAGATCGGACCGCGGCGGCTGATAGGGATGCGCCGCGAGCTGGCGCGCCCGTTCGATGACGATGCCGTGGTCGAAGTCGAGCGGGCTCGTCTGGCCGCGCGCCGCAACAGGCGCAAGCAACGCAGCCCCGCCCGCGCCAAACAGCGCAACTGCCTCACGACGATTGATGATCACCGGCTGGAGTCCCCCCGCACACCCTTCGCGGCGGATTCTAAGGCGAAAGCCGGAGGTTTCGAGGCGGAGGCGCGTCGCTGCGCGCCTCCAATCGCGCTCCGTCACCCGCCGAGCTGCTTCAGCGCCGCCTCGATCTTGGCCAGCCGGTCCTGATAGCCCGCGCGCTTCTCACGCTCGCCCTCGACGACGTCCTCCGGCGCGCGTGCGACGAAGCTTTCGTTCGAGAGCTTCCCGTCGATGCGTTTGATCTCGCCGAAGGTCTTCTCGCGCTCCTTAGCGAGCCGGGTCCGTTCCGCTGCAATGTCGACCACGCCGCCGAGCGGAACGGCGACGACCGTGCCGCGCACAAGAAGCTGGATCGCCTCGCCGGGCGCCGTTTCGGCGAAGGAGACGTTCGACACCCGTGCGATGCGGGCGAGCGTCGGCGCGGCGCGCTCGGCGCGCGCCTGGAGCTCCCGGTCGGCCCCGACCAGCACGAGAGGCAGCGTCGCCGCCGGCGGCACGCCCATTTCAGCGCGGGCGGAGCGAAGCTCCGTCACGAGCTCCACCAGCCAGCCGATCTCCGACTCGCTCTCCGCGTCGCCCAAACCTTCGAGATCGGGCCATGCCGACAGAACAAGCAGGCTGTTCCGTCCGCCCTCGCCTGCCCTTGCGGCCCAGAGCTCCTCTGTCACGAAAGGCATGAACGGGTGCAGCAGCTTCGCGGACTGGTCGAGGATGAAGGCGAGCGTCGCGCGCGTCTCGGCGGCCTCCTCCTCGCTGCCGCCCTGCCCCTGCAGAACGGGCTTCGCCAGCTCGACATACCAGTCGCAGACGACGTTCCAGACGAAGCGGTAAACCGAGGCCGCGGCGTCATTGAAGCGGTAGGCCTCGATGGCCGCGGTCGTGTCGGCGGTCGCCCGCGCGGCCTCGCCGAGGATCCAGCGATTGAGAATGGTCTTGGCGGACCGCGGATCGAAGCCCTCCACCGGGGCCGAGCCGTTCATCTCGGCGAAGCGCGAGGCGTTCCAGAGCTTGGTCGCGAAGTTGCGGTAGCCCTCGACGCGCGACTTGGCGAGCTTGATGTCGCGCCCCTGCGCCGCCATCGCCGCAAGCGTAAAGCGCAGCGCGTCCGCCCCATAGGCGTCGACCAACTCTATCGGATCGATGACGTTGCCCTTCGACTTCGACATCTTGGCCCCCTTCTCGTCACGGACGAGGGCGTGGATGTAGACGTCGCGGAACGGGACCTCCTCCATGACGTAGAGGCCCATCATCATCATCCGGGCCACCCAGAAGAAGATGATGTCGAAGCCGGTGACGAGGGCGGCGTTCGGGTAATAGGTCTTGAGCTCCGGCGTCTCGTCCGGCCAGCCGAGCGTCGAGAACGGCCAGAGTGCGGAGGAGAACCAGGTGTCGAGGACGTCCTCGTCGCGGGTGAGCGCAGTCGGCGCGCCATAATGCTTCTCGGCGGCGGCGAGCGCTTCGGCTTCCGTCTCCTCGACGAAGATCTCGCCGTCCGGGCCGAACCAGGCCGGGATCTGATGGCCCCACCAGAGCTGGCGCGAGACGCACCACGGCTGGATGTTCTCCATCCAGTCGAAATAGGTCTTCGACCAGTTCTCCGGGACGAAGCGCGTGCGGCCGTCGCGCACCGCGGAGATCGCGTCGACGGCGAGCCTTGCGGCGTCGACGTACCACTGATCGGTCAGGTAGGGCTCGATCACGACGCCCGAACGGTCGCCATGCGGCACCTGATGGACGTGCGGCTCGGTCTCGACCAGCAGGCCGAGCTCCTCCAGCAGCGCCAGCACGCGCTTGCGCGCGTCGGCGCGGTCCAGCCCGTCGAGCGACATCACGAGATCGAGGTCGAGCGTTTCCGGCGCGCCGTTCAGGAACGCTTCATTGCCGAGCAGGGTGAGGCGGCCGTCCGGCGTCAGCACGTTGATCAGCGGCAGGCCGTGGCGCTTGCCGACCTCAAAATCGTTGAAGTCGTGCGCCGGGGTGATCTTGACCGCGCCCGTGCCCTTTTCGGGATCGGAATAGGAGTCGGCGACGATCGGAATCCTGCGGCCGACGAGCGGCAGCACGACGTTCTTGCCGACAAGGTGCTTGTAGCGCTCGTCGTCGGGATGCACCGCGACCGCAGCGTCGCCGAGCATCGTCTCCGGCCGCGTGGTCGCGACGACGATCGACTCGTCGGAATCCTCGACGGGGTAGCGCAGGTGCCAGAGATGGCCCTTCACCTCCACCGACTGGACTTCGATGTCCGAGATCGCAGTGAGCAGCTTCGGGTCCCAGTTCACCAGCCGCTTGTCGCGGTAGATCAGCCCGTCCTTGTGAAGCCGGACGAACAGCTTGACGACGGCGCGCGAGAGGCCGTCGTCCATGGTGAAGCGCTCACGCGACCAGTCGCAGGAGGCGCCGAGCCGCTTGAGCTGCTTGAGGATCGTGCCGCCGGATTCGGCCTTCCACTCCCAGATGCGCTCGACGAATTTCTCGCGGCCCATGTCGCGCCGCCCGGGCTCGCCGCGCGCGCTGAGCTGGCGCTCGACGACCATCTGCGTAGCGATGCCGGCGTGGTCCATCCCCGGCTGCCAGAGCACATTCTTGCCGCGCATGCGCTCGAAGCGCACGAGAATGTCCTGCAGCGTGTCGTTGAGCGCGTGCCCCATGTGGAGCGAGCCGGTGACGTTCGGCGGCGGAATGACGATGCAATAGGGCTCGGCGCCCGGCTTCGCTCCGGCCCCTGCCTTGAATGCGCCCGCCTCATCCCACCGCGCGGCGATGCGCGGCTCGATCTCGGCCGGCGAATAGGTCTTCTCGAGCATTGGGGAACGCGCCTTGGGACGTGCGGGACTGAGAGCGCGCGTTGAAGCCCAGCCCCGTGGGGAGTGTCAATGTTGCGGCGAATGGAGACGCCGGTTCGGACCTATCGGCCGCCGCGGGCGACGCGCTCGATCTCGTTGCGCACCAGACGCTCGACCAGCGGCGGAAGATTGTCGTCGAGCCATTCGCGCAGCATCGGCCGGAGCATCTCCTTGACGATGTCGTCGAGCGTCCGGGCGTTGTTCGAGAGGATCGTGTTCGCAAGCGATCCGAACGCGTTGCTGACGGCGTCGTCCGCGCTGGCGGACAGCAGCCGCTCGGACGACTCGGACGGCCGCGATGCGGTCGCCCGATCCGCGGCCTTCGGCGCCGGTGAGGCCGCCGCCGACGGCTCAGGCCTCGGCTCCTCGGCCATGTCCTCGGTGAGCTCGAAGACGTCGAGATCGTCGGCCATTGCGAGCGGTTCCGGCCGCGGCTCCATCTGCCGTGGCGCGACCAGCTCCGGCTTTGGAGCCTTCGGCGCCGGCGCGTCGAACGACGCAAACATGGCGTCGATGTCGTCCTGTCCCAGCGGTTCTTCCGCCTCGGGCTCCGGCTCGGGCTCTGGCTCCGGCTGCCGGGCCGGCTCGGGCTTCGCGGCCGCCCTGGGCGACGCCTTCGGCGGCGTCATGGCCTGGGTCGGCTCGTCATCGGAAATGATACGGCGAATTGAGGCCAGGATTTCCTCCATCGTCGGCTCTTGAGCCTTCGCGGGCGTGCTCATGGTCTCTCCGTCGCTCTCAGAGCCGCCCCGGGCTGGCCGTCCGCTTATGCGCACGGCTCACGAATCACCCGAAGACGCCGACCCTTTGTTAACGGCGAGTATTGCACCAGCCGGCCGCTCCACAAGCGCGCCGGCGCGGTCGCCCACAGCTCCTCAGCGACCGTCCGGGGTGCGAAGCCCGGTCCACTTGTCGCGGACTTGGTCGTAATGGACGTTGGCGTCGTAGCTCGCCACGCTCAGCCCGAGCCTGCTGGCGGTCAGCCAGCCCACGGCGGACATCACCGCGTAAGCCGCGACCACGCGGTCGCGCTGCGCCTGGATCAAGGTGACGCGGGCGGTCAGCAGATCCTGCTGGGCGTTCAGGACGTCGAGCGTCGTCCGCTGGCCGACCTTGGCTTCTTCGCGAACGCCATTCAGCGCCGTCTGGGACGCCTGGATCTGCGCCTTCGCGGAGGCGATCTGGGCGGTGGCGGCCTGCAGCTGGCCCCAAGC
This sequence comes from Hansschlegelia sp., assembly GCF_035538955.1. NCBI lineage: Bacteria > Pseudomonadati > Pseudomonadota > Alphaproteobacteria > Hyphomicrobiales > Methylopilaceae > Hansschlegelia > Hansschlegelia sp. Next base: position 345,108 of record NZ_DATLJK010000014.1, read on the forward strand.
CGAAACCGTCGCCTGGCGCACCTGATCGCGGGCGATGTCAGCCTCGATCCTCCGCTGGCCGGCGACTTCCTTGGCCTGTCGAACCTGCGAGGAGACCGACCCCGCCTGATAGATCGGGATCGTCATGCGGCCGACGATCGAACCGCTGGTCACGCGCGAGACGTTGGAGCTGTCATCGTAGCGCCGCTGGAACGCCGCTTCGAGCCCGACCGTCGGATAGAGCTGGCCCTCGACGACCCGGATCTGCAGGTTTGCCGCGTCGACGCCGTGGAACGCCGCCAGGACGGCAGGATGCTGCGCCTGGCTGAGATTGATCGCGTCGTTCAGGTTCTTCGGCAGCAGCCGGTCGATCGAGCGCGCCGGCTTCGGCCGGCCTATGTCGTCGCCGACCACCTGCCTGTAGGTCGCGCGGCTGGTGTTGAGCTGCGCTTCCGCCTGGCTGACCGCGGTATGCGCGCCCTCCACGGCGGCCTCGGCCTGGGCGGTGTCGGTCCGCGTCACCTCGCCGACCTGGAAACGCTCCCGAGCGGCCCGGAGCTCTTCCTTGAGCACGTCGACATTGTTCCGCCGGACGTCGAGGATCGCGTAGTCGCGCAGCACGTCCATATAGGCCTGCGCCGCGTCGAACAGCACGTTCTGCTCGGTGTTGCGGAGTTCTTCGCGCGCGCCGAGCACGTTGGATTCCGCAGTGCGAACCTGGTTCTGCGTGCGAAAACCGTTGAACAGGTTCTGGTCGGCCGTGAGGGCGACGCCGCGCGGCTGACCCGTGTTGGTCGTCTTGCTCTTGGGCACATTGATGCCAAGGAACTGCGAGGCGGGCGTAACCTGCTCGGTCCGCTGGACGCCGTAGTCGGCCGAGATGCCGATCGTCGGGCGATAACCGGACAGCGCCTGCGGCACCTGTTCGTCGGTCGCGCGCACGGCGGCGCGCTGGGCGTTCAGCGTCGGGCTTGAGCCGTAGGCGCGGGCGAGCGCCTGCTCGAGGGACTGGGCGCGCGCCGCCTGATCCGCCGGGACGGCGAACAGCAGCCCAAGCGCCACACTGGCGCACAAGGCGCCTGCGCGACGACGAAACGAGACGTTCGTCGACATTCTACACACCGGATTTCGAGCGCCGCTCGCGCCGGAAAGCTCCGTCGCTGCGCGGCATGACGCGACCCCGCTCCAGCGTAGCGGGGCGGTCTCCAGAGGGAAACCGGCGGAGGCTACCTTGGTCGAAAGACCGCGGCGGTGGCGCAAAGCGGCCACAGCCATCGCAGCTCAGAACGCAAAGGCCTCTGTCGGCTGAAAGCCAGGCAGCGCCGGTCCGTAGGCGTCGAAGAATTGCGCGCTTGCAAGCTTGCCCTGATGCGGGCGGAAGATTGTCGCCTTGGTCGCCGGCCCCATGCCAGCCGGCGCGACGATCCGCCCCGACGGCGTCAGTTGGTCCGCGAGGCGCTCGAGCCCGACCGAGACGGCGCCGTCGCAGAAGATCAGGTCGAACGGCGCCTCCTGAGGCGCGCCGGCGGTGAGATCGCCTTCGACGACAGTGACATTCGGCCGATCCGCCAGCCGCTCGCGGGCGCCGGCGACGAGAACCGGGTCGCATTCAAGACCGACCACACGGGCCGCAAGCTCCGCGAAGATCGCGACGCTGTAGCCAAGGCCGCAGCCGACCACGAGAACGGATTCATCCTCCTCCGGCGCCGCGAGCTGCACGAGCCGTGCGAGCGTCATCGGCTCGAGCATGGCGCGGCCGGGCGCGCCGAGCGGCGCGCGGATGTCCAGATAGGCGAGGTCCTCGCGGCCGCCGGGAACGAACTTCTCGCGCGGCACGCTCAGGAAGGCGGAGAGGACGCGGTGGTCGGTGACATCGGCGACCCGGATCTGGCCGTCGACCATGCCGTGCCTGAGACGCTCGAAATCGGTCATGAGCCTCGCGCTCCCACGCGGCGCCCGCCGGCCGCGCTGCCGCGCCTCTTCTGCGACAGGCGCGGCGCTGTGGCAAGCATCGGTCACCTGTGTTGCGGCCGGAGAGAGCGCAGGCTATGGAGAGCCCCCCATTCCGCGGAAGCAACGCCGAGGGACCTCAAAGCCCCCCGGCCCGCGCGCGAGGCCACGTGGCGGAATGGTTACGCAGAGGACTGCAAATCCTTGTATCCCGGTTCGATTCCGGGCGTGGCCTCCAGCTTCCCCTCTTCCGGCGGTGCGCTTTTCGTTCATTTCGAAGCCAGCGGCTCGGGGCCATGCGAGTCGGGCTGTGGCATCCGGCCTTCGCTGCGCTGGCCGCTTGCGGAGCGGCCGGACGCCCCCCAGATTCGAGGAGGTACTTCAGCCGCCCCCGGAGCCGACGCGAGATGCAGCCTGCGCCCCTCTCCCCGACCGCCGTTCCGCTGCGCGACAGCTGGGATCCTCTGGCCGAGCCGCGACTCTACGACGGGGTGCTCAGCCGCCGCGTGCTCGCCTTCTGCGTCGACTTCTGCGTGTTGCTGACCCTCACAGCGCTCGCGAGCGTCATCATCGGCGTGCTCGGCATCTTCACCTTCGGGCTCGCCTGGCTGCTCTACGGGATGGTGTTTCCGATCGTGGCGATTCTGTATTCCGGCGCGACGCTGGGCGGTGACCGCGCAGCCACGTGGGGAATGCGCCTGACGGGGCTGACGTGTCGACTGGCCGACGGCGCGCGGCCAGGCTTCGTGGTCGCGGCCGCGCATGTCGTGTTCCTTTATCTCTCGGTCTCCATCCTGACGCCGCTCGTGCTCGTCGTCGGCCTCTTCACACGCCGCAAGCAGTTGCTGCACGACCTCGTGCTCGGGACGCTGTTCGTCGACCGAGGGACGCTGGACCGGCTCACGTGAGCCGGTCTTGTCGGCCGCAACGCCGCTGATATCCTGATGGTCGGACTTGCGCCGCGGGCGGCACCGTGGCGAGTCTCGGGTACGCGCCTTGACCGCCCACGCTCGTGATACGCCGCAGTTCTACCTGACAGCGCCCTCGCCCTGTCCCTATCTGAAGGGCCAGTTCGAGCGAAAGGTCTTCACGCATCTGGTGGGCGACAAGGCCGCCAGCCTGAACGATCTGCTCACCCATGGCGGCTTTCGCCGCAGCCAGACCATCGCCTATCGGCCGGCCTGCGAGAGCTGCCGCGCATGCGTCTCGGTGCGGGTCTGCGTCAGCGACTTCGTGTGGACCAAGGCGTTCCGCCGCAACCGCGCGTTCAACCGCGACCTCGTCGGGCAGGAGATCGGCCTGCAGCCGACGTCGGAGCAGTATTCCCTGTTCCGGTCATATCTCGACCGCCGCCACGCTGACGGCGGCATGGTGGACATGACGGTGCTCGACTACGCCACCATGATCGAGGACAGCCACGTCCGGACGGGGCTCGTGGAATATCGCCGGCGCGGGCCGGACACGGCGATCAACGGGCGCGGCGCGGGTCCGTTGCTGGCGGTCGCGCTCGTCGACCGGCTCTCGGACGGCCTGTCGCTGGTCTACTCCTTCTATGATCCGGACGCTCGCGACCGCGGCCTCGGCACCCATGTGATCCTCGACCACGTGGCGCGCGCAAAGGCGCTCGGGCTGCCCTACCTCTATCTCGGCTATTGGGTCGATGGCTCGCCGAAGATGGATTACAAGCGCCGGTTCCGGCCGCAGGAATATCTCAGCGCCACCGGCTGGACGCGGCGCGCCGGAGAGTAGGCCTCACGCCCGCCGGGCGCCGCTCTCGATGGTGGACGCGAGCAGCCGCCGCTGGAGCTTGCCGTTCGGCGAACGGGGCAGCGCCTTGACGAAGTGGAACGCCTTCGGGCGCTTGTAGGAGGCGAGCCGCGCCTCGGCCTGCGCCGCAAGGCCGGCGGGATCGGCGACAAAGCCTTCCTTCAGCAAGACGAAGGCGGCGATGATCGAGAGATCCTCCCTGGCCCGCCATTCCGTGACGCCGATGTCGGCCACGCAAGGGTGGTCCGCCAACGCGGCCTCGACCTCTGCCGGCGAAACCCGGTAACCGAGCGCATTCATCACGTCGTCAGCCCGACCGTGGTGCCAGACATAGCCGTCGTCATCGATCGAGACGAGGTCGCCGCTGACGAACCATTCGCCGCGGGAGGCGGCCGCCTCCTCGTCCGCGCGCCGCCAGTAACCGAGCATCAGGCCTGGATCCGAGCGGTGGATCGCGAGCAGCCCCACCTGCCCGTGCGGCGACGGATCAGTCCCGCCTTCTTGCGGCAGGACAGCGATATGACGGCCAGGCTGCGGCTTGCCTGCGGAGCCCGCACGCGGCGGCGTGGCAGGTCCTGACGAGATGAAGGTCGAGATCTCGCTCATCCCGAAGGACTCGTAGAGCGGCTTGCCGGTTCTCTCGCGCCACTCGGCGAGAAGCGCCGGAGCGAGCGCTTCGCCGGCGGCGACGCCATGACGAAGCGTCGGCAGTTCGAGCCCCTCCGTCCAGCCGCGCTTCATGATCTGCCGGTAGACGCCCGGCGTCGCGGCGAAGATCGTTGCGCCGAGGGCGGCGATCAGCCGGGGCCAGGCGGCGGGGTCCGAGACGCCGCGCGCGAGCGCAGCCGTCGCGCCGCAGGACCACGGGTCGAGCACGCCGACGCCGAGCGTGTAGGTCCAGTTGAACGCGCCGGCATGCAGCATCACGTCGCCCGGCCGCAGACCCAGCCAGTGCTGGTGCATCGGCCGCCGCCCGAGCGCCACCCGGTGCGCGTGGAGCACGCCCTTGGGCCGGCCGGTGGTGCCGGAGGTGTAGACGAGATAGGCCGGATCCTCCGCAGCTGTCGCGGCGAAGTCGGCGAGCGGCGCAGCTTGCCTGAGGGCGGCGAGTTCGTCCGGGCGGAGCGCCAGCGCGCCGCCGAAGCCGCGCTCCGACACCGCGTCGCGCCCAAGCGCCACCACAGCCGCCTCGGCGTCCGCCGTCACAAAGCGCACGTCGTCGGTCGTCAGCATCATCGACGTCGGGACTGCGACATGGCCGGCGGCGATCACCGCAAAGAACAGCAGGACCGTGTCCACCTCGTTGCCCATCCGGATCACGATCCTGGAGCGTGGCGGCAGGTCGAGCCCGGCCAAACCGCCAGCCAGGCGCATGACCGCGTCCAGGACCTCGGCGAAAGTCATCCGAAGCGGCGCGCCGCCGTCCCCCTCGGCGATGATCAGCGCCGTCTGGCTTCCGCGGAGACGGGCGTTCTCGGCCAGGCAGTGGCGGGCGAGATTGAATGCGCCGCCGGTGGCGCTGGGATGATCAGGCGCTTCGGTTACGTCGGCTGACATGGCGGCCCTCTGGCTGGAGGGGCCATATACCGGCGGTCCGCTTCCCGCGCGCTCATGCTTTCGGCGCAGCCCACGCCGCCTAACCGTCGCTCGGGCCGCCAAAGGTCGTCTGCCGGCGGAGGCCCCAGGCGGCAGGAACTTCACCCGCCCTGCAGTTGTTGCGCCAGCGACCGATCTTCTTCCTTCCCGACAAGGCTTCATCGCATGGCGGCGTTCAACGCATGACGGGCAATGACCCTCAGAGCGCGGATAGCGTAACCGAAGAAGCCGACCGCGAAGATCTCGGCCCCGTTCTTGACCAGAACATCCGTCGCCTTGAACAGCGACGCCAGGCCGAGGAGACCAGGGCGCCGCTTGAAGAGCGGCTCGCGGCCCGGATCACCGCCGCCACGGGCAGCATGGGCTTCGTCTACGTGCACCTCTGCGCCGTGATCGGCTGGATCGCCGTCAACACCGGTCTGGTCCCGATGATCCGCCCGTTCGACCCGACCTTCGTGATCCTGGCGACGTCTGCGTCCGTCGAGGCGATCTTCCTCTCCACGTTCGTGCTGATCAGCCAGAACCGCGACGCCGCAGTCGCCGAGCGCCGGGCGCAGCTCGACCTCCACGTGAACCTCCTCTCGGAGAGAGAGATCACGACGCTCGTGAAAATGGTGAAGGAGATCGCCGCGAAGCTGGATATACCGCTCGAGCAGGAGCCGGAGGTCGACGACGCACAACGCAAGATTGTGCCGGAGAAGGTTCTGGACCGGCTGTCAGACTCTGAGCCGAACAGGGGCGGCGCCGCCTGACGGCGGCGCCGCTATGCATTCCGGTTCAGCGGGCGCCCGATTGCGGCGTTCACTCCGCCATCTTCTTGGCGCCGCTCTTGGCGGCCTCGTCGGAGCTCGCCTGCTCCTGATCCGCGTAGCTCAGCAGGAGGTCCTTGCCGACGACAATCTTGTCGCCGTCACGGGCCGGCAGGCCGTAGCCCATGCCCACCACTCTCACCTCGCAGCCGCCGGGACATTCAAGATTCGCCGACTTGCCGGCGTCGATCTTGGTCCGCGGCTCGTCGGCGCCTCGGTCGACCGTGATCTCCTGGGCCTTGTCGCTCTGGTTCGCCACCGTGAGAGCCAGCGCCGGAGCGGCCGCAAACGTCAACGCGCCGGCAGCAAGCAGTACTGCTCCGGCGTCCTTCAACATAATCATCTCACTTGTCTCCTTCCCATATTGATGCGTCGCAAGCATCATCGTCCGCTGACGGCGACGGCGTCGCGGCGAGCCTCGTAATCGGCTGATGTTAGCTTTGGGCGAGCGCCTGCTTCCGCAAGATTCCTACGTGAATGTTATCCACTTCACGATTTTACTTACGAGACCGTGAGAGTCGGAGGATATGCATGCGCGGCAGCTCCGACCGAATGACGTGTCGCCGGCCGGCGGATGCCCGCGCCGATGGCGTTTCCGACCCCGTCGTCTATGCTCCGCGGCTCCTCCAGAGCCCCTCCCGATGCCGCGCTTCGCAGCCAATCTCTCGTTGATGTTCACGGAGCATCCGCTCCTCGACCGCTTCGCGGCGGCGGCCGACGCCGGGTTCGAAGCGGTCGAGCTGCAGTTCCCGTATGAGCAGTCGCCGGACGCAATCGCCGGCAGGCTCGCCGCCTCGGGACTCGAACTGACACTGTTCAATCTCAGTCCCGGCGACTGGGCGGCGGGCGACCGCGGACTTGCGGCGCTGCAGCATCGGCGGGAGGAGTTCCGTGCGTCCGTCGCGCAGGCTCTGGCTTACGCCGAGGCCACGGGAACGCGGAAGCTGCACGCCATGGCCGGGATCGCGCGCTCACCCGACACGGGCGCTGCAGCCGCCTATCGGGACGCGCTGCGCTACGCCTGCGACGAGGCCGGCGCTCGAGGCCTCGAGGTGATGATCGAGCCGATCAATCCGCGCGACATGCCCGGCTACTTTCTGAACGATTTCGCCGCAGCGGCGGAGCTCATCCGCGAGCTCGCGCTGCCGAACCTGAAGCTGCAGTTCGACGTCTATCACCGCCAGATCCTGCACGGCGACGTGCTCAAGGGCCTCGAGGCGCTCCTGCCGATCACCGGGCACGTCCAGATCGCCTCGGTTCCGGGACGGAACGAGCCCGGGACGGGCGAGCTCGACGATTTCAGAATCTTCCGCGCGCTCGACGAGCTCGGCTACGCCGGCCGCGTCGGCTGCGAGTACCGGCCGCTGGGCGGCACCGAGGAAGGCCTCGGTTGGCGTCGGGGGATCGCGTGACGCTGCCGCGGCGCGCCGGTCTGGACCGCGACTCGGTCTACAAGGCGGCCAACGTAACTCCGTCTGACGAGATCTGATGCGCTGGTCGCCTCAACAGGACGCCGCTCTTGCGGCCGCCGCCGAATGGCTGCGGCGGCCGCGTTCCCAGGTCTTCCGGCTGTTCGGCTATGCCGGGACGGGAAAGACGACGCTCGCGCGCCATCTCGCGGAGGATGTCGACGGCGACGTCTCGTTCGGCGCCTATACGGGCAAGGCCGCGCTGGTGCTGCGCGGCAAGGGCTGCGAGGGCGCCAGCACGATCCACGCAATGATCTACCGGCCGCGCGGCGGCGACGAGGATGCCCCCTCCTTCGCCCTCAACCGCGACGGGCCCGCCGCCAAAGCGGATCTAATCGTCATCGACGAATGTTCGATGGTCGACGAAGAGCTCGGTCGCGATCTGCTGTCCTTCGGGAAGAAGGTCCTGGTTCTGGGCGATCCGGCCCAGCTTCCGCCGGTGCGCGGCGGCGGCTTCTTCACCGACGCCGAGCCGGACGCGATGCTGACGGAGGTGCACCGGCAGGCGGCGGACAACCCGATCATCCGCATGTCGCTTGCGGTTCGGGAGGGCCGCGAGCTCGAGGCGGGCGTGTTCGGCGAAAGCCGCGTGACCTCGCGTCGCGAGATCGAAACTGCGGACGTCACAGGCGCCGACCAGGTGCTTGTCGGCACCAACCGCACCCGCCGGCTCTACAACGGCCGGCTGCGCGAACTGAAAGGCTTGCTGGATCCGATGCCCGCCGTGGGAGACAAGCTGGTCTGCCTCCGGAATGACAAGACCAAGGGCCTGCTGAACGGCGGCACCTGGCTGGTGCAGCGGCTGAAGAGCGCAGACGCCACGCGCGTGAAGATGGACGTGCTGCCCGACGACGAGAGCGCCCGCCGCTCCGTCTCAATCACGGTCCTCAAGGCCTTCTTCACCGGCGAGGCTGAGGCGATCCCGTTCGCGCAGCGCAAGCGCTCGGATGAGTTCGACTATGGCTACGCGTTGACGGTCCACAAGGCGCAGGGCTCGCAATGGGACGACGTGGTGCTGTTCGATGAGAGCTACGCGTTCCGCGAGCACCGCGCGCGCTGGCTCTATACGGGACTGACCCGCGCGGCCAAGCGCGTCACGGTGGTGCGCTAGCGGCGCTCTGGCCTCACGGGAAGCACTCGATGTCGGCTTCCGCCTGCGCGCGCCGGAGGTTCGCGATCTTGTCGCGCAGCTGGGCGCTGCTGCGGAAGACCTCGGACATCTGGCCGGCGACCTGATTCATGCTCATCACCGTCTGCGCCTCCTCATAGTCCGAGTGAGGCAACAGGGTCGCGATCTTGTCGATAGAGCACGAACACTGCTCCAGCGCCTGCCGGGTCTGGCCGTTGGCCGCCATGCAGCCGAAGACGTAATCCGCCTTGTCGACCGTCGTGTAGTCGTCGCCGACGCCCGCGAACGCCGTCCCTGCGGGCAGCAAGAGCGCCACGGCCGCGGCTGCGATCTTCTTCATCACTGCTTTGCGCCCTCCATCGGCTTGGCCGCCGTCTTGGTCGGCTGCAGGATCAGCTCCTCCACTAGAAGCGGGCCGGCGCCGTCCTGTTTCGGGGTGACGCTCTTGATGGCGTAGAGGCCGCCCGGCACATCGTCCGCAAAGGTCAGCTCATAGGCGCGATCGGCGAAACCCTTGAGCTGGGCGCGGTGCTGGTCCTTGGCGAACGGCTCGAACTTCACCGTCCAGGCGTCGATGGTGCGGCCGTCATACTGGATCTTGGTCGGCTCGGTGGCCGGGTCGTTCCTCAGCGCTTCCATGATCCGGTTGCGCAGATAGAAGGGACTGCCGCCCGAGACCTTCTGCATCTCTCGCACGTCCTGCTCGAACAGCGCGACGACAAGGGGATTTCCGCTGCGCGCCATGTTCGGCAGCGAGAGCCCGCGGGCTCCGGTGAACAGGTCGATCTTGACCGAATCCTCGGCGCCCTTCGGGCCGACGGTGAGCTTCACCTCATCCTCGAACGACGGCGCCAGGTCCTTGCCGTCCGCCTTCCTGACATAGCGGTAAGACAGCTCGGAGCCGTTCTCGACCTGCTTCAGGAACGGCGCATAGAATACGAGATCGACCGCAGCCGGATTGGCGCTCGCGGGCGCCGCGATCGCGACGCACAGCGCAAGCCCAGCCGCCACGCTGCAGCCGGAAACAAGACGACGCATAGGGCAAGCCTTCCTCGACCAGAGCGGGGCTTCATCCACGGCGCAAGCGCTGTCGCGGGCCGCGGGCCCCTTGTTATGCCCGCATTATGCACCGCCGTGGCGGAGCGCGCCAATATGGCGACCGGCCGCAGCGGCTCACGTCGGCGAGAACATGAAGCCGCGGCCGCGGACGGTCACGATCAAGCGGCCCCCGTCCGGCATGGCTTCGCCGAGCTTGTGCCGGAGATAGCCGATGTAAACGTCGACCACATTGAGCGACGCGCCGCCGTGCCCCGCCCAGAGAGCGGCGAAGATGTCGGCGCGGCTGAGCGGTTCGCCCGCGTGGCGCATCAGCAGCGCCAGCAGATCGACCTCACGCTCGGTCAGCCGCGTCGAGCCGTCCGGCGTCGCCGCGGTGCGGGTTTCGAGATCGAGATCGAGCGGCGGCACCACAAGATGCCGCTGGTCCGTCCCGCTGGTCTCGCGGCGCATCTCCTGGACGCGCACCCGCGCGAGCAGCTCCTCGAAATCGAACGGCTTCACGAGATAATCGTCGGCGCCGGCGAGCAGGCCCTCGGTCCGGTCCGAGACGCTCGACTTCGCAGACAGCATGATGATCGGCGCGGTCTGTCCGGCCGCCCGCAGGGCCTTGCACACATCGATCCCGGACCTGCCCGGCAGCATGACGTCCAGGATGATGGCGCAGAGCGGCTTGCCCGTCGCGACCGCGAGGGCCGCCTCGCCGTCGCCCACCAGTTCGACGTCATAGCTCTCGGCGGCGAAGCCGCGCCGCAGCACCGACCCGATGTCGACGTCGTCTTCCACGATCAGGATGGTCATGAAGCGGCTCCGATGGCGAGGCGCGGGGCATGCGCGGGCAGACGAATGGTGACGATTGTGCCGGACGGAAGACCGCCGCCGCCGGTGCTGCTGTCGATGGTGATTTCGCCTCCATGGCGCTCGACGACCCATCGCGCGAGAGCAAGGCCGATGCCGAAGCCTGAGCCCTCCTTCTGATCTCCTCCGCGGTAGAAGCGTTCGAAGATTTTGGGCAGGTCAGCTTCCGGGATGCCGCCGCCGTCGTCCGCGACGAGTATCTCGGCCGAGCCGTCGCGGGCGGCGCGGACGTCGAGGCGGACCGCTCCGCCCGGCGGCGTGTGGCGGACCGCATTGGCGATCAGACCCTCGATCACCTGCCGCAGCCAGTCGGCGTCGGCCTCTACGATCGGGTCCACCGCAAACGGCCCGGCCAGCAGCTTGATCTGCGCGGCCTTCGCGCCCGCCTCTGCGCTGTCGGCCGCCGTCTGGACGATCTCGGCCAGCGACACCGGAGTGAATTCGAGTTCGAGCTGGCCGCTTTCGGAGCGGGCGACCCTCAGCAAATCCTCCACCCTGCGGTGCAGGGCGCGGGCGCGCGCTCTGATGGTGTTGAGCGCCGCGCGCAGGGCGCCAGCGTCGGGCTGCCCCCGCAGAGAGATGTCGACCTCGCCCAGGATCACGGTAAGCGGCGTCCTGAGTTCATGGCTGACGTCGGTGAAGAAGCGTCGGCGGGCGCGGTCGACGTCGGAGAGGCGCGCGTTGGCCTCGCGCAGCTCCGCCGTCCGGGCGTTGACGATTTCCTGAAGCCGCAGCTGCGCCCTGAGCAGGCGTTCCTCCCGCCGCGACAGCTGGAGCGCCATCCGGTTGAAGCGCATCATCAGAAGGCTCAGTTCGTCATGGCCGCGCACGGAGAGACGCGTCTCCGTCTGTCCGCGCGTGATGGCGGCCGCGGCGCCGGCCACCTGAGAGATCCGCGACAGCAGCGGGCTTGCGACCGCCCGGTACAGCAGGAAGGCGATCAACGCAGCCGCCACGATGGCCGCAACCGATATGGGCGCAAGCCGCGCCCGGAGATCAGCCATCGCGGCGTCGGCGCCGCGGGCCGCCGCGCGCTCCTCCTCGATCGCCTGGCTCAGAGCCGGACTGAACCCGCTCGCAAAGTCGTCCAGGGCGACTTTGACCCGGGCGGAGGCGTCAGGCTGGCCTGCGCGCGCGTCCTTGATCGCCTGCAGGGTCTGTCGGTCGAGAAAATCGAACCGGGCTCGCATAAAAGCGAAGACGCGGCTTCGGGCTGCGACCAGGGTCGCCGCCTCCTCGTCGCTCTGCCGCGCAACCTCGCGCGCCACTTCCTCGTTCAGGCGCTCGAACGCCTCCTGCACGCGCTTGCGCGGAGGCGAGAGGCGATCCGATTGCAGCTCGCTAGTCTGGGTGGTCTGAAGCGCGCTCAAGGCGTAGTCCGCCACCCGCCCCGACACCGCCGAGAGCAGCTCCAGCCGCCTTTGAGCGGAGGAAAGCTCGCTGACGTGGCCGCTCGCCACGGCCAGCGTCCACGCGATCGCGAAGGCGGCTGCCCCCGTCACGACCACCACCGTCGTGACCAGGATCGCCAGCCGAAATCTCAGAGACTGGTGCGCGCGGCGCCACATGCGGCGGACCTCAGAACGACGGAGCGGCGTCGCCGCCCCGGAGATTTCGCGTGCGCGGCGGGCCGGCGCCCGCCGGCGACATCACTTCTTGTTCAACGCCTTTTTCGCGTCAGCGACGGCGTCGAGGCACTCGTCATACTCCTTCTCGCCCTTCTCCCGCTCCGCGACCCTCAGCGCCTTTCTGAGCGCGTCGGCCACGGCCGGCCGGTGCTGACCGGCCGCCTCGGCCCTGATCATCTGGATTCCGGCGTCGCACTCAGCCGCTTCGTCCGCCCGCGCCGCCGTCCCGGCGAGCGCAGCGCAGGCGACGGCGAGAACAACGCCGCCGATCAAGTCTCCGCGCCTCATTTCGCCACGATCTTTCCGGTCATGCCGCGGCTCTCGAGGCCGTCGATCCACCATTTGAATTCGCCCGGGCGGATGACCACGAACTCCAGGCGAATCGCTCCCGCGTCGTCCCACTCAAGATGATGCGGCGCGCCGGGACCATGGATCTCAAGATGATCGATGACGATCTGGTTGATCCAGATGTTCCGGAAGAACTCGGGCGAGAAGAATTTATATTCCTTGCCGCCCTTGGACACGATGTCGAGCTTGTAAGCCTTGCCCGCCTCGAGCTCGATGTCCTTCTGGCTGACGGCGTAATCGTCGCCTTTGTCGTCGCCAAACACGAGATCCGGCAGGTTGGTGCGGCCCTTGGCGAGGTCGACGGCGCCCGCAGGAGCGCCGGCGACCAGCGCGGCGGCGATTCCAAGCGAGGCGGCATAGCGTTTGAACATTTCCGGTCTCCCGTTGCGGCCCTGCTGGGCTCTTTTGATTGTCCGGCCGCGTCGCCGAACACGCGCGCGCCGCATGGATGATCGTCCGACAGTCAGACGTCGGTTTGTCGTGACTATCGTGGAGGATCGCAAGCCGAGACCAGTCACGCCGGCGCGCGAGCCAGGCGCGCCGTTCCGGGCGCCGACCTCAGGCGCCGCACGCGCCTTCCAAACGCAGAATCTGATAATCTCCCGTAGAGGTTACGGAAGTTTAATTCCGCGAATGGTTCGCGTCTATATTCGGCGGTATTTATTCTTCTCTTATGATTCCCGCCTTAGAACGCTTCTTAGTCGGCATTCCGGCTGAGCCGGACCTGATCCGACTGCTGGCATTTCCATCTGGAAATCTGCCACTCGGGATGGTCGCCCGACCATTCCGCCAGAACAGGCACGGCGCCGACCATGCACATGCGGGGTTCGGCCTGCTGAAGGCTCATGAGGAGCCTTTCCTCGTGGCACGACTGAGGGGACGCGGCGAGGCACACTAACAGGACAAGGTCCATGTCGGGCTCCTGGCGACTGCCGGCGTAGCGCGCCGGATCGACCGCCGGCGACGCTGAAGCCGGCGACGAGTCGAAGTGTACGCCGGCTATTGTGCGCCGCAATAAATTTTTTGTGCAGCGCAAGGCGCTGGAGCTCGAGGCGGTGAGGCCTGCAACGGTCAGGGCGCCCGGAGGCGGCGAGCGGTCGCGCTTCATAAGAAGCCCTTGCCGTCCGCGCGTGGTCGCGACTAGTGTGCGCGCCGCATGTCCTTATTCGAAGCTATCAGGCCAACCGGTTCGGTTCCCCGCCGAACGCAGTACGCAACGATAGCCTGGGGCATCGAGTCGGCGGGGGGCCGTCAAGGCGCTGCCGACTACACCATGGCTTAACGCTGGGAGGATGCTTATGGCGAAGATTACTAAGACGCTTATCGGTGAGTCGCTGGTTGGCGACGGCAACGAGGTCGCTCACATCGACCTGATCATCGGCCCGCGCGGCTCCACCGCCGAGTCGGCGTTCGTCAACGCTCTGACGAACAACAAGGACGGCTTCACCTCGCTGCTCGCGGTCGTGACGCCGAACCTGCTCGCCAAGCCGAACACGATCCTGTTCAACAAGGTCACCATCAAGGACGCCCGTCAGGCCGTTCAGATGTTTGGCCCGGCGCAGTACGGCGTCGCGAAGGCTGTCGTCGACAGCGTCGCGGAAGGCGTGATCCCCGAGGACGAAGCCGACGACCTGTTCATCTCGGTCGGCGTGTTCATCCACTGGGAAGCGGCTGACGACGCCAAGATCCAGCAGTACAACTACGAGGCGACCAAGGAAGCCCTCAAGCGCGCCGTCATGGGCGAGCCGAAGGCCAAGGACGTGGTCGCTCAGGCCGCGACTGCGAAGCACCCCTTCGCCGCCAACGCGTAGAGCGGAAACCACCCTGGACAGAACCCGCCTGCAGCACAGCCTCCAGGCCTGCTCCAGCGGTTGGCCGCCCTGCTCTTTGGCAAATGAGACGGTCGGCGACGGCCCGAAGCGCAAGCTTCGGGCCGTTTCCGCGTCTTAGAGAACGAATTTCCGATTGATCCGCGGCCTCAGGCCGCGACGGTGGGGCCCGCGCCGAGCACCGTCCCGCGCACGCGCTCGACCTCCCCGAGCGTCAGGCGACCTTCCCGGCTAAGCTCCACCCGCACGTCGCGCACCACCCGCACCGGCGGGCCGCCGAGAACGACGACCCGATCGGCGAGACGCACGGCTTCGTGGCTGTCATGGGTCACGAACAGCACGGTCGTCGGCCGCGCTTCGATCAGTTCAGCCAGCAGATCCCTGAGACGGTTCGCGTTCGCCTCGTCGAGCGAGACGAAGGGCTCGTCCATCAGCAGCAGCTCGGGCTCCAGCGCGAAAGCCCGCGCCAGCGCGACGCGGCGCTGCATGCCGAGCGAGAGCCGCTCCGGATAGACCTCTTCCGCGTCGGCCAGCCCCATATCGCTCAGGACGCCGCGCGCGCGCTTCAGGCTTTCCGCTCCGGGCGGCAGCGGCAACAGGACGTTCTGCAGCACGGTCCGCCAAGGCAGCAGCCGCGGGCTCTGAAAGACATAGGCGATCCGCGGATTCGGGCCGCGCGAAAACGAGATTCGGCCCGAGAAGCCGTGGTCCACGCCCGCGATCATGTTGAGCAGCGTCGTCTTGCCGAGCCCCGACGGTCCGAGCAGCGCCACGAAGCTTCGGTCGGCGAGCTCCAGCCGGAAATCGCGGTAAAGCGGCCGCGCCGGCGCGCCGCCCGCAGCCGGAAAGACCTTTTCGTCGATCTCGATGCTGACGCCGGTCACCGCCGCCACCTGTTTGCGAGCCGCTCCCAGGGCTGGATGATTCCGAGCTCGATCGCCTGCACGATGAGGCCGAAAGCCAGCGCGTAGGCGAGAATCGTCGCGACGTCGAACAGTTGGAACGCGGTCTGCAGTTCGAAGCCGACCCCGTTTGGCCGCCCAAGCAGTTCGACCACGAGCACGATTTTCCAGACCAGCGCGAGCCCGGAGCGCGCGGCCGCTGCGAAGTAGGGCGAAAGCTGCGGCAGTATGACGTGCCGCAGCGTCTTCCAACGCCCGAAGCGGTAGACGGCGGCCATCTCGGCGAGGTCCCGGCTCAACGCCGCAGCCCCCTCCCTCAGCGTCACCGCGACGTTCGGGATCTTGTTGATCGCCACCGCGGCGACCGCCGCCGATTCAATCAGGCCGAACCACACGTAGCAGAGGATGATGATCACCAGCGCCGGCAGGTTCAGGAACAGAACCACCCAAGGGCCGATCAGGCGGTCGGCGGTCCGGGACATGCCGAGCAGGATTCCGAGCGCCGATCCAAGCACCATGGCGATGAAAAAGCTCGCCGCCACCCGCGCCATGGTGATGAGCAGATTGGTGAGCAGAGCGCCTGTCTTGGCGGCGGCGATCAGCGCCGCGAGGACGAGGTCCGGCGTCGGCAGAAGCCGGAAGTCCTGTCGCAGCAGCGCGACCACCCACCAGATGGCGACAAACGTAGCGAGCGACAGCGCCCACCATCCCAGCCGACCTGCGACCGCCAACTGTTCCGCCTCAGACCTTGGGGGACCAGAACAGCGCCGGGTCGAAATGCGGATTCGGCCCGACGAACTCGGCGCCGCCGAGATCGGCCAGCAACTCATAGAGCTTCTGAGACGACTTCAGGTCGGCCTCCGTCCACGGCCCCGGCACGCCCGCTCTGAAATAATCCCGGAGCCGCGCGAACTCGAGGTCCGACTGCACCTGCATGCTGGGACGGAGGCGCTCCCACGCGGCGTCCGATGTCTTGAGCGTCTCGTTGGCTGCGGCCACGGCGCGGAAAAAGCCTTCGACTTGCGCGCCGGCCTTGGCGAGCAGCGTCTCGCGCCAGACAAAGCCCACGAGCGGCGGCGGCGGCGTCAAGCCGAGCTCCTTCATGACGTCGCTCACGTCGATCAGTCGTCGATATCCCTGCGCGTCGAGCCGGGCCGCATAGTTCCAGTAGGTGAGGACGGCGTCGACACGGCCGAGCCGCAATTGCTCGGAGAGCAGCGGCGGCGCTCCGAACACAGGCTCCAGCATGGTTGCGATGTCGCCGTCGACCTTGTCGTGCGCATAGGCGCGCAGCAAGAGCCAGCTCTTGTCCAGCGGGCCACCGGCCACGCCCAGCTTCTTGCCTTTCAGGTCGCCGATCGAGGCGATTTTGGCGTCGGCGCCGACCATCACCGCGCCGAGCGCTGAGGAATACGGCGCGAAACGAAACGGCTCGCCGTCGAGCCGTCGGCGCATTGCCCAGGGCCAGTCGCTGACGGCGAGATCGCAGTCGCCTGCCTGGAGCGAGACGGTGAGGGCCTGGGTGGAGGCGAGCTCGGTGCGATTCATCATCGCCCCCTCCCTCGTATCGAAGCCCTCGGCTTCGATGGTGTCGAGCAGCCAGTTCACCGTGCCGAACTTCAGCGTCGCGATCCGCAGCGGCGCGGCGGCCAGAGCGCTCCGGGGACGCAGCGCCGTCATCACGGCCGCGCCGGCGCAGGCCGCGAGAGCGCCGCGGCGCGAAAGGCTCAAAGCGCCCATCAGCCGTGCGCCTCCGGCAACGGCGTGTTCAGTATCTGGTCGCGCAGCAGCACCTTCACGCCGTGAGCCCACATCTCGTTGGTGTTGCCGCGAATGTCCGTGCTGCCGCCACGGACGATCTGTCCTGTCTTGGCGTCCACAACCTCGAGGTTGATGTTGAGGATCAGGTTGGAGACCTTCTGCACGTAGCCGATGACCGCGAAATCGGCGCCGAGGCGGGCGGCCGCCTTCTGCGCGCACGGCTTGCAGTCGCGCAGGCTCTTCACGTCGGCAAGCTCGCCGTCCGCCGGGGCGACGTCCACGAGTTCGATCCCGGCGCTCTGAAGAGCGTCGCGGACCTGGTCGGCGGTGCGGGCGAGCCGCTGAGTCTGGTCCGCCCGGACGCCGTCCATCTCACCTTCCAGACTGGTGTCCACGAGTTCGAATTTGAACACTGCGGCCTTGGGCGGGGAGGCCTCAGCGGAAAGCGCGAAGCACGGGGCCACGAGCATCCCGAGCAGCGGAATCGCGATGATGCGATGCATCGGCCTCTTCCCCTCTGGGTCTTTCGTCTGTGAGACGCTTCTGCAGGGCAGGCGACACTCTGCACCGAACGCCATACAGGATAAATTGCTCCGCTGGACAGGTGAATCAAGCAAACGTCAGCACTTATTATTCTCTTATGCATTGCTTTTGGCTGAGGCGAGCATATGGAATCGCCAGCAAATGTTCCCCGAGCATGCGGGCCGGCGCTGATGCGGCGCTCTGTCTCACGGCGGCGCGCACTCGACTTTGGCGGGACCGCGTCCATTAAGATCGAGATAGGCGGCTCAACCGCCTGCGGGAGGCGCTTCATGACCGTTTCGTCCACCGAAGCCCGGGACGCGTTCGCGTGAAGCGCGCCGCGGCTTGCTTCGTCGCAGCGCTGCTCGCGACCACCGTCCCGGCGGCGGCGCAGACTGCGCCAGCGGCGCCCTCCCCGGCCCCGACCACTCCTGGTCCGGCGCCGAAAAATGCCCCGGCGCCGATGGAATTCACGTTCGGGGTGCTGCGTCAGTTTCCCGAGAACCCGCCGTGGTGGAACAACATCGTGACTGTCCCGCCGGAGGATGACGGCATCGCGGGCGCAGCGCTCGGGGTCGTGGACGACAACACGACGGGCAGGTTCCTCAAGCAGGATTTCAAGATCGTCGCGCAGGAACTGGTGCCGAACGGCGCCGATCCGATGCCGGCGTTCAATCGTATCCTTGAGAGCGGCGCGAAGTTCGTTCTTGTCGCAGTTCCGGCCGATGCTCTTGTGAAGATGGCGGATGCCGCCAAGGGCAAGGACGTCATCCTGTTCAATGTCGGCGCGACCGACGACCGGCTGCGTGGAGCCGACTGTCGCGCCAATGTGCTCCACACGGCGCCGAGCCGCGCGATGCTGACGGACGCGCTGGCGCAATACCTCGTCACGAAGCGCTGGCCCAAATGGCTTCTGCTGGTCGGCCGCCGCCCGGACGACAAGCTGTACGCGGAGGCGGTCAAGCGGTCGGCCAAGAAGTTCGGCGCCAAGATCGTCGATGAGCGGACGTGGGATTTCGGTCCCGACGCTCGCGAGACCGGGAACGACATCATTCCGGTCTTCACGCAGGGCGTCAGCTACGACGTCATCGTGATCGCCGACGAGCTGGGCGAGTTCGGTCCGCTAATCGGCTACCGCAGTTGGGACCCGCGGCCGACGGTCGGGACCGCGGGCCTCAAGGCGACCACGTGGAGCATCACCGTCACGGGCTGGGGCGCAGAGCAGATCCAGAACCGCTTCTTCCGCCAGTCGAAGCGCGGCATGCGGCCGCTCGATTTTCAGATGTGGCTTGCGATGAGGACAATCGGCGAGTCGGCGGCCCGTATCCGCTCGAACGATCCCGCCAAGCTGCGTGAATTCATCTTCGGCCCGAGTTTCGAGCTCGCCGGGTTCAAGGGCGGGTCTTTCTCGTACCGCCCGTGGGACAACCAGCTCCGCCAGCCGATCGTCCTGACCACCGATGAGGCGCTGGTCGCCGCGTCGCCGCAGCCTGGCTTCCTGCACCAGACCAACCCGCTGGACACGATCGGGTTCGACAAGCCAGAGAGCCAGTGCCATTTCACCGGTCAGTGACAATGCGTGACGCCTCTCAGCCGCCCTCGTCCTACCTCGGAGATCGCCGATGAACTCTCGTCTCGCCGGCCGGGCGCCGCTTGCGTTCGTGAGGACCGTGACGGCCGGAGCCGCGCTCGCCGCCCTCGCGGCGTTTCCCGCGCCGGCCTGGGCCGGAAAGGTGTTCGTGACCAACGAGCGCGATCACACCATGACCGTGCTCGACAGCGACTCGCTGAGCACGATCGAGACCATCAAGA
The DNA here is from genome assembly GCF_035538955.1 of Hansschlegelia sp. Taxonomy (NCBI): domain Bacteria; kingdom Pseudomonadati; phylum Pseudomonadota; class Alphaproteobacteria; order Hyphomicrobiales; family Methylopilaceae; genus Hansschlegelia; species Hansschlegelia sp. The sequence continues at coordinate 364,523 of NZ_DATLJK010000014.1, forward strand.
CCGGACGGCGGCCGCGCGGGCTGACCGCGAGCCCCGACGGCAAGCTGATCTATGTCTGCGCGAGCGATGACGACCGCGTCGAGGTCTACGACGCGAACGACTATCACCTCGTCAAGACGCTGCCGTCCGGGCCGGACCCGGAGCTGTTCATCCTGCATCCCTCCGGCAATCCGCTCTACATCGCCAATGAGGACGACGCGCTCGTCACGATCGTCAACACCGAGACCGGCAAGGTCGAAGGCGAAATTCCGGTCGGCGTCGAGCCGGAAGGGATGGGCATCTCCCCAGACGGCAAGCTCCTGGTCAACACCTCCGAGACCACGAGCATGGCGCATTTCATCGACACGCAGACCAAGCAGATCGTCGAGAACGTTCTGGTCGACAGCCGGCCGCGCGTCGCCATGTTCACGCCCGACGGCAAGTTCACCTGGGTGTCGGCCGAGGTCGGCGGCACCGTGTCGGTGATCGACAACGCCACCCATCAGGTGGTGAAGAAGCTCTCCTTCGCGATCCCCGGGGTGAACGACGAGGCGATCCAGCCGGTCGGCATCCGCATCACGGCGGACGGGAAGACCGCCTTCGTTGCGCTCGGACCGGCCAACCGGGTGGCGGTGGTCGACGTCCAAAGCTATGAGATCAAGAAGTATCTGCTCGTCGGCCAGCGCGTCTGGCAGATGGCGTTCTCTCCCGACGGCAAAACGCTCTACACCACGAACGGCAATTCCAACGACGTGTCCGTGATCGATGTCGACGATCTCAAGGTGAAGAAGTCCGTCGCGGTCGGCCGGGGACCCTGGGGCGTGGTGGCTGTCCCTTGAGGCGCCACGCGCTGACGGCGTCCGGACGGCTGCGTAGATGAGCCAGGTGATGACGATCGAACAGCAGACCCGCGCGGCGGGCTCGCATTCCGAGCCCGCGCTCAGCGTCACCGGCGTCACGCACGCCTTCGGCTCCCGCAAGGCTCTCGACGACGTCACGCTGGAGGCGCCGGGCGGAGCCTTCACGGCGCTCGTCGGTCAGAACGGCGCGGGCAAGACCACCCTGTTCTCGCTGATCACGCGGCTTTACGACAACCGCTCCGGCTCGATCCGCGTCCTCGGCTATGACGTCAGGCGGAATCCGGCCGCCGCGCTGTCGCAGCTTGGCGTGGTGTTCCAGTCCCGAACGCTCGACCTCGAACTCACCGTTCTTCAGAACCTGCTCTACCATGCGGCGCTGCACGGCATCGGCCGCCGCGAGGCGAAGGAGCGCGCCTATGCGGCGCTTCGCCGAGTGAACCTCGATGCGCGGGCGAAGGATCGGGTCCGCGCGCTTTCGGGCGGTCAGATGCGGCGGGTGGAGATCGCCCGCGCCCTGCTCCACCAGCCGAGCCTCCTGCTTCTGGACGAGCCGACCACGGGCCTCGACATCGGCTCCCGCCGCACCCTCATCGAGGAGGTCCGGCGCCTGATCGAGGAAGACGGCATCGGCGTTCTCTGGGCCACTCATCTGGTCGACGAGATCGAGGTGGCGGATCGTGTCGTCGTCCTGCACAAGGGACGGGTGATGGCGAGCGGCGCCGTCGACGAGCTGAAGGCCCGGGCAGGCACCGACGACGTCGGCGCGGCCTTCCTGGCCGTGGTCGGCGAGAGCGATGCGGAAGCCGCCGTTCTGTCACGGAGGGCTTTGGCGTGACGATCGCGAATGCGGCTCCTCGGGCGGAGCGGGGCGTGACCGCGAGCGGCTACCTGGTCTGCCTCGGCGGCATCGTCTGGCGCGAGAGCCTGCGCTTCCTGCACCAGCGCGGGCGCTTCCTCTCGGCGCTTGTCCGGCCGCTGGTCTGGCTCTTCATCTTCGCCGCCGGCTTCCGGGCGACGCTCGGGGTCTCGATCATCCCGCCTTACGAGACCTATGTTCTTTACGAGGTCTACATCGCGCCCGGACTGATCGCGATGATTCAGCTGTTCAACGGGCTGCAGTCGTCGCTTTCGATGGTCTACGACCGCGAGGTCGGAGCGATGCGCATCCTGCTCGTGAGCCCCTACCCGCGCTGGTACCTGCTCGTCTCCAAGCTGATCGCGGGCATCGCAGTGTCCCTGCTGCAGGTCTACGCCTTCCTGCTCGTCGCCTATTTCTGGGACGTGCAGCCGGACGATCCGATCGGCTACCTCACCGTCCTGCCGGCGCTCCTGCTGACGGGCTTTATGCTCGGGGCCATGGGACTTGCGATGTCCTCGGTGTTCAAGCAGCTCGAGAACTTCGCGAGCGTGATGAACTTCGTCATCTTCCCGATGTTCTTCGCCTCCTCGGCGCTCTACCCGCTGTGGCGGGTCCAGCAGGCGAGCATCCCGCTCTATATGATCTGCCAGTACAACCCGTTCACCTCGGCGGTCGAGCTGATCCGGTTCGCGCTCTACCGCCAGGTCGAATGGACGTCGCTCGCGGTCGTCGCGGGCTGCTCCGTCGTCTTCCTGGCGGCGGCGATCTTCGCCTATGACCCCTCTACGGGCCTCACCTCCCGGCGAGGCGGCCCCGACGCCGCGAAATGAGCGCGTCGTCCTCGCATTCAGGAGAAGGAAGAGCCATGAGACGCACAGTCGGACCTCTGGCGTTCGGCGCGGCCGTCCTCCTCGCGCTCGCCACCGCCGCTTCGGCGCAGCCCGCGGTGCCCGCCGCGCCGGCTGCGACCGAGCCGCAGCAGCAGCCCCAGCCGAAGACGCCGCTTCCGCCACGCGACACGCCAAGAGCGCCTGAGCCAGGCAAGAAAGCCGCTGCGCAAGATCCGGACTGGCCGTGCCTGCAGCGCAAGGTGCCCTCCATGAGCTACGGCCAGATGTGGGGCGGCCCGCCGCTCGAGGATGCAGCCAAGGCCTGGCGCAACGACAAGGCGGTCGCCGATCTCGTGCCGACGATCGTCGCCCGGCGCACCTCGATGGACGAGGCCAGAGCGGCGATCGAGGACTTCGCCAAGGCGGCCGGCGCCGAAAAGAACCAGAAGCTGTCGCGCCTGTTCGCGGGCGCCTTCGAGGAGTTGAACGACCAGCGGGGCCGCATCATCGCCGGCATCGAACGGTACGCGCGCAAGCAGCGCGCGCTCGCGGACCGCATCAAAGAGGAGAGCCAGCGGATCGCGGCGAGCCAGAAGGACATGGCGGCGCAGATGAGCCCGGAAGGCCAGAAGGACCAGCAGACGCTCGACTGGGACACCAGGATATATGACGAGCGCGTCCAGTCTCTCACCTATGTCTGCGAGACGCCGGTCATCCTGGAGCAGCGGGCCTTCGATCTCGGCCGCGAAATCCAGAACCATCTCGACTGACGATCCCGACATGCCGTTGAAAGGCGTTCAGCCCGATCGGCGCAGCGTGGCGCGCGGGCTCGCGGCAGCCGCCGCGGCGGCTGCCTTGACGCTGAGGAGCGGCCCCTCTGCGGCGCAGATCGCGAGCATCGAGATCGTCGCCGCCACAGGTCCCGGCGACGGCGACGACCAGCTGGCGCGCGCCATCGCAGAGGGCCTGACCTCCACGCACCTGCTGCCGAACGCCGGCGCGGCGGACGCGCCTGGCGAGGACGGCGTCACCGGTTTCACGCAGTTCGTCTCGGGCGCGAGGCCCAAGCCAGGCCTGATGGTCCTCGGCCTTGGCACGTTGGGCTCGCTCGTGCTTCGCAAGGCCGATGAGGGCCTCGACCGAACCCTTCCGCTCGCCACGATGATCGGGGAACGGCAGCCGATCATCGTCGCGGCGGATTCGCCGATCCAAACACTGCCGGATCTCCTGGCCGCGATCAGCCGCGATCAGGCCAGCGTCCGCTGGGGCGGGCGCGCCCTTGGCGGGGCGGACCACCAGATCAGCCTGCTGACGACGCAGGCCGCGGGGGGCGATGTCCGTCGGGTGAATTATCACGCCGGCGATCATCGGACGGAAGTGGTCAGGATGCTTCTGCAGGGGGAGATCGCGGTCGCGACCGGCGACCTGATCGACCTTCTGGCGCAGATCCGCGGAGGCACCATCCGGGCCTTGGCGCTCGCCTCGGACGAACGTGCGCCGGGCGTCGACGTCCCGACCTTCCGGGAGCAGGGAGTGGACGTCGCCCTGCCCCACTGGCGCGGCGCGATCGCGCGGAGGAGCATGGACCCGGCTCTTGCGGTCCGCTTTTCGGACGCGCTCAAGCAGCTCGCGCAGGCGACCGGGTGGCGGCAGCTGCTGAGCCAGCGAAGCTGGCAGGACCTGTACGCGCCGGGCCCCGAGTTCGCGGCGCTGATCGATCGGGAGCGCGCCCGGATGGCCACGCTTTTCGGCTCCGCCGGCTTGCTCTGACGCGGCAGCTTCTGCGGCGTGAGCGCAGCCGCCCCGATTTCCCGGGGCGGCGTCACCAGAGGCAGGCAGGTTACTGAGAGACTTCGATCGGCCGATCCTGCTCGTCGAGCAGAGGAACGTGGTAGGACGCCAGGATCCTGTTGATCTCCGACTGGTTCTTCTTGATGAAGTCGTTCAGCCGATGCTTCCAGTTGTCTTCGCCGGGCCGAATGCCAAAGGTCAGGCGATAAGCCATCGGCGGGCCGCCGCGCTCCTTCACCAGCGGCGTCGCCACTAGGTCCGGGACCTTAGAGGCGAAATAGCCGCCGATCGGCCCCCAGAGCACGCCGGCGTCGATCGCGCCGGATTCGACGTCCTTGATCATCTCCTCAGCCGGCGACTCGTAGCGCCGGTCGACCGTCAGCGAGTACGGCTTCGCCTTCTGCATCAGCCCATACTGCACCAGATAGCTCGCGGTCGGACTGCCCGCGGTCACGCCGATCTTCGCCGTCTTGAGCTTCGGATCCGCCAGCGTGTCGACGCCGTCAAGCGGCCCGCCCTTCTTGACGATGAGGACCGAGGTGGAGCGGAAATAGGCGTTGGTGTTGAGGTAAGGGTCGGCGCCGGAGGGGACGCCGAAGACGACGTCGCAGCGCTTCGAGCCGAGGGTCATCCGGTAGAAGCCGGTCGCCTGGGGAAACCAGGTGTAGACGAGCGGCACGCCGAGATCCTTCGCGAGAAGCTCGGCGATCTTGTTCTCGAACCCTTCGCCGGCCTCGTTGGAGAGTGGCATGTCGGCCGGATCCGCACAGACGCGCAGCGTCGCGCGGCTCACGAGATCGGACGTCTGTGCGGCCGCAGGCGCGGCGATCCAGCTGGCGAGGCCAAGCGCGGCGATCGCCGCGGCGGGCCAGCCGCCCAAAATGGCGCGTCGATTTCTCATCCGAGGCAAACTTCCTCCTAAGCGCGGTTACCCGACGTTTCTTGTAGCGGTCGCCAAGGCCCGCGAGACGCCTCGGCCGGCGGACGCGCCGCCGATCGGAGCCCGGCGAGCGGCGCGACGGTAATGCGCTCCTAATGGGGCGCGTTCAAGCGGCGGCCCGCCTCAAGCAATGAATCGCCTGTAAGCGGGACTCCGAAGTCTCTCCGCCCAGCCGAGCTCATCATCCAGCGCCGCCGGCGCTTCGGTCGGGACGGCAGGCCCTTCGCAGCAGTCGACGAACTGGCGGGGAATCTAGAGAGACCTCCAGATACGGAAAGACCCGGCCATCGGATGATGGCCGGGTCCCTATTTCCCGAAATCAGCTGGAGGCTGACTTCGCTTTAGCGCTTACGAGCTCGGCAGCGAGAACACGGTCAGCTGACCGCCGAGAGCCGTGTACTGCGAGAGAGCCGCGTAGCCGCCGACCGCGCCGAGGCCGTCAGTCGGGTTGGCCAGACCGGCCGCAAGGCCGATGCCCGCCCAGCCGCCGACGCCCGAGAGCACCGCGACGAACTGCTTGCCCTTGTGCTCGTAGGTCATGACGTTGCCGATGATCCCGGACGGGGTCTTGAACTTGTAGAGTTCCTTACCCGTCTTGGCGTCGACAGCCTTCAGGTAGCCTTCGAGCGTGCCGTAGAACACCACGCCGCCAGCGGTCGCCAGGGCGCCCGACCAAACGGAGAACTGCTCCTTGTTCGACCAGACGATCTTACCCTTCTTGCCGTCCCAGGCGATGAAGTTGCCCATGCCGCCATGGCTGTTCGGCGCGGGGTACATCGAGAGGGTGGCGCCGACGTAAGGCTGGCCAGCGGTGTACGAGACGCGGAACGGCTCGTAGTCCATGCAGACGTGGTTGGTCGGAACGTAGAACAGCTCGGTCTCCGGCGAGTAAGCCGCAGGCTGCTGGTCCTTGGTGCCGAGCGCCGCAGGGCAGATGCCCTTCGAGTTCACGTCTTCGCCGTTCTGCTCCGTGGAGTACTTGGCGACGACGAGCGGACGGCCGTAGGTCTTGGACGACTTGTCCATGTCGACCTTGGTCGCCCAGTTCACCACCGGGTCGTACTTCTCGGCGACGAGCAGCGCGCCCGTCTCGCGGTTCAGCGTGTAGCCGAAGCCGTTACGGTCGAAGTGCGTCAGGAGCGGCTGATCCTTGCCGTCGACCTTCTGATCCGTGAGGATCATCTCGTTGATGCCGTCATAGTCCCACTCGTCGTGGGGGGTCATCTGGTAGACCCACTTGGCCATGCCGGTATCGACGTCACGCGCCCAAATGGTCATCGACCACTTGTTGTCGCCCGGACGCTGCTTCGGGTTCCAGGTCGAGGGGTTGCCCGACCCGTAGTACATCAGGTTCAGCTTCGGATCGTAGGAGTACCAGCCCCAGGTGCAGCCGCCGCCGGTCTTCCACTGATCGCCTTCCCAGGTCTTCAGCGAAGAATCCGCGCCGACAGGCTTGCCGAGCTCGGTGGTCTTCTCCGGATCCATCAGCGTGTCGCTGTCCGGACCCATCGAATAGCCGCGCCAAACCTGCTTGCCGGTCTTGGCGTCATAGGCCGTGACGTGGCAACGCACGCCGAACTCGCCGCCCGAGATGCCGACGATGATCTTGTCCTTGACCGGCAGAACGGTCGCGGTGTTGGTCTCGCCCTTCTTCGGGTCGCCGTTGACGACCGACCACTTCTTCTCGCCGGTCTTGGCGTCGAGCGCCACGACCGTCGTGTCGGCCTGATGCAGAATGATCATGCCGTTGGTGTAAGCGAGACCGCGGTTAACGGTGTCGCAGCACATCACCGGAATGACGCTCGGATCCTGCTTCGGCTGATACGTCCAAACGATCTTGCCGTTGTCGTTCAGGTCCAACGCATAGACGTTGTTCGGGAACGGCGTGTGGACGTACATCATGTCGCCGATCACGAGAGGCGAACCCTCGTGGCCGCGCAGAACGCCGGTCGAGAAGGTCCAGGCGACCTGGAGCTTCTTGACGTTGTCCTTGGTGATCTCGTCGAGCTTGGAATAGCGGGTGTTGGCGTAATCACCAGTCTGAATGACCCACTGCTTCGGGTCCTTCATCAGCGTGGCTACGTCTTCCTGCGCCAGCACCGGCCAGCTCAGGGCCGCGGAGCAGAAGAGCCCCGCCGCGATTGCGACTTTGCGCATTCGTTATTTCTCCCTCTTATACGCAGTCCTTAGTCAGCCCCTCGCTGGCCGTGAGGCTTTAAAGGAGCAGAGTGCTTATTATTGGACTTGCGCCTTCAGCATCGTGTCACGGTTTGTCGGCAAAGCGTTCGCGGGCCCAAGCCCCAAATCGCTCCCGCATTCCTACGATCCGCCGCCCCTCTTTATGGAGTTTCGCGTAGAAGCTGAAGACTGCGGCGGACCGTAGCTCCCTTCCCCAGGGTTCGCAACAGGACTTTAAGATATAAGGGCATTATTATGATTTTGCTGCGTTTGCGAACTTATTATATTGCGCTGCGTTATCACCGTTTTCGGGCTTCGCCGGTCGGGCGGCGCTCGCGGCCAGGCCGCGACGGCCGCCATCGCGTGGTTGCGGCGCGTTGGTCAGCTCGACCTTGGCTCTACAGCGCCTCTAGTTAACAGAGCTGCCGAGAGCGCAGCATAGCCGTCGGGCCGCGCCGAAGGGCAGAGGCCGCGCCGGACCCGCAAGGCGGATTGCGGGCCGAAGATGCGTCGGCTCACCGCCCGGCTCGTGAAAGCGGCGACGGCCTGCAAATTGAGAACCGCCCGGCGCGCTGATAGGGTCGCGCCAACGAAGCGCCGAGCGACGCATGAAGCCTGGGTCCGCGAGCCTATGAAACCGACGGTGGTGAAACTCGGCGGCAGCCTGATCGGGCCTGTCGCGCTCGACCCGCTGCTCGCCGTCGCTCAGCGTCATGCGGCGATCGTGGCGCCGGGCGGCGGCCGCTTCGCGGACGCCGTACGCGATGCGCAGGCTGAACTCGGCTTCAGCGATGCCGCCGCGCACCGGATGGCGATCCTCGCGATGGAGCAGGTCGCGCATCTGCTGCACGACCGGGCGCCGACCTTCCTGACATGCGCCTCGCTCGCTGATTTCGAGGCTGCGCGCGGCCGACCGGCTCTGTGGCTTCCGAGCCGGATGGCCTCCGCGGCGCCGCTTCCTGCCAGCTGGGACGTCACCTCCGACAGCCTCGCTCTGTGGCTGGCCTGCGCGCTCGGCGCGCGTAAGTTTGTTCTGGTCAAGGCGGCCGAAGCGCCGAGGGCCTCCTCCCCGGCGGATTGGGCGCGCGCCGGCTTGGTCGACCCTCAGTTCCCGCATGTCGCCGAAGCCTTCGCCGGCGAGATCGTCTGCGTCGGCCGTGCGTCGCCCGAGGAACTCGCAGCGGTCCTCTCCGCGCCTGTCAGCGTCGCCGCGTGAGCGCTGAACGGGTCGCCCTGCTGACCGGCTCGCTCGCCGAGGAGCGTCTCGCGCGTCTCGCCGACGAGCTGCGTGGCGATGCGCTCGATCCGGTGGTGGTCAATATCGGCGTCAAGGTCGCGGCGCTGATGACGGCCGAGATCATCGAGCGCCGCCTGAAAATGCCGGAAGGCGTCGATCGGGTGGTGCTCCCCGGCCGTTTCCGCGGCGATCTCGCGCGACTGAGCAGCCGCTTCGGCGCGCCCTTCGAGAGGGGCCCGGAGGAGCTCGCCGATCTCCCGACGTTCTTCGGACGAGGCGGCGTGGAGCCGGACCTGTCCCGGCAGGATTGCCTGATCTTTGCGGAGATCGTCGACGCCACCGCTTTGTCGGTGGAGGAGATCGTCGCCCGCGCCGGCTTGCTGCAGGCCGACGGCGCCGACGTGATCGACCTCGGCTGCATGCCGGACACCGCCTTTCCGCATCTGGAAGACTCCATCGCAGCGCTCGCCGGGGCGGGCTTCCGTGTCAGCGTCGATTCCGCGGACGGCGAGGAGCTTGCGCGCGCCAACCGGGCGGGCGCGAGCTACCTTCTCAGTCTTCACGAAAACACCCTCGGGATCGCCGACGAGGGGGGCGCCGTCCCGATTCTGGTGCCGGCCTCGCCGGGCGACATGGCCTCATTGCTGAGAGCCGTCGACGCCATGGAGGCGAAGGGCGCGCCCTATCTGGCGGACCCGATCCTTGATCCGATCCATTTCGGGTTCACCGAGTCGGTCGTGCGTTACGCCGAGCTCCGCCGGCAGCGGCCGCAGGCGCCGATCCTGATGGGCATCGGCAATGTCACCGAACTGACCGACGCTGACACGACCGGCGTCAACGCGATCCTGATGGGCATGATCTCGGAGCTCAGGATCGCTGCGGTGCTGGCGGTTCAGGTGAGCCCGCATTGCCGAACCGCGGTTCGGGAGTTCGATCGCGCCCGCCGGGAGTTTTTCGCCGCGCGCGAGGCGAACTCGCTGCCGCAGGGATTTGGCGGCGGGTTGATGGCGCTGCGCGACCGGCGGCCGGTCACTTCCACGGCCGCCGATATTGCGACCTTGGCGGGCCAGATCCGCGACGCCAATTACCGTATTCAGGTCAGCGAGGCCGGGGTGCACGTGTTCAATCGCGACGGCCACCGGCTGGCGGTGGACCCGTTCGATCATTTCCCCCACCTGGCGGTGGAAGGCGACGCCGCGCACGCCTTCTATCTGGGCGTCGAGACCGCCAGGGCCGAAATCGCGTTCCGGCTCGGCAAGCGTTACGCGCAGGACGAAGGCCTGCGGTTCGGCGTCGTCGCCGGCACCGCGGAAAGCGTCGAGGAGGCCCACAAAATGGGGTTCAAGGAGGCCGGCTCCACAATCGCCGCCAAGCGCGGCGCCAAAGCCGAGCCGTCATGATCCGCGAGACGATCGTCACCACCCTGTCGCCAGATGGGGTCGCGCATGTCGCGCCGATGGGCGCGACGCCGATCGAGGAAGGCTGGCTGCTGCAGCCGTTCCGTCCATCGACGACGCTCGACAACTTTCTCGCGACGCGCTGCGGCGTGGTGAACTTCACCGATGACGCGCGAGTTTTCGCGGGCTGCGTCACCAAGAGGCGACCCACCTGGCCGACGGCGCCTGCGAGCGAGATTCCGTCGGTTCGCCTCCAGGCGGCGCTGTCGCATCACGAGGTGCGCGTGGCGCGCATCGACGGAGACGGCGAGCGACCGAAGCTTCACTGCGTCGTCGTCGCGGAGAGGATCCACCGCGCCTTTCTGGGCCTCAACCGGGCCGTCGCCGCCGTCCTCGAGGGCGCAGTCCTGGTCAGCCGCCTCAACATGCTGCCTCCTGAGAAGATCGACGCCGAGTTCGCCTATCTGCAGATCGCGATCGACAAGACCGCCGGACCGGGCGAGCTCGAAGCCTGGCAGTGGCTGCTCGACGCGGTCCGCGAGCATCGCGCCCGGGCCGCGTCATGAGCGGGCTTCTGGCGAGCGTCGCGACGCTGGACGAAATGGATCTCGTCCGCGCCGGCGGGGCGGACATCGTGGACTTGAAGAATCCCGCGCAGGGGGCTCTCGGCGCTTGGGAAAGCTCAGCTCTCGAGGCGGCAGTCAGGCGGTGGCGGACATGGCCGGCGCCGAAGCCGACGCTGAGCGCGACGATCGGCGATCATCCGATGGCGCCCGAGACCGTGCGCGCGGCCGCCGAGCGCGTGGCGGCGACCGGCGTGCCGCTCGTGAAGCTCGGGCTATTCGAGGGCGACGTGTCCGGCTGTCTCGCCGCGCTGCGCCCGCTCGCGGCGACGACGCAGCTGATCGCGGTGTTCTTCGCCGACCGGGCGCCTGATTTCGCCCTGCTTCCGGAGGTGGCGGCGGCAGGTTTCCGCGGCGCAATGCTGGACACCGCGGACAAGGCCGCCGGCGGTCTACGCACCCATCTCGACGAACCTGATCTGCGCCGCTTCGTTTCGCGAGCGCGCAGCCTCGGTCTGCTGACCGGGCTCGCGGGCTCGCTGAAACGGGAGGACGTCGCGCCGCTCGCCGCCATCGGGCCGGACTATCTCGGTTTCCGCGGCGCGTTGTGCGAAGGCGGCCGCACCGGTCGCCTTGATCCCGCCTCCATGATCTCGATCCGGCAGGCCCTGGCGGAAAGCCGCCAGGCGGCCTGACCGGTCGACGTCACATACGGCCGGAGGGCGCGACGATCAGGGCTTCGCCCTTGCCGCCGGCGTAGAGATCGCCGGCGAAGCGCCGGGCGCGCGTGACCTCCGGGCCGAGGAAGGCCGCCAGTTCGGCCGACCGCCTGACGAGCACCCGGAGCAGCACGAGGTCGTGCTCGCCTGCGTCCCTGAACCCGCCCGAAAGGCCTTCGGCGGCGCGCAGAAACAGCGTGCCGCGCTTCATCCCGCGTCCGGCGGAGCCCGCCAGCCTGCCCCCGACCGCCAGCGTGCCGGCGATCAGATCAGCGGCCGCGTCTTTGCCGGCATCGCCTTCGATGACCACGACCCCGCCCCGCAGCCTCTCGCCCGCGCGGGCGCCGGCCGAGCCGCCGACGATCACGACCCCGCCGCTCATGCCGCGCCGGCTGCCATCGTCGGCCGCGCCGAGGCGTTCGCCGGCGTCGCCGCCGATCGCGATCTTGCCGCCGGACATCTCGCTCGCCGCGAAGGCGCCGGCCGAACCCTTCACGGAGATCACGCCGCCGCTCATCTTGCGGCCGAGACGGGCGCCGACGTCGCCGCGCACGACGATCTCGCCCTTCGTCAGCCCTGCGCCGACGCCGTCGAGCCGGGCGTCGCCGGCCTCGATCGTCAGCCGCTCGGCGCCGGAGCCCGAGACGTCGAACAGCTCGCCCAGCTCCACGACGCGGCCGCCATAGGGGATCGGCCGCTTCGCAAGGTCGCCTTCGGCGCCGGGCAGCACGCCCGAAAGGTCGACGCGGGCGTCGAAAGCGCCGCGCGCGGTGAGGATCACGCCGGTCACGCCATGATCTCCCGCAGCTTGAAGTGGAACGGTCCGAGATTGCCGCCGTAATTGCCGGCGTCGATCGCCACCACCCCCTTGGCGCGGCCGAGCGCGACGACCGCCTCGATGCCGGCGCGGGTGCAGGCCGAAACGGCCTCCGGCGAGACCCCGTCGATCACGATCTCCATCACGGAGGCGACCTCCGGCGGAAGCTGCGTCGCGGTCTGCGCCCGAAGCGTCGGGCAGTAGAAGTTATTGGTGGACGCGAACATGCCCTTGTACTTCGAGCCCACCTTCGAGCCGGACCGGACGACGCCGCCGGGGAACGGGAGAATGCAGCCCTCGACCTTGTCCATGGCGTCGACCGCGGCTTCCGCGGCGGCCAGCGCCTCGCCGCGCGAGGTCGCCAGGATCAGGATGTTGCCGCCGCCGACGCCGGAGGTCGTGCCGCTTTCATGATCGCAGACGAACTCGCCTTCCATCACGGGAATGCGCCAGATCCGGCGGCCGTCGACATTCTTGGCGATCTGCCAGCCGTCGCCAAAATAGCGCAGCGCCTTGCCGATCGAGACCGTGTCGCCACCCGTCATGCCCGCAAAGCAGGCCGACGTCGGGGAGGTCAGCACGCACTGGCCGATGCGCAGCGGCACGACCGACTTCAGCCCGTTGATGTCCATCGCGAAGATCAGCACGGCGACGCCCGGCCTGCCGTCCGGCGTCTCATCCGCCGGGACGACCCGCTCGACGCCGGCCTCGCAGCCGCAGCCGATGACCGAGGTCGCGAAGCCCGTCATGGTCTTGGCGGCCGTCATCGCCCAGCGCGGCGTGTCGGCCGTGATGATCAGGCGCGTCCCGACCATGGGGAACGCTTCCGCGAAGCTGTCGCGGATTTCGACGCCGTTGAGGATCATGCGGACCTCTTGGTGGCGTGCACGACCGTACCCTGGCCGTCGCGGATCTCGTGGTCCTGCAGCTTGAAGGTCTTGGCCTTGAAGCCGATCGCCTCGTCGAACCAGCGGTCGAGCTTGGCGTCCATGCTCTTGTCGTAGTCCGGCGCGACCGAGTGGGTGCGACCATAGACGACCTCGACGATCTCGCCGTCCTTCACGACGACCTTCCCGTCCTTGAGGACGTATTCGGCCTTCGAGAACATCGCCTCTCGGTCCGGATCGTCGCGGTAGATCACGACGTCGCCGGCCGCCCCGGCGCCGAGATGGCCGCGGTCCGTCAGGCCCAGGATCTTGGCCGGCGCGGCGCGGGTGACGATCGCGATCTCCTCGAGCGTGTACTCGCGCGTGAGCTCGTTCAGGATCGAGTGCTTGCGCGCGGACTTCGGAAGCTTGGCGAACTGTTCGTCGCGGAACGGCTTGTCCATCAGCAGCCGCAGCAGATGCGGATAGGTGGTGAACGGGGCGCCGTTCGGGTGATCGGTGGTCAGGAAGATCCGCCACGGGTCTTCCACCAGCAGGAACAGCTCGAGGCCGATCGCCCACTGCAGCGCGTTGACGAAGGACTTGTCCTTGTACTCGAAGGGCACGATCCCGCAGGCCGCGTCCATCTCGATGTCCATGCCGATCCAGCGCTTCGGCGTGGCGATGCCGCGATTGCGGTGCTGCGACATCAGGTCGGCCGAGGCCGTGACCGTCTGGCCGAACATGATCTGTCCGACGTCGACCGAGATGTTCGGGTTCTTGTTCACCGCCTCGGCGATCTTCACCGCGCCGGAGGAGAATTTCCGGTCGCCCTCCGTGCCGTAGGAGTGGAACTGCACATGCGTCATGTGCAGCGGCAGGCCCTCGGTCGCCGCGATCGTGTCGAGCGTGGTCTGCTCATTGCCGGGCACGCCGAGATTGCAGCCGTGCAGGTGGATCGGATGAGTCAGTCCGAGCTCCGTCACCGCGCGGATCAGCGTGGTGAGGATCTTGCGCGGCGTGATCTCGTAGTGCGGGTTGGCTTCGTCGAGGTCGAGCTTGCGGGCGTTGAACTTGAACGCGTTGATGCCGCCCGGATTGACGATCTTGATCGCCATGCACTTGGTCGCCGCCAGCATCCAGGCGACGTAGTCGTTGACCGCCTGCTGCCCGGCCCCGCTCGCAATCAGGTCGAGCAGGAAATCATCGTTGCCGAGAACCAGATAGCCGCCGGTGTCGAGGAACGGGATGTCGCCCATCTCGTAATGCATGTGGCGCGCATTGGCGCCGACCACGGCCGGCTCGAAGGCCGCGGTGTAGCCCATCTCCACATAGCGGCAGCCGGTGGCGTGCGCCGTCATGGTCGAAAGACCGCCGCCGCAGGCGCAGAACGGCCCTGAGGGCTCCCGGATCGCGCGCTGCTCCTCGACCATCAGCAGACGCGCGATGTTCGACTTGCCGCCGGCGATATGAGTGTGAATGTCGATCGCGCCGGCCATCACGATCCCGCCCCGGGCGTCGATCGTTTCGGTCGCGCCGTCGCCGGCGTCCGACGCGACGATGCGGCCGTCCCGGATGAAGATGTCGCGTTCGACGCCGACTTCCCCGTTCGCCGGGTCGAGGACCTTCCCGCCGGTGATGCGCACGGCGCTCATGACAAACGCTCCCGAAGACCCTTGGCGACCGTCGCGATGCTCGGCAGGCCGGCGTCGCGATATCCGCCGAGGGGAATGCTCACCACGGTGTCGGTCCGGAACGCGAGGCCGCGATGGTCGAGGCCGGGCTGTCCGACCGGCACGAACACTTCCGGTTCGCGCTCGAAGCTCGTGTCCGGATGCGCGAACGCCACCACCTGGCCTTCGAAGGCCGGCGGCTGCTCCGGACGGAACGCGGAGGTCCAGATCAGCAGATCGCCCGACTTCAGCGCTTCTTCCGTGCTGTTGAGCAATTGGTCGTGGTCGGCCTTGCCGCCGCGGAACGCGGTTCGCAGCGGGAATCCGATATTCCAGAGGAACGCCTGATTGGCGCCGATGAGGTTGTCCCGACCGGCAAGCGGCAGACAGGCGGCGCGGGTGTCGACGTTCAGGATGTCGACGATGATCGAGGCGCGCTCGACGATCAGGTCGCCATCGCCGCCGAGCATGCCGGCGCTCCAGGCGAGCACGCCGTAATGGGCGCCCTTCAGACCGGCCGCGAACGCGGCGAGATCAGGCCCGCCCGGAACCTCCGGCGCGCCGGAGATCAGCCCCTGCAGACGCGACAGCGCGTCCAGCAGCTCGCCCTCCGCAACCGGTATGGTCTCGATCTCGACGCCATCGAGCTGGCTGCGCGCTTCTTCGGAGGGCGCGCCGCCGAGAAACACGACCTTTCGCTTGCCCTTGATGAAGCGGCCGGTCGGCGGCGTGATCCGGTCGTACAGCCGATGGAAGTCCCTGGAGGGGTCAGGGCCGATCACGACCAGCAGGTCGCAATGGTTGCGGACCTCGGCCAAGGTGGTCGCGATCCAGCCCTTGCGCTGCGATGTCGAGATGTTCCGGAACAGCCCGGCCGACGCATAGTGGTCCACGCTGCCGCCGGTCTTGCAGGCCAGCTTGATCAGCGCCCGAACGCCGTCGACGTCGGTTCCGAGCCCGCCATAGACCGGCGACCGAGCGGCGGCGACCAGTTCGGCCGCGGCCGCCAGCGCCTCATCGAGCGACACCTCGCGCCCCATGACGCGGGCTGAAGGAACCGGATCGGCCGAACGCCGGAACAGCGCGGCGGCGCGCCCGCAGGCGCCCTCCCCGGCTTCGACCGCGTTCCCCTGAACCCTAAGCGAGACGTCGTCGCAGCCCAGGCCGCAGAACGGGCAAACGACGTCGTGGTGCGTAATGCCGCCGCCGGCGACGTCAGTCATATTTCACATAGGCGAAGCGCTGGTCGCCCTGCGGCGTGCCCTCGAGCGCGCCGCCTTCCAAGCCGGGCTGCCACTGAATGACGCTTTCTATCTTCTTCGCGAGTTCGAAGTCGCGATCGGTGATTCCCTTGGCGTCGTGCGACATCAGCCGCACCTCGACCCAGGCGTAGGAGGCGGTGATGTCCGGATGGTGCCAGGCGGCCTCCGCCAGATGGCCGACGGTGTTGATCACCATCAGCGTGCTCTTCCAGCTCTGGGTCTTGTAGGTGCGCCGGATCCAGCCGTCCTCCAGCCGCCACTTCGGCAGCTCGGCGGCGAGGCGGGCCTCGACCTGGTCTGGCGGAATGACGGCTTTTCGTTCGGCCATTGGCGGACGGAGCCCCAAAACACTGGAAGTGGCGCGAGGCTTACACAGCGCCTTGAGCCGGCGCAACGCGTCGCGACGTTTCGTCCGATACCGCCTTAGGCCAAGGAGCGAGGTTGGCGAGCGCGGCCCCCGGCGCATAAGGTGCCGCCGAAACCCATGAGAGTCATTCCGCAACATCGCCAGGACGGCGACCCCCAGCGCGCCCTCCGGGCGGTGCGCGTCACCGCGCCGGGCCGGCTGCACATCGGCTTCCTAGACCTCAGCGGCTCGCTCGGCAGGCGGTTCGGCAGCCTCGGCATGACGCTGGAGCGGCCGGTGACGCGGGTTCTGATGGAAAACGCCGCCGCGCTGTCCACGAGCGGACCGGACGCAGCCCGCGCCGAAAAGGCGCTGAGATGCGCGGCCGCGGAGTTCGGCGTCGACGAGAGCGTCAAGATCACCGTCGAGGCGGCGCTCCCGGCGCATAGCGGCCTCGGCTCCGGCACCCAGCTCGCGCTTGCTGTCGGCGTCGGCGCCTGCGCCCTCAGCGGCAAGGCGATCGACCCGCGTGACGTCGCGTACGCTCTGAGTCGGGGCGCCCGCTCGAGCATTGGGCTCGGCGCCTTCCAGGGCGGGGGGATTCTGCTCGATGGCGGCAAGCCGGTCGCGGGGCCGCGCCGCCAGCCTCCGCCGCTGCTGTCACGGATCCCGATTCCCGACGCGTGGCGGATCCTCCTGATTTTCGACCAGGAGCGCGTCGGCCTCAGCGGAGGCGACGAGACCCAGGCGATGGACGGCCTGCCGCCGTTTCCGGAGGCGTTGGCCGACCGTCTCTGCCGGCTGACGATCATGGCCGCGCTGCCCGCGGCCGCGGAAGGCGACGCGATCGGCTTCGGCCGCGCGGTGGGCGAGATCCAGCGCCGGCTCGGCGACCATTTTGCGCAGTTCCAGGGCGGGCGCTTCACCAGTCCGGACGTCGCGGAGGCGCTGCGGCTCATCGAGGCCGCCGGCGTGCCGGGCGTCGGACAGAGTTCGTGGGGCCCGACGGGCTTCGCGGTGTTCGGCGAGGCCGCCGCGGCGGACGACGCGGCCCGCGATCTGAGACGGCGTTTCGCCGACCGTCCGAATCTGGTCTTCGACGTCGTCCGGGGCAACAATCACGGCGCCACGGTCGAAGTCGCGCCCGTTCCGGCGCATGGCGCCACCGTCTGAGGCCTCCACAGGAGACACGAATGTCCGACGCCGTACCGATCCTCCACATGATCACGCCGCTCAGGCACACGAGCCCGTTCGACGTGAACATGGCGGTCGACGCGGGCTTCCACGACATCGCGACCTATGTCGGGGTCGAGCTCAAGGACGTCGTGCCGCTCACCCAGGACGCGATGTTCAGCCGCGCGCCGTCGGCCGCCAAGCGGACGGTGCTGTTCATCGGCGGAAAGGACGCGAGCCTCGCGCTCGACCAGATGGCGGCCGCGGCGTCGGCGCTGTTCCCGCCATTCGAGATCTCGATCTTCGCCGATCCGGCGGGCGCCTTCACGACCGCCGCCGCGATGATCGCGCAGGTCGAGCGGCACCTGCTCGGCAAGCGCGACAAGGGTCTAGAGGGCGCCCGGGTGCAGGTCTATGGCGCGACCGGCATCATCGGCGGCATCGCGGCCGTGATCGCCGCGCAGGCGGGGGCCCATGTCACGATGGTCGGCCACATGGTCATCGAGGACGTCCAGCTCAAAGCAATCGATTTCAGGAAGCGCTTTGGCGTGACGCTCGATTGCGCGGCCGCGAGCACCGACGACGACAAGAAGAAGCTGGTCAAGGACGCCGAGGTGATCCTCACCGCCGCATCGGCAGGCGTTCAGGTCATCTCCCGTGAAGTGCTCGAAGCGGCCGGCGACCTGCTGGTGGCCGCCGACATCAACGCCGTTCCGCCGACCGGGATCGAGGGCGTCGGTTCGAACGACGACGGCGTCGCTCTGCCGCACGGCGTCGGCGTCGGCGCGCTCGTCATCGGCCAGATCAAGTATCAGGTGCAGCACCGGATGCTGAAGCGGATCCGCGAGAGCGACGTCGCGCTGCGGATCGGCTTCCTGGAGGCCTATGAACTCGCGCGCACCCTCTCGGAGTGACGCCTACGACGTCGCGCTCATAGGATTGTCGGCGCGGGCGCTCGCCCGCTCCGCGCGCCGCGCCGGGCTCAGGGCGCTCGCGCTCGACCTCTTTGCGGACGCTGACACCAGTGAGCACGCCGCGAAGGCGGTGCGAGTCGCGCCGGCGCGCCAGGGCCCCGGCCTCGACGGGCGCGCCCTCACGGCGGCTCTCGCCGCGCATGCTCCCGAGGGTCTGCCGGTCGTGCTCGGCCCCGGTTTCGAGCACGCGCCCCGCCTGATGACCCGGATCGCGGAACGCAACCCGTTGATCGGCGCGACGCCGGAGACGGTGCGTCTACTGAAAGACCCGATCCGCTTCGCCGCCTTGCTGGCGGCGGTCGGCGCGCCGCATCCAGAACTCGTGGCTGCGGCCGGCGACCAGGTCCTGTCAAAGCGTCGCGGAGGATCGGGCGGAGCCCATATCAGGGCGGCCGAGGGACTCCCGCGGCGCGGGCGATACTTCCAGCGGCGCGTCGACGGCAGATCAGTCTCCGCGCTGTTCGTCTGCGACGGGCGTGAGGCGCAGATCATTGGTTTTTCGGAGCAATGGACCGATCCGACGCCCGCCGCGCCGTTCCGGTATGGCGGGGCGGTCGGGCCGATCGCGCTCGACGCCGTTCTGGCCCGTAAGGTCGCCGCTGCGCTGAGCCGTATCGTCGCGGCGACGGGCCTTGTCGGCCTCGCCAGCGCTGATCTGCTCCTTCCCGACGACCAGCTCACCTTCTGGTTGCTGGAGATCAACCCTCGGCCAGGCGCAACGCTCGACGTCTTCGACAGAGCGCCCGCCCCTGCGCTTCTTGGGCTTCACCTCAGCGCCTGCAGGGGGCTGCCGCCTGAGCCACCCCCGCGTTTCACACGCGCGCAAGCGGCTGGCGTTCTCTACGCCGAGGCGCCGACATCCGTCGCCTCCCTCCGAAGGCCGGTCTGGACGGCGGACTGGCCCGCATGCGAGGAGATCGTCCCCGCTGGCGCGCCTGTGTGCACCGTCCTCGCCGCCGGCGCCTCGCCCTCCGCCGCCCGAGCGCTGTTCTTCGAGCGCCGAGCGGCGCTTCTCGCATCGCTCCGCGCCGCATCCCGCCCGGCGCGCGGCCAACTCACCATGGTGTTCGGATGACAGCCAAGCCAAGCGTCGGAAAACTCTCCGCCCCGCTCGTCGAGGCGCTTGTGCAGGACGCGGAGACTCTGCGGCTCGCTGTAGAGCGCACGGCGACTGGCGCGCGGATCGTCGACGCCGGGATCGCGGTGCGCGGCGGACTCGAGGCCGGGCGCCGGATCATCGAGATCTGCCTTGGCGGGCTCGGCCGCGCGACCTTCCAGGCCGACACGCGATTCAAGCGCTGGGGCCAGGCGGTGCATGTGACGACGCTTGATCCGGTCATCGCCTGCCTCGGCAGCCAATATGCCGGCTGGAGCCTGTCGGAGGGCGATTTCTTCGCCCTCGGCTCGGGCCCGGGCCGCGCGCTGGCGGCGAAGGAGACCCTCTATGAGGAGCTCGCCTACAAGGATTCAGCCGATACGGCCGCCCTGGTGCTCGAGGTCGACAAGCGCCCGCCGGACACGCTGATCGCCCAGATCGCGAAGGATTGCGGCGTCGCCGAAGACAAGCTGACGCTGATCCTGACCCCCACCTCGAGTCTCGCCGGCACGGTGCAGGTCGTCGGCCGGGTGCTGGAGGTCGCGCTCCACAAGGCGCACGCGATCCATTTCCCGCTGGAGCGGATCGTCGACGGGTTCGGCACGGCCCCGGTCGCGCCTCCCGGCGCCGACTTCATCACCGCCATGGGCCGCACCAACGACGCGGTGCTCTACGGCGGCGAGATCGCGCTCTACGTGGAAGGCCCGGAGGATGAGGCCGAGCAGCTCGCCAACGGCCTGCCCTCCTCGACCTCGCGCGACCATGGCCGCCCGTTCGGAGAGGTGTTCGCAGGCTACAACTACGATTTCTACGCGTGCGACCCCGGCCTTTTCTCGCCGGCGCTCGTCACCGTGACGGCGCTTTCCACCGGCAAGAGCTTCACCGCCGGCGCCTACGAGCCGGCGCTGGTTGAGCGCTCCTTCGGCGGATAGGCGCTGCTGGAGCCCGGCGCTGCAATGATCCTCGAAGACGCTGTCGTCATCTTCACCGAGAAGGCCGACTGGCACAGCAAGGGCCTCGCGGCGGCCATGGCGCGCGAGGGCCTTCGGCCGACGATTCTGTCGATGACGGAGTGCGGTTTCGACGTCGCGCCGGGCGGGTCCGGCCTGGCCTTCGCCGGGCTGGAGGGGCGGCTGCCGGGCGCGATCTTCGTGCGGCTGATCCCGGCCGGGACCACCGAGCAAATCACCGCCCGACTCGGCTTCCTGCACGCCGCCCGCGCGGCGGGCGTCCGGGTCGTGAACGACGCCCGCGCGATCGAGGTCTGCGTCGACAAGTCGATGACCACCTTCGTGCTGGCGCAGGCCGGATTGCCGACGCCGCGCACCGTGGCGCTGGAACGCCGCGAGGCCGCGCAGGCGGCGTTCGACAGCATGGGCGGCGATGCGGTGCTGAAGCCGCTGTTCGGCGCGCAGGGCAAGGGATTGGTTCGCCTGAACCCCGGCGACGAGTTGCCGGAGCCCGAGGCGGTCGGGGGCGTCTACTACCTGCAGGAATTCATCGCGAGCCGCGGATCGCGCGCCGCCGGCGGAGCGCATGACTGGCGCGTCTTCGTGCTCGACGGCCGCCCGATCGGCGCCATGATCCGGCGCTCCGAAGGCTGGATCACCAACATCTTTCAGGGTGCCGCTGGAGAAGCGGCGGCCGTCGACGGCGAAGCCGCCGCGCTCGCGGTGAAGGCGGCCGCGGCGGTCGGCGCCGATTACGCGGGCGTCGATCTCATCGAGGCCGAGGACGGCCGCTTCCTCATCCTCGAAGTGAACTCGATGCCAGCCTGGAAAGGCCTTTGGGAGGCCACCGGCGTCGACGTCGCCGCCGCGCTCGCGCGCGACATGGCCGGCCGTCTCGCGCGTCCCGATGCCGCCTGAGCCAGCCTGGGACATGGCCGCCGTCGCGGCCGCCTTCCGAGAGTCCTGCCGCGCCGAACTTGCGGCGCTGAAGCCCGGGAACGTCCACCATTTCCGAGAGGGCCACGGCATGACCGCGGCCACCTTCGAGCGCGCGGCGGAGGTCGCGGCGGTGCGCCTCGTCGCCGGCCGCACCGTCGGAGAACGCATTGAAGGGGCCGTGCGGGCGTCGCTCGCCGCCGTCGGCTGCAACGCCAATCTCGGCATCGTGCTGCTGTGCGCGCCGCTCACCCACGCGGCCTTCGAGCGCGCCCCGGGCGAGCCTCTGCGGCCGGCGCTCGCGCGGGTTCTGGAGCGACTCACCGTGGGGGACGCCGAAGCCGCCTACCGGGCGATCGCGGCCGCCAACCCGGGCGGACTTGGTCGCGCCGAGCAGCACGACGTCGCGGAGCCGCCCAAGATCACGCTGCGCGAGGCGATGGCGGCCGCGGCGGATCGCGACCGGATCGCGCTGCAATACGTCACCGATTTCGAGGACGTCTTCGCCGCCTCGGCCGCTTACCGGGCCCGCAGCCCAGGCCGCGAAGCTGTCGAGGACGTCTATCTGGGCTTGCTGAGCCTGTTCCCGGACAGCCACGTGGTCCGCAAGTTCGGAGCGGACATCGCCGAGAGGCTCCGCCGCGAGGCCGCCGCCTTCGCCGAAAGCCTCGATTTTCGTGAAGATCGCGAGCGGGCGCTCGATGCGTTCGACCTGCACCTCAAGGCCAAGGGCTTGAATCCGGGAACGACAGCGGATCTTACGGTCGCGGCGCTGTTCGCGGCCCGGCTCGAAGCGCCTGCTCCAGGAGCTCGCGGCTGAGCCTGCCGTCATGCAGCGCGCTGGCGACCAGCGCCCCCGACACGCCGAGATTCGCCAGCGCCGTGAGATCATCCGCGCCACGCACGCCGCCCGCGGCGTAGACACGGCGCGCGCCGGCGAGACTTAAGACGCCCTCCAAACGATCGAGGTCGGGTCCCGCGTCCGCGCCGACACGGGCCAGCGTCATGACGATCACACGGTCCGGCCAGAAGGATGAATCTTCATGCGCGTCAGTGGGTCCGATCGGTCCGCTCGCGTCATGGTCGAGCGACAGCACGCCTGCGGAGGCCTGGCACGCGCTTCTCAGCGCATCGCCATGCGAGAATGACTCGCTGCCGATGACGGATACGCCGGGCCCGATTTTGGCCCGCAGCCTGAGCGTCGCCGGATCGCTCTCGCCACGGTCGACCCAGATCTCCAGCTGCGGATGAGCGTCCGCGAGTTCGGCGATGACGGCGTCATGGCCGCCCGTCCCGCGGATCGCATCGAGATCGGCGACGTAGAGCCGGCGAAACGGCGCGAGCGCGAGCAGCGCCGCCGCGACCGCCTGAGGCCGCGAACTTTCGACGAGCGGCGAGTGGATCGGCCGGTAGGCGCCGCGGTCGCCGCGCCGGGCATGCACCACCTCCCCTCCCATCAGGTCGATGACCGGAATGACGTCCACTGGTTCGGCTCCATTCGGCAGGTGAGGCCAAGCCGCTTTTGCGCTAAGCCCTCGCGGCGGGCGCAGGGGCGGCTCGGCGAGCGATCGGCGGCGGGGGCCTGATGCGCGTCTTCATATGCGAATTCGTGACGGGCGGCGGAATGCGGCGGGACGCCCTGCCCGCCTCGCTTGCGCGCGAAGGCCTGCTGATGCGCGACGCGCTGGCGCGTGACGTGTCGGCCCTCCCCGGCGTCGAAGCCGTCGCGACTCATGACGACCGACTGCCGGCCCCGCCCGGGGCCGAGAGCGTCGCAGTCGGCGACGGACAGGATTGCTGGGCGTTGTGGGCCGAGCGCGCCGCCATTGCCGATCTTGCGTGGATCGTCGCGCCGGAGACCGGCGGACTGCTGGAGCGGCTCTGGACGCTCTGCGACGCCGCCGGCGCTCAGGTCCTGGGCCCTTCGCTCGCAGCGATCCGCATCGCCGCAAGCAAGCGCCGGACGGCCGAGCGCCTGCGCGCGCACGGGGTCCGGACGCCCTCCGTCTGGAGCCCGGACGCCGTTCCGGCAGGGGAATGCGGCCCATTCGTCAGCAAGCCTGACGACGGCGCCGGATGCGAATCCACGCGGCTCTGGGACCGGCCTCCCGCTCCCGGCGCGGCGCCTGCGGACCACATCGTGCAGCGCTACGTGTCGGGCGCCGACGTGAGTCTGACCTGCCACGGCGCCGGCGACTCCGGCCGGGTGCTCTCGGCGAACCGCCAGCATGTCGCGACTGAAGACGGCGTCTTTCGGTTGCGGGGACTGACGGTCGGCGCGCTGCCTGTGGATCGGGAGCTGAGCGCCGTGGCGCACGATGTCCGGCAGGCCCTCCCGGGGCTCGACGGCTTCTTCGGCGTCGATCTCGTGCTCGCCGCCGAGGGCCCTGTGGTGATCGAGATCAATCCGCGCGTGACCACCGCTTACGTGGGACTTCGGGAGGCGCTCGGTCTCAATCCCGCGACGCTCCTCGGCCCGCTCGGGGGAACTCCGCGGTCGGTCGAGGCCCTTCGGCCTGTCGAGATTTCGCTGTGACGAGCGGCGCGATCATTGGCCTTGACGTCGGCGGGGCGCACCTCAAGCTGGCGCGGCTCTCGGCGGCGGGGGCGTTGGAGGCGGCGCGGATCGCGCCTTGCGCGCTGTGGCGCGGTCTCGACCAGCTCGAGGACGCGCTCGTCTCGCTGGGCGGAGACATTCCGCCGGACGCGTCCTGCGCGGTCACGATGACCGGGGAGCTTGTCGATCTGTGGCCTGACCGGCGCGCCGGCGTCGCCGCCATCGTCGAAGCGCTCGGCGCGCGGCTCGGGCGGGACCGGCTGGCGTTCTACGCCGGCCCCTCGGCCTTCGTCCCGGCCGGCGACGAGGCCGCGCATTGGAGCGCGATCGCCTCCGCGAACTGGCGCGCCACGGCGGAGGCGGCGGCCGCCAGCGGAGAGGCGGGCCTGCTGATCGATGTCGGCTCGACCACGAGCGACATCATCGCGTTCGCCGGCCAGAAGGTTCTCGCCAGAGGCTCCGACGACGCCAGCCGGATGGCCGCCGACGAACTCGTTTATCTCGGCGCGGCGCGCACCCCCGTGATGGCGCTGGCGGCCCGAATGCCGTTCGGCGGCGGCTGGATCTCACCGATGGCGGAATTCTTCGCCACCACCGCCGACGTGTTCCGCCTGACCGGCGACCTGCCCGACGGCGCGGATCTTCATCCTGCGGCGGACGGCGGCGCCAAGACGGAGGAGGCGAGCGCGCGGCGGCTGCTGCGCATGGTGGGGGCCGACCTCGACGAAGAGACGGAAGGTCAGGCGCGCGCCCTCGCCGCTTGGCTCGCCGAAGCCCTGCTGCGCCGGCTCTGCGACGCCGCCGCGCTGACGCTCTCGCGGGCGGACGCGCCAGCGGCGCCGACGGTCTTCGGCGCCGGCGTCGGCCGTTTCCTGGCGCGCCGACTGGCGGACCGGCTCGGCCTCATGTATCGCGACCTCGGGCGTGAATGGTCGCTGGACGAGGCGCTCGCCGCCGCGGCGGCGGATTGCGCGCCGGCCGTCGCCGTAGCGCGGTTGCTGCCCGCCCGCCGACCGGCGTCATTCGCGCCTCATCCGGGTTGAACCGCCCGCCCCCGCTGCGAGGTCAAGAGATATGAGCGATCGGATCTTCTTGAGGGGCATTCCGGTTCACGCCCGCCATGGCGTGTTCGAGGAGGAGCGCCGGCTCGGCCAGCGCTTCGTCTTCGACGTCGACTTCTGGGTCGAGACCCAAGCCTATGCGCGCGCCGACGACGCCGGCGCGGCAGTCTCTTACGCCGACGTCTATGACGCGGTGACGCAGGCCGCCGGAGAGCCGAGCCTCAACCTGATCGAGGCGGTCGCCGAGCGCATCGCGCAGCGGCTGCTCGATAGCTTTCCGCCAATCGAACGGGTTCGTGTCGAGGTTCACAAGCCGGGCGCGCCGATCGCCGGCGTGTTCGCGGACGTCGGGGTGGAGATCTTCCGCAGCCGCGCCCCCGCCGGACGCTGACCGCATGACGGAGATTGGGCTCGGCTTCGGCAGCAATGTCGGCGACAAGGTCGCCAACCTCCACCGCGCGATGGAGCGGGTGTTCGCCACCGGCGAGATCCGGTTCCTGGCCGCCTCCTCGGTCTGGCGGACGGCGCCGTGGGGTTACGTCGACCAGGACTGGTTCGCAAACGCCTGCGCGGTCGGCGAGACCGACATGTCGCCCGAGGAAGCCCTTGGCTTCACCCAGTCTGTCGAAGAAGAGCTTGGTCGCGAAAAGACATTCCGCTGGGGACCTCGCGTGATCGACGTGGACATCCTCTATCTCGGAGACGCGAAAGTCGCCTCAGAGCGGCTGCTCATTCCGCACAAAGAGATGTTCAATCGCGCCTTCGTGCTGGCGCCGCTCGCCGAGATCAGGCCTGAGCTGGTGCTGGACGGCAGATCGATCCGCGAGGCGGCGAACGCCGCCGGCTCCGGCGGCCTGTCGCGGCTCGCCCCCCCGTGGCGGCCCCACCCCGTCGACTAGCCGGGCTCGTCCTCGTGGCGGCGCAAACCGGACCGGTCGCCCGAGCAAGCCTCGTCGATCGCCCGCGCAATCTCGAAATGAGAGAACGGCTTCGAGATGAAGGCGATATGCGTCAGATCGTCCGGCGTATCGGCGCGCGACGAGCCGGAAACGAAAATGACCGCGGCGCCGTGCTGGTGAAGATCGGAAGCCAACGCGTAGGTCTTGCCGTCGGTGACGTCGATGTCGAGGAAGGCGAGGTCGACGGCCCCTTGGGCCGCTTGCCGTCCCTCACGGATCGTGACGGCGACGGTTATGCTGGCGTCGGGTAGTCGGGCTTGAACGATCGCCTCCATCTCGAGGGCAACAATCGCCTCATCCTCGAGAATAAGCACTCGCATCGCACGCTACGCTCCTGCCGCCAGGGCGGCTGCGTCGCGCGATATGCGCTCGACGCCTCTCAAGACGTTGAGATGACGGGGATGGTTCCGCCGGTCGAAGAAATCTGCGGCAGGAACTCGGCGCCGCGTTCGCTGAGAAAGGCGGCCATGGCGGCCGCGGGCGGCGTCAGCCGTCGTCCGGCGCGCCGCACGACGTGCCACCGGCGCAGGATCGGCAGCCCGGTCACGTCGAGCCGGACCAGCCGCCCGTCGGCGATCTCCGCCGCGACCGTGTGCGCCGAGATGAAGGCGAGCCCCAGCCCTGCGATCACGGCCTGCTTGATCGTCTCGTTCGATCCGATCTCCATGCCGATTTTCGGCGCCACGCCCTTCTGCTCGAACAGGCGCTCCATGAGCAGTCGGGTGCCGGAGCCGCGCTCGCGCATCAGGAACGTCTGGCCGCTGAGTTCGGCAGGATCTATGTCGCGGCGCGAGGCGAGTTCATGATCGGGAGCGGCGATGACGATCTGCGGATGTTCGCCGATGATCGCCGCCACATTGTCGAGGTCGTCCGGCGGTCGGCCCATGATGGCGACGTCCACCTGGTCGGAGCGCAGCAAGCCGATGACTTCTGCGCGGTTGCCGACGGACAGGCTGAGATCGACGCTCGGATGAGCGCGCGCGAAGGCGCCGAGCGCCATGGGCGCGAAATATTTCGCGGTCGAGACGATCGCGACCGCGACCCGCCCGCCCTCCAGCCCCTTCATGGCCTCCAGCGCGCCGACGCATTCGCGCAGCGCGGTTTCGACCCGGGCGGCGGCCTCGACCAGTTCGCGGCCCGCGTCGGTCGGGCGGAATCGCTCGCCCGTGCGGTCGATCAGCGGCAGGCCGACCGCCGCCTCCAGCAGTTGAACCTGCATGGTGACGGCCGGAGGCGTGACGTTCAGCCGCCGCGCAGCCGCGCTCACAGCGCCGGTTTCGGCCACAGCCGAGAGCGCGCGCAACTGCTTCAATGTGAGCGAACGGACAAGGTCTTCAGACATGCTGAAATTGGCGTTTAGTTTATGTGGCTTTTCTGATCAACGTCGTTAGGACGATCTATCGCCCCGAAGCCTGCGCGGGCGACGGCTCGCCCGCGCCTGACGAACGAAGCGAATGACGCGTTTTTTACGCGTGAGGAGACCTCCGTGGCCGAGCATATGACCCTCGACGCCTTTCTCCAGCAGTGGAGCGCCGGCGACGCGACCCGCGGCGCGACGGCCGCTACGGTTCTGGCCGTATGCGAGGCCGGCCGCGCGATCGCGGCGCTCGTGGCGCGCGGCGCGCTCGAGGAGGCGATGGGATCGGCGGTGGGCGAGAACGCCGGCGGCGACACCCAAAAAGCGCTCGACGTCCGGACGCATGATATTCTCATCGAGGCTCTGCGGCGGGCGCCGGTCTCGCGAGTGGGCTCCGAAGAGGCGGAGGATGAGATCGTCCTCGACGCAGCGGCGCCTGTGGCGGTTGCGACGGATCCCCTGGACGGCTCCTCGAACATCGAGACCAATGTCTCGATCGGCACTCTCTTCGGCGTGCTGCCGGAGGCCGGCGACGCGACCTTCCTGCAGCCGGGCTCCCGTCAACTCGCGGCTGGCTTCCTGGTGTATGGCCCCGCGACCGCGCTGGTGCTGACGGTCGGGACCGGAACCCACATCTTCATGATGGACGGCGTCGGCGGGCCCTTCGTGCGGACCCATGCGGACGTGCAGATCCCCAAGGCCACCAAGGAATACGCGATCAACGCATCCAATCAGCGGCACTGGGCCGACCCCATGCGGACCTATATCGCGGATTGCCTGGCCGGCGACTCCGGTCCCCGCGAAAAGAACTTCAACATGCGCTGGGTGGGATCCCTCGTCGCCGACGTGTTCCGCATCCTGGTGCGCGGCGGCGTCTATCTGTATCCCGGCGACGCGCGCGAGGGGTACGGCTCCGGCCGGCTGCGGCTCGTCTATGAGTGCAACCCGATCGCAATGGTGTGCGAGCAGGCGGGCGGCGCGGCGACGGACGGCAAGACGCGCATTCTCGACATCGCCCCCGCCAAGCTGCACGCGCGCTCGCCGCTGATCGCCGGCTCGGCCGAGGAGGTCGAACGCATCGGCCGGTATTACGACGAGGGGGCTCGGCAGGAGTCGTCGCCGCTCTTCACCAAGCGCGGACTGTTCCTCGCCTGACCTGGCCCGGCATGTCGATCCGTCATCCGATCATCTCCGTCACCGGCTCGTCCGGCTCGGGCACCACATCGGTGCGCGACACGTTCGAGCAGATCTTCCGCCGCGAGCACATCGTGGCGGCCTTCGTCGACGGCGACGCGTTCCATCGCTACGACCGCGACGGCATGCGCCAGAAGGCGATGGAGGAAGAGGCGCGGGGCAACCATCACTTCAGCCATTTCGGCCATGACGCGAACATGCTCGAGGAGCTCGAGGCGGTGTTCGCGTCCTACGGCTCCAGCGGCGGCGGGCGCACGCGGCGCTACGTCCACGACCTCGAGACCGCGCAGCGACTCGGGCTGCCGATGGGCACGTTCACCGAGTGGACCGATCTGCCGCAGCCGACGGATCTGATGTTCTATGAGGGGCTGCACGGCGCGACGGTCGGCGACGGCGTCGACATCGCGCGCTACGCCGACCTCAAGATCGGAGTCGTCCCGGTCATCAATCTCGAGTGGATCCAGAAGATCCACCGCGACCGCAACGACCGCGGCTATTCGACCGAGGACGTCACCCAGACGATCCTGCGCCGGATGCCGGACTATGTGCGCTACATCTGCCCGCAGTTCACCCGCACCGACATCAACTTCCAGCGCATTCCGACGGTCGACACCTCGAACCCCTTCATCGCCCGATGGATCCCCACGGCGGACGAGTCGATGGTGGTGATCCGCTTCCGCAATCCGCGCGGGATCGATTTCCCTTATCTGCTCTCGATGATCCCCCAGAGCTTCATGTCCCGCGCGAACTCGATCGTGATCCCCGGCGGCAAGCTCGACCTCGCGATGCAGCTGATCCTCACGCCGATGATCATGCAGCTCGTCGAGAGAAAACGGCGCGCCGGCTGAGCCCCGGGGCGTCGCCTCTGTACGGGCGGAGGCATTGGGTTTAACAGCGTGCCGCACTGCAGCAACCGGTGAGCCGCCATGTCCGTGACCATCGCGCCCTCCATCCTCTCCGCAGATTTCTCGCGCCTCGGCGAAGAGACGCGCGACGTGGTCGCGGCCGGCGCCGACTGGGTGCATCTCGACGTGATGGACGGCCACTTCGTGCCGAACATCACGTTCGGGCCCGAGGTGGTGAAGCGGCTCCGGCGCTGGACCAACGCGCTGTTCGACTGCCACCTGATGATCGCGCCCGCCGACCCATATCTTGAGGCCTTCGCCAAGGCTGGCTGCGACCGGCTGACGGTGCACGCGGAGGCCGGCCCGCATCTCGACCGCTCGCTGCAGTTCATCCGCTCGCTCGGCAAGAAGGCGGGGGTAGCCCTCAACCCGTCGACGCCGGAAAGCGCCGTCGAATACGTGCTCGACAAGATCGACCTCGTGATCGTGATGACCGTCAATCCCGGCTTCGGCGGCCAGGCGTTCATCCCCGAGCAGATCGAGAAGGTGCGCAGGCTGCGCCGGATGATCGGCGCGCGGCCCATCTCGATCGAGATCGACGGCGGCGTCACGCCGGAGACCGCGCCGCTCTGCGCGGCGGCGGGCGCCGACGTCTTCGTGGCGGGCAACGCCGTCTTCAAGGACGGCCCGGACGGCTACCGAAGCAACATCGCGGCGATCCGGGCCGCGGCCGAGGCGGCGCTCGCGAACCGGGCCGCCTGATGCCGCTCGAGGCGCTGATCTTCGACGTCGACGGCACCCTCGCCGAGACCGAAGAGACGCACCGCGAGGCGCTTAACGCCACCTTCGCCGACTTCGGCCTGCCTTGGAGCTGGGACCAGCCGACCTACCGGCGCCTCCTGCGCGTCATGGGCGGCAAGGAGCGGCTGCGCCATTTCATCGAACACGACCGGCCGCAGAAGGGCGGCGAAGCGCTGGCGGCGCTGCCCGAGCTCCACGCCGCCAAGAACGAGCGCTACGCGGCCCTTGTGGCCGGCGGCGGCGTGCGGCTTCGTCCCGGGGTGGAGCGGCTCATCCGGGAGGCCCGCGCCGAGGGGCTGAGGCTCGCGATCGCCACGACCACGAGCCTCGCCAATGTGGAGGCCCTTCTGGCCGCGACGCTCGGGCCCGATGGACGCGGCATGTTCGAGGCCGTGGCCACTGGCGACGCGGTCGCGAGCAAGAAGCCCGCGCCCGACGTCTTCGAACTCGCCGTCCGGCTGCTGCGCGTCGATCAATCCCACGCGATCGCCTTCGAGGACACCGTCTACGGGCTGCGCGCCGCGACCGCCGCAGGCCTGAAAAGCGTCGTGACTCCAAGCTTCTACACCGACGACCAGGATTTTTCCGGCGCGGCGGCGGTGTTCGACACGTTGGGCGATCCCGGCCGTCCCGCCCGCCACATCAGCGGCGCAGGCGCCGGCGAGACCATGGTCACGGTGCCTTTCCTGCGCACCCTCGCGCCTTGATCTGGTTCGGGTCGCGAAGGGACCCGGCTCCGGCTGCGTACAAGGCAGGAAAGTCGCCCCGCAATGTCGCTTCCCGGCAACGGCGCAGGGAGGTCGGCCATGTCACTTTCAGCGACTGCGCGTACAGGACGAGGCGAAGAGTTTGCGGGGGCTAAGGGTTGCATCGCGGATCGCGGCCGTCCTGGCCGCGGCGCTTGGCGTCAGCGCCTGCGCCAACGGCTGGGCGCGGCCGCCGCTCGGCGTCGGGTCGCCGAGCCGATGGGAGGATACGCGCGCCGACAGGCCGGTATGGCCGCAAAGGGACTGGTGGCGCGCTTTCGGGTCCAGCGAGCTGTCGACGCTCGTCGCCGAGGCCGAGCGCTCCAATCAGGACATCGGCGCCGCCAAGGCGCGGATCGAACAGGCTGACGCGCAGGTGCGGATCAACGGCGCTGCGCTCATTCCGCTGATCCAGGGCTCCGGCGAGGCGAGCGCGCAGAAATCGCCCGGAACGCCGGTCGTGGGCGGGTTCCAGTCGGCGCTCTCGGCGAGCTACGAGCTCGACTTCTGGGGCAAGAACCGCGCGACGCTGCGTTCCGCCCAGGCCTCGGCGCTGTCCGCCCGCTACGCGGAGGAAGTCGTCGCCCTGAGCGTGGTGGCGAGCGTGGCCAACACCTATTTCGCCCTGATGTCCGCGCAGGAGCGGCTCGCCATCGCGCACAGCAACGTCAAGAGCGCGCAGACCATTCTCGATGCGATCCAGGGACGCCTCGACGTCGGGACGGCGAACGCCCTCGACCGCGCGCAGCAGCGCGCCGTGCTCGACCAGCAGCGCGCCACGATTCCGCCGATCGAGCAGGAGATCCGCACCAACCAGACTGCGCTCGCGCTGCTGCTCGGCCGCCCCCCGATCCTGCTGCCGGTCAAGGGCGGCCGCCTCGCCAGCCTGAAATCGCCGCGCGTCGCGCCGGGGCTTCCGTCCGAGCTCCTGTTGCGCCGTCCGGACGTGCGGGAGGCCGAGGCCAATCTCGCGGCGACCGACGCCAACGTGACGGCCGCGCGAGCGGCCTTCCTGCCGTCGATCGACCTGACGGCGCAGGGCGGCTTCGAGAGCGCCGCGCTTCGCAGCCTGTTCAGTTCGCAGTCCGCATTCTACTCGCTCGCCGCAGGGCTCACCCAGCCGATCCTCGACCCGACGCTGCCGGGCGACCTCGACCTCGCCAAGGGCCAGTATCGCGAGAACCTCTACGCCTACCGGAAGGCGGCGATCCAATCCTTCGTCGACGTGGAGAACGCGCTGATCACGGTGCGGAAGTCGGCGGAGCAGCAGCGCCTGCAGGAGGCCGCCGTCAAGAGCGCGCGGGAGGCCTATGACATCGCTCAGGTGCAGATGCGGGAAGGCACGATCGACATCGTGACGGTGCTGAACACCCAGCAGACGCTGTTCTCGACCCAGCAGAACCTCGCCGAGGCGCGGCTCGCGCGCTACCAGGCGATCGTCCAGATGTTCCAGGCGTTCGGCGGCGGCTGGGCGGCGTCCGGACAGCGCCCAGGGGGCGCGCCGTTGCCCGAAGCGGCGCTGATGAAATGAAGCGCCTGATCGTCCTTCTCCTTGTGGTCGCCGCCGGCGTCGCGGCGTGGCGGTTCTGGCCGCCGCCATTCTGGCCTTCCGCGCTGCAGTCAGCCTCGGACGAGGGCGGCCCGTCGCAGCGCCAGCAGTCGCGTCGGGCGGGGCGCAGAGGCGGCTTCTCGGATCAACCGGTTCCCGTCGTCGCCTCCGAGGCCAAGCGGCAGGACGTGCCGGTCTTCCTGGAGGGGGTCGGAACGTTTCAGGCGCTCAACACCGTGACCGTGCGGCCGCAGGTCGAAGGCACGCTGGTGGAGGTCGCCTTCCGCGAAGGACAGGACGTGAAGGCGGGCGACGTGCTGGCGCGCATCGACCCCGCAACCTATCAGGCGCAGTACGATCAGGCCGTCGCCCAGAAGGCGCAGTATGAGGCGCAGCTCGCCAATGCGCGCACCGATCTCGAGCGCTACCAGAGGCTCGCCAAGAACGATTACGGCTCGCAGCAGCAGGCCGCGACGCAGAAGGCGACTGTCGGACAGCTGGAGGCGCAGGTCCGCTATTACGGGGCGTTGATCGACCAGGCCAAGACGACGCTCGACCGCACTATCGTTCGTGCGCCGATCACCGGACGCACCGGCGTACGCGGCGTCGATCAGGGAAACTACGTGACGGTCGGCGACACGACCGGCATCGTGACGATCACGCAGATTCAGCCGATCGCCGCCCTGTTCACGCTGCCGCAGCAGAACATTGCGGCGGTCACCAAGGCGATGACGCGCGGGCCGGTGACGGTCGAGGCCCTGGGGGCGGACGGCGAGACCGCGCTCGACCGCGGAAAGCTCGACGTCATCGACAACCAGGTCGACCAGACGACCGGCACCGTGAAGCTCAAGGCGACGTTCCCGAACGCCGAGCTCTCCCTCTGGCCGGGTCAGTTCACCAATGTCCGAGTGGCGGTGGACATGCTGAAAGACGTCGTCACCGCGCCGGGCGCAGCCGTACAGCAGGGGCCGGACGGCCCCTTCGTCTACGTGGTCAAGGACGACTCGACCGTGGCTCAGCGCGCCGTCGGGATCACGCGGCAGGACGCCGAACTCGCCGTGATCGGCTCGGGGCTCGAAGCCGGCGACAAGATCGTCACGACTGGCTTCACGCGGCTCAGGGACGGTCAGAAGGTCGAGGTCGGTTCGCCCGGCGGCGCCGAGCCTGGCGATGCCCCGTCAACGGACGCCAGGCCTGCAGGCAGGCGCCGGGGCGAAGCGCCCGACCGCCGCGCCGAGGGCGACGCTGCGCCCGAGAAGTGACGGGGCGCGCGCAATGAGCATATCAGCGCCCTTCATCGCGCGACCCGTCGCGACGACGCTGCTCGCCTTCGCGGCGCTTCTGGCGGGCGTGCTCGGCTATCTGCAGCTGCCGGTTTCGTCGCTGCCGCAGGTCGACTTCCCGACGATCCAGGTGACCACCCGGCTGCCGGGCGCAAACCCGCAGACGATGGCTTCGCTCGTCACGGCGCCGCTGGAACGGCAGCTTGGGCAGATCCCGTCGCTCGACGCCATGACCTCGACGAGTTCCTTCGGGCTCAGCCGCATCACGCTGCGGTTCGATCTCGACCGCGACGTCGACGGCGCGGCGCAGGACGTGCAGGCGGCGATCAACGCCGCCAACTCCACGCTGCCGAACAACCTGCCCTACCCGCCGGTATTCTCGAAGGTGAACCCCGCGAACACGCCGGTCCTGACGGTCGCGCTGACGTCCGACACGGTCCCGATCCGCGACGTCTCGGACCTTGCCGACACGCTGGTCGCGCAGCGGCTTGCTGAGGTCGCCGGCGTCGGGCGGGTGAGCGTCGGCGGCGGCGTGAAGCCCGCCGTCCGCGTTCAGGCCGACGTGCGCCGGCTTGCGGCCTACGGGCTGAGCCTCGAGACGCTGCGGACCGCGATCGCCGGCGCGAGCGTCGCCGGACCCAAGGGCTCGATCGACGGCCAGCGGCAGTCGTTCACGATCTCGGCCAACGACCAGATCGGAACCGCGCAGGCCTACTCCGACGTCGTGATCGCGACCAGCAACGGCGTTCCCGTGAAGCTGCGCGACGTCGCCGACGTGGTCGACGGGCTCGAGGACAATCAGGTCGCGGCGAGCTTCCAGGGCAGGCCGGCAATCGTCATCGACGTGCTTCGCCAGCCGGGCGCCAACACGGTCGCGACCGTCGAGGCGCTCCGCCGGCAGCTGCCGGAGATCCAGCGCGCCATGCCGGCCGGCGTGCGGCTGGCGGTGGTCGACGACCGCACCGACACGATCAAGGCCTCGCTGCACGAGGTGCAGTTCACGCTCGCGCTTTCCGTCGGGCTCGTAGTGCTGGTCGTCCTACTGTTTCTGCGCACCTTCCGCGCGACCCTGATCGCCGGCGTGGCTCTGCCGCTGTCGCTGATCGCGACCTTCGCGGTGATGTGGGCCTTCGGCTACAGCGTCGACAACCTGTCGCTGATGGCGCTCGTCGTCGGCGCGGGCTTCATCGTCGACGACGCAATCGTCATGATCGAGAACGTCTCGCGACACATCGAGGAGGGCGCGCCGCCCCTCAAGGCGGCGTATGACGGCGCGCGCGAGATCGGCTTCACGATCGTCTCGCTCACCGCCTCGTTGGTCGCGGTGTTCATCCCGCTGCTGTTCATGAGCGGCCTCATCGGGCGCGTGTTCCGCGAGTTTGCCGCGACGCTGACGATCGCCGTCATCGTCTCGATGGTGATCTCGCTCACCCTGACGCCGATGATGTGCGGCCAGCTGCTGCGCGCTCCCAAAGCCTCGAAGTCGCGGCTGGGCGCCGCGGCGGAGCGGGCGACGACCCGCTTCATCGAGGGCTACCGGCGCTCGCTGCGCGTGGTCATCCGGCATCAGGCGCTGATGCTGCTGCTGACGCTGGCGACCCTCGCCGCCACCGCCTGGCTCTACGTCGCCGCGCCCAAAGGCTTCCTGCCTGAGGAGGATTCAGGCCTGATCACCGCCACCATGGAAGCGGAGCAGGACGTCTCCTTCGGCGAGCTGCAGCGGCGGGACGCGAGCCTCGTGTCGCTCATCCGGAAGGACCCGGCCGTCCAGAACGTGGTCTCGGTGCTCGGCGTCAGCGATCAGACCACGACGCCGAACGCGGGACGGCTTTCGATCGTGCTGAAGCCTCATGCCGAGCGCGGTGATTCAGCCCCCGAGGTCATCGCGCGGCTGGAGCGCTCGGCCGCCACGATCCCGGGCCTCTCGGTGGTCTTCCAGTCGGCGCAGGACCTGCAGATCTCGACCCGCGCCTCGCGCGCCCGCTACCAGTACACGCTCACCGATTCCGACGCCGCCGAGCTCGCCCGCTCGGCCGCTCATCTGGTCGAGCGACTTCAGGCCTCGCCCGCTTTGCGCAATGTCGGCTCCGACGCTCGGCCGGGCGGACTGCAGGCGCGCGTGACGGTCGACCGCACCACCGCCGGCCGGCTCGGCGTCACCATGCAATCGATCGCCGACGCGCTCTACGACGCCTATGGGCAGCGGCAGATCTCGACGATCTACGGTCAGGCCAACCAATACCGCGTGGTCCTCGAAGCCGCGCCCGACCAGGCCAAGGATCCCGCATCGCTGAAGAGCCTCTACGTGTCATCGTCCGGCGGGCAGCCCGTGCCGCTCTCGGCCGTGGCGGACATCGCGATCGAGCCGGCGGCCCTGGTCGTCACCAATGAGGAACAGTTTCCGGCGGTCACGATCTCCTTCGACCTCGCCGGAGAATCGTCGCTCAGCGACGCCGTCGAGGTGATCAGGCAGGCGGAGGCGGACATCGCGCTGCCGGCGACGGCGGTCGGGAGCTTCTCGGGCGACGCGGCCGAATTCGCACAGTCGCTCGCGGGCCAGCCCTGGCTGGTGCTCGCGGCGGTCGTCGCGATCTACATCGTCCTCGGCGTGCTCTACGAGAGCTTCATCCATCCGCTCACGATCCTCTCCACCCTGCCCTCCGCGGGCGTCGGCGCGCTGATCGCGCTGGAGCTGTTCGGGCTGGAGCTGTCGATCGTCGCCCTGATCGGCGTCATCCTGCTGATGGGCATCGTGAAGAAGAACGCGATCATGATGATCGACTTCGCGCTCGACGCCGAGCGGGAGCGCGGGCTCTCGCCGGAGGAGTCGATCGTGGAAGCGGCCGCGCTGCGGTTCCGCCCGATCATGATGACGACGCTCGCCGCCCTGCTGGGGGCGCTTCCGCTGGCGCTCGCCACCGGTCCCGGGGCCGAGCTCAGGACGCCGCTCGGCGTGACCATCATCGGCGGCCTGCTGCTGAGCCAACTCCTGACGCTCTACACGACGCCGGTCGTCTATCTGGCGATGGAGCGGGTCCGCCTCGCCTTCGTCGGGCGGCCGGCGCAGCATCGCGTGGAGCCGGCGGAGTGAACCGCGCGACGGCGTCACGGGTCCATGACGGCGGGGCCGGCTAGATGTCGATCTCCGCGCCCTTCATCCGCCGTCCCGTCGGCTCCACGCTTCTTGCGATCGGGCTTCTGCTGATCGGCTTCGCCGCCTATGTGCGGCTGCCGGTTGCGAGCGTGCCGAACGTCGAGTTCCCGGCGATCTTCGTTCAGGCGAGCCGGCCAGGGGCCGACCCGAGCGTTATGGCCGCGACCGTCGCGGCGCCGCTGGAGCGCGCGCTCGGCGCGATCGCCGGGGTCAGCGAGCTGACCTCGACCTCGGCGCTCGGCTCGACCCGGATCGCGGTGATTTTCGACCTCGACCGCAACATCGACGACGCCGCGCGGGACGTGCAGGCGGCGCTCAATGAGGCCTCCGTCGACCTGCCGTCGGACATGCCGAACCTGCCGACCTTCCGGAAGATCAATCCTGCGGCCTCGCCGGTCCTGGTGCTGGCGCTCACCTCCGACGCGCTGCCCACGAGCCGCGTCTACGACGCAGCCGACAGCGTGCTGGTGCAGCGCCTGTCGCAGGTCGCCGGCGTCGGCGAGGTCAGCGTCGCGGGCGCCGAGCAGCCGGCCGTGCGGGTCAGGCTCGACCCGGACCGGCTGGCCGCGATGGGGCTTTCGCTGGACGACGTCCGCTCCGCGATCGACAACGCCAACGTGCTCACGCCGGTCGGCGCCCTGTCGGACGACAAGCGCCAGATGACGATCGCGCTGGACGGCGAGCTCGGCCAAGCCCCCGAGAAGTACCGCGACATCGTGGTGCGGACGTCGAACGGGGTGACGGTCCGGTTGGGCGACGTGGCCGACGTGGCGGCCGGCACGCGGAATGAACGCACCGGCGGCTGGTTCAACGGCAAGCCGGCCGTGCTGGTCAACGTCACCAAGCAGCCGGACGCCAATGTGCTCAAGACCGTCGACGGCGTGAAGGCGCTGCTGCCGAACCTGTCGCGCTGGATACCGGCCGCGATCGACGTGACGGTGCTGGTGGACCGGACCACCACCATCCGCGCGAGCGTCGAGGACATGCAGAAGACCCTGCTGCTCTCGATCGCGCTCGTGATGCTGGTTGTGCTCGCGTTCCTGAAGCGTCTCGCGCCCACCTTCGCCGCCGGCGTCACGGTGCCGCTGGCGCTCGCCGGCTCGTTCGCCGGCATGTGGGTCTTCGGGTTCTCGATCGACAACCTGTCGCTGATGGCGCTCGCCGTCGCGGTCGGCTTCGTCGTCGACGACGCCATCGTCATGATCGAGAACGCCTACCGCAACCTTGAGAAAGGCATGTCGCCGCTGGAGGCGGCGCTCGCCGGCGCCCGCGAGATCGCCTTCACGGTCGTGGCGATATCGGTGTCGCTGATCGCGGCCTTCATACCCCTGCTGTTCCTCGGCGGCATCGCCGGGCGGTTGTTCTTCGAGTTCTCGATGACGCTGGTGTTCGCGATCATCGTCTCGACGGCGGTGTCGCTCACGGTCACGCCGATGATCTGCGGCCAGCTGTTGCGGCCGGAACCGGCCGAGAGGCGGCGGGGACTCGTCGACCGTCTCGCGGACGGCTACGCGCGCAGCCTCCGCTTCGCGATCAGGGCGCCCTGGCTGATGGCGCTGCTGATGCTCGGCGCCGTGGCGTGGAGCGTTCACCTCTACGTCGCGATGCCGAAGGGCTTCCTGCCGCAGGACGACACCGGCATCGTCAACGCCTTCACCGAGGCGGCGCCGGACGTCTCCTTCGCCGCCATGGCGGAGCTTCAGAAGCGTGCGGCGGACATCATCGCCGCCGATCCCGCGGTGGAATCGGTCGCGCCTTCGGTCGGCGGCGGCCGCAGCGTGTCCAATCAGGGCCGCATCCAGATCGCGCTCAAGCCCGTCGGCGAGCGCCCGGAAGCCAATACGGTGATCGAGCGCCTGCGCAAGCCGCTCTCGGCGATCCCCGGGCTTCGGGTGTTCCTGAGCCTGCAGCAGGACATCCGCGCCGGCGGCCGGCAGGGCCGTTCGCAATACCAGTTCACGCTGTGGTCGCACGATCTCGATCTGCTGCAGGAGACCGCGCCGCGCGTCGTGGAGCGGCTTCGCCGCATCCGGACGTTGCGCGACGTGGCGACCGACCGCGAGGCGAACGGCATCGACCTCCGGCTCGACATCGACCGCGACGCCGCGTCCCGGCTGGGCGTCTCGATCGAGGCGATCGACGCCGCGCTGAACACCGCCTTCTCGCAGCGCCAGATCTCGGTCATCTACGGCCGGCGGAACCAGTACCGGGTGGTGATCGAGCTCGCGCCCGAGGAGGCCGACGACTCGTCGGACGTGCTCAAGATCCATGTTCCGACGCGTTCCGGCGCCCAGGTTCCGCTGTCGACGGTCGCCACGATGGCGCGCCGCGTCGCGCCGCTCACCGTCAACCATCAGGGCCAGTATCCCTCGATCACCATCACCTATGACGTCGCTCCTGACGCATCCGCGGGCGACGCGATGGAAGCCGTTACGCAAGCGGTCGCGAACATGCGGCTGCCGGACGGCGTGAACGCGGAGTTCGCCGGAGACGCCGCGCAGTTCGCCGCCTCCGCCTCGAGCCAGCCGATCACGATCTTGGCGGCCCTCGTGGCCATCTACCTGGTGCTCGGCGTGCTCTATGAGAGCTACGTCCACCCGCTGACGATCCTCTCGACCCTGCCGCCCGCGGGGCTCGGCGCGCTGCTCGCGCTGCAGTTCGGCGGCTACGACCTGACGCTGA
Organism: Hansschlegelia sp.; assembly: GCF_035538955.1. Lineage (NCBI taxonomy): Bacteria > Pseudomonadati > Pseudomonadota > Alphaproteobacteria > Hyphomicrobiales > Methylopilaceae > Hansschlegelia > Hansschlegelia sp. Next base: position 404,157 of record NZ_DATLJK010000014.1, read on the forward strand.
TCGCGCTGGTCGGGATCATCCTGCTCATTGGACTGGTGAAGAAGAACGGCATCATGCTGGTCGATTTCGCCCTGACCGCCGAACGCACGATGGGCCTTTCTCCGCGCGACTCGATCGTCGAGGCGGCGCGCGTCCGCTTCCGGCCGATCCTGATGACGACCTTCGCGGCGCTGCTGGGCGCCCTGCCCCTCGCCTTCGGCGAAGGTCCGGGCTCGGAGCTCCGGCGCCCGCTCGGGATCACCATCGTGGGCGGATTGATCGTCTCACAGGCCCTGACACTCTACACCACGCCCGCGATTTACCTGCTGCTGGACCGCCTGCGGCGGCGACGGAAACCGGCGGCGGCCGAGCTCCAGCCGGCGGAGTGACCGGAGGTCAGGTCCTGACCTTCTTCTCCTCGCCAACGCCCGCCGGCGCTTCCGCGTGCCCGCCGAACTGGCGCCGCATCGCGGAGAGCAGCCGGTCCGCGAATGAGTGGTCGACCCGGGAACGGAACCGCGCGAACAGCGCCGTCGCCAGCACGTCGACCGGCACGGCCTCCTCGATGGCGGCCTCGATCGTCCAGCGTCCTTCTCCCGAATCCGCGACCCGGCCAGCGAAGCCGTCGAGCTTCGGGTCGTCTGCGAGCGCGATGGCGGTGAGATCGAGCAGCCAGGACGACACCACGCTGCCGCGCCGCCAAAGCTCCGCGACGTCGGCGACGTCGATCTGAAAGCGCCGGTCCTCCGGGAGCTCCGGCGAGCCTCTGCTGCGCAGGATGTCGAAGCCTTCCGCGTAGGCCTGCATCAACCCGTATTCGATTCCGTTGTGGACCATCTTGACGAAGTGGCCGGCGCCGACCGGCCCGCAGCGCATATAGCCCTGCTCCACCCGAGGATCCCGGCCCTCGCGTCCCGGCGTGGGCGGGATCTCTCCCCGACCGGGCGCCAGCGTCGCGAACACCGGATCCAGGCGGCGTACGACCTCCTCGTCGCCGCCGATCATCAGGCAGTAGCCGCGCTCGCGCCCCCAAACGCCGCCCGACGTGCCGGCGTCGATGAAGAGGATTTTCTTCTCGGCCAACTCAGCCGCTCGCCGGATGTCGTCCTTGTAGAAGGAGTTTCCGCCGTCGATCACGACGTCGCCCGGCGACAACGCCTCGCTGAGCGCAGCGATCGCGTCGCCCGTAATCTTGCCCTCGGGCAGCATCACCCAGACCGCCCTCGGGGCCGGCAGAGCCGCGACCAGTTCCGCGATCGAACCCGCCGCGGTCGCGCCATGCTCGGCCAGCTCCGCCACTGCCTGCGGATTGACGTCGAACACCGCGCAGCGGTGGCCGCCCTCCATCAGGCGGCGCGCGATGTTGCCGCCCATGCGGCCGAGGCCGATCACTCCGATGTGCATGAGATCCTCGCATCTCGGGAGAGCGCTGGCGCGCGACGCTCGTTCAGATATGACCTCGCCGCCGCCTGTCGACCCGCATCCTCGCAACGCCGGCTTTCGTGCGGCCGGCGCATTAATCGTGAACCTGTATTGACGGAACCGCGTAGAACGGGCGTGATCCTAAAAAGCCCCTAAGAGGCTGCGTGAGGAGCGTGGGAGAGTCATGCGGATCGGCCAGTCTTCCGGAGCGTCCCGACGGCGCTCTGTCCGTTTCCGGCGCACCCGGTCCTCATGACCCTTCAGGAGAAAACGGTCGCGGCTGTTAGGGAAACGGCCGACGCGGCGCTGCGCGATCAGGTCGTCGCTCTTCGGAGCGGACTTGAAGAAGGCCTGATCGGCGTTTCCGGGCTGATCGAGCGGCTTCTGATCGGCCTGCTCACCGGCGGCCATGTGCTGGTGGAAGGCGCGCCGGGCCTCGCCAAGACGCGCGCCGTAAAGCGTTTGTCGTCCGGGCTCGAAGGGTCTTTCGCGCGCATCCAGTGCACGCCCGACCTGATGCCGGCGGACCTGACCGGAACCACGGTCTGGCGCCCCGATCAGGGCCGATTCGAGTTCCTGCAGGGACCGATCTTCCACTCGCTGGTGCTGGTGGACGAGATCAACCGCGCGCCGCCGAAGGTGCAGTCGGCTCTGCTCGAGGCGATGGCCGAGCGGCAGGTGACAGCCGGATCGAGCACTTACGCCCTCCCCGACCCGTTCATGGTCGTCGCGACCCAGAACCCGATCGAGCACGAAGGCACCTTTCCGCTGCCCGAAGCCCAGCTCGACCGCTTCCTGCTGCATGTGGTGGTCGGTCTGCCGGACGCGGCCTCGGAACGGCGCATCCTCGATCTCGTGGAGCGCGAGGCGACCGGCCACGAACAGCCGCTCGGCGTCCGCCTGACGGCCGACGAGGTCCGGCGCGCGCGCCGCGACGTCGCGAATGTCCATCTCGCCCCCGCAATCAAGGACTACATCGTCCGCATCGTGGCCGCGACGCGGGAGCCCGACACCGTGCCGGAGGTCCGGCGGGCGATCGAATATCCGGTGTCGCCGCGCGGCACGCTCTCGCTCGCGGCCGCCGCCAAGGCGCGCGCCTATCTCGACGGGCGCGACCACGTCACGCCGGACGACGTGGCCGGCCTCGCCGAGGACACGCTCGCTCACCGGCTGGTGCTGACCTGGCGCGCCGCCGCCGACGGAAGGACGGCGCGCGACCTGGTCGCGCCGCTGCTCGACCAGGTGCGGCCGCTCTAGGAAGGCGTCGTGGAGGGCATCCCGGTCCCGGGCGTCGATGTGGACGCCGCCGCGCTTCTGGGGCTGCGCCATCTCGCGCGCGGCGCCCCGTCCTCGTCGTCGCGCCGGCTCGCGGCCCGGCCCGGCGGCATCGTGACCCGGCGGCGGGGGCGCGGCAGCGAACTCGACGACGTGCGCCCGTGGATCGACGGCGACGACATCAGGCATATCGACCGCAACGCCACGGCCCGCACCGGCGTGCTGCACACCCGCACCTTCCGCGACGAACGCGAGCGCGCCGTGCTTCTCGTGGCGGATTTCCGGCCGGCGATGCTGTTCGGCACGCGTCGCGCCTTTCGCTCAGTCGCGGCCGCCGAGGCCCTCGCGCTCGTCGGGTGGCGCGCCGCCGCCGAGGGCGGCCGGATCGGCCTCCTGGCGGCCGGCGCAGGCGAGCCGGACTTCGTCCGCCCAAAGGGCGGCGAGCGGGCGATGAACGGCGTTATCGGGGTCATGGCGCGCGCCCACGCCGAGGCGCTCGGCGCGCCCGACCAAGCCGATCCGCCGCTGGCGGACGCGCTCGAGATCGCCGTCGGCGCGCTGCCGCGCGGCGGACACCTGATCCTCGCCAGCGGGCTCGACGAGCCCGGGCTGCGGTTCGACGAGGTCATCCGAGCCGCGGCGACGCGGGTCTCGATCGCCGTTCTGCTGGTGACCGACGCTTTCGAGCGCGACGCGCCGCGCGGGGCCTATGCGTTCCTGGCGCGCGACGGCCGCAGCGGTTGGCTTTCGGGGCGGCGCGGCGGCGACGCGCACGCCGACTTCCGGCGCGAGCGCCTGATGGGGCTTGGCGTGCCGGTGATCCCGATCGACGCCGCCGCGGGACCCGAGCGCGTGGCGCCTCTGCTGGAGCGGCTCGATGCCGTCCAGTGACCCCCTCGCCGGCATGCGCGGCTTGCACCTTCCGGAGCAGCCGGGGTCATTCTGGTCCGACGTCGGGCTGGCGGCCGCGATCGGGCTTCTGGCCGCGCTTGCGGTCGCGATCGCAGTCCGGCTGCTGTTCCGGCCGAAGCAGTCGCTGCGCGCGTCGGCCCTCGCGGCGCTCGAGGCCGCAAAGGACCTGCCCCCGCCGGACCGGCGGGTGGCGCAGGCCGCCGTGCTGCGCCGCGTCGTGAGGACGATCGACGGAGACGAAGCGGCGCGGCGCGAGGGCCTCGCCTGGGGCGAGACGCTCGACCGCGTCTTCGGCGCCGACTTCTTCACCGCCGGGCCCGGACGGGTCTTCGCGACCGGCCTCTACGCCCCCACAGCCGCCACGACGGGAGACGACGCTGAGATGGACCGCCGGCTCGAGGCGCTTCTCGCCGGTCTCCGGCGCTGACGCATGTGGCAGTTCGCGACGCCGCTGCTGTTTCTCCTGCTGCCGCTTCCGCTGCTGATCCGCCGCTTCCTGCCTACCGAGGGAAGAGTGGGCGGCGCGCTGAAGGTCCCGGGCACCGTCGCGGGCTCGCATGGCGAGGCGGATGCGTCCGCGGTCGCCTCGCCCGGCAAGGCGGTATTCGCCTGGATCGCCTGGATCGCGCTCGTCACGGCGCTCGCAGGTCCCCAGGTCGTGCTGCCGGCTCAGGCGTTGCCGACCACCGGACGCGACCTGGTCATGGCGCTTGACCTCTCCGGCAGCATGGAGCGCACCGATTTCGCGCTCGACGGCGCCACGGTGCGACGTCTGGACGTGGTCAAGACGCTCGGCGCCAAGTTCATCCGCGGAAGGGCCGGCGACCGCGTCGGCGTCGTCGCCTATGCGGATCGCGCCGCGGTCGTGTCTCCGCCGAGCTATGACGTCGAGGCCGTGGCGCGATCGCTGGACGGCTTCGTCATCGGCCTCGTGGGGCGCTCGACGGCGATCGGCGACGGACTTGGCCTGGCGTTGCGGCGGCTTGCGTCCACCGACGCGAAATCACGCGTCGTGGTGCTGCTCTCGGACGGCGTCAACAACGCCGGAAACTCCGCCCCGAAGGACGTCGCGCGGCTCGCCGGCGAGATGAACGTCCGCGTCTACACCATCGCGATGGGGCCGCGGGCGCTCGGCGAGACCGACTACAATCCGGACGTGGTCGACGTCGAAACCCTGAAAGACATCGCCTCCGCCAGCGGCGGCCGAACCTTCCGGGTGAAAACCAGCGAAGACCTCCAGGCGGCGATCAAGGCGATCGACGAAATCGAGCCGACGCGCTCGATCGCGCCGCCGGCGCCGATCTGGCGGGAGCTCTGGCCCTGGCCCGCCGCCCTCGCCTTTCTGGCCTCGGCCGCGACGGTGCTGGTCCGGAGGCGGCGCGGATGATCGAGCTCTTCGGTCTTGCTCTGCTGCGGCCGTGGTGGATTCTGGGGCTGCCTGTCGCCGGACTTGCGATGTTCGCCGCCATGCGCCGCGCCGGCGGAGTCGGCGACTGGCGCAGAGCCGTCGATCCGCATCTGCTCGACGCGCTCGCCCGGCGCGGCGCCGTAGTGGCCGGCAAGGGCGGCGGCGCCGCCTTCGCCGCGGCAGGCTCCGCGCTGATCGCGCTTGCGCTGATCGGGCCGGCCGTCGAGCGCAACCAGACGACGAGCTTCCGCAACCTCGACACCATCGTCGTCGCGCTCGACCTGTCGCGCTCGGTGGCCGAGAGCCCGCAGTTTCGCGACGCCAAGATCGCCGCTCTGGCGGCCGCGGAAGCCGGAGGCTCGCGGCAGGTCGCCGTGATCGCCTTCGCAGGCGACGCCTATCTGGTGAGTCCGCCCACCACCGACCGCAAGGGGCTCGAGACCACCCTGTTCTCGCTCGACGGCGGCGCCGTGCCTGACCTCGGGAGCGCCCCCACGCGCGCGCTCGCTCTCGCGCGGAAGACGCTCACCGACGGTGAAGTCGTGTCTGGCGACGTGATCCTCATCACCGACGGCGGCGGCATCGATGAAGGCGCGCGGAACGAAGCCCGCGCCCTGTCCGACGAGGGCCACGCGCTCCACACGCTTTACGTCGCCCCCAAGGAGCCGCCCGCCTCTCCGCCGGGGCCGAAGCCGACCGGCCGACCGGAGCTCGACGCGCTCGCCGCGATCGGCGGAGGCGGCGCCGCCGACATCGAGACGCCGGGCGCGGTGGAGGAGCGGCTCGCCCGAGGCGCGGCGCAAAGGCTCGGCCCGGGCGCCTACGCCTCGCTTGTCTGGTATGATTTCGGACGCTGGCTGCTCTTCGCGGCCGCCTTCCCGCTGCTCATGCTGTTCCGCAGAGGCGCATGACCCTCATGGCGAAACCGGTCGCGGCCGCCCTGGCCATCCTGATGACAGGCTTCGTTCTCGCGGGCGCGCCGGCCGCCGCGCAGGACCGCACGATCTTCGACGACGTCAAACTGGAGGTCTTGCCTGAGACCCACGGCGTCGATCCGTATCCGAACGAGCTCATCCTCGTGCGCATCCGCGGCACCTATCGTCCCAAGATCAAGATCCAGCACCTGCTGCAGCCGTCGCTGACGGATTTCGGCTGGATGCACCTCACCAAGGACAAGGCGTTCGAGACGACCTTCGGCGGCTTCTCGGCGAACGGATATGAGCGGGTGATCGCGGTCTTCGCCGAAAAGAGCGGCCCGCTCACAATCGGCAGTTTCACGCACAAGCTGAGCGTCGTCGACGGCGTCGGCAGCCGCGAGCTGGAGGTGAAGTCCGCGCCCGTCACGATCAACATCGCGAAATGGACCGGAGCCGGCGGCCCCTCTGATCCCAATGTCTGGTGGCTTCCCGCGAGTGAGGTTCGGGTCACCGACGAGTGGGCGTCCGATCCGAACCACGTGCCGCGCGGGGAGACGACCCGTCGCACAGTCACCATCGAGGCCGTGGGCGTGACGGCCGAGCAGCTTCCTCCGCCGCCGGTGATGCGCTCGCCCGGCGTGATCAGCTTCCGCGGCCCGACCGAACGCGACACCAAGATCACCGAAAACGGACCGATCGCGCGTGCGGTCTACCGTTGGGACATGCGGCCGACGACCGCCGCTCCGGCGATCGTGGAGCCGGTGCAAATCCCGTGGTTCGACACGGTCTCTCGGACCATGCGGACCGCTACGATCCCGGCGCAGCGCATGGCGTGGGCGGCGGCCGCGTCATCGGCGGCCGCGGCGGCCGAGCCTGAGCGCCCCGCGATGGCGGCCACCCTGGCGGCCGGTGTGATCGCCTTCATAGCCGGGGCGGCGCTGCTGCTCGCCGGCGGAAGCCGACGCTCGCTCTGGGCTGGTTTGCCGCCGCGGGCGCTGTGGAAGCTTAAGGCGGCCGCCCGGCGCGCCGACGCGGCGGAGACGCGCGCGGCGATCTCCGAGCTTGCGCGCGCCGAGCCGGAGCGCTCCGCCGCCTGGTCAGGCCGGAGCGACGTCCGGGCGGCGATCGCCGAGCTCGACCGCCACCTCTACGACAACAAGGCCGCCCCGCCGCCTGACCTGAGGCGGCTCGCCCGGACGGTCGTCGCGGCCCGCCGCTCGGCTGCAGCCGGACGAGAGGCGGCTCGGTCCGGCCTCGCGCCGCTCGACGGCCCGATGCCGGCCAAAGGTCAGACGCGGTCGGTCTTCGCCCGCATGGCGTCGACGCTCCAGGGGCCGGGGCCCGCGAACACCAGATAGAGGAAGATGAAGCAGAACAGGATCGCCGCGTCGCCGCCGTTGAGCGCCGGGTAGAAGCTCTTCGGGGCGTGGGCCATGAAGTAGGCCACCGCCATCTGACCTGATAGCAGAAAGGCGACCGGACGGGTGAAGAGGCCGATCGCCAACAGGAACCCGCCGAACATCTCGAGCACGCCGGCGGTGGCGGACAGCGCGGTCAGCGGGTTCGGATAGGCCGCCGGGAACCCTATGAGCTTCATCGTTCCATGCGCGATGAACAGCAGCGCGGCCATAATCCGTAGAATGCTGAGAACATGCGGCGCCCAGCGGGTCAGTGCGGCAGGTGACATCGGCGATCCTTCACGGCGTAGAACGGATCGTCAGCTTGCGACGCCGGAACCGGAATGGCGAGGCGCCCGCATGATCACTTTGCCGATTTCTGAAGCCGCCGCGGCCGGACGCTGAGAGACCCCTCGTGGCGGTTAGCCTGCGGCGGCGAGCTGCGGCTGCTCCGCGAGCTCGTCCGGGAAGGTCGGGTAGACGCCGAAGGAACGCCCCATCTGTTTGGCGAGCCCCAGAACGGCGTCGATGAAGGGCGTCTCCACCTGGACGAGCTGCCCCATCTCCTGAACCGCGGAGAGCAGCGCGTCGAGCTCGATCGGCTTGCCGGCTTCCAGATCCTGCAGCATCGAGGTGCGGTGGGCGCCGACGCGTGCGGCGCCGTCGATGCGCCGGTCGACGTCGACCTTGAAGGTCGCGCCAAGCTTTTCGCCGATCTGCTGCGCCTCGAGCATCATCCTCCTGGCGAGGGAGCGTGTGCCCGGATCGGTGGCGACGACATCGAGCGTCGCGCGGGTCAGCGCCGAGATCGGGTTGAAGCAGAGATTGCCCCAGAGCTTCAGCCAGATGTCGTCGCGGATGTCGTCATAGTAACGCGCCTTGAGACCGCTCGCCTGAAGGGCGTCGCCGAACGCCTTCAGCCGGTCCGTCTTGGCGCGGTTGGGCTCGCCAAGCCCGAACGCGTCGCCATAGGTGTGCTTGATGACCCCCGGCTCGATGATTTCCGTCGCCGGATAGACGGTCGCGCCGATCACGCGCTGCGGGCCGATCGCGTTCCACTGCCTGTCGCCCGGGTCGACGGTCTTCAGCCGGAGGTCCGCGTAAGGGCCCTCGAGGCCGTGGAAATACCACCACGGCACGCCGTTCTGCGCGGTCACCACGGCGGTGTTCGGGCCCAGCAGCGGCCTGAGATCCTCGGCGGACTCCCACGCCTGATGGGATTTGAGGCCGATGATGACGAAGTCCTGCGGCCCGAGCTCCGCGGCGTTGCGGGTCGCCGGCATGGCGGCGACTTTCTCTTCGCCGTCGATGATCAGCTTCAGGCCGCGTTCCTGAATGGCCGCCAGATGCGGCCCGCGCGCGACCAGCGAGACGTCGATGCCGGCCTGCTTCATCAGCACGGCCATGTAGCCGCCGATGGCGCCGGCGCCGTAGATGCAGATTTTCATGGCCTTCCCCCGTCGTCCTTACTCGGCGGGCGGCCTGCGCCCCGGTGTTCTTCTTGAAGAGATCGCGCGCGATCCGGCGCAGCCGGCTTCGCGTCCTACCGGGCTCTGGAAAGCGCCTCGGCGATCGTTCGGCCGACGAGATGCGCGCTCCCCGCGATGCGCGCGCCGGCCCGCTCCAGCGCGGCGGCCTTTGCGGACGCGTCGCCGGTCGCGGCCGATGTCAGCGCGCCGGCGTGGCCCATGCGGCGCTCACGCGGCGCGTGGGTCCCGACGATCAGCGCGACGACCGGCTTTGCGGGCTTCGCCTCCGCCATGTAGTCGGCGACCTCCTGCTCCTCGAAACCGCCGATCTCGCCGATCAGGACCACGCCCTTGGTCTCGTCGTCGGCCAGAAACAGTTCGAGGCAATCGCGCATCGACATCCCGTGCACCGGATCGCCGCCGACACCGACAGTAGTGGACTGGCCAAGGCCAGCTTCCGTGACCTGAGCCACCACCTCGCTGGTGAGCGAGGCTGAGCGAGAGACGATCCCGACGCCGCCAGGCCGCTCCGATCCCGTCGCCATGACGCCGAGCTTGCAGATCCCCGGAGCCAGAACGCCTTGCGAATTGGCGCCGACCAACCGGGAGCCGGCCCCCTTGAGGGCGTCCCGCACCCGGATCATGTCGAGCACCGGCACCCGCTCGGTGACCGCGACGATCAGCGGGATTTCGGCCTCGATCGCCTCGATCATCGCCGCCGCCGCATTGGCGGGCGGCACGAAGACGATGCTGGCGTTCGCCCCGGTCGCCGCCTTGGCCTCCGCGACGCGATCATAGACCGGCAGGCCGATATGCGTGCGGCCGCCTTTGCCGGGCGTGACGCCGGCGACCACCTGCGTGCCGTACTCGATCATCTGCGCGACGTGATGGGTGCCGGCCCAGCCGGTCATTCCCTGGCACAGCACGCGCGTGTCGCGGTCGAGCAGAATCGCCATGTCAGGCCCTTCCCGCTGCGACCGCGACGGCGCGCTCGGCGGCCGCGCCCATGTCGGGCGCCTCGATGACGTGACAGCCGAAATTCGCCAGCCGGTAGCGGCCGAGATCGGCGTTGAGGCCCGCCAGCCGGACCACGATCGGCAGCTTGCGGCCGGACTTGCGCAGCGCGATGCCGAGACCCTCGGCGATCGTGTCGCAAGACTGCATGCCGCCGCCATGCACGTTGATCAGCAGGGTGCGTATCTTCGGGTTGTCGAGCAGCAGCGCGAAGCCGTGCGCGATGTCGAGGCTGCGCGCGGTGGTGCGGATGTCCATGAAGTTGGCGGGCCGGCCGCCGGCGCGATGCACCATGTCGAGCGTCGCGAGCCCAAGCCCGGCGCCGTTCGACACGAGCCCGATGTCGCCGTCGAGCTGGACGAAATTCAGCTGGTTGCGGTGCGCGCTCAGCTTCAGCCGTTCGGCCTCGGCTTCGTCGCGCAGCGACGCGAGCTCGGGATGGCGGAACAGCGCGTTGTCGTCGAGCGTCATCTTGACGTCGATCGCCTTGAGCTCGCCGGACGCCGTCACCGCAAGCGGATTGATCTCGATGAGGCTGGCGTCGAGTTCGACAAACGCGCGCCGCAGTCCCTCGACGAGGTCGCAGCCGGCTTCGTTGGTCGGGCCTTCGAGCCCGAGCCGGGCGAGAAACCCGGAGAGTTCAGAGCGATCTGCAGGACGGGCGATCGGCAGGCTCAACCGCTCGCAGCGCAGTTCGCCCTTGCGCTCGCGCTCCTCGATTCCTTCGCCGCCCTCCGGACTGCCGAGCACGACGAGACCGGCGGTCCTGAGATCGATCAACAGCGTCAAATAGAGCTGCCGGGCGATCGCGACGCCCTCTTCCACATAGACGCGGCGGACGATCAGGCCGTCGTCTTCGGTCTGCGCGGTCGCGAGGCGCTGCCCGAGCATGGCGGCGGCTGCGGAGCGCACCGTCGCCGGCCCGTGCGCCATACGCACGCCGCCAGCCTGCAGCCGGTCGCCGGCGAGCACCTGCGCCTTGACCGCGACAGGGCTGACCGCGAGATCGCGCGCGATCGCCTCCGCCTCGTCAGGTGTGAAGGCGACAGCGCCCCGCGGCGTGGGCAGTCCATAGTCGGCGAGCAGCCGCTTCGCCTGGAATTCATGCAGTCGCATGGCGCGACGGGTCCCTCTGTCGGGCGCAGGTGCGGCGGTCTTTGGTATACCTGACGGCGCCGAGCGCCAATTCGCCCAAGGGCTGACGCAGGCGCCGCGCGTTCAGTCGAAGATGTCGCCGTGCTCCTCGACATAGCTGGCGAGGCCGAGCGTGTGATCCCGCGAGCGGCGCTCCGCGCCCTCCACGTCGCGGCGCTCGAGCGCCTCGATGATCGCGAGATGGTCGTCCATCGAGCGCGTGGCGCGGTCGTCGCGGCCGATCGTGATCTGGCGGATGCCGCGGACATGCATGAGGATGTTCGAGGTGATCTCGAGCAGCGCGTGCGAGCCGCTGAGCTTGATCAGCGTCTGGTGGAACTGGATGTTGGCGGCGGAGTACTCGCTGAGATAGTCCGCCGGCCTGTGGCTCTCGTTGAAGCCCTCGAACAGCTTCCGGAGTTTGCCGATCTCGACGTCGCTCGCCCTCTGGGCGGCGAGACGGGCGGCCATGCTCTCCAGGGCGGCCCACGCCTCGATCATCTCCGTGACCTCGCGCCGAGTCTTCTTCAGCACCATGATGCCGCGGCGCGGCATCGACTTCACGAAGCCCTCCTGCTCCAGCATCGCGATCGCCTCGCGCACCGGCGTCCGACTGACGCCGAGCCGCTCCGAAAGCTGGCGCTCGTCAAGCCATGTCGGCTCGTCGGAGGAGTAGATGTCCATGTTGACGATCGCCTGCTTGAGCGCGGCGTAAACCCTCGTCTTGTAGGTTTCCTCCGGAGCAAAGCGCTCGAGAACGAGCTCGTCATGCGGGTCGTCCTCGACTGGCCAGCGCAACGGTGTTCTCAAGGCTCTCACTCCCCCGGGCCAAACCCGACCTTAATCTTGCATACCAGAGCCGGGCGGAGCGGCGAAGATTCATTCCGCCGCAGACTAAAGGCGGAGAGGCTCCTGCGGGCTCTCTTTTGGCCTGCCCCAGACTGCAGGGCTGACGCTCCGCGGAAGTTTTCAGAAGCAGCCCCGGCCCGATCGGGCAATGCCCCCGAGGTGGCGTCAGGGACGCCGTTGATCACGCGCGCTAATCAGACACGCCGAGATCAAAGCCCGTTCCCCCCGGACCAGGTTTGCGCCTGTTATCGACCCAAAAGGCCTCCGGCGGGGGTCGCCGGAGGCCTTGAGGACTGAAGTTCGGGCGGGCGCCCGCCCTAGGTCAGACGGCGGGCACGCTGCGCGCCGCGCCGGTCTCCTGCGACTCAAGCGCATTGGCGACGACACGCCGGCGCCAGGGCTTGAGGACGAGGATCGCGAGGAGCGAAGCGAGAATGTTCGCGCCCGCAGCCACGAGGAACACGCCGTCCCAGCTGCCGCTGGACTGCTGCAGATAGTTGGCGAACGGCACGAGCAGTGAGGCGGTGCCCTTCGCCGTGTAGAGCAGGCCGGCGTTGGTGGTCGCGAACTTCGAACCGAAAGTGTCGGTGCAGGTCGACGGGAACAGCGAGTAGATCTCGCCCCAGGCGAAGAACACCAGACCGGTCAGGATCACGAACAGCACGGGATCATGGCCGTAGAGGTACAGCAGGTAGATGCCCACGCCTTCGAAGCCGAACGCGATGAACATCGTGTTCTCGCGACCGATCTTGTCGGAGATCCAGCCGAAGAACGGACGGGTGAGGCCGTTCAGGATGCGGTCGATCGTGGCGGCGAAGGTCACGGTCGTCATGGTCAGGCCGACGAGCGTGACGCTCATCTTGTCGATGTGGAAGTCAGCCGCGATCGGCTTGAGATTGGCGGTGACCATCAGGCCGCCGGCGCCGACAGCGACGAACATCAGGTACATCAGCCAGAAGATCGGGTGCCTCAGCACCTCGGCCGGGCGGTAGTTCCGCCGAGACTGAACGATGTTGTGGCTGATGACGGGAGCCGGCGTCTGGCCGACCATCGGACCGACCAGGAAGATCGAGGCGATCAGGATGATCACCGCCTGGCCGATGCCAAAGTTGATGAAGGCCGCCTGGAAGCCGGAATTGGCGATCATCGACTGGATCGGCGCGACCGTCAGAGCCGAACCCGCGCCGAAGCCCGCCGCGGTGATGCCCGCCGCAAGGCCGCGCTTGTCGGGGAACCATTTGAGGGCGTTGCCCACGCAGGTGCCGTAGACGGCGCCGGCGCCGATGCCCGCGATCACCTGGCCGACATAGAAGCCGGTCAGGCTTGTGGCGTAGCCGTTGATGACCCAGCCGAGGCCGCACAGCACGCCGCCGAACATGACGACGGAGCGCGGTCCGTATTTGTCGACGAACCAGCCCTCAACCGGGACAAGCCAGGTCTCGAACAGAACGAACAGCGTGAACGCCCACTGGATCGCAGCGCGGTCCCAGCCGAAGGTCTTTTCGATGTCGGTGACGAAGAACGTCCAACCATATTGGAGGTTGGCGATCATGACCATGCAGAGCACGCCGACGGCGAGCTGGGTCCAGCGATAGGCGTCGCTGACCCGGGGCGCATGACCCCCAGTCTCAGGCGAAGTTATCATTTCCTACCCCTTTAAGCTTTTGCTTTTACCCGAGCGGTCGACGCCACTCTTGGCAGACATCCTGGTATGCCTAATGCCAGTTGGGCAAGAGCGAAAAGCACAGCGACACGTCTGCGACACTGCTTACAAGGTAGAAAATGGGAGGAGAGCGTTGTGAAAGTTGAAGAAAAAAAAACGCCTTTCTGAGAGGAAAAAACGCGGGACGGCGTTGAAAATGGCGGCCTGAGCCGCACCGGGCGCGAAAATCAGATGCCAGAGGCTCGATCGAGCCACTGCGGGCGTCGATCTCCGCAATCCGCGGAAGCATCCGAGAAGAGTCTGCCAGATGGAGCGCAAACCGCCGGCAGGAGCGGAATGCGCGGTGATGACTTCGGTCGGCATCAAGCTCGCCGGCCTTGGACGAAAGTCTAAGGCATCTTGGCCGCGCTGAGAGACGATCGGACCCAGCGCGCAGCCCGCGATGCGGCTCCGCTGATTTTGCAGCGCAACCGATCAGTGAAGAATCGGCGCCGCAGCGCTCGTTGACAGGGCGTTTCCTGGGATGCCAGCTTTCCTGGTTGGAGGCGCGTGAGGCCACAACACGTTTGCAGGCGCTCCCGCGAAGCCTCCATCGGAGAGCGGCGCGGAGCCCGCGGCAGCTGCATCGCCGAGCCGCCAGCCGGACTGTCGCTGCCGGAGCGGATCGACTCATCGCCAAGCGTCGCCGACCGGACGGCGACACCGACTTGGACTTAAGTATAAGGTCGCGCGGCCTTGAGGCGATCTGACGACGCTTTTCCCGCGACGCCAATTCCGCTTAAAGGCTGGCACACCAGCAAGATGGCATAGCAATCGCCCCGGGACGGGAGGAGAAGACGATATGAGCAAGGCTCTCGAAGGGGTCCGGATCTTGGACTTCACCCATGTGCAGTCGGGCCCGACCTGCACGCAGTTGCTCGCCTGGTTCGGCGCGGACGTCATCAAGGTGGAGCGCCCCGGCGCGGGCGACGCGACCCGGCAGCAGCTCCAGGACATCCCGGACGTGGACAGCCTCTATTTCACGATGCTGAACCACAATAAGCGCTCGATCACGATCGACACCAAGAGCCCCAAGGGCAAGGAAGTGCTCTGGCGGCTGGTGAAGGAGTGCGACGTCCTCGTCGAAAACTTCGCGCCCGGCGCGCTCGACCGGATGGGTTTCTCCTGGGAGAAGCTGCACGAGGCCAATCCGAGGCTGATCGTGGCCTCCGTCAAGGGGTTTGGCCCGGGTCGCTACCAGGACTGCAAGGTCTATGAGAACGTCGCCCAGTGCGCTGGCGGTTCGGCTTCCACCACCGGTTTCCGCGACAGCGTCCCGATGGTCACCGGCGCGCAGATCGGCGATTCCGGCACCGGCCTGCATCTCGCGCTCGGCATCGTGACGGCCCTCTATCACCGGACCCACTCGGGCGAAGGCCAGAAGGTGGACTGCGCCATGCAGGATGCCGTGCTGAACCTGTGCCGCGTGAAGCTCCGCGACCAGCAGCGCCTCGAGCATGGGCCGCTGCAGGAATACAGCCAGTTCGGCGAAGGCGTGCCGTTCGGCGACGCGGTCCCGCGGGCCGGCAACGATTCCGGCGGCGGGCAGCCTGGCCGCATCCTGAAGTGCAAGGGCTGGGAGCACGATCCCAACGCCTACATCTACTTCATCACTCAGGCCGCGGTGTGGGAGCCGATCTGCGACATCATCGGGGAGCCGAGCTGGAAGACCGATCCGAACTACGCCACCCCGAAGGCGCGTCTGCCGCATCTGAACGAGATCTTCACGCGCATCGAAGCGTGGACGATGAAGCACGACAAGTTCGAGGCGATGGACATCCTCAACGAGTATGACATCCCCTGCGGGCCGATCCTGTCGATGAAGGAGATCGCCGAGGACGAGGCGCTGCGGAAGAACGGCACCGTCGTCGAGGTCGATCATCCGACCCGCGGCAAGTATCTGACGGTCGGCAGCCCCATCAAGTTCTCGAACAGCCCGGTCGACGTCGTCCGCTCGCCCCTGCTCGGCGAGCACACCGAGGAAATTCTCCGCGAGGTGCTCGGCTATAGCGACAACGAGATCGCCGAAATCGAGGGTTCGGGCGCCTGCGGGCGCGTGACCAAGCTCGCGGCGGAGTAACGCTGCGATCGCATCAGTTGCAGCCCTGCCGCTCCGGCGGCAGGGCTTTTTTTGCGGCCGGGGCCGCCGGCTCAGCTACCCTCTGACGGGTAGGTCGAGACCACGAGGCTGACGCCGCACGCCCTCACCATCGCCGCAACGTCGGCCGGGACCTCTGCGCTTCGCGAAATTCTGTCTGCGGGAAGACAAACATCAGATCGAGCGTCGCCGCTCCGATGGCGCCCGACGCGATGAGCCGCCGGATCGTTTCGCCGTGACGACAGAAGAACCCCGCCACGCCGGTCCAGCCATCGTGTTCGGACACAGCATACTTGGCATAGGCGAGCCCATTGGCTCTCTGTCGCCCGTACTCGTAAAGCGGCGCTGATAAGGCGACCTTGATTTCGGCCTGGGACCGCGTGATGTCGGTCAGCCACAGCACGGCGCCGGCTGGTTCGAAAACGCTCACGCTTCAAATGCTCCGGCCGCCGTCATAGTCGCCGCTCTCGATTACCGGCGCCGAGAAATCGCGGAGAACCCGATGCGGATCGTCGTTCACGGCCAGCAGGCTTTTGGAAAAGCGGTGCTCGAGGCGCTGCTGGCGCGCGGTGAGGAGGTCGTCGCAGTCTATGTGGCGCCCGAGCAGGAGGGCCATAAGGCCGATCCGCTCAAGGAGGCGGCGCTCGCCGCGGGCCTGACGGTGCGTCAGCCCGCGTCCTACAAGGACGAAGCCGTCGTGGAGGAATTCCGGGCGCTGAAGCCTGATCTGCAGGTCATGGCCTTCGTCACGTTGTTCGTGCCGTCGGACTTCCTCAACGTCCCGACCCATGGGTCGATCCAGTACCACCCGTCCCTCCTGCCCGCCCATCGGGGCGGCTCATCGATCAATTGGCCGATCATCAAGGGCGAGGCCGAGACCGGCTTGTCGATCTTCTGGCCCGATGACGGGCTCGACACCGGCGACGTGCTTTTGCAGAAGACCACGCCGATCGGGCCGGAGGATACGCTCGGCTCGGTCTATTTTGACCGCCTGTTCCCGATGGGCGTGGAGGCGATTCTGGAGGCTGTCGATCTGGTCAAGGTCGGCAAGGCGCCGCGGATCAGGCAGGACGAGAGCCGGGCGAGCTATGAAGGTCTCTGCCGCAAGGGCAACGCCCGGATCGATTGGGGCAAGCCGTGGCAGCAGATCGACCGCCTGATCCGCGGCTGCAACCCCTCCCCCGGCGCCTGGACGACGCTCGAGGGCAAGGTCCTCAAGATCCTCGACGCGAAGCCGCTGCCGGCCAGGAGCCCGCAGGACATCGGGGGCAAGGTCGGCGAGATCGTCGCCATCGAGCCGGACGGCTTTTTGGTCGTCTGCGCCGATGGCCGGTTCCGGGTGACCCGCGTCCAGCCGGAAGGCGAAGCGAAGGCGCCGGCGGGCGACTGGGCCAAGTCGGCCAGCCTTGCGGCGGGCGCGCGGTTGGGAGCCTGAGGATCAGCATGGCCACGACGTCGCCTCCTCCGCCAGCCGGACGAACGAGCCGCGCCGCATGGACCGGGCGCGCGCTGAGCGGCCTCGCCATTCTGTTCCTGCTCGCGGACGGCGCGATGAAGCTTGTTCCGCTTCAGCCGGTCGTGGACGCCATGCAGGCGCTCGGCTGGCCTGCCGACCCGACCTTGCTGCGGCTCCTCGGGCTGGCCGAAATCGTTGCGACGCTGATCTACGCCTACCCGCCGTCCTCGGTGTTCGGCGCCGTGCTGCTGACGGCTTATCTCGGCGGCGCTGTCGCGAGCCACATTCGGGTCGGCAGCCCGCTTCTGACCCACGTGCTGTTCGGCGTCTGCCTCGGGGCCGTGGTTTGGGGCGGGCTTTGGGTTCGCAGTCCGGCGCTGCGGGACGTGCTCACCGGCAAGCGGTAGCGCGCGACAGGCGCCGACCCGCCTCCCCGCTCACAAGCGACGCGGCGACGCTCTGAGACTGACCGACAGCAAGGATGGAATGGCGCGCCCTACGGGAGTCGAACCCGTCTCTCCAGCGTGAAAGGCTGACGTCCTAACCGATAGACGAAGGGCGCGGCGGGGGGACGTATAGGGGGGTTGCGGCGCCCGGGCAAGACTGAAGCCTGCGGCGCGACCTCTCAGAGGCCGAAGAGCCGCAGCAACGGGCCCGCAAAGGTGTGGATACCCGCCAGGATGACCTTCCAGAGCGCCGCCATGATTCCGAAGCTGCCTGCGGCCGCCAGCCAACCGATCGCGATCGCCGCGCCGTCGGCTTCGATCATCCCGAGCGCAAAGGCCGAGATCGCAGCGGCGGGCGGCATGTTGCCGAACGGGATCGGCAGGAAGAGAATCAACGACAGCAGAAAACAGGCCGCGCCGGTGAAGCGGTCCGCGACCGGCGTCGTGAGCCACTGCGCCCGCGGCTTCAGCAGCCGCTCCAGCCGCATGATCCACGGAATGACCTTTTCGGTGAGCGTGCGAAAGTCCTCGCGACGCATCGACCGCTCGGTGATGAAGCGCGGCAGCCAGAGCACGGCGCGGCCAATCATCAGCTGGAAGGCGATGAACACCAGCGGCGCGCCCAGAATCGCTGAGGTGCCGGGCGGCATCGGCAAGGCGTTCGGAAGCGCGAACACCAGCAGCAACGCTCCGAACGCCCGGTCGCCGAACGCCTCAAGGATCGCCCCGACGCTGACGCGTTCATGATCGCTCTCGCCCAGCCGCCGCAAAACGTCCGAAAAGCCTCCGCCGGGCATCTGCGGCTGGCCTGCTCCCGAAAGGGGCTCGCTGCGGGCGTGATCGGACACGAGGCTCTTCGGCTAGGGGGGCTAATCTGCGGGAAGCGGCGCGACGCTATCCTGCGAACGTGTCGGACAGGTGGCGCAGCAAAGGGCCGGCGGCAATACGCGTGCGACGCACAAGCGCGTCAGAACTCTGCGCGCGCCGCGTCCACTATCCGAAGACAGACACGCTCCGAGCCGCCCCAGCGGTCGATCGTGAGCGAGCCGGCCGCATGAATCCGGCCGCCCCGGCTCGCCAGCAGCGCCCGGCCGAGGTCCGTCTCGGCCGCACGGAACGCCATCGCGCCCACGGCGGCGCCGTCGCCGGCGCGCAGCCGCAGCCGGATGTGTCCCTGGCCGACGACCTCAGCGGAAGCCACCGTATGCCCTGGCAGCGCCAGCAGCGGCTCCGGCGAGCCGGCGCCATATGGACCGGCCCGGTCAAGCTCGCGCACGAGGTCCGGCGTGGCCGCCGCCGCCGTCAGAGCGGCGTCGACCTTCAAGGCGCGTTCGCCGCGGGCGGCCGTCACGGCCGCCGCGAGACGCTCTTCGAGGAACGCCCGCAACGCGCCCAGCCGGTCCCGTCTGACGGTCACGCCGGCAGCCATGGCGTGGCCGCCCCCCTTGATCAGCAGACCCTCGCCGACAGCAGCCCGGACGGCCGCGCCGAGATCGACGCCTACGATCGAGCGCCCGGATCCGGTGCCGATCCCGTCGGCGGCGAACGCCACCGCAAAGGCCGGGCGGCGGTGCCGCTCCTTCAGCCGCGCAGCCACCAGCCCGACGACGCCGGGGTGCCAGCCTTCGCCGGAGACGACAGCGACGGCCGCGCCTTCCCCGTCGAGCCCCAGCGCCGAGAGCGCCTCGGCCTCCGCCTCCGCGAGCGTGGCGCGTTCGATCGCCTGCCGCTCGCCGTTCAGCCGATCGAGCTCGGCGGCGATGCGGGTCGCTTCGGTCTCGTCGTCGCACAGCATCAGCCGACAGCCGAGCCCTGCGTCCCCGATGCGACCTCCCGCATTGATCCGGGGGCCGAGCAGAAACCCCAGATGATAGGGCGCCGCCGGCCCGTCGAGCCGCGCCGCGTCCATGAGCGCGCGCAGGCCGAGACGCCGGCGCGAGCGCATCGCGATCAGACCCTTGGTGACGAAGGCGCGGTTCAGGCCGGTCAGCGGCACGACGTCGGCGACGGTGCCGAGGGCGACGAGATCGAGCGCCGCAAGAAGGTCCGGCTCACTGCCGCGAGCGGCCCAGAAACCGCGGCGGCGAAGCTCCCGCTGGGTGGCGACCAGCGTCATGAACACCACGCCGCAGGCCGCCAGGTGACCGAGACCGGAAAGGTCGTCCTGCCGGTTGGGGTTGACCAGCGCGTTTACGGGCGGAAGTTCGGCCCCGACCTGGTGGTGGTCGAGGACGACGACGTCCATCCCGCGGCGGCGGGCGTGCGCGAGCGCGTCGAAGCTCGTCGAGCCGCAGTCGACCGTGACCAGCAGCCGGGCGCCGCCGTCGGCAAGCATATCGATCGCTCCGACATTGGGCCCGTACCCTTCGAAGATGCGGTCGGGGATATAGGTCCGGACGTCGCCGCCGGCGTCGCCGACGAACCCTGCCAGCAAGGCCGCGGAGGTCGCGCCGTCGACGTCATAATCGCCGAACACAGCGATCGCTTCGCGGCGTTCGATCGCATCGGCGAGCCGGGCGGCGGCCGGCTCCATATCCGTCATGCAGGACGGGTCCGGCATCAGCCCGCGAAGCGACGGGTCTAGGTAAAGCGGAGCCTCCGCGCTTGCGACGCTCCGCCCTGCGAGCACACGCGCGAGCAGCTCCGAATGGCCGTGGTCGCGCACGATCTCGGCCGCGGCGGCGCGGCCACGCGCGTCCAGCCGGTCGCGCCAGAGCCGACCGTCGAAGGAGGCTTCGACGCCGAGAAACGCGTCGCCGCGCGGGAAAGCGGAGCGAAGAGCGGCGGTCATTCAGGCGATCGTCTCGTCACACCCGCCGAATCGCGGCGAGGCTCGGACACCGTTGGTACCCGAGAAGCCCGCAGCCGCCCAGCCGCTCAGGCCCGGTCGAACCGCTCCGTCATCCGGTGCTCCGAGCGTATCCGCCGGCAAGCGCCCGTGGAGTGGCGCATCACGATCGTCTCGGTGACGATCCCCTTCGGTCCGAAGCGGACGCCGGCCAGCATGCCGCCGTCGGTGACCCCGGTCGCGGCAAACAGCACGTCGCCTGCGGCCATATCGGCCACGCCGTAGACGCGCCGAGGATCGCTGATGCCCATCTCGCCCGCGCGCCGGCGGCTGTCCGGGTCGTCAAGCAGGAGGCGGCCCTGCATGAAGCCGCCGAGGCATTTCAGCGCCGCGGCCGCGAGCACGCCCTCAGGCGCGCCGCCGACGCCCAGATAGATGTCGACGCCGGTGTCGTGCGGGTTCGTCGCGTCCACCACGCCTGCGATGTCGCCGTCCGTGATCAGCCGCACCGCCGCGCCCGTCGCGCGGATCGCCTCGATGAGCTTGGCGTGGCGCGGCCGGTCGAGCACGCAGGCGGTGATCTCGCCGACCGCGACGCCCTTGGCCGCTGCGAGCCTGCTGATGTTCTCAGCGGGAGGCGCGTCCAGGTGAACCGTGTCTTCGGGGTAACCGCGCCCGATGGCGATCTTGTCCATGTAGACGTCTGGTGCGTTGAGCAGCGTGCCGGGCTCGGCGAGCGCGATGGCGGTGATCGCGTTCGGTTGATCCTTGGCGCACAGGGTCGTGCCCTCGAGCGGATCGAGCGCGATGTCGAAGCGCGGACCGGCCGGATCTCCGACCTCCTCGCCGATGTAGAGCATCGGAGCGGCGTCGCGCTCGCCCTCGCCGATCACCACCGTGCCGTGGATCGGGAGCGCGTTCAGCATCCGCCGCATGGCGTCGACCGCGGCCTGATCGGCCGCCATCTCGTCGCCGCGCCCCCTGAGCCGAGCGGCCGCCACGGCCGCTTGCTCCGTGACACGAACCACCTCGATGACCAACGACCGGTCGATCATCTCATGGAGAGAGAGAGACTTCGTCGCCGCGCCCCGAAGGGACACGACGGAGCGTCGCGCAGCGCCCGCTTTAGCCATGACGTTTCCTCGGCGCGTCGTTGCGCGCTCCGCCTCAACGCTTCTCGATTCGTATCACTTGAGGCGCTCCATCGATATGGCCGTCCGCCTCGATCGCGTCCAGCGCCACGCGCAGCGCAGCCTCGTTGGTAGCGTAAGTGATTAGCACCACTGCGACAGGATCCGGGCTCGGCCGATCGAAGTCCGGCTCCCGCCCCCGCTGGACGATGCTGCGCAGTGAGATGCCCTGCTCGGCCATGCGGGTGGCGATCGCCGCGGCCGCGCCGGGCCGGTCGAGGACCGAGAGACGGATATAGTAACCGCCATGATGGGTGCCCATCGGCGCCCGCTTCGGCACGGCCAGCTCCGCCGCCGGCACGCCGAACACCGGCAGTTTGGCGCCGCGGGCGATATCCACGATGTCTGCGATCACCGCGGAGGCGGTTGCGTCACCGCCGGCCCCCGGGCCCGCGAGCACGAGGGCGCCGACCGCGTCGCCATCGATCTCGACAGCGTTGGTGACGCCATCCACGCGGGCGATGGCGCTGTCCTTCGGCAGCATGGAGGGGTGCACCCGAAGCTCGATGCCGGCTTCGCTCTGCGTGGCCACCCCGAGCAGCTTGACGCGAAAGCCGAGCTCCTCGGCCATCGCGAGATCGAACGGCGTGATAGAGGCGATGCCCTCGACATAGATGCCGTCGGGATCGATCTGGACGCCGAAGGCGAGGGCGGCGAGCAGCGCGAGCTTGTGAGCGGCGTCGAACCCGCCGATGTCGAAGGTCGGATCGGCCTCGGCGTAGCCGAGGCGCTGGGCGTCGGCGAGGCATTCGGCGAAGCCGATGCGATCCTTCTCCATGCGCGTCAGTATGTAGTTGCACGTGCCGTTCAGGATGCCGAACACGCGGCTGACGCTGTTGGCGGTCAGGCCCTCGCGCAGGGTCTTCACGATCGGGATCCCGCCTGCGACTGCCGCCTCGAAAGCGATGGTCACGCCCGCCGCCTCGGCGCTCAGCGCGAGGGCCACGCCGTGCTTGGCGAGCAGAGCCTTGTTGGCGGTGACGACCGGGCGGCCTGCGCCGATCGCGGTCTCGACGCAGGATCGCGCCGCGCCCTCGGCGCCTCCGACCAGCTCCACCACGAGGTCGACGTCGCGGGAGCGCGCAAGCTGGCTCGGATCCATGTGCCAGGCGACGTTCAACAGATCGAGGCCGCGATTGCGGGCCTTGTCGCGGGCGGAGACCGCCGTCACCACGATCGGGCGGCCGGCGCGCGCCGCGATCTGCTCCGCCTTGGCGGAGAGGATGCGGACAACCGAGGCGCCGACGGTGCCGAGACCGGCGACGCCGACTTTGAGAGGTTCGGCCATGAGGCTGTTCCGTTCAGAGGCAGAGGGACGTGGCGGACCGCCACGGCAGGCCGAGCATCGAAGCGCATCCGCGGGGGACGCTCCTCAGCATCAGGCGGCGAAAAGCCGTCGGCGAACGCGCCTCATGCTGAAGAGCCCTGGCGTCGAACCAGGGCGTCTCGAAGCATGCAGCGCGTCCGCGCGGCTATTGCTTCAGGGCTGGCGCGCGGGCGTCCCGGCCTTCACTCACCGGGCCGCTGCGAGCGGGACGACGTTGTGCAACGTATCGTCCGCCGTTTCAAGAAACCGCCGGATCGAGCGCGCGGCCTGGCGGATGCGATGCTCGTTCTCGACCAGCGCGATGCGAACGAAGTCGTCGCCATGCTCGCCGAAGCCGATGCCGGGCGCGACGGCCACGGACGCCTTCTCCACCAGCAGCTTGGAGAATTCGACGCTGCCGAGCGGCCGGAACTTCTCCGGGATGGGGGCCCAGGCGAACATCGAGGCGCGCGGCGACGGCACCGGGAAACCGGCCCGACCGAACGATTCGACCAGCGTGTCGCGGCGCTTGCGGTAGATTTCACGCGCCTCGACGATGCAGTCGTCCGGCCCGTTCAGCGCGGCTGAAGCCGCAACCTGGATCGGCGTGTAGGCGCCATAGTCGAGATAGGATTTCACGCGGGCGAGCGCCGCGATCAGCCGCTCGTTTCCGACCGCAAAGCCCACGCGCCAGCCTGGCATCGAATAGGTCTTCGACAGCGAGGTGAACTCGACCGCAACGTCGAACGCCCCGGGAACTTGCAGGATCGAGGGCGGCGGCGCGCCGTCGAAGTAGATCTCCGAATAAGCGAGGTCGGAGAGCACGAACAAATCGTGCTGCTTCGCGAAGCGGATGACGTCCCTGTAGAAATCGAGGTCCGCCACCTCCGCGGTCGGATTGGACGGATAGCAGGTGATGATGGCGATCGGCTTCGGGATCGAATGGATCACCGCGCGCTCAAGCGCGCGAAAGTAATCCGGTCCCGGAGTGGCCGGCACGTTGCGGATGACGCCGCCAGCCATCAGGAAGCCGAAAGCGTGGATCGGATAGCTCGGGTTCGGAGCCAGCACCACGTCGCCCGGCGCGGTGATGGCCTGCGCCATATTGGCGAAGCCTTCCTTGGAGCCGAGCGTCGCGACGATCTGCGTCTCCGGGTCGAGCTTCACGCCGAACCGTCGAGCGTAATAGGCCGCCTGCGCGCGCCTGAGGCCCGGAATGCCCTTGGAGGTCGAGTAGCGGTTGGTCCGCGGCTTCGTCACCGCTTCGACGAGCTTGGCGTTGATGTGCTCCGGCGTCGGCAGGTCCGGATTGCCCATGCCGAGATCGATGATGTCGGCGCCGGCCTTGCGTGCGGCGGCCTTCACCCGGTTCACCTGTTCGAACACGTAAGGCGGCAGGCGGCGAACGGAGTGAAATTCGGACATGGCGGCGCGTTTCGCGATTGGAGCGGCTAGAGCAGCCGAGTCTCAACCCAATATCTTACGGGCCGATTGCGATCAAACCCGGGCGTCGCGCCTGTCGCCCCAAAGGCGGCTAAAGCCTAGCGGCTCGACCGGGACTGCCGCTTGCCCGCAAGCAGATCGGCCTGGAGCCGCTTCTGCTCCTCAGCCGTCTTGAGCTTGCTGTGGGCGTCCGGCTGAGTGCGATAGACGTTCGGGTACGGCAGGTCGGCAGGCGGGGGCGGCAGCCCCCGATCGCCCTTCGGACCGTAGGGTCCGCACGCCTGCAGGCCGGCAGCGCCGACGCCGACAATGAGCGCGGCGCGAAAGAGCTTCCCTGGCAGGGTCATCGGCGCGTCTCTGGCGAAAGAATGAGGGTCGAAACAGATAGCGAGGCCCGCTGGCCGTGGCGTCCCGAGCGGCTTGCGCCTATTGTCACGGGAACAAGACTTGAAGCAACCCACGGACGCGTCTGGGCGGCGACATCACCGTGGTTTCGAGGGAAGGACAGCCCGCATGGCCCGGAGCGTCGTGAGCCGATCCCCGACCAAGCAGGTCGAGGCTGTCTCACGTCCGGCGAAGGCGCCCAGACGTCGCGCGGAGCCGGACACGCCCAAATCGCAGCCGAAGAGTGTGACGCCGGAGGCAGGACCGGCGCGCACGCCGCCGAAGCAGCGCTCCGGCGACGCGCCCAAAACGGTTCGCGCCAAGCCGAAGCCGCGCGAGGCGGCTGCGGAGGGCAAGACCCCGAAAAAACCTGCTCGTTCTGTCAAGAAGACCTCCGCGGACAACACGCGCGGCGTGGCGGCCGCCCGTCGCGAAAATGCCCGCGCCGCTCGCGCCGCCTGGTCGGAGACGCACAAGAACACGTCTGCCCCTGAGGAGGAGACAAGCTCCCGAGCCACCGGGCCGGGGGCCGGGGACGAGCGGACGCAGGGCGGCGGCGCCGGTAGCGGCGGGCACCAAGAATCTCTCTTCCTCACCCCGGAGGTCGAGGCGTTCGCGACCAACATGGCGCGACTCTGGGAAGAGAGCGGACGCGCCGTGTCGGCCTATATGCGGCCGCGTGAGAGCGGCGCCAAAGGCTCTGCGGGCGCGAACGAGGTGATGGATGTCGTAAAGACGCTCGGGCAGGTCGCCGAGCGCTGGCTGGCCGATCCCGGCCGCGTGGCGGAGGCCCAGCGGGCCTTCACGGGCGGCTTCCTCGATCTCTGGGCGGGAACGCTGCGGCGCTTTTCGGGCGAAGCCGCCGAGCCGGTCGTCCAGCCTGACCCAAAGGACCAGCGCTTCCGTGACCCGGAGTGGTCCGAGCACCCCGCCTTCGACTTCCTCAAGCAGGCCTATCTGCACGCCTCACGCTGGGCGGAGCGGATGGTCGACGAGGCCGAGGAGCTCGACCCGCACACCCGGCAAAAGGCGGCCTTCTACGTGAAGCTGCTGTCGAACGCCGTCTCGCCTTCGAATTTCGTTCCGACGAACCCGGAGCTGATCCGGGAGACGCTCGCGAGCAAGGGCGAGAATCTGGTGCGCGGCATGCGGATGCTGGCGGAGGATATCGCCGCCGGCGAAGGCGACCTGCGCATCCGGCAGACCGATCCGACCAGCTTCGAGGTCGGCCGAAACCTTGCGCTGTCGCCCGGCAAGGTCGTCTACCGCGGCGAGCTGTTCGAGCTGATCCAGTATTCGCCGGCGACCGAGATGGTCCGCACGCGACCGATCGTGATCGTCCCGCCATGGATCAACAAGTTCTACATTCTCGACCTGACGCCTGAAAAAAGCATGATCAAATGGTGCGTCGAACAGGGGCTCACCATCTTCTGCGTGTCTTGGGTCAATCCGGACAGGCGGCACGCGCAGAAGAGCTTCGAGCACTACATGCGTGAAGGGATCATGCGGGCGGTCGACGTCGCGCGCGAGATCTGCGGCGTCGAGAAGGTCGACACTGTCGGTTACTGCGTGGGCGGCACGCTGCTCGCGATCACCCTCGCCTACATGGCCGCGACCGGCGACGAGCGGATCGCGAGCGCGACCTTCATGACCGCCCAGGTAGACTTCACCGACGCCGGCGACCTCAAAGTGTTCGTGGACGAGGATCAGATCGCCGCAGTCGAGGCGCACATGGCGCAGACCGGCTACCTCGAAGGCGCGCGAATGGCGAACGCCTTCAACATGATCCGGTCGAACGACCTGATCTGGCCCTATGTCGTGAACAACTATCTGAAGGGCAAAGCGCCCTTCCCGTTCGACCTGCTCTATTGGAACTCGGACGCGACGCGGATGCCGGCCGCGAACCATTCGTTCTATCTGCGCGGCTGCTACCTCAACAACGATCTCGCGGAAGGCCGCATGGAGATCGGCGGCACGAAGCTCGACCTGAAGAAGGTCACCGTGCCGACCTATAATCTCGCGACGCGCGAAGACCATATCGCTCCGGCGCGATCGGTCTTTCTCGGAGCGCAGCTGTTTGGCGGGCCGGCGCGCTTCGTGCTCTCCGGCTCCGGCCACATCGCCGGCGTCGTGAACCCGCCGGCGCGCATGAAATACCAGCACTGGGTCGGCGAGGAGCCGCGCGGAAGGCTCTCGGACTGGTTTGCCCAGGCTGAGGAGCGCCCTGGCTCCTGGTGGCCGGACTGGCGGGCCTGGCTCGCCGCTTTGGACGCGACGATGGTCCCGGCGAGAACGCCCGGCGACGGTCCCTATCCCGCGATCGAGGACGCGCCGGGCTCCTACGTGAAGGTCAGGGCGTAACGCTCTGACGGTCCGCCGTTTCAGCGAACCATTGCGTAAGCGAGCGCCCCCGCGAACACGCCGAACATCGAAAGCACGGCGGCGACGACGATGACCGATTCAAGTGGCATGGCGGTGTCCTCTCACAAGCGAGGCGAACACCATCGGCGCGGATCCGGACGGGCGCTTTGATCCGCGTCAAAGTCCGGAAGGCGGGCTCACGGGAACAGGGCGAACTGGCCGAGCCCTTCGGTCTCGTCGAAGCCGCAGACCAGGTTCATGTTCTGCACCGCCTGACCCGAGGCGCCCTTCACCAGATTGTCGAGCGTCGAGATCACGATGGCCCGGTCCGGGCCGCGGTCTGCGATCACGCCGATCTGGACGTTGTTTGAGCCGCGCACGTGCCGTGAGTGCGGAACCTTGCCGAATGGCAGGACCTGCACGAACGGCTCGCCCCAGTAGGCGGTCGCCAGCGCCGCGTGCAGCGCCTCGGCCGTCGCGCCCGCCTCGAGCGTCACGGTGATCGTCGCATAGATGCCACGGTTCATCGGGAGCAGCATCGGCGTGAACGTCGCCCGCGCTGCGCGTCCCGCGGCCTTCTCGTACTCCTGGTCGAGCTCGGCAGTGTGGCGATGCCGCCCCACCCCGTAGGCGTGCACGCCCTCCGACACCTCAGAGAACAGCATCTCCTCCTTCGCGCCCCTTCCCGCCCCCGACATGCCGGTCGCCGAGGTGATGACGATCTGATCCGGATGAATCAGCCGTTCCCGCAGCAGCGGAACGATCGGGAGGATCGACGTCGTGGAGTGGCACCCGGGGTTGGCCACAAGCCGCGCGCTTCTGATCGCTTCCCGGTTCAGCTCCACGAGCCCGAAGGCCGCCTCCTGCTGAAGCTCGAGCGCCTGATGCGGATGGCCGTACCATTCCTCATAGGCCGCGGGATCAGCCAGGCGGAAATCCGCCGACAAATCCACAATCTTGAGCGAAGGCTTGCGCCCGATCAGATCGGCGATCACCTGCTGCGTCGTGCCGTGCGGCAGAGCGCAGAAGACCAGATCGACGGCGTCGATCTCGAGCTCGCCGATCGTCGTCAGGCGCGGGAGGTCCACGCCGGCAAACTGCGCGAAGACGTCGCCTACCGCCTGGTCGGCCTTGCGGTCCGCCGTCAACGCCACGATGCGGACATGAGGGTGCCGCAGCAGAAGGCGGATCAGCTCGGCGCCTGTGTAGCCGGAGGCGCCGAGGATGGCGACGTTGACGGGCTCAGTCATTTTTCGTGCCTTGCATCACAGCGGCATGTGAGGACGGACGTCTATACGCGTTTCGCCAGACGCGCACGCGTGGCTCCAAGCCGCTTCAGGAAGCGCGGCCCCTCTCGGAGCAACGGCCTCGTGGGCTCAGATTTCGACCACCACGCGGCCTCGCACCTTGCCGTCCAGAATGGCTTCCGCTGTCGGGATGATGTCGTCGAAGCCGATCGTCCTGGTCATCGCCGCCAGCTTGTCGCGGTCAAGATCGCGGGCGAGCCGGCTCCAGGCTTCAACACGGATCGGCTTCGGCACTGTCACGCTGTTGATGCCGAGCAGCGACACGCCGCGCAGGATGAAGGGCGCGACGCTGGTCGGCAGGTCCATTCCGGCCGCAAGCCCGCAGGCCGCCACCGCGCCGCCCGCCATGGTCTGGGCGATCGCATTCGCCAGCGGCACCGAGCCGACCGAGTCG
This sequence comes from Hansschlegelia sp., assembly GCF_035538955.1. Classification (NCBI taxonomy): domain Bacteria; kingdom Pseudomonadati; phylum Pseudomonadota; class Alphaproteobacteria; order Hyphomicrobiales; family Methylopilaceae; genus Hansschlegelia; species Hansschlegelia sp. Next base: position 432,808 of record NZ_DATLJK010000014.1, read on the forward strand.
ATCACGCCGGCGAACCGCTCCTTCTGGAGCGGCTTGCCAGGAGCGGCGAGTTCCTCGCGCGGCAGAATCGAGGAGGCGCCGAGGCCACGGAGGTAGTCCGCCTCCTCGGTCCGTCCGGTCGAGGCCACGACCTCGTAGCCGAGCCTGGCGAGCAGCGCGACCGCGACCGAGCCGACGCCTCCTGATGCGCCGGTGACCAGGACCGGCCCCCGTTCGAGCGTCACGCCGTGCCGCTCGAGCGCCATGACGCAGAGCATCGCCGTATAGCCGGCCGTGCCGACCGCCATCGCTTCTGCGGCCGTCATGTTCGCCGGCAGCGGCACGAGCCAATCCGACTTCACCCGCGCCACTTCCGCGTAACCTCCGAGATGGGTCTCGCCGACGCCCCAGCCGTTGAGGATGACCTCGTCTCCCTCGCGGAACTCGGGGCTGGTCGAGGACATCACCCGCCCGGCGAAGTCGATGCCGGGAATCATCGGGAAGCGGCGAACCACCGGGGACTTGCCGGTGATCGCGAGCCCGTCCTTGTAGTTCACCGTCGAGTGCGAGACGCGGACCACCACGTCGCCGTCCATCAGATCCGCTTCGTCGAAATCGACGGCGGAGATCGTCTGGCCCGTCTCGGCCTTGTCGATGCGCAGAGCGCGGAAGGTGGACATTGGTTCCTCGATCGCTGGCTTCGGGCTCGCGGGCCTAGATAGGGGCGGCGAGCCTCTGCGTCACGCCGCGGCCGCCGAGGAAGCGGCGAGCCGCGCCACCGGCCGCTCGCGGATCGGCAGATTGATCAGCCCGGACATGATGCTCAAGACGATCGCGATCTGCCAGACGAGGTCATAGGAGCCTGTGCGCTCATAGAGCGCGCCGCCGAGCCAGACGCCTGCGAAGGAGCCGAGCTGATGGCTGAAGAAGGCGAAGCCATAGAGCATGGTGAGGTATCGCGGCCCGAACATCGTCGCGACGAGACCGGAGGTCGGCGGGATGGTCGAGAGCCAGAGCAGGCCGATCCCCGCCCCGAAGGCGAGCGCGCTTGCGGGCGTCACCGGCAGAAACACGAACGCCGAGATCAGCGCCGCCCGGGCGAAGTAGATCGCCGCCAGCAGGCGGCGCTTCGGCATGCGGCCGGACAGGACTCCCGAGCCGAGCGAGCCCGCAATGTTGAACAATCCGATCAGAGCAAGCGTCCAGCCGCCGACCGAGGGCGAGATGTGCTTGTCGAGCAGGAACGGCGGGAGGTGCGCGGTGACGAAGGCGAGATGGAAGCCGCAGGTGAAGAAGCCGGCCACCAGCAGCCAGTAGCTCGGCGTGCGGAACGCTTCGCCGAGGGCCTGGCGGATCGACTGGTTCGCGGCGACCGGGCCACTAGTCCCCGGGTGCAAGGCGCGGGTCGCGAGCGGCAGCGAGAGCGGCACGACCAGGAGCATCAGCGCCGCGAAGACGAGCACGGTGGTCTGCCAGCCATAGGCGGAGATCAGCGCCGCCGCGAAAGGCGTGAACAGAAACTGCCCGAGGGAGCCCGCGGCGGTGCCGAGGCCGTAGCCGATGGTGCGCCACTCCTCCGGCAGAAGCTTGCCGAAGGCGCCGATCACGATCGAGAACGAAGCCCCGGAGAGCCCGAGCCCGATCAGCGCGCCGGCCGTGACGTGCATCGCGCCGGGCGAAGCCGAGAGCGGCATCAGCGCAAGGCCCGCGGCGTAGAGCAGTCCGCCCGCCGCCAGCACGCGGCGCGTGCCAAAGCGGTCGGCCACCGCGCCCGCGAAAGGCTGGCCGATGCCCCAGAGCAAATTCTGGATGGCGAAAGACAGCGCGAAGACGTCCCTTCCCCAGCCGTTCGTCTCGGAGATCGGCGTGAGTAAAAGACCAGCCGTCGCCCGCGGGCCGAAGGTGAGGCAGGCGATCGCGCAGCCGCACAGAATGACCAGCAGCGTAGCCGGACCCCTGGAACTCTGAAGCGGACGGTCCGTCATGGCGGTCTCGGAGCTTGGCGCTGCGCCTGGTTGCGCTGCACCAATAAAACCAAACATGCCTCAGATGTGATGAAACTGCGTGATCCCGATCATCTCGGATCGAGATGGCCGCCCAAGTCGCCCAGAGGCGAAGCGCCGGATGATCGACCGCGCCAATGCATATTTAACCGGCGCCGGGGCTTCAAATCTGGCCCTCGGGCAACTATCATAGTTATGCTCGAAATGAGCATAACAGGCACGTTCCGGAGGACGCCATGTCCCCTTCCGCCGCCACGCTCCTGAAGCCCGCCGCCACATCCGGCGGGGCTCCCCGGCGCTTCGCCCCTGTGGCCGCGCCGTCGCTGGAATGGACGCCCGCCGTCGAAGCGGAGACCGCGCACCTCTACGAACGCGTCAAAGCCGTCATTCCGCCCGTCGAGTGGCCGTTCTTCGCGCCTTACGTCAAGGCGATCAACGAGCTGAAGCGGGTCCGCAACGCCGTCATTCTGGCGCACAACTACCAGACGCCGGAGATCTACAACTGCGTAGCGGACGTCGTCGGCGACAGCTTCCAGCTTGCGCGCGAGGCGACCAAGACGGACGCCGAGGTGATCATTCAGTGCGGCGTGCACTTCATGGCCGAGACCTCGAAGATCCTGAACCCGGACAAGACGGTGCTGATTCCCGACAGCCGCGCCGGCTGTTCGCTCGCCACCTCCATCACTGCCGCCGATGTGCGCGCGCTTCGCGAAAAGCATCCCGGCGTGCCGGTGGCCGTCTATGTGAACACCACCGCCGAAGTGAAGGCCGAAGCTGACATTTGCCTGACCTCCGGCAACGCCGTTCAGGTCGTGGAGTCGCTCGGGGCGCCCGAGGTGATGGTCCTGCCCGACCAGTATCTCGCCGCCTGGATCGCCTCGCAGACCAAGGTGAAGATCATCAGCTGGCATGGCGCCTGCGAGGTGCATGAGCGGTTCACGGCGGAGGAGCTCCGGTCCTATCGCGCGGACAATCCCGGGATCACGATCCTCGCCCATCCGGAATGCCCGCCGGACGTGCTGGCGGAAGCGGACTTCACCGGCTCAACGGCGAAGCTCGCCGACTACGTGAAGCAGCGGAAGCCGAAGAAGGTGGCGCTGATCACCGAGTGCTCGATGGCCGACAACGTCATGGCGGACGCGCCGGAGACCGAGTTCATCAAGCCCTGCAACCTCTGCCCGCACATGAAGCGGATCACGCTGCCGGCGATCCTCGACTCGCTGCTGCACATGCGCGACGAGGTGATCGTCGACCCGGCGATCGCCGCCCGCGCGCGCTTGAGCGTCGAGCGGATGGTGAACCTGAAGATCTGAGCGGCCAAGGCGCCCCGGCCGAGCGAGAGCCGGGGCGTTCCGATCCAGACAGCGCTTCATCCTCGCGACGATCCCGCGTCGGTCTCGGCCGTCCGGGATGACGGGTGAAATCCATGACTGACGCCCCTGACCTCGTAGATCTGGACGATCTCGCTCCCCTGTCCTGGCGCGGCGTCGACGACGTCGTGATCGTCGGCGGCGGCCTGGCGGGGCTGTTCTGCGCGCTGAAGCTCAGTCCGCGGCCGGTGACGGTGATCGCCGCCGCCCCGCTCGGAGCCGGGGCTTCCTCGGCGTGGGCGCAGGGCGGCATCGCGGCCGCGGTCGGGCTTGGAGACAGCGCGGAGGCGCACGCCGCCGACACCATTGCGGCGGGCGCCGGCATCGTGGATCCAGCCATCGCGGCGCTCATGACCCGCGAGGCTCCCGCGCGCATCGCGGACCTGCTCGCTTACGGCGTGCCGTTCGACCGCGACCTGGAGGGCAAGCTCCTGCTGTCGCGGGAGGCCGCGCATAGCGAACGCCGGATCGTCCGCGTCAATGGCGACCTTGCCGGCAAGGCCATTATGGCGGCGCTGGTGACGGCGGTCCGCAACACGCCGTCGATCCGCGTGCTCGAAGGCTTCGTTGCGGAAGACCTTGTCATGGACGGGCGCTTCGTGGCGGGCGTCGTCGCGCGCCCGCTTTGCGACCATGCCGCCCAGCCGCTCCATCTGCCGGCGCGCGCGGTGGTCCTGGCTTCGGGCGGCGTTGGGCACCTCTACGCCGTCACGACCAACCCGGTGGAGGCGCGCGGCGGCGGCCTCGCCATGGCGGCGCGCGCCGGCGCGCTGCTGGCCGACCTCGAATTCGTGCAGTTCCACCCGACCGCGATCGCGATCGGGCGCGACCCCGCGCCGCTCGCGACAGAGGCGCTGCGCGGCGAAGGTGCGATCCTGGTCGACCGCGCGGGCAGGCGCATCATGGAAGGCGTTCACCCCGACCTCGACCTCGCGCCGCGCGACATCGTGGCCCGTGCAGTCTACCAAGCGGCGCGCGCCGGCGGCGCCTTTCTGGACGCGCGCGAGGGGATCGGCGCGCGTTTCGCCGAGCGCTTTCCGACCGTCTATGAGACGTGTCGCTCCGCCGGGATCGATCCCGCGGCGGAGCCCATCCCGGTCGCTCCGGCTGCGCACTACCACATGGGCGGCGTCTTCGTGGACGCGAACGGCCGCGCCTCGCTGGACGGCCTCTGGGCATGCGGCGAGGCCGCCTCGACAGGCGCGCACGGCGCCAACCGCCTGGCGTCCAATTCGCTGCTCGAGGCTGTCGTGTTCGGGGCGCGGATCGCCGAGGACATCCTCGGCGTCGTTCCCGCCGCCCCGGCGCCAGCCCGCCTGCCCGCAGCGCGCGCCCTCGGGAGCGTCAAGGCCGACGACGCCGCCGTCGCAACCCTGCGGCGGTGCATGACCGAGGCCGTCGGTGTCGTGCGCGACGGCGGACGCCTCCGCGGAGCGATCGGCGCGGTGGACCGCCTCAGGCGAGAGGCCGCCAGCGCCGACCTCCGGAATATGGCGACGAGCGCGCTTCTCATCGCAGTCGCCGCCGAACGCCGAAAAGAGAGCCGCGGCGCGCATTTCCGCTCCGATTTTGACGCGCCTGTCGAAGCGCTGGCGCGCCGGTCGACGCTGACGCTCGCCGACGCGCTGACGGAGCTCGAGCCGCTCGCGCCTCAGCTGGCCGCCTCGTGAGCCTGCCGGCTCCGCTTGACCAGATCGCGGTCCGGCGCGCGGTTGAGGCTGCGCTCGCCGAGGATCTCGGCCGCGCCGGCGACATCACCAGCGCGGCGACCATTCCGGGGAGCGCCGCCGCGCGGGTCGTGATCGCGGCGCGGCAGCCCGGTCGGCTCGCCGGCCTGCAGCTCGCGGCGGCCGCCTTCCAAGCGCTTGATCCCGCGATCTCATTCGAGCCCGAGGTCGAAGACGGCGCCCGGCTCGGGCCTGGCGACGTGATCGCACGCATCGTGGGCCCCGCGCGCGCCGTTCTGTCCGCCGAGCGCACTGCCCTGAACTTCCTTGGCCACCTCTCCGGGGTCGCGACCGAGACTGCGCGCTACGCCGATCTCATCGCCCACACCCGAGCCCGGATCTGCTGCACGCGGAAAACCACGCCGGGGCTGCGGATTTTTGAGAAATATGCGGTGCGGTGCGGCGGCGGATCGAACCACCGCTTCGGGCTCGACGACGCGATTCTGATCAAGGACAACCACATCGCGGTCGCGGGCGGCATCGAGGCTGCGCTACGCGGGGCGAAGGCCTCGGCCGGTCACCTGGTCAAGATCGAGATCGAGGTGGATACGCTCGATCAGCTCGATCGCGTCATCAGGGAAGGCGCAGACGTTGTGCTGCTCGACAACATGCCGCCGCCCATTCTTCGGGAGGCGGTCATGCGGATCGGCGGCAGGATGCTTGCGGAAGCGTCCGGCAATGTGTCGCTCGACACGGTCGCAGCCATCGCCGAGACCGGCGTTGACCTGATCTCGGTCGGGCGCATCACCCATTCGGCGGCGACGCTCGACCTCGGCCTCGACATCGCGCTCGGCTGAGCCTTCCTCACGATAGGGAGCGTCCGGCTCACGGCTTGCGCGAGCCGGACGCCTGAGGCGTTACGCGACCGAAACGTCCACATCCGCGCCGACCTTGGCGAGGTTCGAATAGGGGCACACCACGTGCGCCTTGGCGGCGAGTTCCTCAGCCTTGGCGCGGTCGAGACCGGGAATCGTGACCTTGATCGCGAGGGTGAGGCCGAAGCCCTGCCCGTCATCGCGCTGCCCGATGCCGACCTTGGCCGCGACGGTCGTGTCGTCCGGGATCTTCACCTTCTCCTTGGAGGCCACGAACTTCAGCGCGCCGAGGAAGCAGGCAGAATAGCCGGCGGCGAAGAGCTGCTCCGGATTGGTGCCGGCGCCGCCGGGGCCGCCGAGCTCCTTGGCCGTCACGAGATCCACCTTGAGGTTGCCGTCCGTGGTGGCGGCAGTTCCCGTGCGACCGCCCGTGGCGACGGCTTCCGTCTGGTAGAGCGCCTTCATGTCTGTCTCCTCAGGTGCGCGGCGACCCATCGGCCGCCCGGTTTCGATGAGGCAAAATTCATTATCGCGATATCTTTTTCAAGCGATCCTGCGCGCATGACTGCCATGCAGATCATTATCGCGATATGGATTATATTAGCTCCGCCCTCGGAGACGGAACGTGCCCCCTTCGCCAAGCCTAAAGCTGCAGGACCAGCTCTGCTACGCCGTCTATTCGGCCGCGCTGGCCATCAATCGCGCCTATAAGCCCGCGCTCGACGATCTCGGCCTGACCTACCCGCAATACCTTGCCATGCTGGTGCTGTGGGAGCGTGACGGCTTGGCGGTGAAGGAGATCGCAGACCGGCTGATGCTGGAATCGAGCACGCTCACACCGCTGCTCAAGCGACTTGAAGCCGCCGGATTGGTCGTTCGCCGCCGCAGCGCGGAGGACGAAAGGCAGGTGCTGGTCGAACTGACCGACGCAGGGCGCGCCCTTCAGGAGCGGGCGGCGTGCGTGCCGACGACCATGCTTGCGGGCTCAGGCCTGAAGGTCGACGACCTCAGAAGGCTGAACCGCGAAATCCGCGCGCTGCGAGATTCCCTCGCCGCCCATACGGAGGTCGCCTGAGGGTTCAGGGCGCGACGCCGTATTTCCGCTGCAGCTCGCCCCAATAGGTCTCGCGTTCGACGCCGCCGAGGCTCTTCAGCCGCTTGCTCTCCTCGGGCGTGATTGTCACGAGCCGGTAACCGCGCGACCTCAGGCAGGCGAAGCGCTGGCTGAACCGGTCGGTCGCGGGCCCGAAGCCGGGACCGACCCCGTCGCCGATGACGATGCTCGCGCGGCTCTCCGATTCCTCGGCGCAGGACAGTTCGTCCGCATTCGCCTCCCCCGGACCCGCCCCGCGCTTCATCCAGAGCTTTTCGCCCGCGCAGCCACAGAGCGCGAAGGCGAGGACGAGCGCGGGCATGGCGCAGGCAGGGCGCACGGGCATCCTCTTCAGAGCGTCACGGCCTTGCCCGCCCGCTTCCGCTCGGCGAGCAGGCCGAGATAGACCTGCGCCATGGTGCAGCCGGCGAGCGCCGTGATGCCCGCATGGTCATAGGGCGGCGACACCTCGACGACATCGAAGCCCTTGAGATCGAGAGCGCCAAGCCGCCTCAGGCAGGAGATCGCGAAGCTCGAGGAGACCCCGCCGCAGACCGGCGTGCCGGTGCCGGGAGCGAAAGCCGGGTCGAGGCAGTCGATGTCGAAGGTCACGTAGGCCGGCGCGTCCTCGACATGGCCGAGGATGCGGCTCGCCGTGGCGAGCGGCCCGAGTTCCTGGGCCAGAAGGCTGTCGACGATCGAGATGCCGAAATCCTGCGGCGCGTTGGTGCGGATGCCGATCTGGATCGAGCGCTCCGGCACGATGAGCCCTTCACGCACGGCGCGGGTGATCATCGTCCCGTGGTCAATGCGGCTGCCGTCATCGTCCCAGGTGTCCTGGTGCGCGTCGAACTGCACCAGCGCCACGGGCCGTCCGATGCGAGCGACCAGCGCCTTCAGCACCGGGTAGGTGAGGAAGTGATCGCCGCCGAGGGTGACAAGATGCGCCCCGGTCGCAAGCCGTGCGGCGGCCTGCGCCTCGATCGCGGCAGGCATCTGGTCGATCCTGCCGTAGTCCAGCGAGCAGTCGCCGGTATCCGCGACCGCGAGATCGCCGAAGATGTCGAACTGGAACGGATAGGTCGGGTCCCCGACATTGATCGTCGAAGCCTCGCGGATGGCGCGCGGGCCAAAACGCGTCCCGGGGCGATTGGAGACGGAGGTGTCGAGCGGGACGCCCCAGACAGCGACGTCGAAACCCTCGGCCGAACGCGCATAGGGCCGGCGCAGGAAAGAGACGGCGCCGGCGTAGTTCGACTCGATGGACTCGCCATACCGCGGCGAGGCGTCGAGCGCATCATCGACAGGACGAGGGAACAGCGGATCTTTGGCCATGGATCTCACGGATGACGTCGGCGCGGCCGCCTCGTCAGCCGCGCATCAAGCTGATTAGCAGCGCCCGATCCGGATGACGATAGCCGCTCACGGGCGGCGCTCGGCGATCCAGTCCCGTCCGGCGGCGGCCACCGCCTCATAGACCGCGGCCGCCAGCGCACGCCCCACCTCGGTATGAAGCCCGGCGAACGGCTCGGCCGACTCCCCCTCGGGGGCGGCGACCACGATGCAGTCGGTGCCGGTGCCGGTCGCTGTCTCGCCGCCGACCGGCCAGGCGAGGTCGATGATCGCCGCGGTTCGCGCCTCTGCGGCGATCGACAGCGCCTCGATCAGCGCCGTCTGCGTCAGCGGCGTGGACACGGCCGCCAGCAGGTTGATCGTTCCGGGACCCGCGTCGGCATGAGGCGCGAGGGAGCCGGCGCGGGAGGCGTTGTTCAGACCGACCGTCGCAAGGCACTGCGCCGTCGTCTGTCCGGTCGTCGCTGCCCCTGTTCGGGCGGCGCTGACGTCGCGCGACGTCATCATCGCCACCGCGTCCTCCAGCTCGGCCTCCGAAAGGCGTTTGCGCAGCAGCGCGAAAGCATCGACCTCGAGCGTCAGATCCGACCGCCGGACCTCTAGCCAGGCGACCCGGCCCGCCGTCTGGAATCCGGGCCGCGCCATCGCCCAGCTCAGCATCGCCTGAGGGCGTTCAAAGCTCGCGATCAGGAGCGGCCTCTCGCAGCGCGCCGTAAACAGCGTCGCCGGGTCGACCGCGTTCTGAGCCTTCTCGGACGCCACGGCCGGCGGCGTGCTATCGTTCATCTCCCCTCCCGGCATGTCCGACGCATGAAGCTTTCGAAATCCTCCCGACATTCGCAGATCCTGACGCAGATCACCCAGACGCCAAGCCTGCGGGTGGCCGAGCTCGCGGCGCGGATGGGCGTCTCGACCGAAACGATCCGGCGCGACCTCGACGAGCTGACGAGCCAGGGGCTCGTGAACCGCACTTACGGCGGCGCCGTGCGGACGCCAAGCACCGAGCCTTCCGTGGGCGAGCGCCACGCCTTGTTCGTCGCCGAACGGGAGCGGATCGCGCGCGCGGCTTCCGCCCTCGTCCGCCCGGGCAGCCTGGTGATGATCGGCGCCGGCGCCACCACCACCCACGTGGCGCGACGGATCGCGGTGGAGCACAAGGGGCTGACCGTGATCACGCACTCGTTCGGGGTCGCAACCGTCCTCGCGCTCAACCCGACGATCACGGTGTTGATGGCGCCCGGCGCCTACCTTCCAAGCGAAGGCGCCACGGTGGGAGCGCACGCCACGCGCTTCATCAACGAGTTCTCGGCCGATCTCGCGATTCTCGGAGCGAGCGGCCTGACTGGCGAGGGCGCGTCCGACGCGCTGCTCGAGCCGGCCGCCGTCTATGGGGCGATCGCGCGCCGCGCAGGCGAGACCATGGTGGTCGCCGACCACTCGAAGTTCAACCGGATGTTCGCGGCCCGCTACGCCTCCTGGCGCGAGATCGGGACGGTGGTGACCGATGCGGCTCCGACCGGGGCTCTGGCGGAATCGCTCTCGCGCCACAGGGTCGAGGTCGTCACGGCCTGAGCCGCTCATGTGGCGGATCGCTCAACTTATGTTGCATTCGCCACATCGGCATGGGATGTCTCGCAGGGTTCTGCGGCGAGATCTTCCATGTATGACGACGCTTTCCTGTCGCGGCTCGAGAACAGGCTGCGCGAGGCGCTGCCCGGCTGGGGACTGGCTCCGGATGCGCCGCTCCGCCTGCTGACGATCTCCGAGAACGCCACTTTCCTGGCTGAAGACGACAGCGGCGCGCCCGTCGTGTTCCGGGTCCACCGGCCGGACTATCACCGCAGGGACGAGATTCGATCCGAGCTCGCCTGGGTCGAGGCGCTGCGCGCGAACGGCGTCGCCGCGACGCCTGAGCCTTTGCGGATGAAGAACGGCGACCTGCTCGGAGGCTTTGACGACGGCGGGCACTGGCGCAACGTCGCGGCCTTCGAGTTCATGAGCGGCCGCGAGCCGGAGCCCGGGAGCGACCTTGCGCCGTGGTTCCGGGCGCTCGGCAAGATCACCGCGGGCCTTCATCAGCATGCCCGCGGTTGGCGGCCCGCGGCCGGCTTCGCGCGCAAGACCTGGGACTTCGATGCGATGCTGGGCGACCGGCCGCTTTGGGGCGACTGGCGCCACGGCCTCGGGCTCGATGCGCAAGGCCACGCAGTGCTCGAACGCGCGGCGAACGTGTTGAAGTCTCGGGTCAGCGCCTATGGCGCCTCCGCCGACCGGTTCGGGCTGATCCATGCCGATCTGCGGCTCGCCAATCTGCTGGTCGACGGCGATCGGCTCGGCGTCATCGACTTCGACGACTGCGGCTTCTCCTGGTTCCTGTACGATTTCGCGGCGGCCGTGAGCTTCATGGAGCACGAGCCGTTCATCCCCGAGCTCGAAGACGCCTGGCTCAGCGGCTACGCCTCGGTCGCGCCGGTCTCCGCCGAGGACCGCGCCATGATGCCGACCTTCCTCCTGCTCCGCCGCATCCTGCTCACGGCTTGGGTGGCGTCTCGCTCCGAGACGCCGACAGCGCAGGCCATGGGGATTCCGTACACGCATGGCAGCGTCGAGCTGGCGGAGCGCTATCTCACGGCCGAAGGCTGAGGAGGCGACTATGACGGCAGCCGTTGGCCAGCGCATCCTCGCCCTGAACGCCTTCGACGCATCGCGTCCCAAGGGCGATCTGCCAGCCGCGACGCAGGCTCTCCTGCAGCGGCGCCAGAAGGCGTTCGGGCCGACTTCGGTGCTGTTTTACGAACGCCCGCTCCACCTCGTATCGAGTGACGGGGTTTGGCTTCAGGAAGCGGACGGGACGCGCTACCTCGACGTCTACAACAACGTCCCCTCGGTCGGGCACTGCAACCCGCGCGTCGTGCGGGCGATCTCCGAACAGGCGGCGAAGCTCAACATCCACACCCGCTATCTCTACGACGTCGTCCACGACTATGCGGACCGGCTGCTGGCGACGTTCCCGGCCGGCCTCGACAAGGTCGCGTTCACCTGCACGGGCAGCGAGAGCAACGATATGGCGTTGCGGATCGCCGCGATCGCCACCGGCAAGTGCGGCTTCGTGGTGACCGAGAGCGCTTATCACGGCAACACATGGGCGGTGACGGAGATCTCCCCCTCCTCGCGTCCAGGCCAGCCGCTCGCCCCGCATGTGCGTTCGGTGCGGGCGCCGATCGGCGACGGCGACGTCGCAGCGCGGCTCGAGGAAGATCTCAAGGCGGCGATCGCGAGCCTGGAGGCTGATGGACACGGGTTCGCGGCTTTCATCGCGGACACGATCTTTTCAAGCGACGGCGTGGCCGCGGACCCGGCAGGCTTCCTGGCCCCCGCGGCCGCGGCCGCCCGCGCCGCCGGGGGGCTGTTCATCGCAGACGAGGTTCAGCCGGGATTTGGTCGCACCGGCCATCGGATGTGGGGCTTCGAGCGCCACGGCGTGACGCCCGACGTCGTGACGATGGGCAAGCCGATGGCCAACGGCATTCCGCTTGGCGGCGTGGTGTCGCGGCTCGACCTGATGCGGGAGTTTGCTGAGAGCGCCGGCTACTTCAACACTTTCGGCGGCAATCCGGTGGCCAGCGCCGCCGGGCTCGCCGTACTGGCCGAGATCGAAGAACGCGGGCTGATCAGCAACGCGGCCGACGTGGGTGGCCACATCCTATGCGGCCTGCGGGAGCTCGCCGGCCGGCATGAGGCGATCGGCGACGTGCGCGGCGCCGGGCTCTATCTCGGGGTCGAGTTCGTCGCAGACGGCGCCCCCGCCCCGCAGGTCGCGAGCCGCGTCATCAACGGCCTGCGCGATCGGCACATCCTGATCGGGGCTGCGGGCCGACACGGCAACGTGCTGAAGATCCGCCCGCCGCTGATCTTCGAGCGCCAGCACGCCGACCTCCTGATCGAGGCTCTGGATGCGGTGCTCACGGCGCAATGAGACTGCGCCGGCCGGGCTTCTGTCACCGCTCCGCCGCTGCTTGGGAAGGCTGGTCCAGCCGCGGAATGTCGTATTCGGCCAGGATGGCGTCCACCTCGGCGCGATGGCGTCTTAGCGCAGCGGCGACTTCGCCCCTCAGCTCGACGTCATCGCGGCGCACGGCCATCGAGATGTCGAAGGCCATTGGCAGCCGCGGCCCGTCGAAGGGCGGGGAAATCTTGGTGACGCGAAGCGGCGGGGTCGCGCGGGCGGCGAAGTAGCCCGCCAGCGGACCCCAGACGAGCGCGACGTCGACCTCGCCCCGCGCGACCGCGTCCACGACCCGCGACGGCGGGTGCGGCTCGCTGTAGTCGCCAAAGACGCCGTAGCCGCGCACATTGTCGATGACGCCGCGGCGCGCCAGGGCATGGGCGGGCGGAGTGTTGTAGCCGTCGTCGCCGATCATCTGCACGCCGATCTTCAGTTCGCGCAGGCGCGGGTCGTCCAGCGACGAGATCGGCGGCTCGTCGGGGCGGGTGACGAAGACATAGGACGAGCGGTAGAGCGCCGGCGCGGTCGAACGCAACATCTCGACCCCTACCGGAAGGCCCGGAACGAGGTCGCACTTGCCGGCCAGGATGGTGTTGCGCAGGAAGCCGCGCCGCTGCGCCCACCAGACATAGGTCACCTTCGCGTCGAGATCGCGGGCGACCAGCTCGACGAGCTTGTTCTCGTAGCCCTCCCCCGCCTTGTCAGAGAAAGGCAGGTTGTTTGGATCTGCACAGACCCTCAGCTCGCGCGCCACGGCAGGTCCGCCTGCCCATGCCGCGACGACGAGCGCCGCCAGCAGGCCTGAGTTCCACGTTCGGGAACGGAGTGGAGAACGGCGAGAAGCTTTCAACGGCGGCGCTGTCCATGGCGAGCCCAGCCGGAACTCCGCGGCTGCGGAGGAGGTTCCAGCAGGTAAGCCCCGCCTGCTGCTGTTGGAGAACCCATGACGGCGTCCCACCAACCGGCTCATGATTACCGCTGGTCAGCTGAAGTCACCCGCAACAGCGACGCCCTCGATCTGGAAGATGGCGTCTTCACGAAAGATGATCCCGCCGCCATCGCCATCTCGCTCAAGCGTTCGGCGGAGCGCAGCGACCGGCGGAAATCGAGTCCGTTTCGCTCCGCCATGTCGATGCTGACCTTCCACATCAACCGGGCGGGTTCCAAACTGAGTTCCGAGCAGCGCAAGACGCTGGAGGCGGCGAAGGACGAGCTCCGCCGCCTGTTCCGCAAGGATAAGGATTGAGCCGTCAGAGCATCGGGCGACCGCCCGTCACCGGGATGACGGCGCCTGTGATGTAGCTCGCCTCCTTGGACGCCAGCATCACATAGGCCGGCGCGAGCTCCGCAGGCTGGCCCGCGCGTCCGAGGGGGGTGTTCTGGCCGAAGCTTTCCACCGCCTCGGGCGGCATGGTGGACGGGATCAGGGGCGTCCAGATCGGACCGGGCGCGACCGCGTTCACGCGGATCCCCTGCTCCGCCACGAGCCCCGCGAGACCGGCGGTAAAATTCGCGATCGCGCCCTTGGTGGTCGCGTAAGCCAGCAGATGCGGGCTCGGGTTCTTGGCGTTGATCGAAGTCGTGTTGACGATCGCCGAGCCCGGCTTCATGCGCGGTATGGCCGCTTTGCAGAGGTAGAACTGGCTGTAGATGTTGGTCCGGAAGGTGACGTCCCACTCCTCCGCGCTGATGTCCTCGATCTTCTCGAAGCTCGCCTGGTGGGCGGCGTTGTTGACCAGGATGTCGAGCCGGCCGAACTCGGCGAGCGCTTTTTCAACAAGCTCCTTGCAGTGCTGCTCCTGCTTGATGTCGCCCGCGACCACAACGGCCTTGCGCCCGGCCTCCTCGACCCAGCGCGCTGTCTCGCGGGCGTCCTCATGCTCGCTGTAGTAGGAGATCAGCACGTCGGCGCCTTCGCGCGCATAGGCGATCGCCACTGCGCGTCCGATGCCTGAATCGGCGCCGGTGATGATCGCCGCCAGGCCGGCCAGCCGGCCCGAGCCGCGGTAGCTCTCCTCGCCATGATCCGGACGAGGCCGCATCTCGCCGGTGTGTCCCGGCATGTCCTGCTGCTGCTTGGGCTGCGGCGGCTGCGGCGCGCCAGTCGTCGGATTGTCCATCGCCACGTCGGACTCCCTTGTCTGAAGGCGTGGCCGCCCCTTTGGGGGCGGCGTTCGCCTTCACAACAACCGAGCGGCGCAGAAGGTCCCGGGCCTGGCGCGGCCGAAATCAGTCCCTGATGTCGAGCATGCGCCTGTTGATCAGCAGCGAAACGCCGGTGCAAACGGCGCCCGACAGCAGGTAGAGCCCGACGAACGCCAGACCGAATTTCGCCGAGAGCCCAAGCGCCACGAGCGGCGCGAAGGCCGCGCCGAGCAGCCAAGACATGTCCGAGGTCAGGGCCGCGCCGGTGTAGCGGTACTGGGTCGAGAAGTTCGACGTCACGGCGCCGGACGCCTGTCCGTGCGACAGACCCAGCAGGGCGAAGCCGAGGAAGATGAAGCCGGCCTCGGAGGTCGCGCCGCCGCTCAGCAGGAACGGCGCAGCGAAACTGAACAGCCCGATCAGGACGGCGCAGATCGCAAGCAGCGTCCGCCGGCCGATGCGGTCGGCGATCGCGCCCGAGGCGATGACCGCGACCACGCAGACCATCGCGCCGACCATCTCGGTCACCAGGAACTCACGCGCATGACGTCCCGTGTAGAGCGTGACCCAAGAGAGCGGGAAGATCGTCACCAGGTGGAACAGCGCGAAGCTCGCGAGCGCCGCGAAGGCGCCGATCAGCACGTTCCGGCCCTCTGCGCGGAACATCCGCCACACCGGCGTGGGCCGCAGTTCGCGCCGCTCGAGCAGCGCCGTGAACTCGTCGGTCACCACCAGCCGCAGACGCGCGAACAGCGCGACGACGTTGATCGCGAAAGCGACGAAGAACGGGTAGCGCCACCCCCAGTCCAGGAAATCCTCGTTCGACAGATTGCTCACGAAGAAGGCGAACAGGCCGGCCGCCAGAAGAAAGCCCAGGGGAGCGCCGAGCTGCGGCATCATTGCATACCAGCCGCGATGCTTCTGCGGCGCGTTCAGCGCCAGCAGCGAGGCCAACCCGTCCCAGGCGCCCGCCAGCGCCAGGCCTTGGCAAATCCGGAGGAAGGCGAGCAGGCCTGCCGCCACGAAGCCGATCTGGGCGTAGCCTGGCAGGAAGCTCATCGCCGCCGTCGAGCCGCCGAGCAGAAACAAGGCGATCGTCAGCTTGACGCCCCGGCCGTGACGCCGGTCGACCTGCATGAAGATCACCGAGCCGATCGGCCGCGCGATGAAGGCGAGCGAGAAGATCGCGAACGAGTAAAGCGTCGCCGTGAGCGGATCAAACTCAGGAAACAGCAGCTGCGGGAACACCAGCACCGAGGCGATGCCGTAGACGAAGAAGTCGAAGAACTCCGATGTCCGGCCGATGATCACCGCAACCGCGATCTCGCCCGGCGCCACCTTGGCGTCGCCGCTGACGAGACGGGCGTCGCGCTCGAGGGGCGCGCTATTCGACAGCGCGTAATCTTGGCTCATGCGTTTCTTCGCTCCTCGACGCCAAGGAATGGCGGCGGCCACCGCTCGGCCGCGACTCTAGAACACCATGGAACGCCGCGACATCGCATTTGTTCTGCGGCTGAACCCGGCGGGTAGGTTCCCCCCGCGCCGGAGCTGGGACGTCCCATGCCGCACTCAATAACCTTCCTGCGACGTCTCCGCCGATGGGACAAACCGTCCACTATCGCCCCTCCCGCCAGGGGCTTAACGCAGCGCAACAAAACGTCCCCACAGACGGTTGTCCTGCCCGTGAGCATTCTACGCAAAATCGTCCTTCTGCCGCTGCTGTGCCTGCTCGCAGGCTGCGAGATGGTGGTGACCCACCCCTCTGGAGACATCGCGGCGCAGCAGAGGGACCTGATCGTCATCTCGACGATCCTGATGCTGATGATCATCGTGCCCGTCATGGCGCTCACGGCGCTGTTCGCGTGGCGCTACCGCCAAACGAACACGTCGGCGACATACGATCCCGACTGGCACCACTCGACTCGGCTAGAGGTCGTGATCTGGTCCGCGCCGCTGGTGATCATCATCGCGCTCGGCGCCATCACCTGGATCAGCACCCACCTGCTCGACCCGTTCCGCCCGCTGTCGCGGATCTCCGAATCCAAGCCGGTCGCGGCGGAGGTCAAGCCGCTGGACGTCCAGGTCGTGGCGCTCGACTGGAAGTGGCTGTTCTTCTATCCCGAGCAGGGCGTCGCCACGGTCAACGAACTCGCCGCGCCGGTCGATCGGCCCATCACCTTCCACATCACCGCGTCCTCGGTGATGAACTCGTTCTTCATCCCGGCGCTCGCGGGCCAGATCTACGCGATGCCCGGAATGGAGACGAAGCTCCACGCCGTGATCAACAAGCCCGGCGAGTATGACGGCTTCTCGGCCAATTACAGCGGGGCCGGCTTTTCGCGCATGAACTTCAAGTTCCGCGCGCTCGACGGGAAGGGCTTCGACGAGTGGATCGCGAAGGCCAAGGCCAGCGGCTCCACGCTCGACCAGAAGACCTACATTGCGCTCGAGCGCCCGAGCGAGCAGGAGCCGGTGCGCTACTACGCGTCCGTCGAGAACGGGCTCTACAACAAGGTGCTCAACATGTGCGCCCTGCCCGGCCAGATGTGCATGAGCGAGATGATGCACATCGACGCGATGGGCGGCGGCGGCGAGAACAGCGAGGCGAACCGCGAGCGCCTCCGCTACGACGGCCACCGTCTGCGTCAGGGCGTCGAGGAGCCGGGCGCCACCTTCCCGGTGTCGGGGCGCCCGCCGAACACCAACGTGCAGCCGCAGGGCATGAAGCCAGACGCGCTGACGCCTGACGTCAACAAGCAGCAAACCCAGCCGGACGAAGGCCAGGGCCATCGAATGCCCGGGATGGACCATCAGGGTCCCGCTCCTGGCCAGATGCATGACCAGTAAGCCCGCCGCTGACCGATTTAGCTGACTGAACGAGCAGACATCATGTTTTCCAATCTGGACCTTCAGCAGCTGATCTTCGGACGGCTGTCGCTTGAGGCGATCCCGTACCATGAGCCGATTCTGGTCGCGACCTTCATCGCCGTCGCGATCGGCGGCGCCGCGCTCGTCGGCGGCCTGACCTACTACCGCCTCTGGGGCTATCTCTGGAAAGAGTGGTTCACCAGCGTCGATCACAAGAAGATCGGCGTGATGTACATCATCCTGGCGATCGTGATGCTGCTGCGCGGCTTCGCGGACGCGATCATGATGCGCGCCCAGCAGGCGATCGCCTTTGGCGACGCCAATGGCTACCTCCCGCCGCACCATTTCGACCAGGTGTTCACGGCGCACGGCGTCATCATGATCTTCTTCATGGCGATGCCGTTCGTGACGGGACTGATGAACTACGTCGTTCCGCTGCAGATCGGCGCGCGCGACGTCGCCTTCCCGTTCCTGAACAATTTCAGCTTCTGGATGACGGTGAGCGGCGCGGCGCTCGTGATGGCGTCGCTGTTCGTCGGCGAGTTCGCCCGCACCGGCTGGCTCGCCTACCCGCCGCTGTCGGGGGCCGCCTACAGTCCGGGCGTCGGCGTCGACTACTACATCTGGGCGCTGCAGATCGCCGGCGTCGGAACCTTGCTGTCAGGCGTCAACCTAATCGCGACCATCGTCAAGATGCGCGCGCCGGGCATGACGATGATGAAGATGCCCGTGTTCACCTGGACGGCGCTCTGCACCAACGTGCTGATCGTCGCGGCCTTTCCGGTGCTCACCGCGGTGCTCGCGCTGCTGTCGCTCGACCGTTACATCGGGACCAACTTCTTCACGAACGACTTCGGCGGCTCGCCGATGATGTACATCAACCTCATCTGGATCTGGGGTCATCCGGAGGTCTACATCCTGATCCTGCCGGCCTTCGGCATCTTTTCCGAAGTCACCTCCACCTTCTGCGGCAAGCGGCTGTTCGGCTACGCCTCGATGGTCTACGCCACGGTCGTCATCACCATCCTGTCGTATCTCGTGTGGCTCCACCACTTCTTCACGATGGGGTCGGGCGCGAGCGTGAACTCGTTCTTCGGGATCACGACGATGATCATCTCGATCCCGACGGGCGCGAAGATCTTCAACTGGCTGTTCACGATGTATCGCGGCCGCATCAGGTTCGAGCTGCCGATGATGTGGACCCTCGCCTTCATGCTGACCTTCGTGATCGGCGGCATGACGGGCGTGCTCCTCGCGGTTCCGCCCGCCGATTTCGTGCTGCACAACTCGCTGTTCCTGATCGCGCACTTCCACAACGTGATCATCGGCGGCGTGGTGTTCGGCGTGTTCGCCGGCGTCAACTTCTGGTTCCCCAAGGCCTTCGGCTTCCGGCTCGACACGTACTGGGGCAAGTGGTCCTTCTGGCTTTGGGTGATCGGCTTCTACCTCGCCTTCATGCCGCTCTACGTGCTCGGCCTGATGGGCGTGACCCGTCGCCTGAACCATTTCGACGATCCGTCGCTCCAGATCTGGTTCGTGATCGCGGCCATCGGCGCGGTGCTGATCCTGTTCGGCATCCTGGCCTTCATCGTGCAGATCGGCGTCAGCATCCTGCGGCGCGAGCAGTTGCGCGACGTGACGGGCGATCCGTGGGACGGCCGCACCCTGGAGTGGGCGACCTCGTCGCCGCCGCCGGAGTACAACTTCGCGTTCACGCCGCGCATCCACGACCTGGACGCCTGGTGGGACATGAAGAAGCGCGGCTATGTCCGCCCGCTGGAGGGCTACAAGGCCATCCACATGCCCAAGAACACGGGCGCGGGCGTCATCCTCGCCGGGCTCGCCACCGTGTGCGGCTTCGCCATGATCTGGTACGTGTGGTGGCTCGCGGCGCTGAGCTTCGCAGCTCTGATCGTCGTCGCCATCGGGCACACCTTCAACTACGCGCGTGACTTCTACATCCCGGCCGAGCGGGTCGCGGAGGTGGAAGGCGAGCGTTCGCGCATGTTGAACGCAGGGGCCTGAGCGATGAGCGCCACTCCCGCCGCTGCGGCCGCGAAGGCCGACCCGACGACCTTCTACGTCCAGGACGAGCATCACCCCGAGAACGGGACGCTGCTCGGCTTCTGGATCTATCTGATGAGCGATTGTCTCATCTTCGCGGTCCTGTTCGCCTGCTACGGCGTCCTGGGCCGCAACTACGCGGCCGGTCCCACCGGCGCCGACCTGTTCGATCTGTCGATCGTCGCGGTCAACACGACGATGCTGCTGTTCTCGTCCATCACCTATGGCTTCGCCATGCTGGCGATGGAGAAGAACCGCAAGGGTCAGACGCTGTTCTGGCTGGCGGTTACGGGTCTGTTCGGCCTGGCCTTCGTCTGCATCGAACTCTGGGAGTTCTCGCACCTCATCCATGAGGGCGCGACGCCGCAGCGGAGCGCGTTCCTGTCCTCTTTCTTCGCCCTTGTCGGGACGCACGGGCTGCACGTCAGCTTCGGCATCATCTGGCTCGTCACCTTGATGGCGCAGGTCGGACGGCGCGGGCTGATCCCCGAGAACCGCCGACGGCTGCTGTGCCTCAGCATGTTCTGGCACTTCCTGGACGTCGTCTGGATCGGCGTCTTCACCTTCGTCTACCTGATGGGAGTTCTGCGATGAGCGCCGACGCCCACGCCGCAGCGCACGAGGCGCACGGCCCCGGACACGGGCACGACCTCGAGCATTCGCACGCCGGCCACGGCTCGATGCGGGGCTATCTGCTTGGCTTCTTCCTGTCGGCCATCCTGACCGCGATCCCGTTCTGGCTGGTGATGGGCGACGTGTTCCGCGACCCGCGGACGGCGGCGATCACGGTCCTGGTGTTCGCGGCGATGCAGATCGTGGTCCACATGATCTTCTTCCTGCACATGAACACGAAGTCGGAAGGCGGCTGGACCATGCTGGCGGCGATTTTCACGATCGTGATCGTGGTGATCACCCTGGCGGGCTCGTTCTGGGTCATGTTCCACCTGAACGCGAACATGATGCCTGCGCATGTGCCGATGGAGGGCATGGGCGGCCCCGGCGGGATGAACGAGATGACCAACGGCGTCAGCGGGCCTCACGGCGCTCACTGACGCGAGGCGGCGCAACGGCGCGCACATGGGCGAAAACCGCGCGGTTTCCAATGAACGGCCGCGCGGGCTCGCAGCGGTCGCGGGCCTGGCGGTCCTGTTCATCGCCGCCTTCGCGGTCTTCACGTCGCTCGGCGTCTGGCAGGTCCACCGCCTGTCATGGAAGCTCGACCTGATCGACCGCGTCGAGCGTCGCGTCCACGCCGCCCCCGCTCCTGCGCCCGGTCCCTCGCAATGGCCGTCGGTGACTGCGGAGAGCGACGAATACCGGCGGGTGCAGGTCGCGGGCGTTCTTGATCTCGCCAGCACCACCCTTGTGCAGGCCGTGACCGACCTTGGAGCCGGCTACTGGGCGCTGACGCCGCTCCGCACCGAAGATGCTTATGTCGTCCTCGTCAACCGCGGCTTCGTTCCGCCGGGCTGGCGGGACCGGGCGCCTGGTGATCAGGCCGGCGCGGGCGACAGAGTCACCGTTACGGGGCTGCTGCGGCTCAGCGAGCCGAAGGGCGGTTTCCTGCGCTCGAACGATCCCGCGGCCGACCGCTGGTACTCACGCGACGTTCAGGCGATTGCGACCGCGCGGGACCTTCGCTACGTCGCGCCCTACTTCATTGACGCCGACGCAAGCGGCGATCGTCCCGGAGGTCCGGTCGGGGGGCTCACTGTCGTGACGTTCCACAACAGCCACCTGGTCTATGCAGTGACGTGGTTCTCGCTCGCCCTGATGGTCGTGGCCGCGGGCGCCTATATGGTGTGGCAGGAGCTGAGGCTCCGCCGCAGGCGCTGACGCCCTCCCCCTCTCCGCTCAACGGCGCCCATCGCCAACGGCGGTCCTGAGACGATCGAGTATGCTCGCCGCGTGACCAGCGACCTCTCCCCGGCCGATGATTCCACCGCCCGCAAAAACATCCTGCAGCTCGTGCAGCTGCGGTGGATCGCCGTCGTCGGGCAGATCGTCACGATCGCGGCCGTCCAGTTCGGGCTCGGCGTCGATCTGCCGCTCGCGCCGATGGCCGTCGTGCTGGCGGCGCTGGTCGCTCTCAACATTGCGACGCTGCTGCGGCTCAGGCGGCAGGCCAGGGTCAGCAACACCGGCCTGTTCCTCGCGCTCGCTTTCGACGCCGGCGCGCTGACCGCGCAGCTTTATTTCAGCGGCGGCGCGACGAATCCGTTCGCGTTTCTCTATCTGGTGCAGGTCACGCTCAGCGCGGTTCTGCTCGAGGTCTGGTCGACCTGGGCGATGGTGCTGATAACGACGGCCTGTTTCGCCGGGCTGACCCTGTTCAATCAGCCGATCACGTTGCCGGATGAAGACGCCGGATCGCTGTTCCGGCTCCACATCCAGGGAATGCTGATCTGCTTCGCGCTCGACGCGGCGCTGCTGGTCGTGTTCGTGACCCGCATCGGCAAAAATCTTCGGGAGCGCGATTCCCGCCTCGCGGATCTCAGGCAGCGGGCGGCCGAGGAGGATCACATCGTCCGGATGGGACTGCTCGCCTCAGGCGCGGCGCACGAGCTCGGCACCCCGCTCGCGACCCTCGACGTCATCCTGAGCGACTGGCGGCGCATGCCGAAGCTCGCCGCCGATCCGGAGCTCGCGCCCGAGATCGAGGAGATGCAGGCCGAGGTTCGCCGCTGCAAGGCGATCGTGACGGGAATCCTGCGCTCCGCCGGCGAAGCGCGCGGCGAGGCGCCCGTCATCACCACCATCAACGCGTTCCTGGACGACATCGTGCAGGACAGGCGCTCGGCGAGGCAGGCGAACCTCGCCTATCAGAACCGCTTCGGTCCGGATCTCCCGATCGTCTCCGACACCGCCCTCAAGCAGGTGATCTGCAACGTGATCGACAATGCCGTCGACGTCTCTCCGCGGTGGGTCGGGCTCGCGGCTCGTCGAGAGGACGACACTCTGGTGCTGGATATCGCCGACCGCGGAACGGGCTTCCCGCCCGAGATGCTCGCCAACCTCGGAAAGCCCTACCAATCGAGCAAAGGACGCGAAGGCGGAGGGCTTGGGCTGTTTCTTGTCGTGAACGTGCTGCGCAAGCTCGGCGGAGAGGTGAACGCCCGCAACCTCGAGGAGGGCGGCGCGCTGGTGACCCTCACCCTGCCGCTCGCTTCGCTGGCGATCGAGGAGGCCCGCGCCAATGGCCGCTGAACGGCTGCTGGTCATCGTGGAGGATGACGCGCAATTCGCTCGTACGCTCCGTCGCTCGTTCGAGCGGCGCGGCTACGAGGCGCTGCACGCCTCAAACCTTGAAGAGCTGCAGGAGCTTCTGAAGACCCGGTCGCCCGGTTACGCCGTCGTCGACCTGAAGCTCGCGCGCGCCTCGGGCCTCGCCTGCGTCCAGGCGCTGCACGCGCATGACGCCGAGATGGTGATCGTAGTGCTGACCGGCTTCGCCAGCATCGCGACAGCCGTGGAGGCCATCAAACTCGGCGCGCGCCACTACCTGGCGAAGCCCTCGAACACCGACGACATCGAGGCCGCTTTCGGACGCGTCGAGGGCGACGTCACGGCGCCTCTCACGGAACGCCCGACCTCGATCAAGACGCTCGAGTGGGAGCGGATCCACGAAACCCTGATCGAGACCGAATTCAACATTTCCGAGACCGCGCGGCGGCTCGGCATGCACCGCCGGACGCTGGCCCGAAAGCTCGAGAAGCGCCCCGTCAAATAGGCCGGGTCCTGTCAGGCCACGGCGCGCGCGGAGCCGGCGTTCAGCCGATCACGGATCCCGGCGGTCAGCTCGAGGGATCGCACCCGCGCCGCCAGCTCGAACACGTGTCCGGTGACCATCAGCTCGTCCGGCTTGAGCTGCTCAAGGAAGCCTGCGAGCCCGCGCTCCACCGTCTCGGGCGAGCCGACGAACGAATAGGCGAGCATGTGCTGCATCCCCGCTTTCTCGGCAGGCGTGCTGTACAGGTCGATGTCGTCGATCGGCGGCGGCAGAGGACCCGGCCGGCCCCGCCGCAGATTGATGAAGGACTGCTGTTGCGAGGTGAACAGCCGCCGGGCTTCCACGTCGCTGTCGGCTGCGAGCACGTTGACCGCCGCCATCGCGTAGGGCGCAGCGAGTCGCGGCGACGGGCGAAAGCGTTCCCGGTAGACCGCGAACGCGTCGACCAGATCCGTCGGAGCGAAGTGCGAGGCGAACGCGAACGGCAGGCCGAGCATCGCCGCAAGTTGCGCGGAGAACAGGCTCGAGCCGAGCAGCCACACCGTCACGTCGAGTCCCGCGCCCGGAACCGCACGGATGCGCTGATCCGGCTCGGCCGGCTCGAAATAGGCCATCAGTTCGACCACGTCCTGCGGAAACTCCTCGGAACGGTCGAGGCCGCGTCGCAGCGCGCGGGCCGTCGCCATGTCGGTTCCGGGAGCGCGGCCGAGGCCGAGGTCGATGCGGCCCGGATAGAGCGAGGCGAGCGTGCCGAACTGCTCGGCGATGACCAGCGGCGCGTGGTTCGGCAGCATCACTCCGCCGGATCCGACCCGGATTGTGCGGGTCGCGCCCGCGACATGGCCGATCACCACCGCCGTCGCGGCGCTCGCGATACCGGTCATGTTGTGGTGCTCGGCGAGCCAGAACCGCTTGTAGCCAAGCGACTCAGCCGATTGCGCGTAGGCGGCCGAGTTGCGGAACGCGT
Source organism: Hansschlegelia sp. (assembly GCF_035538955.1). Lineage (NCBI taxonomy): Bacteria > Pseudomonadati > Pseudomonadota > Alphaproteobacteria > Hyphomicrobiales > Methylopilaceae > Hansschlegelia > Hansschlegelia sp. The sequence continues at coordinate 456,928 of NZ_DATLJK010000014.1, forward strand.
CCGCTGCGGTCGAGCCCTCCGCGATCGGAGCGAGATCGAGAACGGAAAACGGGATCATTGGCGCACCCTGGTAGAGCCGGGCCGCGCGGAGCCCGGGCTTTGACAGAGAATGGGCCGACATTGGCGGACCGGTAGGGCGCTCGGCGCAAGATGGCGGGCGCTTTGACGCAAGGCCGTATCCGGCTAGGGTCCAGGTGTTCGGCGCCCGCCGCAGCGGGAGAATCGGAAACGCGGTGGAAATCCGCGGCGCGCCCAGCGCTGTGATGGGGACTGGACGGCGAGACGCCACTGGCTGCGAGGTCGGGAAGGCGCCGTTTCGGGATGAACCAGAGCCAGAAGGCCGACCGAACGCATATGCCAGAACCGCGCGGACGGCGGAACCGGCGTTGCTTTCGCATGGGAGCGGAAACGATGTCGTCTGTCCTGCAGCAGGACCCGATGAAGCCCTCGGATGAGCCTCGTCCCGCCGACGCCTTCGGCGAAGCGGATCGGGCGGCCGTCTACCGTGCCATCGAGACCCGGCGGGACGTCCGCGACGAATTCCTGCCGCGCCCGGTGCCGGACGAGGTTCTTCGCCGCCTTCTGAGCGCGGCCCATCACGCCCCTTCGGTCGGGCTCATGCAACCGTGGAACTTCATCCTGGTCCGCAGTCCGCAGACCAAGGCGCTGGTCCACGACGCCTTCGCACGCTGCAACGCCGAGGCGGCGGGGATGTTCGAAGGCGAGCGGGGCGCGCTCTATCGCCGCCTCAAGCTCGAGGGAATCCTCAAGGCGCCCCTCAACATCTGCGTCACCTGCGACCGGGCGCGCGGCGGCCCGGTCGTGCTCGGCCGCACCCACCAGCGCGACACCGATCTCTACAGCGCCGTCTGCGCGGTCCAGAATCTTTGGCTGGCGGCTCGAGCGGAAGGAATCGGGATCGGCTGGGTGAGCATCTTCGACCCCGATGATCTGCGTCCGATCCTCGGCGTGCCGCAGGAGGCGGTCATCGTCGCCTATCTTTGCGTCGGCTATGTCGATCGTCTGTTCGATCGGCCGGAACTCGAAGCGCGGCGCTGGGGCCAACGGCTTGATCTCGCGAGCCTGGTTTTTGACGATCATTGGGGCCAGCCGAGCGCCGTCCTCGGCGGCGCATCCAGCGACGTCTAAACCGCTGCCGCCAATTTCGGCGGCATGCCGCTTCTTTGGGCTGCCGATTCTCAAAAGCGCTGATCTATCATCGCTGCACTGAGTTGGCGGCTAGGGTTCCGCGTCTGATCAGACGGCTGGTCCGAGAGCTGCCGCCCCGCCGGGAGACATCCGGTAGGGACACGGCGGGACAAAATCCCGGGAGACCTCAAGGGCCTGGAACAGGCGCCGCGATGGTCCGCGCCGACTTCCGAGGTCTGACGACGTTTCGGAAGCGGAGCTCAGCATGTCTCTCAACGTTCTGCAGGAGAAGGCCGCGCTGATCGCCCAGCGGCGGCAGCGTTATGAGGAGCTGAAGGCCGCCGGCCAGTCGGCTGCGCCGAAGACGCTGCCGCCGCCGACCAAGCGGGACGGCGCGCCGATCGAGCCTGGCTCGATCCGCCAGCGCATCGCGGTTCCAGGCGGCTGGTACTGGGCCGAGAAGATCGCGCGCGGCGAGGCGCTGCGGGTGCTCAACGTCTCGGGAACGCCCGGCGTCTCGCTGTTCTTCTGGAACGCCGCCGATCCTTCGGAGCGCTACAACAGCGCCGACACGATCAAGGTTCAGTGGACGGCCGAGCTTCGCAAGGGCCGGGTGCTGTTCTCCGACATGGGCCGCGTGCTGATGTCGATCGTCGAGGACAGCTGCGGCGCGCATGACGCGATCGTCGGCGGGTCAACGCCAGCGTCGAACCTCAGGAAGCATGGCGACGCCACGCTGCGCTCGACGCGCGAGAACATGATCCTCGCGGCGTCGAAGTTCGGGCTCGGTCCACGCGACGTCGCGCCCGTGCTGACCTTGTTCGCGCCGGTCATCCACGACGAAACAGAGCGCATGTCGTTCCGGGAGGGCGTCATCCAGCCCGGCGACTTCGTCGACCTGCGCGCGGAGATCGACCTGCTGGTCGCCGTCTCCAACTGCCCTCACCCGCTCGCGCCGGATGTGGAGTTCAGGCCGGGAGAGATCGAGCTGATCGTCCACCGCGCGCCGGAGCCGGGGACCGATGACCTCTGCCGCACGGCGACCGCCGAGGCCGCGCGGGGCTTTGAGAACACAGACCGCTATCTGAGCGCGCGTTGAGGAGAGACCGATGCAGCCGACGCCACTCTCCCAACCCGTCTCCGCCTTCTTCGCCGCCCCCGCCGCGCTCGACCCGAAGGACGCGATCTACGACTTCATCATCCCCGCGAACCGTCCCTGGTCCGGCGTGGTGGAAAAGGGCCAGGTCCTGCGTATCGTCGATCTCGAAGGCTGCCAGGCCGTCGACACGCTGTTCTACAACGCGCACGACCATGGCGAGCGCTACAGCGCTCAGGACACGATCCTCGCGCAGGGCGCGCCTTACGTCTCGACCGGGACGCGTCTGATCTCGAACGACGGAAACGTGCTGGGCGTGGTGGTCGCCGATTCCTGCGGGCGTCACGACACCTCGGCGGGCGCCTGCTCGTGCGAGGCGAACACCGTGCGGTTCGGCCAGCAGACCCGCTTCATGCATGCCTGCCGCGAGAACTTCGTCATCGAAGTCTCGAAACACGGCATGACGAAGCGGGACATCGTGCCGAACATCAACTTCTTCATGAACGTCCCCATCGAACCCTCTGGGAAGCTTGCAATCGTCGACGGCGTGTCGTCGCCCGGCGACCATGTCGACGTGCTCGCCGCGATGGACCTGCTCTGCGTGATCTCGAACTGCCCGCAGATCAACAACCCCTGCAACGGCTTCGACCCCTCGCCGGTGCGGGTGCTGATCTTCGATCCTTCGAGCGCCTGACGTCGCGTCTGAGACCTTTTCAACCGCGCATCAGTCCGCGCCAGCAAGCGCGTCCGAGGATCTGCGCGCCTCCCTGCTCTCCGGAACCACTGGTCCATGTTCAATAAGGTCCTGATCGCGAACCGCGGCGAGATCGCCGGGCGGATTATCAGAACGCTCAGAAAGCTCGGCGTCGCTTCGGTCGCCGTCTATTCGGATGCGGATCGCTTCACCCGACCTGCGCTTGACGCTGACGAGGCCGTCCGCGTCGGCCCCGCCCCGGTGCGGGAGAGCTATCTCGACGTCGACGCCATCATCGGCGCCTGTCTCCGGACCGGCGCTGAAGCCGTGCATCCCGGCTACGGGTTCCTGTCTGAAAACGCGGATTTCGCTGAGCGGCTTGCGGCGAACGGCATCGCTTTCATTGGACCGCGGCCAGAGCATCTGCGCGGCTTCGGGCTGAAACATACGGCGCGCGAGATCGCCCGCGCTGCCGGCGTGCCTCTGCTCGCCGGCTCCGGCTTGCTCGACTCGGCCGACGAGGCTGTCGCCGCGGCCGAGCAGGTCGGCTTTCCGGTGATGCTGAAGTCGACCGCCGGCGGCGGCGGAATCGGAATGCAGCTCTGCCACGACGCCACGGAGCTTCGTCAGCGCTTAGAGACCGTGCAGCGGATCGCCGGCTCGAGCTTCGGCGACGCGCGGGTCTATCTCGAGCGCTTCGTGGCCGTCGCCCGTCATGTCGAGGTTCAGATTTTCGGTGACGGGAAAGGCCGCGTGGTGGCGCTCGGCGAGCGCGACTGTTCGCTGCAGCGGCGCAACCAGAAGGTCGTCGAGGAGACGCCGGCGCCGAACCTGCCGGAGACGGTGCGCTCCCGCCTCCACGCCGCGGCGGTCGCGCTCGGCGAGGCGGTCGCCTACGAGTCCGCCGGCACGGTCGAGTTCATCTACGACGTCGCGCGCGAGGACTTCTCCTTCCTCGAGGTCAATACACGCCTCCAGGTCGAGCACCCCGTCACGGAGGCCGTGTTCGGCGTGGATCTGGTCGAATGGATGGTGAAGCAGGCGGCCGGCGAATTCATGTTGCCGGCGCAGGTCGAACTCGTTCCGTGCGGCGCCGCGATCGAGGCGCGGATCTACGCCGAGACGCCTCAGGCCGATTTCCGTCCGTCCACCGGTCTGCTCACCAAGGTCGCCTTTCCAAAAGAGGTTCGCGTCGATGGCTGGATCGAGACGGGCTCCGAGGTGACGCCCTGGTACGACCCGATGCTTGCGAAGGTCATCGTCCACGCCGAAGACCGGCCGGCGGCGCTTTCGAAGCTGAAGGCGGCTTTGGCCGACACGACGCTGCTCGGCATCGAGACCAACCTCGACTATCTGCGCGCGATCGGGGCGTCCGACGTGCTGGCCGCCGGTGAGATTTCAACCGCCGCCCTGAAGACCTTTCCCTTCACGCCCCGCGCGATCGAAGTCCTGGCTCCCGGCGCCCAGAGCAGCGTGCAGGACTGGCCGGGCCGCCTCGGCCTCTGGCATGTCGGCGTGCCGCCGTCAGGGCCGATGGACGACCGGTCGTTCCGCCTGGCGAACCGGCTGGTCGGCAACCCGGAGGGTTCCGCGGCGCTCGAATGCGCGGTCACCGGCCCCACTTTGAAGTTCCACCGTGAGGCCGTCGTGGCCCTCACCGGGGCCGACATGCAGGCGACGCTCGACGGCGCGCCGGCGCCGCGCTTCGCGCCGTTCGCCGTTCCGGCCGGATCGACGCTGGCGCTCGGCCGCATAAGCGGGCCCGGGCAGCGCGCCTACCTCGCCGTGGCCGGCGCGATCGAAGCGGCGGAGGCCTTCGGTTCCAGGGCGACCTTCATGCTCGGCCGCTTCGGCGGTCACGCGACTGGGGCGCTGCGCGCCGGCGACATACTGAAGATCGACGCGATCCCGCCGGAAGCGGAGCCGCGCGCCGCCCACGCCGATGAGCGGCCCGAACTCACAAGCGACTGGACGATCGGCGTCAGGTCAGGCCCACACGGCGCGCCGGACTTCTTCCAGGACGCCGACATCGTCGACCTCTTCGGCGCGACCTATGAGGTGCACTTCAACAGCGACCGCACCGGGGTCCGGCTGATCGGCCCGCAACCGCGCTGGGCAAGGCCGGACGGCGGCGAGGCCGGGCTCCATCCGTCGAACATCCACGACAACGCCTATGCGGTGGGCTCGCTCGATTTCACCGGCGACATGCCGATCATCCTCGGCCCCGACGGGCCGAGCCTCGGCGGCTTTGTCTGTCCGGTCGTGGTCGCCCGCGAGGAGATGTGGAAGACGGGTCAGCTGAAGCCCGGGGACCGGGTGCGCTTCGTCCCGCACGGCCTCGCCTTGCCGTCCGTTCGTCGCGCGCAAGACATTCCCAGCCCCATCCTCGGGATGAGCGAAGACGGCCCGACCCGCGTGGTCTATCGCCGTGCGGGCGACGACAATCTGCTGGTCGAATACGGACCGATGGCGCTCGACGTGGCGCTGCGGATGCGCGTGCACGTTCTGGCGGAGGCCCTCGCGGCCGAGAAGATGCCGGGGATCATCGAGCTCACCCCCGGCATCCGCTCGCTGCAGGTGCATTTCGACAGCGCAGTCTTGCCGGTGGAAAGACTGCTCGCGGCGCTGCGGGCCATCGAGTCCGCCCTGCCCCCGCCCGAGGACGTGACGGTCCAGAGCAGCACTGTCTGGCTGCCGCTGTCGTGGAACGACCCGCAGATCCGGCTCGCGATGCGGAAGTACCAGGAGCTCGTCCGTCCCGACGCGCCCTGGTGTCCGGACAACATCGAGTTCATCCGCCGCATCAACGGGCTCGGCTCGACTGAGGACGTCCGGCGCATCGTGTTCGACGCCGAATATCTCGTCCTCGGGCTCGGCGACGTCTATCTCGGCGCGCCCGTGGCCACGCCGGTCGACCCGCGCCACAGGCTGGTGACCACCAAGTACAACCCCGCCCGAACCTGGACGCCCGAGAACGCGGTCGGCATCGGCGGAGCCTATCTGTGCGTGTACGGGATGGAAGGGCCCGGCGGTTACCAGCTGTTCGGCCGCACGATCCAGATGTGGAACTCGTGGCGCGTCACCAAGGCGTTCCGTCCGGAGCACCCTTACCTGCTGCGCTTCTTCGATCGCGTGCGGTTCTTTCCCGTGGACGAGCAGGAGCTGCTGGAGATGCGGGAGGCCTTCCCGCACGGTCGCTACGACGTGCGGATCGAGGACAGCCAGTTCTCCTACCGTGATTATGCGCGGCTGCTGGCCGAGAAATCGGACAGCATCGGGGCCTTCCAGCACAGCCGGCAGGCCGCCTTCGAGGCCGAACGCGCCGACTGGAAGGCGCGCGGCCTCGACAGCTTTGTGAGCGACTCGGGGAGCGCGTCGACCGCCGATGAGGAAGCCGTCCCGGAGGGCTGCACCGCCGCGCCGAGCCACATGACCGGCAATGTCTGGAAACTGCTTGTGGCGGAAGGCGACGAGGTGGCCGCGGGCCAACCGATCGTGGTGGTCGAAGCCATGAAGATGGAGATGGAGATCTCCGCTCCGGTCGCGGGCAGGATCGTCAGCCTCCGCGCCCGGCAGGGCCGCACCGTGCGCGCCGGCGACGTCGTCGCGGTGATCGCCGGCGCGTAGCGTCAGATCACGCGGCTCGGCTCATCGCGTTCCGCTTCAGCCCTCCATCGCCTCCAGCGCGCCGAGGCTTTCGGGGAGCACCTGGCCGCCGTCGACCACGATGGTCTGCCCCGTCACGTAGCCGGCCGCGTCGCTTGCGAAGAACAGCGCGGCTGCGGCGATGTCGTCGACGGAGCCGAGCCGCTTCATCGGGATCGAGGCCGCCATCTTGTCGAGATAATCCTGTCCAAGGCCATCCAGTCCCTCGGTCATGATGTTGCCCGGCAGCACGGAGTTCACCGTGATGCCGAAGGGAGCGAGCTCGATCGCGGCGGTGCGCATGAAGCCGAGCTGACCCGCCTTGCTGGCCCCGTAATGCGACCAGCCGGGATAGCCGGTGATCGGGCCGGTTATGGACGAGGTCAGCACGATGCGACCGCGTCCGGCGGCTTTCATCGCCGGCAGCACGGCTTTCACCGACAGGAACGTCCCCTTGAGGTTCACGCTCATTACCTGATCGAAGTCCGCGACCGTCATCTCGCTCAGCTTGGCGGCCGGGAAGATGCCGGCGTTGGCGCACAGCGCGTCGATGGCCCCGAACCGCTCGAGCGCCGCGGCCGCCATCGCCTCCATCGAAGCCTCGTCGGAGACGTCGGCCGCAAAGCCGCTCGCCTCCTGCCCGATCTCAGCCGCGACCGCATCGGCTTCCGCGGCGTTCCGCGAGACCACCAGCACCCGGTAGCCGGCCTGCGAGAAGCCGCGCGCGATCCCCTTGCCGATGCCCTTGGTGCCGCCGGTCACGATCGCGGCTTTGGTCGTCTCGCTGGCCATCAGGCGCCTCTCGGATGGATGATGCGAATAGAAGCTTGCCCATAAAAAGGGCGTTGTAAACCCAACAGGACGCGCGATACTGCCCCACACAATTTGCCCGACTTGCAACGTCGACGCGGCGTGACGGGGCCTCGGGTTCGCAGAGGAGCACTCGCACCATGGCGGTTTTCAACAAGCGCGACGTTCTGAAGATCCTGGGCGGCGCGGCTCTCGCCGGGCCCTTCGCCAACCTCCAGCCGGCGTTCGCCGCGCGCGAGAAGGAGCTGAACATCCTGTGCTGGGAGGGCTACAACTCCGCGCAGGTGCTCGACCCGTTCCGCAGCATGAAGTCGGCGAACGTCAAGGCCGAGAGCCTCACCAACGACCCGACGATGATCAACCGCCTGCGCGGCGGCGAGACCAAGGTCTGGGACCTGATCAACGTCAACAATCCCTGGGCGCGCAAGATCATGTACCCGGAAGGGCTGATCAAGCCGCTGCCGCGCGAAGAATTCGAGCCGTTCTTCGGCAAGATGCTGCCGCAGTTCAAAGCGCCCTATCGATGGGCGATGAGCGACGACGGCAAGGAGCTGCTCGGCATGGCCCAGCGGTTCGGGCCCTACAGCTTCGTGGTCAACACCGACAAGGTCAGCCGGAAGACCGCCGAGGAGCAGGGCTGGGAGATCTTCAACGATCCGTCGCTCAAGGGAAAATACGGCATTCTTGAATCTGACGACTGGAACGTCTTCAACGTCTTCCTGATCGCCGGCATCGATCCGTTCAAGACCCATGACGACGCCGAGATGGCCAAGTTCGGAGAGACGGCGAAGCGGGTCTTCGGCGGGGCGAAGCTCGTCGGCGACATCGCGGCGATGAACCAGGCGCTGGTCTCGGGCGAGATCGACCTGCACATGACCGGCGGCACCTACTCGGTGTCTCCCGCGCGGGCGGACGGGCATCCGGAGCTGCGAGCCGTCACGCCTCTCAAGGGGCCGATCGACGGCAAGGGCGGGGTCGCCTGGATCGAGATCACCTCGACGGTGAACAACCCCGGCCTGTCGCCGCTCGCGACCGAGTTCCTGAAATACGTCCAGGACCCAAAGGTCGCGCACACGGTCGCGTTCGCGGAGGGCACGTTCAACCCGGTCGCCCAGATGGGCAACAAGGCGTGCTTCGACCTCTTCACCAAGGAGGAGCTCGACGCGATCCAGTACGACAGCCTCGAGGAAGAGATGTCGCGTTGCGCCGAGTACGACATCGTCCCGGACTACGACAAGGCCCTCGAAATCCTGACGGCGGCGAAGCGCGCCAAGGGCTAACCGGCGGCCCGCATGGCCATGCCGCTGCCCGGGCCATCATCCCAGCCGAGCCAAGCGAGAGCCGGGATCGCGCCCAGAAGGGGCGCGACAATCCTCATGACGATCCCGGATCAACGGCTCCGCCGCCGTCCGGGACGAGGTCCTCTGTTCACCACGCATAAGGTCCAAGCATGACGGCGACCGCCCTCGCCCAGACGAACAGCCCGCCGATCCTGCAGCTCGTCGGGGTCCGCAAGACGTTCGGCGATTTCGCCGCCGTCGAACGTATCGACCTCGACATTCGGGAGGGCGAGTTCCTGACGGTCGTCGGCCCGTCGGGTTCGGGCAAGACCACCCTGCTGCGCATGCTGGCCGGGATGGAGCAGCCCAGCCAGGGCGAGATCACGCTGCGCGGCCGGCGCATCAACGACGTGCCCTCGAATCGGCGGCCGACCTGCCTCGTGTTCCAGTCGCTCGCGCTGTTTCCGCACAAGACGGTCGGCGAGAACATCGAGTTCCCGCTCAAGGTCCGGAAGGTCGCGCCGGCGGACCGCAAGGCGCGCGCCATCGAGCTGCTGCGCATGGTTCGGCTGCCGGAGAGCTATTACGGCAAGAACGTGATGAAGTGCTCGGGCGGCGAACGGCAGCGCGTGGCGCTTGCGCGGGCGCTGGCCTACGATCCCGAGGTGCTGTTCTTCGACGAGCCGCTGTCGGCGCTCGACTACAAGCTCCGCAAGGCGATGGAGAAGGAGCTCAAGGACCTGCACCGCGAGAGCGGCAAGACCTTCATCTACATCACCCACAGCCTCGAAGAGGCGATGGTGATGTCGGACCGGATCGGGGTGATGCAGGCGGGGCGGCTGGTGCAGGTCGGCACCCCCGAGGAGATCTACACCCGGCCGTCGACCAAGTTCGTCTCGGAGTTCATGGGCGAGGTCAACGTCTTTGAGGCGGCGCGCGCCGGCGGCCTGTGGCGCATCGACGGTCTCGCAGCGCCGGCGAAGATCACGCTGCCGCCGTCCATGTCCGGAGCCGCCAAGGCCGCGATCGTGGTCCGGCCTGAGTTCATGCGGTTCGTCGACACGCCTGACGGGGCCGACAATTGCCTGAGCGGCGTCGTTTTCAACGAGTATTCGCTCGGTTCGCGGATCCAGTACCAGGTCCGCGTGGGCGCCAGGACGTTCCTTCTGGAGCTCTCTCGCGCCAACGCCCGCAGGACCCAGGGCGACACCGCGCTGATCGGCTGGAACGCGGCCGACGCCATCGTGGTCGAGCCGTGAAGGTGGGAGCGCAGACTGTCCCTGCCCTCTCCCGGATGACCGGGGAGGGCGGGGCCGGCCGGGCCATGGCGTCCGCAGAGCCGGACGCCATGGCCCAACATCCCGATCGATCCAAGGGCGAGGACGGGGCCGCCCAAGGCGCGTCGCGGGGAGCGGCAAGGCTCTCCCGCGGCCTTCTGAGCTCACTCCCAGTAATGGCCGTGCTGCTGTTCGGCTTCCTGGCGCCGCTCGCGACCGTGGCCGCCTATGCGTTTGCGACTCCCAAGACCTTCGACGTCTTCCGTTCGTTCACGCTCGAGAACTTCGAGGCGATCTTCGACCCGGCGAACACCGTCTGGAGGTCGTTCGCCTGGTCGCTCGGGCTCGCCGGCCTGACTGTCCTCATCCTGGCGATCGTCGCCTATCCGATCGCCTGGGGGCTGGCGCGCGCCTTCGGGCGTTGGTCGGGGCTCGTCAGCGTCCTGTTCGTGTTCCCGCTGTTCGTGTCCGAGAATGTGCGCCTCTATGGCTGGACGCTGTTCTTCATCAAGAACGGGGTGCTGGACGGCGCGCTGAAGCTGATCGGCGCGCGCGGGCCCGACGTGCTCTACACGCCCGGCATCACGCTGTTCGGCATGGTCTATGTCTACCTGCCCTTCATGCTGTTCCCGATCACGCTCGGCCTCTCGATGGTGCCCCGCGAGCTGGTCGAGGCCGCCCGCGATCTCGGCGCCTCCCGTTTTATGGTGTGGCGCGAGGTCGAACTGCCGCTCGCCATGCCGGGCGTCATGATCGGCATGTTGCTCACCTTCGTGCTCGCCGTCGGCGCCTTGGCGGAGTCGAAGATTCTCGGCGGCCAGGCGGTCATCGTGGCGACCCACGACATCGAGATCGCCTTCACCTATGCGCAGAACTGGCCGCTCGGCTCGGCGCTCGCGCTGATCCTCACCGTGATCGTCGGCGCGCTGTCGCTTGTCGCCCTGTCGCGGCTCGACCTTGACCGGATCCTGGGGAGGCGGTGATGGAGCAATCCGCGCGGCGCTCGACCGCCTTCGTCTGGGCCTGGACGATCTTCGTCCTGATCGTGGTCTACCTGCCGATCGCCTGCGGCGCGCTCGCGGGCCTTTCCAAGAGCCGCTATTTCGGCTTTCCGGTCGCGGCATGGTCGTTCGACTGGTGGAGCCGCGCGATCGACTCCTTCGAGGTGCAGACGATCGTCAAAACCTCGCTTGCGATTGCGCTCATCGTCACCCTGGTCGGCGTCGTCATCGCGTTCTTCGGCGCGCTCGCCTTCGCGAGGTACGACTGGCGCGGCCGGGCGCTCTATCAGAAGCTCGTCCTGCTGCCGATCTTCTTCCCGCAGCCGGTGCTTGGGCTGGCGCTGCTGCTGTGGATGAACGCGGTCGGCGTGCAGCCGACCTGGCACACCGCGATCTTCGCGCATCTGGTCTGGATCGTGCCGGTCGTGACGCTCGTGATCGCCATCCAGGTCTACGGCTTCGATCCGACGCTCGAGGAGGCGGCGGCCGATCTTGGCGCGGGCCGGCTGTTCATCCTGCGCGAGGTCACGCTGCCGATCCTCTGGCCAGGCGTGTGGTCGGGGGCGCTGTTCGCCTTCCTGCTGTCCTGGGGCAATTTTCCGCTGTCGCTCTACACGACCGGCGCCGACTCCACCGTGCCCGAGTGGCTCTACGCCAAGATGGTCGCGGGCTACACGCCGATGGTGCCGGCGATCGGCACGATGAGCACGCTTGCGGCGGCGGCGCTGCTGCTCGCCGGAGGCCTGATCCTGGCCGTGCTCCGATGGCGCGCAGGCCGGACCGTGGCATAGGCCTGAGGGCCGGCCCGCGGCGCGGCCGCCTCCCCTGGCGCGGGGCGGACCTGAGGAAGGCGCTTCCGCCGCCAATCCCTTCAACCAGAGGACTCATCCATGTGGCGCGAGATGGAGCCCGATCAGCGGATCGAAGTCACGATAGATGGCGGCCACAAGGTCGTCGCCTACAGCTTCGGCTCGGCCGACGAGACCGTGTTCTGTCTCAACGGCGGCCCTGGCCTACCCTGCGACTATCTTCGCGAAGCGCACTCCTGGCTTGTCGATCACGGCTTCCGCGTGGTCGCGTTCGATCAGCTCGGCTGCGGCGCGGCCGACCGCCCGACCGATCCGGCGCTCTGGACCATCGAGCGCTACGTTCAGGAGACCGAGGCGGTTCGTCAGGCGCTTGATCTCGGCAAGGTGCACCTGCTCGGCCATTCATGGGGCGGCTGGCTCGGCATCGACTACGCGCTTGCCCATCCGGAAGCGCTCAAGAGCCTGATTCTCGAAGACACCGTGGCCGACATGCCGGCGTCGATCGCCGAACTCGAGCGGCTCCGCAGCGCGCTGGGCGCCGATACGGTCGCGATGATGCAGCGATACGAGGCGGAAGGGCGCTACGACCACCCCGAATACATGGCCGCCATCACCCTGCTGAACTATCGGCATGTCTGCCGGCTGAGCGAGTGGCCCGCGCCCGTGAGCCGTTCGCTGTCGGACTGGAACCCCGGGCCCTATGGCGCGATGCAGGGGCCTAACGAGTTCCATTACACCGGCAACCTGAAGGACTGGTCCCGGCTGGCCGAACTGCCCACGATCAGCGTTCCGACGCTGATCACCTGCGGCCGGCACGATGAATTCACCCCCGCAGGCGCGCTGAAGATGAAGCTCGCGATTCCGGGCGCAGAGCTGAAGGTCTTTCCCAACTCCAGCCACATGCCGTTCTACGAGGAGCCGGAGGCCTACGGGGCCGCGCTGCTCGACTTCCTGAACCGGGTCGCCGGAATGCCGAAGCAGTCAGGCCGCTGATCGGCCGGAATGCAAAAAAGGCGGGCCGCTGGCCCGCCTTTTCCGTACGCAGTACCTGAACTTGTCAGCGCTTGGAGAACTGGAAGCTCCGACGCGCCTTGGCGCGGCCGTACTTCTTGCGCTCGACCACGCGGCTGTCGCGGGTGAGGAAGCCGCCCTTCTTGAGGACGCCTCGCAGCTCCGGCTCGAAATAGGTCAACGCCTTGGACAGACCGTGACGCACCGCGCCGGCCTGGCCCGAAAGCCCGCCGCCCGCCACCGTGACGGTGATGTCGTACTGGCCCTTGCGGTTGGCTACGTCGAGCGGCTGCTCGAGGATCATACGCAGCACCGGCCGCGCAAAATAAACCTCGATCGCACGCTTGTTCACCGTCACCTTGCCCGAACCGGGGCGGATCCAGACGCGGGCGACCGCGTCCTTTCGCTTGCCGGTGGCGTAGGCGCGGCCGAACTGATCGACCTTCTTGACGTATTTCGGGGCTTCCTGGCCGGCGTTCAGCGCGCCGCCGAGATCGCCGAGGGACTGGATGTTCTCGGCCATGATCAAGCGCTCCGCATGTTCTTGCGATTGAGGACGCCGACGTCGAGCGCGACCGGCTGCTGTGCCTCATGAGGATGGCTCTCGCCCGCGTAGACCCGCAGGTTGCCGAGCTGCTTGCGGCCGAGGGGGCCGCGCGGAAGCATGCGCTCGACAGCCTTCTCGATCACCCGCTCCGGAAAGCGGCCGTCGAGAATCTGGTGCGCCTTGCGCTCCTTGATGCCGCCCGGATAGCCGGTGTGCCAGAAGTAGGACTTGTCCTCACGCTTCCGGCCGGTGAACGCGACCTGCGCCGCATTGACGACAATGACATTGTCGCCGTCGTCGACGTGCGGCGTGAAGGACGGCTTGTGCTTGCCGCGGAGACGAAGCGCGATGAGCGAAGCCAGGCGGCCTACGACCAGGCCCTTGGCGTCGATCACCACCCACTTCTTCTCGACATCGGCCGGTTTGGCCACGAATGAGCGGGCCGGCTGGGGGCGCATGAGAGAAGCCTCGGATTGGGAAACCAGAACGCGCAGGGAAGGCCCTGCGCGACGCGTCGAGGTGATAGCCGAAGACCTGCTCAAAATCAACGTCGTCGCACCGATAAAAGGTCAACAATATCAGACGTCTAGAAAAATGGTATCTAACTACCTCTGCTGTGAGCGCTGATTATGTAGGCTCGGAGCGCTTCGGCTCGCCGGCGCCGTCGACGGGCGGCGACCCGAAGGCGCCCGGCGGGATCGAATAGGTCGCGACCACATGAGCCACCGCCTCGCCGTGAGGCTCCTGGAACAGCGTGGCCTCGCCTACGGCCAGGCTCCTGCCGATCTTCATGTAGCTGCACGCAGCGAGAAGGTCCCGCGGCTCGGGCTTTCGGAAGAAGTTGATTGACAGATTGGTCGTGACGGCGAGCTTCACCGGCCCGATTGCGCCGAGCAGCGCGACGTAAAGCGCGACGTCGGCAAGCCCCATCATGGACGGACCGGAGAGCGTCCCGCCTGGGCGGAGGTGTCGCTCGTGGAACAGAAGACGCAGCCGGGCGGAGCCGTATCCGACGTCCTCGATCACATAGGTTCGGCCGCCATGGGCGGTTTGCGGAAATTCCGCCTCCAGAAAGGCCTCGGCCTCGCCAACAGTCATGCGCGGCGTGCGATCGGAGGCGGGGCGTGGCATTTCCGTCATGGTCGCGTCCATTTTCCGGGGCCATAGTCCCGACTCGAAGAAGCGCCTGAGTCTTGGGCGGGCCGCGGCGCGAACGGTGATGAAGCCGCTCGCGCAGTTCCGTGCAAGCCCTCGGGGCGCCACGCGTCTCCCGGAGGACGTCATGCTGATCGCCGCCCGCACCATGCGCTCGTTCCTGCTCGCCGCCTCCAGCGCCGCGGTGTGGGCCCTCGCGACGCCTGCCTTTGCCCAGGAGACGACCCAACCTCCGGCCGCCGCCGCGGAGCAGCCGCAGGGCGAGGCGCCCGCGGAGGCTGAGCCCAAGCAGGTTCCGCTTACCCCGAAGCTCGTCGAAGCGTTCATCGCCGCCTGGCCCGAGTTTGAGGCGTTGCGCGAAAAGCTCGCCGGCGACAATCCAGCCGAGAAGGATCAGGCGAAGACGCCCGATAATCAGGCCGAGAGCGACGAGGCCGAGGTCGGCGAGGCGGAAGATCCCGTCGGGGCGCTCGCCGGCTATCTCGACAAGCCGGAAGCCAAGGCGCAGATCGAGGCCATCCTCAAGAAGCACGATTTCGCGACTTATTCCGACTGGGCGGACGTCGCGCAGTCGGTTCTCCTGGCGTTCGGCGCAAGCGATCCCGAGGGCAACGAGACCGATCTCGCGGCCGAGAAGAAGAAGGTCCAGGGCGAGATCGAGAACGACGCCGCCCTCTCCGAGGACGAGAAAAAGGCGGCGCTGAAGGACCTCGACGAGCAGTTCTCGGCGCTCGAGAGCTTCCAGCCGCTGCCCGGCAATGTCGAGGTGGTGAAGCCCTATCTCGACAAGATCAAGGCGCTGTTCGGCGACCAGGAAGACAACTGACCCCGGGCGCGATCGGCAGACGCGGCGTCGGCTGACGCATGCCGCACGACGGCTATTCCGACGAGCTGCTCCGCTCGATCTTCGAGACGGTCCGGACCATCGCCGTGGTGGGCGCAAGCCCCAACCCGATGCGGCCGAGCAACGGCGTCGCCGGCTTCTTGAGGCGGCGCGGCTACCGCGTGTTCTGCGTCAATCCCGGGCACGCGGGGGGACAGGTCGCGGGCTCGCCCTGCGTCGCCCGCCTGGCTGACATCCCGGAGCCCATCGACATGGTCGACGTGTTCCGCTCGCTCGAACATATCGGCGGCGTCGTCGAGGAGGCGCTGAAGCTGGCGCCCCGGCCGCGGGTAATCTGGACGCAGCTCGGCCTGCGGGACGACGCCGCCGCCAGCCGCGCCGAAGCGCAGGGCGTGACGGTCGTCATGGACCGCTGCCCTGCAATCGAGATCCCGCGTCTCCGCCTCTGAGGATCAGCGCGCCGGCTGCGCCAGAGCGGCGGCTGCGCCGACGTCCTGCGTCCGCTGCGCGACAGGCCGACGGGCAAGCGCGGCGTTGCGGACCGCGAGCGCGAAAGCCACCACTGCGCCGAACTGGTGAGCGAGCCCGAGCGACAGCGGAACGACCATCACGAGCGTCGCGACGCCCAGCCCCACCTGCAGGATCAGGACACCCAGCAGCTCGAAGACGCGCCTACGCGAGGCGCGGTCGGTCCCCGCGCGCGCGACCGCGACGGCATAGATCGCGACGACGATCAGCAGCACATACGCGCCGATCCGGTGGTTCAGCTGAACCAGCGCGACATTGTCGACGAAGTTCTCCCACCAGGGCGTCACGGCGAACAGCGAGTCCGCGGATGGCGCCAGGCCGCCGTCCATGAGCGGCCAGGTGTTGAACGTGAATCCCGCATGCGATCCCGCCACCAGGCCGCCGAGCAGGATCTGAACGAAGGTCAGCAGGAGAACCAGATAAGCTCCGGCGCGGAGCGAACCCGGCAGGGGCCGCGTCTCCGGCCGCGGCGCGCGCACGTGAAGCAGGAAGGCGATGAGCGTTCCGAAGAACAGGAGCGCGAAGCCGAGATGCAGCGTCAGCTTGATGGGAGCGACCGCCGTCATGCCCGGCTGCAGCCCGGACGCCACCATGATCCATCCGATCGCGCCCTGGGTTCCGAGCAGAAGACCCATGCCGAACAGGGTCAGCCCTTCGCGGAGGCTGACCCGGCGCGTCACCGCGGCGAACAGCAGGCCTCCGGCGAATACCAGGCCGATCAGCCGTCCGAGCTGGCGATGGCTCCATTCCCACCAATAGATGAACTGGAAGTCGCCAAGCGACATGCCCTCGTTGAGGAGCCGGTATTGCGGGCTCGCCTGGTACTTCGCGAACTCCTCCGCCCAAGCCCCCTGCCCGATCGGCGGAATGGCCCCCGTCACGGGCCGCCATTCGGTGATCGACAGCCCCGAGCCGGTCAGCCGCGTCGCGCCGCCGACGACGACCATGAGGGCGACGAGCGCGATCGTCACGACAAGCCAGACGCTCAGAAAGCGCCGGCGCGGGGTTGCGTTCGCCTCGGACACGCAGGCTCTCCTACTCGGGGTTGACCCGGAACGGACCCCGGCTTTACGTCCGCCCTGCGGCGCCGGCAAGGCGACGAGACGTCTCCCTCCACGGACCCGCCATGTCGCCGCGCAC
The DNA here is from genome assembly GCF_035538955.1 of Hansschlegelia sp. NCBI lineage: Bacteria > Pseudomonadati > Pseudomonadota > Alphaproteobacteria > Hyphomicrobiales > Methylopilaceae > Hansschlegelia > Hansschlegelia sp. The sequence goes on from NZ_DATLJK010000014.1 coordinate 473,914, forward strand.
CAAGAAGTTCATCGGCGTCTTCGTGCTGCTGATCGGCGTCATGGTCTACGCCTTCGCAGTCCTGACCATTGGGCAGATCCGGATGGCCGAGGCTGGGCCGCTTGCCCAGCTCGCCTTCTTCGCCTTTTTCGGCCTGGTCTGGATCGTGCCGGCGGCGCTTCTGATCCGCTGGATGGAGCGCGTCGACCGGCCGCGCTGAGCTCAGCCGCGCAGCCGCGCGAGCGCGCCGGTCGCCAGGAAGGGCGTTCCGCACAGCAGCGCGTCGATCGCCGCTCTGGTCTGGAAGTGCCCGTTCAGCGAAACGCGCGGGAGCGCGGTTGGCGAAGCCGCATGAGCCTTGGTCAGGTGTCCCGGCCGCGTCGTCACCGCCGTCGTGAAGCCGAGCTCCGCCGCCAGCGCGTAATCACGCTCGCCCGCCGCCGAGCGATCCCCCACCGGATAGGCGAAGTGCTCGGCCTCGAGGCCGAGGTTCTGGCGGATCGCGTCGCGGCTGCCGGCGATCTCGGCTAGCGCGGCCTCGCGCGGGTGTTTGGCGAGCATGGGATGCGAGACCGTGTGCGCGCCGATCGTGACCAGCGGATCGCGCGCGACGGATCGCAGCTCGTCCCAGCTCATGCAGAGTTCGCGCGCGAAGGAGAGGGTGTCCACCCCCTGCTCCTCCGCGAGGCGTCGGACCTCGGCGCGGAGCAGTTCCTCGGGGCCGGCTCGCAGCCGCCAGTAGATCGCCGACCAGGCGGCGGCCTTTTCAGCGGGGGTTGCCGTGGAAAGCACGGCCTCCCCGCCGCCGACGTCGCAATAGAGCCGGCTCGCCCGGGCGATCGCCTCCTCGAGCGCGAGCCACCAGATCTCCGCCTCGCCCTCCGCGAAGCCGGACGCGATGTAGAGCGTCGCCGGGGCCCCGTGGCGCTCGAGGATCGGAAGAGCGTGATCCCGCACGTCCCGATAGCCGTCATCGAAGGTCAGGTGCAGGAAGGGCCGCACGGAGATGCCGGTCGTCACCCGCCGCCAAGCTTCGTCCATCGAGACGAAGTCGAAGCCCAATTCACGCGCGCGGGTCAGGGTCTCGTCAAGAAAGGACGGCTCCACCTCGAGCAGCCGGTTCGGCGCGAACGCCTTTCCGGACCACGGCCGCACATGGTGCAAGGTCAGGATGACGCCGAGCCCCTGGGCGCGACGGCGCAGCAAACGGTTCGCCCGCGTCAGCTCCAGCGCCGCGAAGGTCGCGCGAAACAGCGTCGTCCGCGCTGCGCTCATGATGCTTCGCCTGCCCTCGCCTGAAGAAACGCCGACTTTCAGCATGGACGGTGAACGAACCGTATCTCCTGACGGTCCCGAAGCCCGCGTTCGGCCGAAGCCGAAAACGCGAGCCATTGTGGCATGTTGCAAGATCGCTGACGCGCCCAAAAAGCCGACCTGCCTCCCCGCGCCGACGAAAAGCAGCGAAGATCCAGCGAGGTGGACCATTCCACGACAATATTACCTCAAGTTTTAGTCGATCACTTTCACCTGTTGTAGATTTTTAGTTTCTACCGTCGGCGGCGATCGGAACACCGACATTCGCGCCGCCAGTGATCAAGAATTCCAAGATATCGCGCGCCCTGATGCGCCTCCGGCGGGACCCCTCGGGGGCCACCGTGGTGGAGTTCGCGATCATCGCTCCGGTGCTCGTGCTGCTCATCATGGGCACGGCGGAACTCGGGCTGATGGCCGGCGCGCAAGCGATTCTGAACGACGCGGTGTTCGTCGGCTCCCGCACCGGCAAGACCGGCTACAAGGCGAGCGGCCAGACCCAGGCGCAGACCATTCAGGCCGGCATCAAGAAGGCCGCGTCCGCTTTGCTGGACCCAGCCAAGATCACCCTCACCAGCACGTCCTATCCTGACTATTCCTACCTGAAGCCGGAGCCGTTCACGGACACGAACAAGAACGGCAAGTGGGACACTGGCGAGGCCTATACCGACCTCAACAGCAACGGAAAATACGACAACGGCGTCGGAACGAGCGGAACCGGCAGCTCCGGCGAGATCGTGTCCTACACGGCGACCTACAGCTGGAAGCTCTTCACCCCGGTGCTGAAGAGGTTCGTCGGCACGAACGGCGTCGTCCCCCTCAAGTCCAGCGTCGTCGTCAAGAACGAGCCCTACTGATGAGAACCCGCGGCCTCCGCGGCCTGCTCGGCCGCTTCCGACGCTCTCAGGATGGGCTGGCGGCGCTCGAGCTCGCGCTCACGGCGCCCTTCCTCGCCCTGCTGCTGCTCGGCGGCTACGACGTGGCGCGGTTCGTCAGCATCAGGTCGGGAGTGGACAAGGTCGGTTTCTCGGTCGCCGACGTCACCTCGCAATATCAGGAGCTCAGCGCGAAGGCGATGAAGGAGGTCTTCCTCATCACCGGCTCCAGCCTGCCGTCATACGTCTCCGGCACGACGGGGGTTACGGTGCTGACCTCCGTCTACCTCAATTCGAGCAACGTCCCGAAGGTCCGCTGGCAGTGCTACAGCACCACCGGCACCAGCTGGAAAAGCAAGATCGGCGCAGAAGGCGCGACAGCCGCCGTCAATTCCGGGCTTCTCGCCGATACCAACGACAACCTGATCGTTGCAGAAGTCTTCTATAAGTTTACTCCGCTTTTCTCAAGGTTCTTCAAGAGCGGTTTCGACATTTACACGCAGTCGACATACCGGCCGCGCCTCGGCGCACTCAACACCAAACCGTGCTGATCCCATGAGCACCCCCCGTCTCTCTCCGCGATGCTCTCTGCTGGCGCGCTTCCGTCGATCCGAGAAGGGCGCTGTCGCGCCGCTCATCGGGATCGTGATGCTGGTCCTTATCGGCTGCATGGGGTTCGCGATCGACGTCGGACGGTCCGTCCTGGTCCGCGCGCGGCTGGTCGACGCGCTCGACGCGGCGGGGCTCGCGGTCGGCGCCCGTCTCAGCACGACCGACTACTCAGCCGACGCCCTGAAGTTCGTAAACGCAAATTTCAAGGGCGGCTATGCGGGCGCGACCGTGACCAGCGTCACCGCCACCGCGAACTCGACGAAGAGCGTCATTTCACTGAGCGCCACCGCGACAGTGCCGACGATCTTCATGAAGCTGTTCGGCCAGAAGAGCGTGACCGTGAACGCGGCCTCGGAGGTGACCCGCTCCACTACCGGCCTGGAGGTCGTGATGGTGCTGGATAACACATACTCTATGGAACTGAGCAATAGCATGCCGGGACTCAAGAGCGCCGCCAATTCGCTCGTGAATATCCTGTTCGGCGACTCGACTACTGCGAAGAACCTTTACGTTGGTCTAGTGCCGTTCTCTTTGGCAGTGAACATCGGCGTCAGCCGCAAAGCCTGGACGGACCTCAATACCGTCTCCCGCACGGGCTACCCAACCTACTGGACCGGCTGCGTAGAGGAGCGCCTCAATGGCCTGGATCAGACTGATGATCCTCCGGTAGCCGGAAGCAGCACCAAGATCTTTAGAGCGTTTTACGCGCCGGATTCCTGGCCGGGCATCAACGATAATAACTGGATGACGGCGGGCTGGTTTGGCACCACGTACTCCATTAATTACAGCAATCCCGTGGATCCCCAGGGGCCCGGACGGTATTGTCCGCAAGAACTCACCCCCATGACTAACGTTAAGAGCAAGGTGACTTCCGGGATATCAAAGATGACGGCCCAAGGTGGGACACATATCAACGTCGGCGCCGTGTGGGGATGGCGAATGTTGTCGCCGAAGTGGCGCGGATACTGGGACGGCGATATGGCTGCCAACTCTCTGCCTCTGGATTATGGCACAAAGAACATGAGCAAAGCCATGATACTTATGACAGATGGCGAGAACACGATGTACAACGACACATATACCGCCTTCGGAAAGCTCTCTGACAACCGGCTCGGCACTACTAACGACGTCACCGTTGCAATCAACACGCTAAATACACGCCTGAAGACAATATGTAATAGCGCCAAATCGGCCGGGATTATCGTATATACCGTAGCGTATGACAATCCTGGCGTCGCGACCAAATCATTGCTTCAGAGCTGTGCAACCAGTGTGGCCTACTATTTCGACGCGGGAAATCAGACGGCGCTGGACACGGCTTTCCGGACGATCGGCGACTCTCTGTCGAACCTGCGCGTCAGCAAGTGATCGGCGCGCGGGAGGCGATCCGCAGGCCGGCGTGCGATAAGGGCGCCGATGTTGCAGCCGAGTCGGCAACGGCGCCGCGGCTCACGATCGTCCCGCAAGCGACAGGATCTCGACCGCTGCCCCAGTCTCCCGCCAGCTCCGGACCGGCGTTCTCGTCGGTCGAGGTCCACCGCGACGCCGCCGGCGCGCTGCCCGCATGGTCTGAACTGCTGCGCGATGCGCTCGCCACGCCATACCAGCATCCGGGACTGCTGAGGCCCTGGCTCGACAATGTCGCGGCTCATGAAGCCGTCCGCCCGCTCATCGTCGTCGCGAAGGACGAGGCCGGCGCGCCCGTCGCCCTGCTGCCGTTCGGGGTCAGCCGCAGATGGGGCGTGGCCGTCGCCCGCTTTCTCGGCGGCAGCCATGTCAACTACAACGTCCCGGTCATCCGCCGCGACCGCCTCGCGCTGTTCGATCTGGCCGAAGTCGACCGTCTGCTGGCCGAGACGGCGGCGCTGGCGCGCATCGATCTGTTCGCGCTGCAGAACCAGCCGGAGAGCTGGGAAGGTCTGCCCAATCCCTTCATGGCGCTGCCCAGCCAGCCGTCGCCCGATCCGGCGTTCAGCGGCCCCCTCGCCGCAAGCCTCGATGAGCACCTGAAGCTTTTCGTTTCCGCCAAGTCGCGCTCGAACCAGCGCCGCAAGATGCGGCGCTTCGAGGAGCGCGGCCGGCCGCACATCTTCCGCGCCACGAGCGCGGAGCAGCGCCGCAAGCTGCTCGACGTCTTCCTGGCCCAGAAGGCGGAGCAGTTCGCCGAGCGCGGGATCGAAAACGTGTTCGCGCATCCCGGCGTGCCCGAGTTCCTCGCCGAGGCCTGCGGCCTCGCCGAAAAGGCGCCGGTGATCGATCTCTACGGCTTCGATCTCGACGACGAGACGATCGCGGTGACGGGTGGCGTCGCCGACGAACAACGCTACTGCGGCATGTTCATCTCGATCACCAGCGGCGAGCACGCCAAATACAGTCCGGGCGAAATGCTGATGAACTTCGTCGTTGAAGATTCGATCCGTCGCGGGCTCAGGATCTTCGATCTCGGCGTTGGCGCAGCCGCCTACAAGAAGATGTATTGTCCGGACCTGGAGCCGCTGTTCGACTCGATTTTCGGGGTCACGCTGCGCGGACGCGCGGCCGCGGCCGCCATTGCGGCCAAGACCACCGCAAAATCACGCATCAAGGCGAACCCCACCGCCTACGCGCTGGTCGAGAAGATCCGGGCGTTCCGCGCCCGCCGACGGGGCCATGCGGAACCCGCGCCGGAAGCCGAATAGCTCCGGGAGATCAGGCGGCCGCCAGTGAGCGGCCGCGCGGATCGCCGCCGCCGTCGCTGACGAGCAGCACGACGACGTCCTCGATCCCCTGTGACTTCAGCCGCTCATGCGCCTCGACCGTCGCGAGGTCGGCCGCGCCTGCGGCCGAAATCAGCACGGCCGCACTGCAGTAGGGCGCGAACGGTTCCGCGCCGGCCGGTCCGCCCGGCGTCATCAGCATCACGAAGTCATAGGTCAGCGCGAGCGCCTCGAGCACCACGTCGAGGCGCGCCTGGGCGGCCGCGTCGAGCGCGCGGTATGGCGTGGCGCCCCCCGGCACGAGGTGGATGCGCGAGCCCGGGTCGCGGTGGATCGCCTGCGCGAAGGTTGCGGCGCCCGTCAGGAGCTCCGAGAGCCCAGGCTCCAACGGCGGCTCTCCCGAGCGGGCCGCGCCGCCGCCGGCGTCGATCGCGACCACCCGCCGACCCGACGCGGACAGCGTCGCGGCGAGTTCGGCCGCCACGCTCGCCACCGCGAGGTCCGGCGTCGCGCCGGTGGTGAGGATGCGCAGCGCGCCGTCCGAGGTCGGCATGGCGGCGAGTTGCCGTGCAAGCGCGGCGACCAAGCTTGCGTCGGCATATTCGATGCTCGCCGCGCGCGCTGACGAATTCGCTTCCGGCGAGGCTGCGCTTCCGTCCTGTGCGTCGCTGGAGCGCCCTGCCGCTGGCGTCGCGGCTGTCGCAGACGGAGGCGCGGTCGCCGGCTGGACCCGCATCGGCTCCTGAAGCCGACCGAACACCGGCACCGCGCCGATCGCCGGAGGCGGCGCGGCGTCGCCGTCGTCGAGCCGGCGCTGCGTGCCGAACACCTCGGCGGCCGCGGCCCCGAACAAGGACAGCGCGAAGGCCGCGATGGTGACCAGGGCGATGGTCGGGAGCTTCTTGGGGAAGTAGGGCCCGGTGGCCGCCGCGCCGCGCGAGATGACGCGCGCGTCCGCCAGCAGCGCTTCCGGATTCTCGCGGGCGGTGGTTTCGCGATAGCGGGCGAGAAGCTGTTCGAGAAGATCGCGTTGGGAGCGGGCGTCGCGCTCGAGCGCGCGGAGCTGAACGTCCTGGCTGTTGGCGGCGGCCGCCGCGGCCTTGAGCTCGTCGAGCTGCTGGCTCAGCGCTTTGACGCGGGCTCCGGCCGTCTTGGCGTCGTTTTCGAAGGCGCGCGCAAGCTTTTCGGCCTCGCCCCGGATCTGCTCGTCGAGGCCCTGCAGCTGCGCGGCCAGTTCGCGCATGCGAGGATGCTGCGGCAGCAAGGTGCGGCCTTCGCTGGCGATCTGGGCGGCGAGCTGCGAGCGCTGCTGCGTCAGCGAGCGCACCAGATCGGAGTTCGCGATGTCGAGCGCCTCCGCCGGCCGCCCCTGCCGGAGCACGGTGCGGATCATCTCCGCCTTGGCCTGGGCCTCCGCCTGCTGGGTGCGGGTGGCGGACAGCTGGGTCGTGGCGTCGCCGAGTTGCTGCTGGGCGACCGTCGTGTTGTTCGCGCCGACGAGCAGCCCGGCCTTCGAGCGGAAGGCTTCCACCTTCTCCTCGGCGTCCTGGACCCGCGAGCGCAGGCTCTCGATCTCGCCGGCAAGATACTGGCCGGCCTGCTGGTTGGTTTCCCGCTTCGCGGCCCGCTGAATGTCCAGATAGGCGTCGACGAAGCCGTTCACGACCTTGGCGGCGGTGTCGGCGTTCTTGGAGACGAACTCGATCCCGACGACTCTCGATCCGGTCACCGGATAGACCGAGAGGTTCTCGGCCACCTTGTCGACCACACGTTCGCTCAGCGGCGCATCGTCCTGTCCGCTTAGCCCGATCGCGCGCAGGATGCGCCGCAGGATCGAGCCTTTCTGGACGGAGAATTCGGGATCCTCCCCGAGGTCGAGGGTTTTCACCACTCTGCGCACCAGGTCGCGGGACTGGATCAGCTGGACCTGGCTCGCCACTGCCTGCTCGTCGGGCAGTTGAGTCTCGCGCTCGCCGCCGGGGCCGGGCGACGCGCTTTCGCGGTTTTCGATTAGAACGAGGGCAGTGGACCGGAAATACGGCGCGCTGAGTTCAACGAACAGGAAGGCGACCACCGCCGCCAGCAGCGTCGGCCCGAGAATCCAGCGCTTCCGGCGCCAGAGGCCCCGGCCAAGCGCGCGAAGGTCGATTTCCCCGCCCTGGGGACGATCTTCCTCCTCGCCATGGCTGATCCGCTGGACCATTCCCCGCCCTCGACTGCCGCATCATTACTTCACTTGTCGCAGGACAGCATGATCATGGTTGCCGCAGAGTTAATCCGCCGCCCTGCAGCAGATTAGCCGACAACGGCTCGTTAACCATGTTGAGGTAACGAAGGATAAACCATGTCTGCAAGGGTTCGTCATGAGGTCGCGTCGCTCCTCGATTGCGCTGGCTCTCGCCGCGCTGCTCGCCGGCTGCGCTGCTCCGCGGGCGGTGCCGCCGCCCCTCTCGGCGGATTATGACGAGCCTTACGTTCTGGCGAGCGGCGACAAGCTCAGAATCAACGTGTTCGGGCAGCAGAACCTGACCAACAGCTACGCCGTGGAGCCGGACGGCAGCATCGCGATGCCCCTCGTCGGCCGTTATCAGGTCAGCGGAAAGACCTCCGACCAGGTTCGCACAGGACTGGAGGCGAAGCTGAAGAGCGGCTATCTGCGCGACCCCAACGTCTCCGTGGAGATCGAGTCCTACCGCCCGTTCTTCATCCTTGGCGAGGTCACCAACGCCGGGCAGTACCCCTATGTCGCCGGCATGACGGCGGAGAACGCCGTCGCAATCGCGAGCGGCTTCTCTCCGCGGGCCAGGCGCGACCGCGTGGAGCTCACCCGACGGGTGGGCGACCGGGTGTTCAAGGGCGAAGTGCCGGTGACCTACCCGATCCGGCCGGGCGACACGATTAACATCGAGGAGCGATGGTTCTGAGGCCGAGCGCCGCGGCGAACTGCGACACGCTGGCCCTGGAGCGCTCATGACCGACGCGAAGCCCCTGCGGATCGTACATCTGGTCCGATCGCCGATCGGCGGAATCTTCCGGCACATCGCCGATCTGATCAGCGCGCAGGCGGCGGCGGGCCACAGCGTCGGCTTTGTCTGCGACAGCACCACGGGCGGCGCCTTTGAAGAGGCCCGCATAGGCTCGCTCGCCAACGATCTGGAGCTGGGCTCGGTCCGCCTCCCGATCGCCCGCCAGCTCTCGCCCTCGGACCTCCTCGCCATCGCGCGCGTCAGCCGGACCCTTTCGCCCCTGGCGCCGGACGTTCTGCACTGCCACGGCGCGAAGGGAGGCGCCTTCGGGCGCGTGGTCGGGACCTGGCTTGGCCGATCGAAGCCCGTTGCCCGGCTTTATGCGCCTCATGGCGGGAGCCTGCATTACGATCCCGGCTCGCTCGAAGGCCGCGTGTATTTTCAGGTCGAGCGGGCGTTGGAGCGGCTGACCGACTCGCTGATTCACGTCAGCGCCTATGAGCAGCGGACCTATGTGGAGAAAATCGGCGCGCCGCGCTGTCCCTCTGTCGTGGTCCGCAACGGTCTGAGGCCGGAAGAGTACGAGCGGGTGCTCCCGGCGCCTGACGCCGTCGACTTCCTCTATCTCGGCATGTTGCGCGATCTGAAGGGCGTCGATGTGTTCATCGATGCGCTCGCCCTGCTCGCCGGCGCAGGGCGGCCCGCCTCTGCGATCATTGTCGGCGATGGACCGGACGAGAATCGCTACAGGGCGATGGTCGCCGAACGCGGACTGGCCCCGCGCGTCAGATTTCAGAAATCGACCCCCGCCCGCGAGGCCTTCGGGCTCGGCCGCGCAATCGTGGTTCCGTCGCGGGCCGAGTCGATGCCATACGTCGTGCTTGAGGCGATCGCAGCCGGTCTGCCGATCGTGGCGACCCGCGTCGGCGGCATACCGGAGATCTTCGGGCGGTTTTCGGATGAACTCGTCGCGCCGGGCGACCCGCAGGCGCTCGCCGCCGCCATGTCCGCGATCGCCGCCGATCCAGCCGCAGCCGCCAAGGCGGCGTCCGCGCGGCGCGAGCACATCTTGGGTGAATTCTCGCTCGCCGAGATGTCTGCGCGGATCGAAACCGTTTACCGCGAGGCCCTTCGTCGCCGGTCTGGCGGTGATTAATGGATCGCCGTAAAACAATATTCGCAGTTTAGGGGGGAGAGTGCCGGTCGTTCGAGGGAGAGCCCAGCGACGTGACCGACCTGTCCATGGCCCGAATCGACACTGGCGAGAAACCGACGTCAGCCGCCGCGAAGCAGCGCCAGGCGCGGCTGAACGAACAGGCGCGCGAGATCGCCGAGCGGTTCAGCGCCGCCTCTATATCGCCGGTGCTGCTGATCGGCGTCGCGCGCCTCGCCGACGCCGCGGTGGTCATCGGTTCGGGCCTTGCGGCCTATGCGGCTGCGTTCGGCGCGGTCGACGCGATCGCCTGGCCGTATCTCGCCGCCATGGGCATCGGATTCCTGCTGACGCTCGTCTTCGCCCACGCGGCCGACGTCTACCATGTGGTGGCGTTCCGCTCAGTGCGGGGCCAGGTCGGCCGCACCCTCGGCGCCTGGACCCTTGTGTTCGCGGGCTTCGCCGTCGTCGGCGCGTTCTTCGACTTCGGAGGCATCGTTCAGCGGAACTGGCTCGGCTACTGGTTCGTGTTCGGCGCGGGCGGCCTGATCACGGTCCACGGCGCCATGACGCTGCTGGTCAAGCACTGGGCGCGCGAAGGACGGATCGGGCGCAAGGCGGTGATCGTGGGCGGCGGCGAGCCGGCCGCGGAGCTCATCCGATCGCTGGAATCGATGCCGGAGAACGACGTCCACATCTGTGGCGTGTTCGACGACCGCTCTGATGACCGCTCGCCGGCTATCGTCGCCGGCTATCCGAAGCTCGGCAACATCGCTGAACTGGTGGAGTTCGGCAGACTCGCTCACATCGACCTGCTGATCGTCACGATCCCGGTCAGCGCAGAGGGCCGCGTAGCCGAGATCCTGAAGACGCTTTGGGTCCTGCCGGTCGACATCAGGCTCTCCGCCCACACCGACAAGCTGCGCTTCCGGCCGCGCGCCTATTCCTATCTCGGCGCCATCCCGATGGTGGAGCTCGCCGAGAAGCCCATCCAGAATTGGGACTTCGTTGCCAAGAGGGCCTTCGATCTGATCGTGGGATCGCTCGCGCTGATCCTGCTTTCGCCCGTGATGCTCGCGACCGCTATCGCGATCAAGCTCGACAGCCCGGGCCCGGTGTTCTTCCGCCAGAAGCGCTACGGCTTCAACAACGAGGTCATCGAAGTCTTCAAGTTCCGCTCGCTCCGCCACGAGATGTCGGACCCAGACGCCAAGACGGTCGTGACCAAGAACGACTCCCGCGTCACCCGGGTGGGCCGCTTCATTCGCAGGACGTCGATCGACGAGCTGCCGCAGCTCTTCAACGTGCTGAAGGGCGAACTCTCGCTCGTCGGTCCTCGGCCGCACGCCGTTGGGGCGCACACCTCGGAGCGCCTCTGGAACGATGTGGTGGACGGCTACTTCGCCCGTCACAAGGTGAAGCCCGGCGTGACCGGCTGGGCGCAGATCAACGGCTGGCGCGGCGAAGTCGACACCCCCGAGAAGCTGCGCAAGCGCGTCGACCACGACCTCTATTACATCGAGAACTGGTCGATCCTGTTCGACATCCTGATCCTGGCGAAGACGCCGTTCGCGCTCGCCAAGACGGATAGCGCCTATTGAGCGCCGCCGGCGCGCTGCCGGGCCGGAGCGCGCGCCGGCCCATGACGATCCAGGCGGAGACGCTCCGCGAGGGCGTGGTCTGGCTCGCCATCGCCTCGAGCTTCTTCGTGATGTTCGAGCCGGCCGCCTACGATCTGCTGATGATTGGCGCGATCGTGCTGTTCGTCGGCACCGGGCTGAAGCTGCCGCGCGTGCTGCTGCCCTTTCTCCTGCTCGTCATCCTCTACCAGCTCGGCGCCGTTCTCACGCTGACGCTGGTGTTCGATCGGGCCGACACGCAGAAGTGGACGACGATCGGCGTCTTTCTCGCCGGAACCGGCTGCTTCTATTCCCTCTTCCTCGCCGACCGCACCGAGACTCGGGCGCGCCTGATCGCGAACGCCTGGGTCATCGCCGGGGTGGCGAGCGGGCTGCTTGCGATCGTCGGCTACTTCCACCTCGTGCCGTTCGCGGACAGCCTGCTGCGCTACAACCGGGCCAAGGGCGCGTTCAAGGACCCGAACGTCTTCGCGCCGCACCTCATCTTCCCGGCGCTGATCCTGATCCAGCGGCTCTATGCGAGCGATCTCAAGAGGTCGCTCATCCTGGTCGTGCCGCTTGGGATCATCATGGCGGGCGTGCTGCTGAGCTTCTCGCGCGGATCCTGGGGCCATCTGATCGCGTCGGCCATGCTGATGACGACGCTCACCGTGCTGACCGCTCCCTCGCCGTCAGCGCGTGCACGGATCCTGGTCACCTGCGCGGCGGCGACCGTATTGGCTGCGGTCTTCCTGGTGATCCTGATCCAGCTGCCGTCGGTCGCGAACCTGTTCGCCGAACGCGCAAGCCTCGAGCAGAGCTACGATGTCGAGCATGGCGGTCGCTTCTCGAACCACGTGATGGGCTTCCGCCTCGCTCTCGACAAGCCGTTCGGCATTGGAATCTTCCAATTTTCCAAGCGCTTCGGGGCGGATGTTCACAACACCTATCTGAACGCCTTCATGTCATACGGCTGGCTCGGCGGCGTGGTGGTGCCGGTGATGACGCTGCTCACCCTGTTCTCCGGCGCCCGCTACGTGCTGACGCCGACGCCGTGGCGGCCGGTGTTCATCTGCACCTTCTCGACCTGGGTGGTGCTGATGATCGAGGCGGCGGTCATCGACATCGACCACTGGCGTCACCAATGGGCGCTGCTCGGCATGATGTGGGGCTTCATCGCCGCGACGGTTGCGTATGAGCGCCGCGGCCCCGCCCCGCAGCGACGACGGCGCGCGCTGGCGGGCTGACGATCAGCGCCGCGCGAATAGAAAGCCCGGCGCGGCGATGGCCCCATAGGCGACGATTCCGACAAGGCCGATGAGCGCCGCAGGGGCGAAATCCGGGAATTGCGGGATCAGCCCCTTCAGCCCTGCCGCCGGGCCGAGCGACCAGCGGACCGCCGCGGCGGAGCCTGCGGTCGCAAGGGCGAGCGCCGCGATGCTGAGCGCGAAGCGCCGGTCGGGCGCAAAACCGTCCCGCTTGCGCAAGAGCCAGGTCAGCAGCAACAGATTTGCCCAAGCGCCCATCGAAGTCGCGAAGGCGAGGCCGGCGCTGAAGAACGAGCCGACAAGCAGCACCTTCAACGCCACGTTGACGATCGTCGCGGCCGCGAGCGCCTTCACGGGGGTCGCCGTGTCGCCGGAAGCATGGAAGCCCGGCGTCACGCAGCGCAGCGCCACCACCGCCGGAAGGCCGATCGCGTAGGCCTGGAGCGCGGCCGCCGAACCCTCAACGGCCGCTGCGTCGAACGCCCCGCGGCCGAACAGGGCGGCCACCACCGGGCCGGGCGCGGCGGCGAACAGCGCGACGAAGGGCAGCGTCATCAGCAGCGCGCCCTCGAGCGCGCGGTTCAGCCTGTCGCGCGCCCCGGCGAGATCGTCCGCGGCCAGCCGGCGCGCAAGCTCGGGCAGCAGCACGGTGCCGATCGCAATGCCAACGACCGCAAGCGGCAGCTGATAGAGCCGGTCCGCGTAGTAGAGATAGGAAACGGAGCCGGTCGGAAGGAACGACGCCAGAATGGTGTCGGCGAACATCGCGATCTGGACGCCCGCCGAACCCAGCACCGCCGGACCGAAACCGCGCAGAAAGTTGCGCACATGCGCGGTCATTCGCGGCGTCTTGAGACGCAGGCTGCGCCCGGCGCGCTTCAGATCCCACAGCACGAGGCCGAGCTGCGCGAAGCCCGAGACCAGCACGCCGACCGCCAGCGCATGCGCGACCGTCGGAAAGAAGCCCGTCATCAGCAGCGCGCCGATCATGCAGATGTTGAGCAGGATCGAAGCCGAAGCGGCGGCGGCGAAGCGGTCGTGCGCGTTCAGCACGCCTGACGCCAGCGTCATCCAGGAGATCAGCAGCAGATACGGAAAGGTGATGCGTGTGAGGCTCGCGGTCAGCTCGAGCTGGCCGGGCTCCTCGGCGAAGCCCGGAGCGAGCAGCGCCACCACCACCGGCGCGAACACGAGCGCGAGAACCAGCAGCGCGAGTTGCACGGCCAGCGTCAGCGCCAGCACGTCTTCCGCGAACGACTTCGCCTCTTGTTCTCCGTGCCGCTCGAGCGCCCGGGCGTAGCGCGGCACGAAGGCGGCGTTGAAGGCGCCCTCGGCGAAGATCGCGCGGAAGTGGTTCGGCAGCCGAAACGCGACCATGAACGCGTCGGCGAGCGGTCCGGCGCCGAGCAGCGCGGCCATCATCACGTCGCGCAGGAAGCCGAACAGGCGCGAGACGAGGGTCAGCCCGCCGACCGAGGCCGCCTTACGCCACATCTATCGCCATCGCGCCGTTCCCGCCCTTACACCGGGGCGCGCCGAATCCCCTGAGCTTGGCGCGGCGGGACAGTAGCAGCGGCGGCGGTGCGGCGCCTCATGCGGCGCGCGCGACCGGAGCGGCGGCGGCTTCGTCGGGGAACAGAGCATGGCGGCGGAAGGCCAAACCGACCCGATCGCCGACCCCGATCTCGTCTTCCGGGGAGACCAGCGCCTCGATCCGGCTGCGCTCGGCCCCGACGCAGACGTCGATGCGGCGGTTCGATCCGGACCGCCGCAGGGCGACGACCTCGCCGGTCACGACTCCGGCTTCCGGTTCGACCAGCGCCACGTCCTGGGGACGCACCAGCAGACGCGCCGGCCCCTCGGCGACGCCGCTCGCGCCGATCGAAAGCGCCCGGCCGTCGAGCTCGAGCCGTCCGGCGCGCACCATCACCGGCAACGCCGTCGACTCGCCGATGAAGCCGTAGACGAACGGCGTCGCCGGCTGGTCATAGACCTCGTCAGGCGTGCCGACCTGCTGCAGATCGCCCTTGTGCAGCACCGCCACCCGGTCCGCGAGCTCCATCGCCTCGTCCTGGTCATGCGTGACGAACACAGTGGTGTGGCCGGTGTCATCGTGGATCTTGCGCAACCAGCGGCGCAGCTCCTTGCGGACCTGCGCGTCGAGCGCGCCGAACGGTTCGTCGAGCAACAGCACCTGTGGCTCGATCGCCAGCGCCCGGGCGAGCGCCACGCGCTGCCGCTGGCCGCCCGACAGCTGAGCCGGATAACGTCCCTCGAGCCCGGTAAGCTGGACAAGATCGAGCAGCTCCAGCACGCGCCGGCGGATCTGCGCCTCCGAGGGCCGCCGCGACCGCTCCCGCACCCTCAGGCCGAACGCGATGTTGTCGAGCACCTTCATGTGCCGGAACAGCGCATAGCTCTGGAAGACGAAGCCGACATTGCGCTCCTGGACGGTCTTGCGCGAGGCGTCCACGTCGCCGAACAGGATTTGCCCGCCGTCGGGGAACTCAAGTCCCGCAATGGCGCGCAGCAGCGTCGTCTTGCCCGAACCCGAAGGCCCGAGCAGCGCGATCAGCTCGCCCGAGCGGATGTCCAGGCTGACCCCGTTGAGCGCCGGGAACTTCCCGTAGTCCTTGCGGATGTTCCTGATCTTCAGATCCATGGCGTCCTCGAGTGCTGTCCTGCGTGTCTTAGCGGATCGCGTGGCGTCGGTGGAGAACGCATGGACGCGCGGCCGACAGGACCGCGCGTCCGGCGCCCGACGGCGAGGGATCAACCGCCCGGCTTGTAAATCTGGTCGAACGTGCCGCCTTCGCCAAAATGCTCCGCCTGAGCCTTCTTCCAGCCGCCGAACTCGGCGTCTACCGTGACGAGCTTCAGCTGTTTGAAGCGCGCCAGATCCTGCGGGTCTGCGAGATCGGGAAAGCTCGGCCGGTAGAAGTTGCGCGCAGCGATGGTCTGGCCCTCTTTCTCATAGAGCAGCCTGAGATAGGACTCGGCGGCTTTGCGGGTGCCGTTCTTGTCGACATTGCCGTCGACAAGCGCGACCGGCGGCTCAGCGAGGATCGACAGCGAGGGGTAGACAATCTCGAACTTGTGGTCGCCGAACTCCTTGAAGGAGAGGAACGCCTCGTTCTCCCAGGCGAGCAACACGTCGCCGAGGCCGCGTTGCGCGAATGTGGTCGTGGAGCCGCGGGCGCCGGAGTCGAGCACCGGCACGTTCTTGTAGAGCGCGGCGACAAAGGCCTTCGCCTTCTCCTGATCGCCTCCGTTCTTCTCCGCCGCATAAGCCCAGGCGGCGAGATAGTTCCAGCGGGCGCCGCCGGAGGTCTTTGGGTTCGGGGTGATGACTTGAACGTCGGGCTTCACCAGATCGTCCCAGTCCCGGATCGCCTTCGGGTTTCCTTTGCGGACCAGAAACACGATCGTCGACGTGTAGGGCGCGGAATTGTGCGGCAGGCGCTTCTGCCAGTCCGCCGGTATCCTGCCGCTGGCGGAGGCGATCGCGTCGATGTCGGCGGCCAGGGCGAGCGTGACGACGTCCGCGTTCAGGCCGTCAATCACGGCGCGGGCCTGCTTGCCTGAGCCGCCATGCGAGGCCTGGACCCTGATGTCCTCGCCGGTGTCGGCCTTCCACTTCTTTTCGAACGCGGCGTCGAACTCCTTGTAGAGCTCGCGCGTCGGATCATAGGAGACGTTGGTGATGCGGGTTTGCGCGTTCGCCGGCGAGCCAGCCGCCAAGGGCCCGGCAAGCGCGAGCGCGGCCGCAACACGCGCTGCGATACGGAAGATCATGAACGAGTCTCCAGGAGCTACGCCGCCGAGCACGCCATGGCCCGCGCCGCCTGTCAACGTCATTCTATAAACTTAGTAGCTTTATCGTCCAGGCCGCTCCGCCGATCGGGCGGCCGCCTATCGCGTCGAAGTCCAACCGAACTGCTCTGCTGAAAAAAAATGGCCCGGCCGTTCCCCTGCCGGCCGGGCTCATCCTCCGAGAAACTCTCGGCGCGGAGAGGGGCGGTGTCCGCGTCGACGCCTGTTCAAGGCGGGGGAAGATCTCGAAAGTCCGGACAGGTTGCGCGGTCCCGGCTGAACGGAAGCCGGACGGCTCATTCATTTTCCGTTCAGCCGACCGGCGCCCTTCCCGCCGGCTTGCGCGTCGGCCCGAATGGCGCTAGGGCAAGCGCCGCCCCTCAAGGGGTGTCGGAGCGTGGCGCAGCCCGGTTAGCGCACTAGTCTGGGGGACTAGGGGTCGTGGGTTCAAATCCCGCCGCTCCGACCAAATTTTCCATTTATTGGCGGGGGCACAGCCAGATTGGCGGCCTCCTCGCCCGAGGGGATTTCCGCCGCAGATGGACGATTACAAGACTCTGCTCGACCGCATGAAAGCGGCCCAGATCGAGCTTCTTGCGGCCGCGGCCCGCGCTCGCACCCTCCCCTCCGACGGCGCGCTGCGCAAGATCGCCGACCTTGAGGTTGCGATCGGGGCTCTTGAGCATCTGATCGACGACGGTGCGCTGCCGCGCGGCTGAGGCTCCTAGGCGTAAAGAAATTGTGAAGCACCGAGTTCGGAGCGGAACTCGGTGGCGAGAGGCGCGTTGAACGCTTAATTCAGCGAAACACGCCTGAGCGCTTCAATGTTTTACGTTCTCGAGAACAGACCGACCGCTTCTGCTTCGCATGCAGTCGTCGCAGCAAATCTGCCGGTCAACGCAGCGGATGCGGAAGACTTCATTGAGGCAGGCGTCGAGTTCGGGTCTGACGACATAGATATTGTTGACGACGCGCTGCTGAATACCTCGCCTCATAACGCGATCGAACGTCAGCTTCTTCGCGGCGATGTGGTTGGCCTTGCATTGATGTCGGGCGCGATCATCTGGAGCGCGATGGGCGCGTTCGGATAAACGCGTCAAAAGTGTGGCGTTAGTCTCGACTGAGGATGATCTCTGCAGTACGCATGCCGCCTGAAACGCCTTAGCTGAGAGCCTCCTGTGCGAGTGCTTTATGTCGACGATGAGTCCGACATCCGGGAGATCGCCCGGCTCGCGCTTGAAATAGATCCGGAGATGATTGTCGAGACGGCGGCGACGGGCGCAGACGCTCTGGCGCTTGCGCCGAGCTTCGCCCCCGACCTCATCCTTCTTGACGTCATGATGCCCGACATGGACGGGCTGGCGACCCTCACTCGCTTGCGCGCGGGAGCCGCCACGCGGCAGACGCCCGTGATCTTCATCACGGCGCGAACCCAGGCGACCGAAATTCATCGGTTCAAGCAGCTGGGCGCCATGGCCGTCATTCCCAAGCCGTTTGATCCAATGCAGCTCGCGGCTCAGGTGCGAGCGCTCATGGACGCTGCTGGATCGGCGCCGTCGGCCTGATGAAGAGGCCGAAGGCGCGCGGACCATCGCCCGTCTTCATCTCTCCGACGGACTTAAGCGTCTCCGAGTCGATCACCGTCACTGTGTTCGACGCCCAGTTGACGACATAGACGCGCTTCCCATCCCGCGAGGCCTGCAGGCCCTCCGGGTACTCGCCGACCGGCACGTCCTTCAGCGGCCGGAGCGTAGCCGTGTCGAATACGGAGACCTGCCCGGCGTATTGATCGGTTACGAAGGCGCGGCCATTCGCAAGCCCTACGACATAGGGGCGCTCGCCTACCGGGACCGTCCCGACGACTTTTCGCGCCGCAATGTCGATCACCGAAACGTCGTTCGAGGTGACGTTCGCCGTATAGGCGCGCTTCCCCTCAGCGTCGATCGTCACGCCGAATGGATGCTCGCCCACCGGCACGGCGGCGAGAACCTTCTCGGTCGCAAGGTCGATGATCGACACCTGGTTGGACTCGCGATCCGCCGACAGCAGAAGTTTGCCGTCGGGCGTCACAGCCAGGCCGGAGGGTGATTTGCCGACCTCGATCCGGCCGGTGACCTCCCGCTTCTCGGGATCCACCACCATGATCCGGGACGCGTACCAGTCGGCCACATAGACCGGCGAGCCGGAGGGATGGACAGCGACGCCGAGCGGCCCGCCTTCGAGCGGCATGCGGTGAAGAAGCTTTCGGGCGGCCGCGTCGACGATCGACAGCGCCTTGCCGTCAGGGCTCGTCACGTAGACTCGCGCGCCATCCGCGGACACAGCGACGCCCGCGGGCTTTCCGCCGATCGGGATGGTGGCGACTGCCTTGCCCGTATCGAGGTCGAGGACGCTCAGATCGTCCTCAGCCTGATTTGTCACGAACGCCTCATCGGCGCGGGACCCGCCCGCGCCGACAAGGAGCAGCGCCAGAAGCGCTGCGCGGGTGTGGGAGATCAGATCAGCTCCCCTTCTCGAGCTTCTCCTTGAGAGAATCGAGCGTGGTCCGATAGAGGCCGCTCACCGCCTTGACCGCAGCCTCGTCGCTCAGATCGGCAGGCGGATCATTGTTCGGATAGCCGCGATAGAACGCGCCCCACCAGACGACCTTGGTCTTGTCGCCCTCCGGCGTCACCGTGACCTTCGATGAGTAATTGGTGACCGGCAGAACCTTCACGTCCACATTGGTGATGCGGTAGTGAAAGGTCTTGTCGGCCTCGTCATAGGCATCCAGAGCTTCCTCGACGGTCCCGCCGCCCTTGAGGGTCAGCTTCCGCGTCGCGCCCTTTTCGTTGCCGCCCTGCCCTTCGGTCTTCTCGACCACAGGGATCCAGCTGGCGTCCTGGAAGTTGCCGACAGCCTTCCAGACTTTGTCGGCAGGGGCGTTGATCTCGACCTCCTGCTGGGTCTTCTGCCGGGTCGGGCCATGCGCCTGAGCGGCGCCCGCGAGCCCGAGCAGGACCGCAGCGGCGGCGACAAGTTGAATCTTCATGCGTCGCTTCCTTCCACATTGGTCCCTGCAAACGGTGATCCGCGCAGAAGACCCTTTTTGGGCCCTTCGGCCGCGCCGCATAGAACCAAAGCGCGGCGCCGGGATAAAGCCCTGCAGGTCCGGCGGTTCGCCGCACCCCCGCCCCTTGGACATGGCCGCCGGGCAACCTAGTTTTCCGGGGCCGCCCTCACGTGACCAGCCAGAATGTCCGAGCGACCACCCTTCCGCGCGCGCCTCGTCGAGCGCATCTCCGACATAGACCCCGAGGTCTGGCAGGCCTGCGCGCAGCCCCAAGGCGCCGACGCGAGCTACAACCCGTTCGTCGATCACAGGTTCCTCAAGGCGCTCGAGGATTCCGGCGCCGTCGGCCCCGGCACGGGCTGGACGCCCGCTCATCTCGCGCTCGAGGACGCCTCGGGCGCGGCGGCCGGCTTCGCGCCCTGCTATCTGAAGAGCCACAGCCAGGGCGAGTACGTGTTCGACCACGCGTTCGCCGACGCATACGAGCGCGCCGGCGGACGCTATTATCCGAAGCTGCAGGTCGCGGCGCCGTTCACGCCTGCGACCGGGCCGCGCCTCCTTGCCGCGCCCGGCCAGGATCGGCAGGCGGCGCAGACTGCGCTTGCAGCCGCCCTGCGGGGCTTGATGCGCCAGATCGGCGCCTCCTCCGCTCACGTGACCTTCGCCACTGAGGCGGAGCAGGCGTTGCTCGTCCAGCAGGGTTTTCTGGCCCGGACGGACCAGCAGTTTCATTGGCGCAACGAGGGCTACGGCTCCTATGACGACTTCCTGGCGGACCTATCGTCCCGCAAGCGCAAGCAGCTGAAGCGCGAACGGCGCGAGGCGCTGGCGGACGGGATCGTGATCCGCCATCTGACGGGCGCCGACCTGACGGAAGCGCACTGGGACGCCTTCTTCGCCTTCTATCTCGACACGGGCTCGCGGAAGTGGGGCCGCCCCTATCTGAACCGGCGGTTCTTCAGCCTGATCGGCGAGGCCATGCCGGAGCGGATCCTGCTGGTGATCGCCGAGCACGGCGGCCGGCCGATCGCCGGCGCGTTGAACTTCATCGGCGGGGACGCGCTCTATGGCCGCTACTGGGGCGCGATCGAGGATCGTCCGTTCCTGCATTTCGAGGTCTGCTACCACCAGGCGATCGACGCCGCGATCGCGCGCGGCCTGCCGCGCGTCGAGGCTGGGGCGCAGGGCGAACACAAGCTTGCGCGCGGTTATCGGCCCGTCACCACCTACTCCGCGCACGCCTTCGCAGACCCCGAGCTCGCGCGCGCCGTGAAAACCTATCTGGCGCGCGAGCGCCGCTACGTTTCGGAGGTCCAGGACGCGCTGGAGGCCGCGACGCCGTTCCGGCGAGCGGAAGCGGCTGCCGAAGAGGGCGCTTGACCGAAGCTCCCGGGCGCGATCCTTTGGCCGCCCTTCTCCCGGACGGAGCCGCGGCGCCTATGGCCGAGTACGACCCCGAAAACATCTTCGCCAAGATCCTGCGCGGCGACCTCCCCGCCCAGAAAGTCTACGAAGACGACGCGGCGCTGGCGTTTATGGACGTCATGCCGCGGGCGGACGGTCATGTGCTGGTGATTCCCAAGGCGCCGTCGCGCACCCTGCTGGAGGCGGAAACGGCGGATCTGGGTCCGCTCTTCGCCGCCGTGCAGAAGGTCGCTCGCGCGGTGAAGTCGGGCATGGGCGCCGAGGGCGTCACCATCCAGCAGTTTAACGAAACCGCCGGCGGCCAGGTGATCTTTCACACCCACGTCCACATCCTGCCGCGCTGGACCGACGTGCCGCTGAGGCCGCATACCGGCCAGATGGAGAACCAGGACGTCCTCGCCGCCCACGCCGAGAAGATCCGCGCCGCGTTGGACTGAAGGCCCGAGCCTACGCTCCGAGCGCGACCACGCCGAGGACGAGCGCGACCTCCGCTGCCGCGACGCCAAGCGCAAGAGAGCGGCGGCCGAGCGTGTAAGCCGCAATCCCGACGCCGGCTGAACCGAGCCGGAGCCAGAGCGGCGCCAGGGCGAAGCCGCCGCTCGGCGACAGCACGAGCTTCGCCACCAGTCCGGCGACCAGAGCCGTCGCAACCATCCGCACCCAGGCGAACAGCGCCCCGTCCTCGTCGAGCCGCGCTGAAAGCACGACTCCGAGCGCGCGCCAGATCTCGTTCGCGAAGAAGGCTGCAATCACCGCGAGCAGCAGAAAGCCGGCGTCGTGAGGCGTCATGCGGCTGAACGCCGTCGGCGCGCCGCCCGGTCGATCGCAAACGCAATCGTCCCGCCGATAATTCCGGTCCAGAGCAGGTCGAAGCGCGGCGAAACGGTTGCGATCAGCGGCGCGAGAACCAGCCCGAACCCGATCGCGAGCCGCTCGCCGAGGCCGGAGGCGCCCCGCTCGAGCGACAGAAGAAAGTAGATCGGCGTCAGACCGAGCAGCCCGATCGAAAGCGCCGCCGGCAGCAGGCCCGCCGCCGCGTGTCCGGCCACGGTCGCGATCGTGCTGCCCACCACCAGCCCGTTCGCGAGGCCGAGGAAGAACGGCATGCGGCTTTCGCGATCGAGCGCCGGCGTGCGGCGCAGTCCTTCGAACCAGGCAGTCACCGCCACGTAGTGCGCGGCGAGAAGCCGGGCCCCGAGGGAGGTGCGGTCGGAGCGCAGGACAGGAAGGATCGACACCACCATCGGCAGCAGTCGCACCGCCGAGATCGTCACCGCAAGCGACGCCGCCGCGATGCCGGCGCCGCTCGCGAGCGCGCCGGCCAGCACCAGCTGGGCCGGCGCCGCCCAGATCAGGACCGTCGACAACGCGGCGATCCAGATCGGCCAGCCAAAATCGTGCGTCATCGCTCCGAAGCCGGTGAAGCTTCCGAACAGCACCAGCCCCGGGGTGCTCAGGGCCGCTCGCGCGCCGCGCCAGAACGGACGAGAGGCGCCGGCGGGAGCCGGCGCCTCATGTGAAGGGGTCGCGTCCATCAGCGGTCAACCCGGCGCGTGTTGCGCCGGGCGCCGCGCCCGCTCAGCCGTCACTGCGCACGAGCGGGGGCGCTTTGGAGCCGCCTTTCCGGGAGCTCTCCGAGCGGCGCCGCGCCGGCCGGTCGCCCGGCTTGTCGCCGATCGTCTCGGGCTTCGGCGTGACTGGCCCTTCGGGGAAGGCGAAACCGAGGCCGGCTTTGCCATCCTCTTTGGTCTCGACCAGCACCCTGACCGCGCCGCCGCCCTTCAGGCGTCCGAACAGCACCTCGTCGGCGAGCGGCGTCTTGATCGTCTCCTGAATGAGACGGGCGAGCGGCCGCGCGCCCATTTGCGGGTCGTAGCCGCGCTCGGCCAGCCAGTCGCGCGCCTCGTCGGAGAGCTCGATCGTGATGTTGCGGTCGGCGAGTTGCGCCTCGAGCTGCAGCACGAACTTCTCGACGATCTGACGCACCACTTCGATCGGCAGGTTGCCGAATGCGATGATCGCATCGAGCCGGTTGCGGAATTCCGGCGCGAACAGGCGGTTGATGGCGTCGGAATCCTCGCCGGACCGCTTGGAGCGGTTGAAGCCGATCGGCTCCTTCGCGAGGTCGGACGCTCCCGCATTGGTCGTCATGATCAGGATGACGTTGCGGAAATCGACCTGCTTTCCGTTGTGATCGGTCAGCTTCCCGTGGTCCATCACCTGCAGCAGGATGTTGAACAGGTCGGGATGCGCCTTCTCGATCTCGTCGAGCAGCAGCACGCAATGCGGGTTCTGGTCGATGCCGTCCGTCAGCAGCCCGCCCTGATCGAAGCCGACATAGCCGGGAGGCGCGCCGATCAGGCGGCTGACCGTGTGGCGCTCCATGTATTCCGACATGTCGAACCGCAGCAGCTTGACGCCCAGCAGCGACGACAGCTGGCGCGCGACCTCTGTCTTGCCGACGCCGGTCGGTCCCGAGAACAGGTAGCAGCCGATCGGCTTCTCCGGATCCCGCAGACCAGCGCGCGCGAGCTTGATCGTGGAGGAGAGCGCCTCGATGGCGGCCTCCTGCCCGTACACCACCCGCTTCAGGCTCTCGGTCAGCGACCGCAGAACCTCGGCGTCGTCCTTGGAGACCGACTTCGGCGGGATCCGCGCCATCGTGGCGATCGTCGCCTCGATCTCCTTCACGCCGATCGTCTTGCGCCGCTTGTTCTCCGGCAGGACCATCTGCGAGGCGCCGGTCTCGTCGATCACGTCGATCGCCTTGTCGGGCAGCTTGCGGTCGTTGATGTAGCGGTGCGCGAGCTCGACCGCCGCCTTGATGGCCTCGTTCGTGTAGCGGACCTGATGATAGCTCTCATAGTAGGGCTTGAGGCCCTTGAGGATCTCGACCGCGTCCTCGACCGAAGGCTCCGCCACGTCAATCTTCTGGAAGCGCCGAACGAGCGCCCGGTCCTTCTCGAAGTGCTGGCGGTATTCCTTGTAGGTTGTCGAGCCGACGCAGCGCAGCGTGCCGGAGGCGAGCGCCGGCTTCAGCAGGTTCGATGCGTCCATCGCGCCGCCCGAGGTCGCGCCCGCGCCGATGACGGTGTGGATCTCGTCGATGAACAGGATCGCGCCGGGGGTCGCTTCGAGTTCCTTCACGACCTGCTTCAGCCGCTCCTCGAAGTCGCCGCGGTAGCGCGTGCCGGCGAGGAGCGCGCCCATGTCCAGCGAGAACACGGTGGCGTCCTGCAGGACTTCGGGCACCTCGTCGCGAACGATGCGCAGCGCGAGGCCTTCGGCGATCGCGGTCTTGCCGACGCCGGGGTCGCCGACGAAGAGCGGATTGTTCTTGGTGCGGCGGCACAGGATCTGGATGGTGCGCGTGATCTCGGCGTCGCGCCCGATGAGCGGATCGATGCGGCCCTCGCGCGCCTTCTTGTTGAGGTTCACGCAATAGGCGTCGAGCGCGTCGGCCTTCTTCTTGCCGCCGCTCGGGGCCTCGTCGGCGCTCGCGCCCGCCTCGTCGTCGGCGCCGCGCGCGGGGCGAGCTTCGGACAGGCCCGGGCGCTTGGCGATGCCGTGGCTGATGTAATTCACCGCGTCATAGCGCGTCATGTCCTGCTCCTGCAGGAAGAACGCGGCGTGGCTCTCGCGCTCGGCGAAGATCGCCACCAGGACGTTCGCTCCGGTGACCTCTTCCCGGCCGGAAGACGTGACATGGATGACGGCGCGCTGGATGACGCGCTGGAAGCCCGCGGTGGGCTTGGAATCCTCCGACGTGTCGCCGACCAGATTTTCGAGCTCGGCGTCAACGTACTCGATCAGGTTGCGCCGCAGAATTTCCAGGTCGACGTTGCAGGCTCGCATGACAGCCGCCGCGTCCTGATCGTCAACCAGGGACAGCAGCAGATGCTCGAGCGTCGCGTACTCGTGATGGCGCTCGTTAGCGAAAGCCAGAGCGCGGTGGAGAGACTGCTCGAGGCTGCGCGAGAATGACGGCAATTGCTTTACCTCACTTCTTTTCCATGACGCATTGCAATGGATGCTGATGCTTCCGCGCGAAATCCATGACCTGCGTCACTTTGGTTTCGGCCACCTCATAGGTGTAGACGCCGCACTCCCCCGCGCCGTGATTGTGGACGTGCAACATGATGCGCGTCGCAGCCTCACGATCTTTCGCAAAAAACTGTTCCAACACGTGCACGACGAACTCCATCGGAGTGTAGTCGTCGTTAAGTATCAGCACACGATAAAGGTTCGGCCGCTTGACCTTCGGCCGCGTCTTCGTCACGACGCCCGTGCCCGGTCCCGCATCCTCGACCCTGCGCAGACCCGCAGTGAGTTTCGCGGCCCGCAGGGCGGCCCCGCTGCGCCGTACGTCCGTGCGACGCAAGCCACGCTTCGAATTACCCGTCCTCGCCTCCCTCATCAGTTCGCCGCCGCCTTCCCGTTCGCCGCGGCGCGTTCGAGGGCCCGCGCGGCGCCGCATCAAATCACCTGGGCTGATCCTAGCCCTGGAGTTTCGCACACGCCAGACTGTCGGAACGCCCCGCCGACGATCAAGTAGGAAGCCGAAGAGGTAAAAAAAAGCCCGGCGAGACGCCGGGCTGTGGGGATGCGCCGGCCATCGGGGCCGGCCGCTGACGTCAGAGCGTCACTTGATCTTGGCGAACGCCGTCTCGATCGGCTTGTAGCTTTCCTTCGCCAGATCCGCGTACAGCTCGCCGATCTTGGTCATGCGCGCCAGATAGGCGTCGTAGCTCGACTTGACGAACTGGGACTGGACCTCGAACGCCTTGTCGATGGACTTGACGCTTGCGATCTTCTCGACCAGAGCGCTGCCGTCCTCGAACGCCTTCTTCGAGTAATCGGCGACTTCGACGGCGATCGCCTGCAAGCCCTTGCTTACGGTGCCGAAGCTCTTGAGCGCGAGATCCATGTTCTCGCGGCCAAACTTCTGAGCGTCTTCGAACGTGTTGGTCGTCATGCCGGTCTCCTCCTGCAGGGTTGGGCTGCGCATTGCGCGCCCCGCTGTGTTGAAAGCGGCTCGACCCTTTAGCGGAGCGCTTTCGGACGCCTTGGGCGTTCAAGCGCACGAAATATATGCAGTGCAACATAGCTGTCAAGAACGCTTTTGCACCGCACAACAGGACGTTCGCCTTAACCCCTCCGTAACCGCGTCTGCTTAGCGTCGTTGACTGCGCTGTCCGGGAGACGGCGGCGGCGTGAGACGGCGTCAGCAAGGGTCGACCGGCAACGTCGATCCGGCGCAGGCAATACGGGAATGCGTGTGATGAAGGCGAGTTGCGTTGTGAGTTGGAGCGGTCGGTTTGTCTCCTGCGTGGCGGCCGCAGGCGTCCTGGCGGGCGCGGTCCTGACCACCGTCGATAGCGCCGAAGCCCGATCGAAGCGGCGGCCGCACGCGGCGCAGCACAAGTCGCGCATCACCCCCGCCGCCACGTTCACCGGCGCGCCGAACTACGCGGCGCTGGTCGTGGATGCGAAGACCGGCGCCGTGCTCTACGAGAAGAACGCCGACGACCTGCGGTTTCCCGCCTCCGTCACGAAGGTCATGACGCTCTACCTCGTATTCGAGGATCTGGAGCGCTCCCGCATCAGCCTCGACAGCCGGATCACCATGTCGGCGCACTGCGCGGCGGCGGCGCCTTCCAAGCTCGGACTGCGGCCGGGCCTCGGCGTGCGGGTCGAAGACGGAATCAAGGCGCTCGTGACGAAGTCCGCGAACGACGTCGCCTGCGCCTTCGCGGAGAACCTCGAAGGCTCGGAGGCCGGCTTCGCCGATCGCATGACGCGCAAGGCGCGCGCGCTCGGCATGAACAGGACCGTCTTCCGCAATGCGTCCGGCCTGCCGAACCCGAGCCACGTCACCACGGCCCGCGACCTGGTGACCCTCGGCCGCGCCATCCAGGACCGCTTCCCTCGTTACTACGGCTATTTCGGCACGCGCTCCTTCACGTTCGCCGGCCGTACGATGCCGAACCACAACAAGCTGCTTGGCCGCGTCGAAGGCGTCGACGGCATCAAGACCGGCTACACCAACGCGTCCGGCTTCAACCTCCTCACATCCGTCAAGAGCCAGGGCCGCAGCGTCGTGGCGGTGGTCATGGGCGGCCGCACGGGCCCGTCCCGCGACGCGCACATGCGCGAGCTGATCGCGCTCAACCTGCCGAAGGCTCAGTCCGGCTCGCGCACCGCGCCGCTCGTCGCGGAGAACGATCGCGGCTCCGTCAGGACCACTCGCCCCGCAGTGATGGCGAGCGTGCCGACGCCGCTCGCTGCGCCGCCGCTTCCGGTTCGCGAGCGCGTGGCCGAGGCCGAGATCCCCCTGCCCGCCCCCGCGCCGGTCGCCTCCGGCGTCACGCCCAAGGCCGCGCCTCGCGTGGTCCCTGTCGACGAGCAGCCTGTCGTGGCGGCTGCGCTGCCGGTTGTGGCGGAGCCGGAGCCGGAGCCGGCGCCGGCTTCCGCCGAGGTCGGCCAGCCGATGCGCTGGGTCGTCGGCAATCAGCCCTCGGTCACCGGCAGCGTCGCGCGGACGGTGGCCGCGAGCGCGGACGATGCGTCTTCTCGGCCCGTGCGTGTGGCGTCGGCCACGCGTGACCTCGACGTCGCGCCGCGGCCGGCCCCGGCCGCCGAGCCGGCTCCGGTCCGGTCCGGCTGGATGATCCAGATCGGCGCCACCACCGAGGCCGAGCGCGCGCAGCAGTTGCTGTCCGACGCGCAGGCGAAAGGCGGCAGCATGCTGAAGCGCGCAGAGCCGTTCACCGAGACCTTCACAAAGGGCGAGACGACCTATTACCGGGCGCGTTTCGCGGGTCTCACCGAGCGGAGTGCGGACGCCGCCTGCAAGGCGCTGAAGCGCAGCTCGGTGAGCTGCTTTGCGATCAAGAACTGAGGCGGATCGGGGAGGCTAGGCATGTCGCCGCGCCGCGAGAACGTCCTTGGCGGCGTTGACCCTCGCCGCGAGTTCAGTCGACCCCCCTTGGTCGGGATGGACTTTCTTCATCAGCGTCCGATGCGCACGAGCGACCTCCTCCGCGCTCGCCCCCGGCTGCAAGCCAAGGATCTGATACGCCTCCTCTTCCGTCATTACGCCCGGCCGCCGGCGACGGACGTCTCCCTCTCGGCCCCCCGGGTTCGCGTGACCCTCGAAGTGCGGACCCCCTCCGGTCGGCCGGCCGCGACGCTCTCGTTCACCGACTCTTGAACGGGGGCGCTGCGCGAGCGCGCCTGTCCCGAACGCGCCGAGCGCCATCAGGATGAGGCCGGGCAGCGGCTTGCCCGTGAAGGCGAGCGCAAGACCGACGGCCCAGCATAGAGCCGAGGCGACCTGCACTGAGGGCCGCGCGCGCTTCGGGTCTGACTTGATGACGATGCGGCCCACCGCGACGACGGCCGCGAGCGCCATCGCTCCCAGAAGAATCCAGATCATGTCTTTCCTGCTCGTCCGCCGCGCCCGACTGAGGGCGCAGGACCGCGGCGAACGTGGCGTGGCGCGCAGCCCGACATCCTGATAACGCAGGCGCCCCGCGGCCGCGAGAGCCGCGAGGAGAGAGCGAACGCCCGATGCCCCGACCGCCTACCGTCGTCTCGACCGTCTCCGCGCTGCGGGATCGCCTGCGACCCTGGCGGGCGGCGGGCGAGCGGATCGCGCTGGTCCCCACGATGGGCGCCCTGCACGAGGGACATCTTGCGCTGGTCGCGCGCGCGGCCGAAGAGGCCGACCGCGTCGTCGTGTCGATCTTCGTCAATCCGACGCAGTTCGCGCCGCATGAGGATCTGGCGACGTATCCACGCGATCTGGCGGCCGATCTCCGGAAGCTCGAGACGACATCGGCCGAGCTCGTGTTCGCGCCGGACGTCGGCGAGATGTATCCCGCCGGCGCCTCCACGGTCGTCACCGTCGGCGGACCCGCAGCGGGCCTTGAAAGCGATGCGCGGCCACACTTTTTCGCCGGCGTCGCGACAGTCGTCACGAAGCTGCTGATCCAGTGCGCTCCGGACGTCGCCATATTCGGCGAGAAGGATTATCAGCAGGCCGCAGTGATCCGCCGGCTGGTCCGCGACCTCTGGCTGCCCGTCCGGATCGTGACCCTGCCCACAGTGCGCGAGTCTTCCGGTCTCGCACTGTCGTCCCGGAACGCCTATCTGAGCGCCGACGACCGCGCCAAGGCCGCTGCGCTGTACCGGTCGCTGACGGGGGCGGCAGGCTCCATTTCGGCTGGCGGGAACCCGGAGCAGGCTTTGATCGTTGCACGGCGAGAAATGGAGAGCGTTGGGTTCACGATCGACTATCTCGAACTCCGTGACGCGGAGAGCTTGGGCGCCCACGACGAAACTCTGGAGCGCCCGGCGCGGCTTCTGGTAGCCGCCCGTCTCTCAGGCGTTCGTCTAATCGACAATATTCCTGTCACGAAAGCTTCAAAGGGCGGACCGACAATGGCCGCGCCAAGGTAGAATACGCGTGCGCTGACCGAATCACTTTTGAGGGATCGCCTGACATGGCGTTCACGAGTTCTGCGCTTCCCGGCATCACTCCACTAACGGCCGTTCCGCGGCCAAGCAGCACTGCCAATCGCCGCGCCGACGCGCCGCTCGTGATCAAGGCGCCCGAGGCCCTCGCTTTGTGGCGTCGCAAGCAGGTCGTGATGGTCGATCTGAGCGACTGGGAGACGGCTGATCAGATCGGCTGGATCGAGGGATCGTTCCATTGTCCCCCCGGCGAGTTCGCCGGGCTGGTGGATCCCGCAAGCCCGCTGCACGCCCGACTGTTCGAGCCCGGAAAAATCTTCATATTCTATGGCGGCCCGAAGGCGGCGCCGCTCAAGGCCGCCAAGCGCGCCCGCGCGCTGGGGCTGCTTGGCGCCCGCGCCTTGCGCGGCGGTTTGCCGGCTTGGCGTAACGCTGGCGGCCGTGTGGCCGGGCACCCGAACAGCCCGTTCCCGGCGCTGAAGGCGTCCTTCAACATCGCGTTGAGATATGCGTTGGCCACGATGCGCCGGCGCTACGCGAAGGTGGGCCGCCGCGGCAGGCAGGCGACGCGCGGCGCCTGAGGCGCAGATCAGCTTGGCGCAGCAGATCACCCGAGGCTACCAGGCGCTGCTTGCAGACGCCGAGGCCCGAGTGGCCTCAATCGACCCGCATGAGGCGATCGCGCTGTGCGGGCGAGACGATGTGGTCTTCGTTGATCTGCGGGATCCGCGCGAGCTCGAGCGCGAGGGCCGGATGCCGGGCGCATTCCACTGTCCGCGCGGCATGCTGGAGTTCTGGATCGACCCGGAAAGCCCCTATCACAGGCCGATCTTCGCCCGCGACGCGCGCTTCGTGTTCTTCTGCGCGAGCGGCTGGCGATCGGCGCTCGCCGCGGACGCCGCTCAGTCGATGGGCCTGCAGCCCGTGAGCCATCTGGCTGGCGGCTTCACCGCGTGGAAGGCGGCCGGCGGCGCCGTCGAGGCCCTGCCGAAGTCCTAAAAGTCGTCCGCGGAGATCGACCCGGCCCGCGTCGCCGCAGGCCCGACCCGGCGCGCGTCGCCGCAGGCCGGGCCAAGCCGCCGTCAGCTGGCGTGAGCCAGGATGGCGAGCAGCAACAGCGCGACGATGTTGGTGATCTTGATCATCGGGTTCACAGCCGGGCCGGCCGTGTCCTTGTAAGGATCGCCCACCGTATCGCCGGTCACGGCCGCTTTATGGGCTTCGGAGCCTTTGCCGCCGTGATGACCGTCCTCGATGTACTTCTTGGCGTTGTCCCAGGCGCCGCCGCCTGAGGTCATCGACAGCGCCACGAACAGTCCCGTGACGATCACGCCGAGCAGCATCGCTCCGACCGCCGAGAACGCCTCGCTCTTGCCGGCTACGGCGAGCACGACGAAGTAGGCGAAGATCGGCGAAAGCACCGGCAGCAGCGACGGGATGATCATCTCCTTGATCGCCGCTTTGGTCAGCAGGTCGACGGCGCGCCCGTAATCGGGACGGTCCGTTCCCTTCATGATGCCCGGCTTCTCGCGGAACTGGCGGCGAACCTCCTCGACGATCGCCCCGGCGGCGCGGCCGACCGCCGTCATGCCCATGGCGCCGAACAGGAACGGCAACATGCCGCCGAACAGCAGGCCGACCACGACGTACGGGTTCGCCAGCGAGAAATCGAGCTTCACGTTGGCGAAGTAAGGATAGTCGGCGGCGTTCGCGATGAAGTGGTTGAGGTCGGACGTATAGGCGGCAAACAGCACCAGCGCGCCGAGCCCGGCGGAGCCGATCGCATAACCCTTGGTGACGGCTTTGGTGGTGTTGCCGACGGCGTCCAGGGCGTCGGTCGAGGTGCGCACCTCCGCCGGCAGGCCCGCCATCTCGGCGATGCCGCCGGCATTGTCCGTGACCGGTCCGAAGGCGTCGAGAGCGACCACGAAACCGGCGAGCGCCAGCATGGCCGTCACCGCGATGGCGATCCCAAACAGGCCGGCGAGCGAGAAGGTCACCATGATGCCGGCGATGATGACGAGCGCCGGCAGGGCGGTGGCTTCGAGAGAAACGGCGAGCCCCTGGATGACGTTCGTGCCGTGGCCGGTGACGGACGCCGCTGCGATCGACTTCACGGGCCGGTAGCCGGTGCCGGTGTAGTATTCGGTGATCACGACGATCAGGCCGGTGATGACGAGCCCGACGACGGCGCAGAGGAACAGGTCCCAGCCGGTGAAGGTCACGCCCGTCAAGGTCGTGTACTCGGCGTCGAAGCCGACCAGCGCAGCCGTCGCGATCGCGATGCCGACGAGCGAGAGGCCGGCCGACACTCCGAAGCCCCGGTAAAGCGCGCCCATGATCGACTGGTTCGCCGGCAGCTTCACGAAGAACGTGCCGGCGATCGAGGTTACGATGCAGGCGGCGCAGATGCCGAGCGGGTAGAGGATGAGGCTCGCGAGCGCGGGATTTCCGGCGAAGAAGATCGAGGCGAGCACCATCGTGGCGACGACCGTCACGGCGTAGGTCTCGAACAGGTCGGCTGCCATGCCTGCGCAGTCGCCGACATTGTCGCCGACATTGTCGGCGATCGTCGCGGGATTACGTGGGTCGTCCTCTGGGATGCCGGCTTCGACCTTACCGACCAGATCGCCGCCGACGTCGGCGCCCTTGGTGAAGATGCCGCCGCCCAGACGCGCGAAGATCGAGATCAGCGAAGCGCCGAAGCCGAGCGCCACCAGGGCGTCGATCACCACGCGGTCGCTGATGTCGTGGCCGAGGATCGAGGTCAGGATCGTGAAGTAGATCGCGACCCCGAGCAGAGCGAGGCCGGCGACCAGCATGCCGGTGACGGCGCCCGATTTGAACGCGACTTCAAGACCTGCGCCGAGCGAGCGCGTCGCGGCTTGGGCTGTCCGCACGTTGGCCCGCACGGAAACGTTCATGCCGATGAAGCCGGCGGCTCCCGACAGCACCGCCCCGATCAGGAACCCGAAAGCGACAGGAAGCGACAGGAAATAGGCCAGAAGAACGAAGATGACGACGCCGACGATGCCGATCGTCGTGTACTGCCGCTTCAGATAGGCCTGCGCGCCCTCGGCGATGGCTGCGGCGATCTCCTGCATGCGCGGACTGCCGGCGTCCGCCTCAAGCAGCGAGCGGGTCGCCCATACGCCGTAGACGATTGATAACAGCCCGAGAAGGACGATGAGCGTCAGCGCCATTGTGTCTGTTCCTTGAACGCGTTTCCAGCCGCGACCCATCGGAAGCCGTTCCGGCCGAAGCCGGGGCTTTGTTGTCTTCGTTGGGCTTGTATTCCCCGCCCCGCCGAAAGGTCACAGGGAGGCTGCCAGATGCGTTCAACTTCCGCAATGCGGCGAACAAGACGAAGCGGCGCGTTGTGACGAACGTCGAAGACTGCCCAACGCGCCGCCGCGCGGCTAGCGGCCGGAGCCGGTCGCCGCAGCGATCTTGGTGGCGAGCAGCGCGATGGTGCGCTGATAGACGCTCGACCGGTTCCACTCGTTGAACACGCTGAAATTAGCCGATCCTTCTTCCCAGCCCCCGCCGGCGCGCCAGCCGTGACCCTGCAGGTAGGTTCCGATGGACGCGATGGTGTCGGCCCCGGAGCGGACGAGATCACGGCGGCCATCGCCGTCGCCGTCCGTGCCGAACTTCAGGTAGGAGCTTGGGAGGAACTGCGCCTGGCCCAGCTCGCCATGCGCCGCGCCGCGCATCTCGGAGAGCGAGAGGTCGCCGCGGTCGACGATCTTCATGGCGGAGATCAGCTCACGCTGGAACATGTCGGTGCGACGGCAGTCATAGGCGAGCGTGGCGAGACCGTTGAACACCGGCTTCTTGCCCTGCACCTGGCCGAAATCCGTCTCGAGGCCCCAGATCGCCAAGATGACGGCGGCCGGCACGCCGGTGCGCTGCTCCGTGCGCTGGAGCACCGCGCCATAACGGGCCATGCGCGCTTTCGCGCCGTTGACGCGCGCGTTCGACGCCATGCGGGCGGAGAACTGCTCGAAGCTCTGCTTGAAGACCTTCTGGCTGCGGTCGAACGCGATCAGATTACGGTCATAGCTGACGTTTCCGAGCGCGGCCTCGGCCGTGCGCGCGGAAACCCCCTGAGCCTGCGCCTCCGATTTGAAGGCCTCCACCCACTGCTGAAAGCCTTCGCCGTTGTTGCCGCAGGTCGCCGCCGAGGCTGGTCCGGCAGCCGAAGCCGCCATCAGGAAAGCGACCGTGATTGAAGTCTTCATCTTAAGCATGTCGGCTCCGCCGCATTGTCCAGATCGAATGAACGGCCCTGAGCGGCCTTCTCGTCTCAGAGACGCAGGTTCGCGGCCCGTTCTGCTCACGGCTACGCGACGCTTTGCTTTATAGGACGGGCCGCCGAGGAATCGCCCCTCACGAGGCCACAAGCGTGGTTAGAAATGCGTGAAGGAGCCGCGTCCGAGGTCCAGCGGACGTCCGTGTCTATCGATCTCAACCCCGCCGCCGTCGACAAGAGCGCCGATATCCGTGACGGCGATGCCGGTCGCGGCCGCCTCGAACTCGAAGGCGGGCGCGTCGCCGGGATCGATCGCGAGCAGCAGTTCATAATCGTCGCCGCCCGTGAGCGCGGCGCCGAGCGCGGCCTCGTCATGCTCGACCGCGCGGGCCACGGCGCGCGACATCGGCACCCGCGCCGCGTCGATCACCGCGCCGCAGCGCGAGGCGGCGGCGAGCTTGCCGGCGTCTCCGGCGAGTCCGTCCGAGACATCCATCGCCGCCGTCGCGTAAGCCGCCACGATGCGGGAGAGACCAAGCCGCGGCTCGGGAAGCAGATAGCGGTCGAGCAGGCGTTCCCGTTCGGCGCGCCGAAGGTCCCAGCGCAGCGCCAGCCGCTCGTCCCGCCGCAGCCTGAGCCCAAGCGCAGCGTCGCCGATCGTTCCGGTGACATAGAGGCGCTGTCCCGGCGCGCCGCCATTGCGCCGCGGCACGTGCCCCTCCTGCGCGTATCCCAGGGCGGTGACGGACACCCAGAGCGGCCCGGGCGTCCTCACGGTGTCGCCGCCCAACAGGCTGATCCCGAACTCCTCCTGGTCGGCCGCGAGACCGTCGACGAAACCTTCCAGCCAATCGGTGGTCCAGTCGGACGGAAGCGCGAGCGTCACGAAATAGCCGGCCGGCGCCGCGCCCTTCGCGGCGAGGTCCGACAGATTCACCCGCAGCGCCTTGCGGGCGATGGCGTCCGGCGGATCGTCGGGAAAGAAGTGGACGCCTGCGACGACGGCGTCCGTCGTCACGACCAGGTCGCGCCCGTCGACAGCCGGGATCGTCGCGGCGTCGTCCAGCAGAAGAGCCGCCCCGGGCGCGGTCGCGAGCGGACGAAAGAAGCGCGCGATCAGCCCGGCCTCGTCGGGGCGGCCGACCGTCATCCCAACCTCACGCGAGGGCCCGCCGGCGGCCATACACCACATCGGCGCGCTGCTCGAAGGCTTCGGCGTAGCGTCGGAAGACCCGGTCGAACACCGATCCGACGAGCATGCCGAGGGTGCGGCTGCGCAATTCCCAATCGATGAAGAAGCCGATCTCACACCCGCCCTCGGTCGGCCGGAATGTCCAGCGGTTCTGGAGATGGCTGAACGGGCCATCGAGATATTCGACCAGGATGGTGCGCGCCTCCCGGTCGAGGGTGACCCGGCTCGTGAAGGTTTCGCGGATGATCTTGTAAGCGATCGTCATGTCGGCGACGAACACAGGTCGCTGGTCGCGCTCTTCGCGGCGCCGGATCCGAAGCGCCTCGCACAGCGGCAGGAACAACGGATATTTCTCGACGTCCGCCACCAGATCGAACATCTCGTCGGCCGTGTAGGGCACACGGCGGGTTGTGCGGAAGCTGGGCATCAGGCTCGCTGAGGATCGGCGGAGTAAAGACTATAGCGGAGGCGCCCCGCAGGGCGAAGTGCCACCACGCCAGCGGGGCGAGAGCGAGCTCGCAGCGTGGCAAGGCCAGGACGGCGCCAGGCCCCGCCAAGCCGGACGCAGCCTTACGGGATCAGGATCGTCGAGCCCGTGGTCGCCCTGCTCTCCATGGCCCGGTGGGCGTCCGCCGCGTCGGCGAGCGCGAAGCGTTGGCCGATGTCGATGACGACCGCGCCGGAGGCGATCACGCCGAACAGATCCTCCGCCGTCGCGAGCAGTTCCGCGCGGGTCGCGGTGTAGTGGAACAGGCTCGCGCGCGTGGCGTAGAGCGACCCCTTCTGGCCGAGCAGAGCGATCGGGAACGGCTCGACGGGGCCGGACGACTGGCCGAAACTCACCCAGAGACCGCGCTGCTTCAGGCAGTCGAGCGAGCCCGGAAAGGCGTCCTTGCCGACCGAGTCGTAGACGACGTCCACGCCCTTGCCGCCGGTGATCTCCCGCACCCGATCGACGAAGCTCTCGGTCCGGTAGTCGATGACATGGGCGCAGCCCTTGGTCTTGGCGAGCGCGACTTTCTCCGGACCGCCGGCGGTGCCGATCACGGTCGCGCCGAGATGAGCCGCCCACTGGCAGGCGATCTGCCCCACCCCGCCCGCCGCGGCGTGGAACAGGATCACGTGCTCGGGGCCGACCCTGAAGGTCCGCCGCAGGAGATATTGCGCCGTCATGCCCTTGAGCATGACGGCGGCCGCGATCTCGTCGCTGACGCCTGCGGGGATCTTCACAAGCTTGTCGGCCGGCAGCACCCGCTCCGTCGCATACGCCCCGAGCGGGCCGCCCGCATAGGCGACGCGGTCGCCGACCGCGACCTCGGTCACGCCCTCCCCGACCGCCGTCACGACGCCTGCGCCTTCCGAGCCGAGCGTGAACGGCAGAGGCTGAGGATAGAGCCCCGTGCGGTGATAGACGTCGATGAAATTGACGCCGATCGCGGTGTGCCGGATCGCGGCTTCGCCCTTGCGGGGCGCGGGTAGTTCGACATCCTCGAAGCTGAGGACGTCCGCGCCGCCCGTCTGGTTGATCCGGATCGCCTTGGCCACGGCGCCGCTCCTTACTTTGCAGATCCGAGCGCGCTGACGAAGTTCCGGAAGGTGACGTCCGGCGCGCTGGTGTTGTGTCGGGAAAGCTCGATCCGGTCGAACCGGACCTCGCTCGCATTGGCTCCCTTAAACTCCATGATGGGCGCGTTGTAGAGTCCCGCCGCGGTCCGCCAGTTGACGCGGGCCGCGTCGGCGTTGGTCGGGCTCACGAACATCGAGCGGATCGCCGCGAAGGGCGCCGGCGGATCGGCTTTCGGGAGCCCCTCGACCAGCACGTCGAGCGTGACGTGCCGACGATCGACCGCGCTGACCTTGAGCTCGGCCGAGCCGCCGCGAACGAATTTCATCCGGAACAGCTTCGCCTTCGGGTCGATCTCCAGTCGGGAGATGTCGACGATCGGCCGGTGCTGGGTCTCGACCGGGCCGATGAGGAAGGACGTGCCGTAGGCGGCGTTGGGGAAACGCTCCGGCGGCAGGGGCTTCGCTCGCCAATAGCCGTCGAACGGGTAGACGACGAGATATTCGATGAACTTGCCGTCGACCTTCTCGAACAGCTGAACGAGGTGCAGATCGCTCTCGTCCGTGTCGCCGACGACCACCTCGGCGCCCTTCGCGCGCCAGGACTCCGCATAGGTGTGCCCGACGATCCGTGTCTCGCCGTCGTCGTAGAGCGTGACCTGCTTGGGCGTGAACTTGTTCTTCGGATCCTCTTTCATCGCCTCGCAATTGGCGAAGTTCGGAGCGGTGTCGTCGGCCTTTAGATCATCCAGATAGACCGGCGCGCTGACGTCGATCTGGAAGGCGCGGACCCGCTGATCCGAGAGCGTGTAGTAGACATTGTCGAACTCGGCGCACCCGGTGGGTTGGCTCTGGTTCTCCACCCAGACCGTTCCGGGCTCCGCGTCCGCCGCGCGCACCGCGGCGCCCGGCGACGC
Source organism: Hansschlegelia sp. (assembly GCF_035538955.1). Classification (NCBI taxonomy): domain Bacteria; kingdom Pseudomonadati; phylum Pseudomonadota; class Alphaproteobacteria; order Hyphomicrobiales; family Methylopilaceae; genus Hansschlegelia; species Hansschlegelia sp. Next base: position 511,088 of record NZ_DATLJK010000014.1, read on the forward strand.
CGCCAACAAAATCAGCGCCGCCGAAACCCGCCGCAATCCAGTCCGCATGTCGCGTCCCCGCCGCTCAGCCTTGCCCCGGTCGTCCGCTTCCCGGTCGCGTCGGAATGTCCACGCCCGCCGCCCGCGCCCGGCGCGTCTTCGCCAGCACGTTGAGCATCTCGACCATCACGGAGAAGGCCATGGCCGAGTAGATGTAGCCCTTCGGCACGTGGAAGCCGAAGCCGTCGGCGACGAGCACCATGCCGATCAGCAGCAGGAAGGCGAGCGCCAGCACCTTAGTGGTGGGGTGTCGGACGACGAAGTCGCTGATCGGGCCGGACGAGAAATACATCACCGCGACAGCGATGACGACCGCCGCCACCATGATCTCGATGTCCTCGGCCATGCCGATCGCGGTGATGATCGAGTCGATCGAGAACACGAGGTCGATGAGGATGATCTGCACGATGATCCCGGCGAACGCCTTCTGGACCGAGCCGCCCGCGCCGTGAGCCTCGCCCTCGATCGAGGCGTGCAGCTCTAGCGTCGCCTTGACGAGCAGGAAGCCGCCGCCGGCGATGAGGATCAGGTCACGCCAGGAGAAGCCGTGACCGAACGCCGAAAACACCGGCTCCTTCAACGCGATCAGCCAGGACAGCACGAACAGCAGCGCGATGCGGAAGACGAGCGCCAGACCGAGCCCGATCTGGCGGGCGCGCTTGGCCTGAGCCTCGGGCAGCTTTGCGACAAGGACCGAGATGAAGACGACGTTGTCGATGCCGAGGACGATCTCCATCGCCGTGAGCGTCACCAGGGCCGCCCAGGCCTCCGGGGTCATGAAGACCTCGAGCATCAGTTTCATCCTCCATCGTTGATCAGCCGCCGCGAGATAGCTTCGTGGTCCTGCAATACAAGCGCCTCCGGACGTTCCTGCCGATCACGAACCGCTCAGCCGCGGCGCCTTTCGCCCTGACAGGCCCACGACGCCTTCCGCCGGCGTGGGATCGGCCCTAAACCAGAACCCCGGAGAAGGAGCCTGAGCAGCATGGCGCGGAACGCTGAAGTCGCGGTGGTGGGCGGCGGCCCGGCCGGCCTGCTGGCCGCGCTGCTCGCCGCCCGCACGGGAGCGGCGACGACGCTGATCGCGCCGGCGCCGCCGCAGGACGCCCGCACCACCGCCCTGCTCGAAGGCTCGGTCGCGGTCCTGCGTGAGGTGGGCGTATGGGACTCGCTTCAGGACCTGGCCGCCCCGCTTCGGACCCTCAGAATCGTGGATGGCGGCCGGCGGCTGTTTCGCGCGCCCGAGGCGACCTTCCGGGCAAGCGAGCTCGGGCTCGAGGCGTTCGGCTGGAACGTGCCGAACGCCGCGCTCACCGCGGCCTTGGCGAACGCCTATGAAAACGCGCCCGGAGCGGTCCGGCTGTTCGCCGAGGCGCGCGAGAGCCGGCCGGGCGACGAGCTGATAGAGCTGACGCTGGATGACGGCTCGGCCGTCGAGGCGCAGGTCGCGATTGCGGCGGATGGGCGAAAATCCCTGCTGCGGGAGGCGGCCGGCATCGGCTTCAAGAGCCACCGCGCGCCGCAGACCGCCCTCGCCTTCTCGGTCTCGCACGACCGCGACCATGACGGCGTGTCGACCGAGTTCCACTTCGAGGAAGGTCCGTTCACGCTGGTGCCGATGCCGGGCCGACGGTCGAGCGTCGTGTGGGTCGCGACGCCGGGACAGGCGGAGGAGCTCGCCGCCCTGAGTCTCGAAGCTCTGGGCGAGGCCGTGACGCGCAAGAGCGGACGGCTGCTGGGCGCGATGCGCGTCGAGGGCTCGGTCGGACGGTTTCCGATCACGGTGGGCGCCGCGACCTGCTTTGCGGCGCGCCGCACCCTGCTGGTCGGCGAAGCCGGGCACGTGCTGCCGCCGATCGGCGCGCAGGGCCTGAACCTCGGCGTCCGGGACGCAGCGCGCGCCGCCGCAGTGATCGCCGCCGCCCGCGCCGAGGGGCGGGACCCCGGCGGTCCGCAAGCGCTGCGGGCTTACGGGCGCGCCCGCGCCGCCGACGTGCTGACCCGCGCCGCAGCGACCGATCTCCTGAACGTCTCCCTGCTTTCGTCGGCGCCGCCCGTCCATCTCGCGCGCGGCCTCGGCCTCGCCGCGATCTCGCGCATTGGCCCTCTCCGCCGTTTTGTCATGCGCGAAGGACTTATGGGCGCGCCGAGCCTCTGAGGCTCAGCCGAGCCAGCCGCCCACGATCAGCGCCAGAACGCTCGTGACGGTCAGCACCGAGCAGACGGTGCCGACGAGGATGACCGTCGACGCGCGTTCGACATAGACGCCGTACTGGCTCGCCATGACGAAGACATTGAGCGCCGGCGGCAGCGAGGCCATCAGAACGGCGGTCGCCACCCAAACGGGATCAAAGCCGCCGACGAGGTGAAGGATGCCGAACGCGATCGCGGGGTGGACCAGCAGCTTCACCGCCACCAGCGCGGGCAGTTCCAGCGGGATCCGCTTCAGCGGCGCGAGCGCGACCGTGACCCCCATCATGAACAGCGCGCAAGGCGCCGCCGAGCCGCTGAGCAGCGTCACCGTCCGCATCACGGGCTCCGGCGGCGCATAGTGGAAGTACGCCGCGAGGCCGCCCACGACCGTCGCGATGTTGAACGGGTGGAACGCGATGCGACGCAGCACGAGCCCGGCCGTCACCCAGGCGCTTTCGTGCCGCGGACCGGCGATCGACATCAGCAGCGGCACGAGCGTGAACAGCAGCGTGCAGTCGAACACGAAGATCAAGGCGGTCGGCGCCGCGGCGGCGGGACCCAGCGTCGCAAGCGTCAGCCCCGGCCCCATATAGCCGACATTCGAATAGCTCCCCGCCGCCCCCTGGATCGCCGCCTCCGGCAGACGGCCGCGGCTCGCCGCGAGGCCGATTCCGAGCGACAGCAGGAACGCCGTGAAAGTCGCGGCCGTGGTGACGGCCACGAAGCCGACATTCGCGAGCTCCTCGAACGGCGTCTTCGAGATCAGGACGAAATAGAGCGCCGGCACCGCCACATAGACGATGTAGATGTTGAACCAGGCGAGCCCGCTCTGCGGCGCCTTGGCGATCCGGCCGCACAGGAAGCCGAGAAAGATCAGTCCGAAGAACGGCAGCGCCAATCCGGCCACGTCGGTCATGGATTGGCGCGCTCCTCGGGTGGCGGGGTCCTGTAGGCTCTGGGGCTAAGTGCTCGCGACACACCGGTCAACGGCGGCCGCGGCATGGCTATCGTGACTGACGTCAGCGCCCGTCCCAGCATGGTCTTCGCCATGCGACGAAAGCCGTCTTGCGGCGCAACAATCGGGCCGCGAAACCTGCGCCTCCCTCATTCCCTAGCGAAAGGCCGCGAACATGATCGTCCCGAGCGCCTATTACCGTCCGCTCGCGCTTGGCGCGCCTGCGCCGTTCCGCGAGCCGCCGGTCAAGGTCGAGCGGATGATCCACTTCGTGCCGCCGCACGTCGAGAAGATCCGCGCCCGCGCCGGCGATCTCGCGAAGCAGGTCGACGTCGTGCTCGGCAATCTCGAGGACGCGGTTCCGGCCGACGCCAAGGAGGCCGCCCGCGCCGGCTTCATCCAGATGGCGAAGGACACCGACTTCGGCGCCGCCGGCCTCTGGATCCGGATGAACGCGCTCGACAGCCCCTGGGCGCTGGACGACGTGATCGAGATCGTCGGCGCGGTCGGCGACAAGCTCGACGTCATCATGCTGCCGAAGGTCGAGGGCTCATGGGACATCCATTATCTCGACCGGCTGCTCGCGCAGCTCGAGGCTCGGCATGGGCTCGCAAAGCCGATCATGATCCACGCCATCCTCGAGACCGCGCAGGGCGTGATGAACGTCGAGGAAATCGCCAAGGCGAGCCCGCGCATGCACGGCATGAGCCTTGGCCCGGCGGATCTCGCGGCGTCGCGCCGGATGAAGACGACGCGCGTCGGCGGCGGCCATCCGAGCTACGGCGTGCTCGCCGACAAGGAGGGGGACGGCGCCCGCGCCTTCTCGCAGAGCGACCTCTGGCACTACACGATCGCAAAGATGGTCGACGCCTGCGCGGCGAACGGCATCAAGCCGTTCTACGGGCCGTTCGGCGACTTCTCCGACGCTGAAGCCTGCGAGGCGCAGTTCCGCAACGCCTTCCTGCTTGGCTGCGTCGGCGCCTGGACTCTGCATCCGAGCCAGGTCGCGATCGCCAAGAAGGTGTTTTCGCCTGACGTCGAGGAGGTGAAGTTCGCCAAGCGCATCGTCGATGCGATGCCGGACGGCACCGGCGCCGTGATGCTCGACGGCAAGATGCAGGACGACGCGACCTGGAAGCAGGCGAAGGTCATCGTCGACCTCGCCCGGCAGATCGCCGAACGCGAGCCGGAGGCGGCCGAACGCTACGGCCTGTGAGCGGCGAGCCGTTGACGAGGGCGCGCGGCTCAGATCATGTCGCGCGTCCGAAAACGGGATTCACGATGCATTCCGAGCGCTCGCGCCGCGCCAAATTCACGATCGGCCAGGTGGTCAGACATCGCCTCCACCCGTTCCGAGGGGTGATCTACGACGTCGATCCAACCTTCTCGAACAGCGAGGAGTGGCTGGAGGCGATTCCGGCCGACGTGCGGCCGGAACGCGATCAGCCGTTTTATCACGTGTTCGCCGAGAACGAGGAAACCGAATACGTCGCCTACGTTTCGGAGCAGAACCTCGAACACGACATGAGCGGCGAGCCGGTTCGCCATCCGCAGGTGCCGACGATGTTCCGGCGGGGCGCGGACGGCTCGTACCAGATCCGCCGGGTGTTCATGAACTGAGCCGCTCCAGCGCGGCGCCGAACGAAAAACGCCCGGGCCAAGGCCCGGGCGTTTTGTCTTCCTGAACGCGGGAGGGCTTACTGGCCCTTGACCGGCGCCTTCTCCCCGATCGACGGACCGCCGTCGCTCGGCGGAACCGGCGTGGTCGGCGCCTGCAGCTTGTTGCGCTGCTGCTCGGCGAGCCGGTTCAGGCCCTCGTTCATTTCCTTCTTGTATTCCTCGATCGCCTTCGGGTCCGCAGCCGGACCCTCATAGGCCTTGGTGAAGCCGGAGAGGCTGACCGGGAAATTCAGGGTCTTGGCCTGCTGGTTCATCGCCTGCAGAACGAGATTGTTGCCCTTCTTCATGTTGTTGAAGAAGGCGTCGTTGATCTCGAGCTCGGCGTAGCAGGCGTTGGGGAAGCAGATCGAATACTTGCCGTTGGTCGGCGTGTTCTGATCGACCGCGATGCGCACGCCCGGCTGGATCAGCAGGCCGGGCGGAACCGCGGCAAGCACGAACTTCTTGTTATCGCCGCTCACCACCCGCACGGCGACGGAGGCGATCGTCTGGCCGGTCTCGGTCCGAAGATCGCGGGAGGTCAGGCAAACCTCCTTCTTGGCGTTCGGATCGGTGTTGCAGATCTTGACCCAGTTCGGCTGCGGCGGCGCAGGCGGGTTCGCCGGCATCGGACCCGGGCCGGCGGCGTCATCGGGCGCCTTCTGAGCGTCGCCCGCAGCGGGCTTGTCCTGCGCGTAAGACGGTACGGCGACGACGCCGATCGCCGCGGACAGCAGGGCGAGGCGCGCGATCTTACCCAGTTCCATGCAGTTTCCTTCCTGTCGTTCAGGACGACCCGGCTGGCTCAGCCGCCGCGCGTCTATAGTGAAATCCTGCGCGTCGCGCATCTACGCGGAAGCCGGTCGGCCGCGAAAGCGGAGACCGGCTGTCTGTCCAGCAAATACGGCGAGACAGTGACCTTCTTCGGCGCCCATGGCGGTCGCGGACTCACCGAGAGCGTCTGCGACGGCGCCTGTGATAACCTCCTTTTCAGGATTTGCGAATCGCGGCTCGCGCCGGCCGCGCGAGAGAATGGCGACTGAGCCGTTGCAGGGACCAAGGATCGCGCGTCGGGACGTGCTCAGGGCGGCGCCTGCGCTTGCTCTCGCGCTTCTGCGCCCTCTGCCGGCGACGGCCGACGAGTCGCTCCCGCGTCGGCACGGCGTGGCCATGCATGGCGAGCCCGCCCTGCCGCCCGGCTTCGACCGCCTGCCCTACGCGCGTGCCGACGCGCCGAAGGGCGGCCGGCTTTCCAACGCCTGGCTCGGCGGGTTCGATACCCTGAATCCCTACGCCTATAAGGGCGCGCCCGCGCAGGGGCTGAAGGGCTTCGTCTATGAAAGCCTGCTCGCCCGCAATTATGACGAGCCGTTCGCGCTCTATGGCCTCGTCGCCGAAACCGTCGAACTGCCGGACGATCGGGACTTCATCGTCTTCCACATTGATCCGCGCGCTCGATTCTCCGACGGCGAGCCGGTCGGCGCCGACGACGTGCTGTTCACATTCGAACTGCTCCGGGAACACGGGCACCCCGCCTTCCGGTCAAATTACCGCCGCGTCCGCAATGCGACGGTGATCGACGATCGATCGGTGAGATTCGATCTGCCGCCGGAGGACCGCGAACTCGCGATGATTCTCGGTCTGATGCCGGTGCTCGCGAGTCACGCCACGGATGCCGGCCGCTTCGAGGAGACCACCTTTACCCCGCTGGTGGGCACCGGCCCCTATGCGGTGAGCGCGGTCGATCCCGGCCGCTCGATCGCCTACCGGCGCGATCCGAACTACTGGGGCCGGGACCTTCCGGTGAACCGCGGCCTGAACAATTTCGACGAGATCCGCTACGACTATTACCGCGACGCCAACGCCATGTTCGAGGCGTTCAAGCGCGGCCTGGTGGACGTTCGGATCGAGGCTGATCCGGTCCGCTGGACCACCGGCTACGACTTTCCGGCCGTCCGCCGCGGCGAAATCGCGCTCGAAAGCTTCAAGTCTGGCCTGCCCTGGGGCATGAACGCCTTCGTGTTCAACACCCGCAAGCCGATCTTCTCGGACGTGCGGGTGCGCGAAGCCCTCGGCTTCCTGTTCGACTATGAGTGGGTCGACCGGAACATGTTCGGCGGCGCCACGGTGCGCACGCAGAGCTATTACGAGGGCTCCGAACTGTCATCGCACGGACGCCCTGCGGATGCGCGTGAGCGCGAATTGCTGGCGCGGTTTCCCGAGGTCGTGCGGCAGGACATCCTTGAAGGAAGCTGGAGCGCGCCGAGCGGCGACGGCTCCGGACGGGACCGCGACCAACTGCGCAAGGCTCTCGACCTTCTCGCGGCGGCCGGGTGGTCGCTGAAGAATGGCGAACTCGTCCACGAGTCGGACGGAACCCCCTTCCGGTTCGAGATCATGGTTTCGACCAAGGAAGACGAGCGTCTATCGCTGGCCTTCGCGCGTGGGCTGGAACGCGTCGGCGCGCGCGCCGCCGTGAGGCTGGCGGACTCCATTCAGGCGTTTCGCCGGCTGCAGACCTACGACTTCGACATGATCGTCTACAACTGGGTCTCGTCGCTCTCGCCGGGCACCGAGCAGAAGAAGTATTGGAGCGCCGCGGCCGCCGACACGCCGGGGGAGCGCAACTACATGGGCGTCAGGGAGCCCGCGGTCGATGCGATGATCGACGCCCTGCTGGCGGCGCGGGAACGCGCGGACTTCGTCTCCGCCGTTCGCGCGCTCGACCGAGTCCTGCTCTCTGGCTTCTACGTCGTTCCGCTCTTCCACGTGAAAGAGCAGTGGATCGCACGCTGGAAGACGATCCGGCATCCCGACGTGACGCCGCTCTACGGACCCGTACTCGAAACCTGGTGGCGGACGACGTCGCCGGCCGGCACCGACGGTTGAGCCATGCGCCTTACTCCCTTCGCTCCTGATCCGATGCCGAATCCGGTCGCAGGCCGGCTGACGCTCGACGGCGTGCTCGAACTGAACGCCCGCCGGAATCCGGACGGACGCGCGCTCGCCGGCGACGGCCTGCCCTTCGCCGGCTCATGGCGGGACGTCGACCAGGCGACCTCGGCGCTCGCTGCGATCTTCGCCTCCTGGCGGCTTGGCGAGGACGCGCTCGTCGGCGTGCAGTTCGGCTCGAGCTGGCAGGGCGCTCTCGTCTGTCTGGGACTTTGGCGCGCCGGTCTCGTGCCGGCGATGCTGCCGCTCGGCTGGCGCCGCTTCGAGATAGCGCGCGCCCTGCTGTCGGTGGGCGCCAGCGCGATGGTGACGATGACCCGCGCCGCAGGCGCGCCGCTGGCCGAAATCGCCTGCGAGGTCGCGTGGGGACTGGAGGGCGTGCGGTTCATCGGCTGTTTTGGCGACGCCGCGCCTGACGGCGTGACGCCGCTTGACGCTGCGTTTTCGGACCCGGACGCGCTCTGGGAGGGGCGCGAGCGTCCGGAAGACGCGGCCGACCATGTCGCGGTGATCACCTTCGAAGCGGGCGGCGTCCCGGTTCCGAGAAGCCATAACGAACTCGTCGCGGCCGCCCTGACGCCGCTGCTCGCGGCTCGCCTTTCAGAGGAGGCCGCGCTTGTCTCCACCCTCGATCTCGCCGGGCTCGCAGGGCTCGGAACCGGCCTCGCGCCGTGGCTGACGACCGGAGCGACTGTCCTGTTCCACCAGGCCTCGGACGGCCCCGCGCTCGCCGCAGCGGTTCGTGAGGTCGAAGCGACGCACCTCACCCTGCCCGGCCGGGCGGCTGACCGTCTGATCGCGGAATGCGGGCTCGACGCCGGGCGCCTCCAGGCCGTCACCGCCGTCTGGCGCGCTCCGGACGGCCGCGGGCCGGCGAAGCCGCTCGGCGTCGAAGGAGCAGCGGTGGTGGACGCGGTCGCGATCGGCGAGCTTGGCCTGCTGGCGGGAGCGCGCACGAACGAGGCGCTGCACGCGCCGCTGCCGCTCGGCGCGTCCGGCCCTGAGGGGCTGGCGCCGCTGATCGACCTTCGCGTCCTGCCGGACGGACGGCTGTTCATCCGCGGACCGGCCTGCCCGCAGGCGGCTTTTCCGGGCGATCCCGGGGCCCCGACGCCGCCTTTCGGCGCCGACGGGTATCTCGACACAGGGCTTACCGGCATCGCGGATCGCGTGGTCGGCCGCGTGCTGCCGGGCGGACGCCGCCGTGGCGTCGCGCAGATCGGCGGGCTCGCGGTCAGCCTCGGGGACGCCGAGATGGCGGCCCGGGTCGCAAGCCTCCCCGGGAAGCTCGAGACGCAGGAGGACGCGCTTTTCGGGACCCGCTTTGTCCTCGGCGCCGGAGAAGACGGCGCGGCGGCCGATGCGATCGCCGCCGCGGGCTTCAGTCCGGCCCTGCTTCCGGCGTCCGCGGTCCGGGGTCGCGCCCGCGGCGCCGCCTGACGGGGTTACGATCCCGGCCGGGCGGCCCCATATCGGCTGCTTCACATCCGACAGGCCTGCTCTCATGTCCGTTCCGCTTGCGATCGACGTCTTCGCCGATCCCGTCTGCCCCTGGTGCTGGATCGGCAAGCGCCGCCTTGAAGCCGCGCTCGCCGCCCGCCCCGAGGTGGAGGCGGTGATCCGCTGGCGGCCCTATCAGCTGGATCCCGCAATCCCGCCGGAAGGACTCGACCGCGACGAATATCTCGAGAGCAAGTTCGACGACGTGGCGCGAGTGCGCGCGACGCTCGATCAGCTCACCGCCATCGGCCGCGACGAAGGCATCGCGTTTCTGTTCGCCGACATCACGCGCGCGCCGAACACGCTCGACGCGCATCGCGCCATCCGCTGGTCGGCCGAAGAAGGCCCAGTAGCGCAGAGCGCTTTGATCGAGCGGCTGTTCGAGGCCTATTTCACCGAAGCGGAGGACATCTCCGACCGTGACGTGATCGCCCGCGCGGCGGAGGAGGCCGGGCTCGACTGGGAGACGCTGCGCGACCGTCTCGACAGCGACGAGGACATCGAGGACGTGCGCGAAGAGATCGCCCAGGCCCGCGCGATCGGCGTCGAGGGCGTTCCCTGCTTCATCTTCGAGAACAAGCTCGTGGTGATGGGCGCGCATCCCCCGGAGGTGCTGGTCGAGGCGATCGACCGCGCGCTCGGGGATGAGGACGAGGCGTAAGGGCCCGCCGCCCGCGGGCGATTTAGGCGCGCCGCAGGGCGCGCGTCACGCCGCCTTTTTCGGCGCCTCGGCGATCCTGACCAGCTCCCGAAGCAGCTTGGCTGCGCCCTTCAGCCGCTTCTCCGGCGTTCCCCACTCGCGCTTGAACACGACCTTCATGTCCGGCCGCACCTTGGCGTTCGGACCTTCCTCGCGCGCGAGATGCGTCACGAGGCCTTCCGGATTGGCGAAGGAATTTTCGCGGAACGACAGCACGACGCCCTTCGGGCCTGCGTCGATTTTTTCGACATTGGCGCGGCGGCAGAGCGCCTTGATCGCGGCTGTCTCGAGCAGCTGCTTGACCTCGGTCGGCAGCGGCCCGAAGCGGTCGGCGAGCTCGCTCGCAAAGGCGTCCAGCGCCTCGTCGGTGTCGATCTCGGCGAGGCGTCTGTAGAGCGACAGCCGGATCGCGATGTCCGCGATGTACTCCTCCGGGATCATCACCGGCGCGCCGAGCGTGATCTGCGGCGACCACTGGTCCTGCGTGACTTCCGCTCCGCCCTCCTTCAGCGCCTCGACCGCGTCGGCCAGCATCTGCTGATAGAGCTCGTAGCCGACTTCCTTGATGTGGCCCGACTGCTCCTCGCCGAGCAGATTGCCCGCGCCGCGAATGTCGAGGTCGTGCGACGCCAGCTGGAAGCCCGCGCCGAGGCCCTCCAGCGACTGCAGCACCTTGAGCCGCCGTTCGGCGTTCGGCGTCAGGGTCTTGTTCGCCGGCACCGTGAACAGCGCATAGGCGCGCGTCTTGGAGCGGCCGACGCGGCCGCGCAGCTGATAGAGCGCCGCAAGCCCGAACATGTCCGCCCGATAGACGATCAGCGTGTTGGCGTTCGGGATATCGAGGCCCGACTCGACGATCGCCGTCGACAGCAGCACGTCGTAGTGGCCCTCGTAGAACTCGGTCATGATCTTCTCGAGCTCGCTCGCCGCCATCTGGCCGTGCGCCACGGCGACCTTCACCTCCGGCACATCGGACGTCAGGAAGGCGCGCGCCTCGTCGATGTCCTCGATCCGCGGGCAGACGAAGAAGGACTGGCCGGAGCGGTAGCGCTCGCGCAGCAGCGCCTCGCGCACGGTCAGCGGGTCGAACGGCGCGATGAAGCTGCGCACCGCCAGCCGGTCGACCGGCGGCGTCGCGATCATCGAGAGGTCGCGGACGCCCGTCATGGCGAGCTGCAGCGTGCGCGGGATCGGCGTCGCGGACAGCGTCAGCACGTGGACCTCGGCGCGCAGCTGCTTCAGCCGCTCCTTGTGGGTCACGCCGAAATGCTGCTCCTCGTCCACGATGACGAGGCCGAGATCCTTGAACTCGATCGACTTGCCGAGCAGCGCATGGGTGCCGACCACGATGTCGACGTCGCCCGAGGCGAGGCCTTTCTTGGTCTCCGCGGTCTCCTTGGTCCCAACGAAGCGTGAAGCCTGCGCCACCTTGAGCGGCAGCCCGCGGAAGCGCTCCGCGAAGGTGGCGTAGTGCTGCCGGGCGAGCAGCGTTGTCGGGACCACGACCGCGACCTGGCGGCCGCTCATCGCGACCACGAAGGCTGCGCGCAGCGCCACCTCGGTCTTGCCGAAACCGACATCGCCGCACACCAGCCGGTCCATCGGCCGGCCGGCCGCGAGATCGTCCAGCACCGCGTCGATCGCGGCCTGCTGGTCGTCGGTCTCGTCATAGGGGAAGCGCGCCGCGAACTCGTCGTAGAGGCCCTCGGGCGGCGTGGCGCGCGGCGCTTCCTTCGTCAGCCGGGCGGCGGCGATCTTGATGAGTTCGCCCGCCATCTCGCGGATGCGGTTCTTGAGCTTCGCCTTGCGGCCCTGCCAGCCCGAGCCGCCCAGCTTGTCGAGCTGCGCTTCCGTGCCCTCGGAGCCGTAACGGGTCAGAAGCTCGATGTTCTCGACCGGCAGGAACAGCTTGTCGCCGCCCGCATAATGCAGCTCGAGGCAGTCATGCGGAGCGCCTGAGACGTCGATGCTCTGCAGCCCGACGAAACGGCCGATGCCGTGATCGACGTGGACGACGAGATCGCCGGCGGCGAGGCCAGCCGCCTCCGTCAGATAGTCCTGGGGACGGCGGCGTTTCGCCTTGCCGCGAACGAGCCGGTCGCCGAGCACGTCCTGCTCCGCGATGACGGCGACGTCATCCGTCTCGAAGCCCTGCTCCAGACCGAGCACGCCGAAGGCCACGGCGTCCTTCGGCTGCGCCAGAGCCTCGCGCCAGGTGGCGACCATGCGGCGCGCGGCGACGCCGTGGTCGCCGAGAACTGTCGCCATGCGGTCACGGGCGCCGTCCGTCCAGGCCGCCACCAGGACGCGCTTGCCGTCCTCCTTGAGGGCTCGGATGTGGCCGACGACGGCCTCGAACACGTTGGAGTTTTCGTCCGCCCGTTCAGCCGCGAAGCTGCGTGAGCTCCGGACCCCGGCGTCGAAGACACGACCCTTGCCCGCGTCCGGCGGCGTGAACGGCGTCAGGCGGATCGGAGCCGCGTCGTCGATGCGCTCGCGCCACTCCTCGGGGGTGAGGTAGAGCGCGTCAGGCTTCAGCGGCTTGTAGGCCGTCGGCGACCTGTCGTGCTGCCGGGCGGTCTGACGGGCGTCGTAATAATCGGCGATCTGTGCGAGCCGCTCGCCCGCAGAGTCCTCGGCCAGCGGATCGAGCACGTAGCGCGCGTCCGGCAGGTGGTCGAAGAGTGTCCCGAGCCGCTCGTGGAACAGCGGCAGCCAGTGCTCCATGCCGGGGTAACGCCGGCCCTCGCTGATCGCGGCGTAGAGCGGATCATTCGGCCCCGGCACGCCGAAGGTCGCGGCGTAGGCCTGGCGGAAGCGCCGGATGGTGTCGGAGGTGAGCTGCACCTCGCTCATCGGCACGAGGTCGAGCGCGTGAAGCTGACCGGTGGAGCGCTGCGTCTCCGGGTCGAAGGGACGGATGGACTCAAGCGTATCGCCGAAGAAATCGAGTCGGATCGGCTCGGCGTGGCCTGCCGGGAACAGGTCGACGATGCCGCCGCGGATGGCGTACTCGCCATAGTCGCGCACCGTCGATGAGCGCAGGAAGCCGTTGGTCTCGAGCCATTCGCCCAGGGCCTTGAGGTCGACGACGTTGCCGGGCGCGGCCGAAAAGCTCTGGCGGGCGACGCTCTCGGGCGTCGCGACCCGCTGCAGCGCCGCCCCGGCGGTGGTCAGGACGATGCGGGGCTTGTCGCCGCCGCGCGTCGCGGCGAGCCGCGCCAGCGTCGTCATCCGGGCCGCCACGACCGGGCCGTTGGGCGAGACCCGATCATATGGCTGGCAGTCCCAGCCGGGGAAGACCAGCCGCTCGACCTCCGGCGCCATGAAGGCGAGCGCGCGATCGATCGCCGCCAGCCGGGCGCCGTCGCGGGAGATGTGGACCACGCCGCCAGCCGCGTGGCTCCGCGCCGAAAGGGCGCGCGCGAGATCTGCGACGAGCAGCGCGTCGAAACCGTCCGGCACCCCGCCGACGGTCGCGGGCTTGCGGTCGAGAAGAGCGTCGAGCTTCAGGGTCATGGTCTTTTGATCTGGGGACGCCGAAGCGCTGGATTGCAGAGCCGCCGCTGCGGCTCAGCCGATATGCTCGGTCGTGGGAAAGGCTCGGTGGAAGGCTTTGAGCCGCCGGAACACCTTGCTGTCATGCTCGGCGGGCGTCGGCTCCCGTTCCGCGATCCAGGCGAACAGCTCGCGGTCCGGAAGCTCTATGAGCGCCTCGAAGGCCCGGAACTCGTCGTCGCTGAAACCGTCGATCTCGGCGTCGGCGAAACGGCCCATCAGGAGGTCCATCTCGCGCGTTCCGCGCCGCCAGGAGCGGTACAACGCGCGGCGGCGGCGAGGATCCAGGCCCTCGACTGTTCTGGTGGTTCCGGTCATGTGCGGGAAAGAGATGGAGCGCGGTCCGGGTTCCTACCAGCCCGACGCCGCCCTGTCAGCTTCTCCTCTTGCGCCGCCTCCCCGGCTCGCCTCCCTTAGGCCCGATGCGCGACTCGCGGCTCGATCCCCTCTTCGCCGAAGCGACCGTTCTGACCGGGGTCGGCCCGAAGGTCGCCAAGGCTCTGGCGCGACTGCTCGACGGCTCCCCTTCCGGCGGCGAGCCGCGGGTGCTCGACCTGTTGCTGCACGCGCCGAGCGGCGCGATCGACCGGCGGGCGCGGCCCAGGATCGCGGAGCTGACCGCGGGCGAAGTGGCGACCGTCGAGGTCGAGGTCGAGCGCCACCAACCGCCCCGGAGTCCGCGCGCGCCCTACCGCGTCGTGGTGGCGGACGAGACCGGCGCGATGAGCCTGGTCTTCTTCAAGGCGCAGGCAGGCTACATCGAGCGACTTCTGCCGTTGGGCGAAAAACGTTGGGTTTCAGGGACCCCGGAGCTGTTCGACGGCTCCTTCCAGATGGTCCACCCGAGCCACGTGCTGGACGCTGAAGGCCTCGGCAAGCTGCCCCCGGTGGAGCCGACCTACCCGCTCGTCGAGGGGCTGACGCACGGACTTCTTGGCAGGCTGGCGCGCGCCGCGCTGGAGCGGCTCCCCCCGCTGCCGGAATGGCTGGACGACACGCTGCTCGCGCAGCGCGGCTACGCGGGCTTCGGCGCCTCGCTGAACGCGCTCCACGTCCCCAAGACGCCGCGCGACGTCGCGCCGGAAGGCGCGCCCCTCACCCGCCTCGCCTATGACGAGCTGCTGGCCAACCAGCTCGCGCTCCAGCTCGTGCGGGCGCATATGCGCCGCGGCGCCGGGCGCAGCAGCGCCGGCGACGGCCGCGTCTCGCGCAGGATCGAGGCCGCCCTGCCCTTCGCGCTGACCGGCGCGCAGACCCGCGCGGTGTCCGCGATCCGGGAGGATATGGCGGCGGAGACCCGGATGCTTCGCCTGCTGCAGGGCGACGTCGGCTCCGGCAAAACCGTCGTCGCGCTGCTCGCCGCCGCGACGGCCGTCGAAGCGGGCCGGCAGGCGGCCCTGATGGCGCCGACAGAGATTCTTGCGCGCCAGCATCTCGCGACCTTGGCGCCGCTCGCCGCGGCGGCGGACCTGCGCATCGCGGTGCTGACGGGGCGCGAGAAGGGCCGCGAGCGCGCCGACATCCTCGCGCGGCTTGCGGCTGGCGAGATCGACCTCCTGGTCGGAACGCATGCGCTGTTCCAGGAAGACGTCGCGTTCCGCGACCTCGCGCTTGCGGTCGTCGACGAGCAGCACAAGTTCGGCGTCCGCCAGCGCCTGGCGCTCGCCTCGAAGGGCGTGGCGGTCGACGTGCTGGTGATGACCGCGACGCCCATCCCCCGCACGCTCGTCCTGACCGCCTTCGGCGACATGGATCACTCGGCTCTCGACGAGAAGCCGCCAGGGCGGACGCCGATCGACACCCGCCTCGTGAGCCTGGAGCGCCTCGACGAGACGGTCGACGCGATCGGCCGCGCCATGGCGGCGGGCGCGCGGGTCTACTGGGTGTGCCCGCTCGTAGAGCAGTCGGAGACGCTCGACGTGGCGGCGGCCGAAGACCGCTTTTCGGCGCTGGCCGCGGCGTTCCCGGGCAGGGTCGGGCTCGTCCACGGCAAGATGAAGGGCGCGGAGAAGGACGCAGCGGTCGCTCGCTTCGTCTCGGGCGAGACGCCGCTGCTGGTCGCCACCACGGTGATCGAAGTCGGCGTCAATGTGCCGGAAGCGACCGTCATGGTGATCGAGCACGCCGAGCGGTTCGGCCTCGCGCAGCTCCACCAGCTGCGTGGCCGCGTCGGCCGCGGCGCCGGCCGCTCCACCTGCCTGCTGTTGTGGAAGGGCTCCCTCGGCGAGACCGCGAAGGCGCGCCTTGAGACGCTGCGCGACACCGAGGACGGGTTCGTCATCGCCGAGAAGGACCTGGAGCTCCGCGGCGAAGGCGAAGTGCTGGGCTCGCGCCAGAGCGGCGCGCCGGGCTTCCGCCTCGCCCGCATGGAGGTCCACGGCGAACTCGTGCGCACCGCCCACCAGGACGCCGCGCTGCTGCTCGCGCGCGATCCCACGCTGACAAGCCAGCGCGGGCAGGCTCTCAGGCTGCTCCTGCAGCTGTTCGAGCGCGACGCCGCCGTTCGGCTGCTGCGCGCCGGCTAGAACCTCAGCGGCGCCAGCGGCAGGTCCAACGCGCGAGATACCAGCCCGGCGGCGCCGAAAGATCGCTGATGTCCTCGATCAGCGCGCAGCCATTCGCGGCGAAAGCCTGACGGTGATGCACCCTGCAGGCGGCGGGCTCAGCCTGCAGACAGACGGCCACGATGAGTTCGGCGATTCCCATGCCGACGTTCCTTGCTCGAAGTCCCCGAGCAAAGGCGCAAGCAATCCACGAGCCGGAACGTTCCAGCCCAGCGCATGGCAGCCGCGCATTCTTGGAATGTCATTCCGCAGCGAGCGACGAGCGGTCGACCGGCTGGGGAGGCTCGGCGAGCTTCGCCGCCGGCGCCTCGCGCGGCTGGATGATGCCCATCGACATGATGAGCTTGAAGGCCTCATCGGTGGTGACGCCGATCTCGGTCACCTTCGACGCCTCCATCATCACCAGATAGCCGGTGGTCGGATTCGGCGTGCAGGGCACGAACAGGCAGACATGCTCGGAACTCGGCAGGCCCGCCGCCAGCGCGCCGCGGGCGGGCTCGGTGATGAAGCAGAGCGACCACAGTCCCGGCCCCGGCCATTCGATCAGGCCGACGCGGCGGAAGCTCGTGCCGTCCTGCTTAAAGACAGTCTCGAAGATCTGCTTCACGCCCTTGTAGAGGCTGCGCACGATCGGCATCCGGTTGAGCACCTGCTCGCCCGACTGCACGACGGTGCGTCCGACCAGATTGGCCGTGAGGAAGCCAAGAATCGTCAGTCCAATCACGGCCGCCAGCACGCCCACGCCCGGCACCGCCACCGGAAGGTAGCTGTTCGGGTTCCAGGCTTGCGGGATCAGGGGCTTCACCCAGCTGTCGATCAGCCCGATGAGCCAGAGAGTAAGCCAGATGGTGATCGCGACAGGACCGGCTACCACGAGGCCGGTCAGGAAGTAGGTCCGCAGCCGCGCGAGCGGACTTGGCGCCGGCCCCGGCTGCGGGATCGGACCGAGAGGGCTTGGGACCGGTTGCGTCATCTCGGCTGGCTGCCTTCGCTCTCCGCGCGTCCGATCGCCTTAGGCGCCGCGACGCACAATAGGGCATATCATTTGGGGCGGCGACGTGACGATAGGAGGGGCCTTGGCATGACGGCCTCCGGACCGGAGAGAAACCGCCTGGCGTCCGGCCGTGTTGCGCGAGCCGCGTGGCTGGCAGGAGGAGTGACGCTCACCGGCCTCGGCGTCGCGGGTCTGATCCTGCCGCTGATGCCCGGAACAGTGTTCCTGATCCTCGCGGCCGGCTGTTTCACGCGTTCATCGCCGCGGCTCGAGCGCTGGCTGCTCGAGCATCCCCGACTCGGACCGACGGTGGTCGCCTGGCGGCGCGACAGGGTCATCCCGGTCCGGGCGAAAATCGCGGCCTTTGCCGGGATGGGCTCTTCGCTCGCGCTCGTGAGCGTGTCGGGCGCGCCGCCGGTCGCCATCGTCTCGACCGCCGCATTGATGGCCGCAGGAGCGCTCTACGTCGGGACGAGGCCGTCGCGGCCGCAAGCCGGGCCGCCGGCGGACACTCTCACTCCACCGTGACGGACTTCGCGAGGTTCCGTGGCTGGTCGACGTCCGTGCCCATGAAGACGGCGGTGTGATAGGCGAGAAGCTGAATGGGAATGGCGTAGATCAGCGGGCTGACGAAGGCGTAAGCCTTGGGCGCCACGATGGTCGCGAAGGTCTCGCCCGCATGGGCCGCGCCCTCCCGGTCGGTGATCAGGACGATCTTGCCGCCGCGCGCCGCGACTTCCTGCATGTTGGACGCGGTCTTCTCGAACAGCGCGTCGTAGGGCGCGAGCACCACCACCGGCACGTTCTCGTCGACGAGCGCGATCGGCCCGTGCTTGAGCTCGCCCGCGGCGTAGCCCTCGGCGTGGATGTAGGAGATTTCCTTGAGCTTCAGCGCGCCCTCGAGCGCGATCGGATAGCTGGTGCCGCGGCCGAGATAGAGCACGTCCTGCGCCTTGGCGAAGGTGTGCGCGAGCTTCTCGATCTGCGGCTCGAGATGCAGCGCCTCGGCCATCAGCCGCGGCAGTTCGATCAGCGACGCGACGAGCTTGGCCTCGTCCTCCGCGGACAGCACTTTTCGGTCGCGGCCGGCCTTGATGGCGAGCGCGGCCAGCACCGCGAGCTGACAGGTGAACGCCTTGGTGGAGGCGACGCCGACCTCGACGCCGGCGACCGTCGGGAACACCACGTCGGCCTCGCGTGCGATCGTCGAGGTCGGCACGTTGACGACCGCGCCGATCTTCATGCCCTGCGCCCGGCAATGGCGGAGCGTCGCCAGCGTGTCGGCGGTCTCGCCGGACTGCGAGATCATCAGCGCCAGCCCGCCGGGGGTGAGCGGCGGCTCGCGATAGCGGAACTCGGAGGCGATATCGATGTCGACCGGAAGCCGGGCGAACTTCTCGAACCAGTAACGGCCGACGAGGCCGGCATAGTAGGCCGTGCCGCACGCCGAGATCGCGAGCCGGTCGAGCCCGGAGAAGTCGAAATCGGTGCCTTCCGGGAGCCGGACGCGGCCGGAGGTCATGTCGATGAACCGGACCAGCGTGTGGCCGACCACCTCCGGCTGCTCGGCGATCTCCTTCGCCATGAAGTGGCGGTGCGCGCCCTTGTCGACGATCACCGAGGCGACCGAGGACCGCACGGTCTCGCGCTCGATCCGCCCGCCGGCCTCGTCGAAGATCTCAACGCCGCCGCGCGTCAGCGCGACCCAGTCTCCGTCCTCCAGATAGGTGATCTCGTCGGTGAACGGCGCGAGCGCCACCGCGTCGGAGCCGAGATAGATCTCGCCCGTCCCATGACCGATCGCGAGCGGGCTGCCCCGTCGCGCGCCGATGAGCAGGTCGTCCTCGCCGGCGAACAGGAAGGCGAGCGCGAAGGCGCCGCGCAGCCGCTTCAGCGCCTGCTGGACCGCGAGGCGGGGGCTCGCGCCGGCCGCGAGCGCCTGGCTCACCAGATGAGCGACGACCTCGGTGTCGGTCTGGCTGGAGAACGCCGCTCCTTGCGCGGTCAACTCGTCGCGCAGTTCGCGGAAATTCTCGATGATGCCGTTGTGGACGACCGCCACCGTCTCGGTCGCATGCGGATGCGCATTCGCTTCCGTCGGCGCGCCATGGGTCGCCCAGCGCGTATGTCCGATCCCGGAACGGCCGCCGAGCGGCGCGGCGGCGAGCGCCGCCTCGAGGTTGCGCAGCTTGCCTTCCGCCCTCCGGCGCACGATGCGCCCGTCCTCGAGCGTCGCCACGCCCGCGGAATCATAGCCGCGATATTCCAGCCGCTTCAGCCCGTCGACGAGCTGCGGGGCGACGGCCTCACGCGCCAGAATCCCAACGATGCCGCACATGCCGCTCAGCTCTCCAGGTCGTCCCGCCGCCCCGTGATAGCACGCGAGTGCTTAGCGGCGGCTGAAGCAGCGCCGCGAAAACGCGGCCAAACGAGGGCTTATCCGTCGCGCCGCACCCTGAACGCCTGGCGCAGCTTGGCGGCCCGGCCCGGCTTGGTCACCTGACGCGACCGCGCGATCGCGAGCGCGTCCGCCGGCACGTCGTCGGTCACCACGCTGCCGGTGCCGACATAGGCGCCCTCCCCGATCGTGACCGGCGCGACCAGCGAGGAATTGGTGCCGATGAACGCGTCCGCGCCGATGGTGGTGCGGTGCTTGGCGACCCCGTCGTAATTGCAGGTGATCGTGCCGGCGCCGAGATTGGCCCGCGCGCCGACCGAGGCGTCGCCGACATATGAAAGGTGGTTGAGCTTCGCGCCTTCGCCGATCTCGGCGTTCTTGACCTCCACGAAGTTGCCGACCCGGGCGCCCGCCGCGAGGCGCGTTCCCGGCCGCAGCCGCGCGAAAGGTCCGACCGACGCGCCGGCCCCAACGCTGGCGCCCTCGAGGTGGCTGAAGGCGTGGATCACCGCGCCGTCCGCCACCGTGACGCCAGCGCCAAACACCACGTTCGGCTCCACGATCACATCGCGGCCAAGCCTGGTGTCGTGAGAGAAGAACACCGTCTCGGGCGCGATCAGCGTGGCGCCGCCCTCCATGGCGGCTGATCTCAGCCTTTGCTGAAATGCCGCCTCGACCTCCGCGAGCTGGCCGCGGGTGTTCACGCCGCGCACCTCGGCTTCGGAGGCCGCTTCGGCCTCGACCGCAAGGCCGCGCTTCACCGCGACCTCGACGATGTCGGTGAGGTAGAACTCCCGCTTGGCGTTGTCGTCGCCGATCCTTTCCAGCAGTTCGAGCGCGCAGGCGCCCGAGATCGCGATCAGGCCGGCGTTCGAGAGCTTGATCGCGCGCTCTTCCTCGCTCGCGTCCCGCTCCTCGCGGATCGCGACCAGATTGGAGCCGTCGGAGATCAGCCGGCCATAGCCGGTCGGATCCTCGGCCTCGAATCCCAGCACCACCACCGAAGCGCCATGCGCGAGCGGCGCGCGCAGCCGGCGCAGGGTCTCGGGACGCACGAGCGGCGTGTCGCCATAGACGACCAGCACGTCCTCGAAACCTTCCGCGATCGCCTCGCGGGCGGCCAACACGCCGTGGGCCGTACCCCGCCGCTCGGCCTGCACGAAAACCCGCGCGCCCGGCGCCGCGCGGGCGACTTCCTGCGCCACGTCGTCACGGCCGGGCCCGACCACGACCGCGAGCGTCCCCGCGCCGGCCTCCGTCGCTGCGGCCAGCACGTGGGCGACAAGGCTCCGGCCGGCGGCCTTGTGCAGGACCTTCGGCAGTTCGGAGCGCATGCGCGTGCCTTCTCCGGCGGCGAGCACGATGGTCAGGCAGCGGCGATGCGGATCAGGCGAGGTCATCAAAAACTCGAAGAGGCGGCGGCGACGAACCGTCGAAGCGGGGATGGAGCGCGACAGTGGCGTCTCGCGCAGCGGCCTGCAACACCCGAGCTTCTGCGGCATCAGCGAGACCGGCGACTCAGCTATTGTCGCGCGGCGTAACCGACGCGCAGGAGCCGCCGCTTGGACTATCGCCATTATGACGAGCGGCCACACTCCGAAGACGGGCTTTCGCCCGCGTCGCCCGCAGTGATCTGGGGCGCGCTCATGGTCGTCGCCCTCGCGGCCGCCGGGGCGACCGCGTGGACAGCGCGAGGAGCGCCCACGGAACGGCTGATCGCCGCCGACGGTTCGCAGGAGTTGCGGCGGAACCTGCGCGAACTGACGGCGCAGCGTGATGAGCTCGCAGAGCGGGTGGCGCGGCTGGAGCGAGGCCTCGGCGAACTCAAGCTCGCTGCGCGCGCCGGCGTCTCGCCCGAGGTGACCGGCTCCATCCACAAACCGGCGGGAGCGGAGGCGAAGGGGGAACAGTTCGGCGTCTCGCTTGGGCCCGACGCTTCGATCGACGCGGTGCGCCGGCGCTGGGGAGCGCTTGCGGCGCGCTATCCGCAGGCGTTGGGAAAGCTCAGCCCGCGGGCGCTCCGCCAGAACGGCGGCGCGCTGGTGGATCTCGTCGCCGGGCCGTTCGCGACCCGCGCGGAGGCCGATCACGCTTGCGCGACCCTTGCGGATCAGGGTTTTGCCTGCGATACGACGATCTTCGGCGGGGAGCCGCTGATGCGGCCTTGATCCCCGGGCGGTCGCGCGACTGGGGCGACTTAGCGCATCCGCTCAACACTGGATTTGTCGTGGGAGCGCAACATCATCCGACGTCAGTCATGCCCCCGATTTCGACCCGCGCCGCTTGATGCGCCACGCCGATGAACCGTAGGGATTTCTGCGCCGGCGTTTCCGTCGCCGCTCTGTTTAGCGCCGCCGCGCGGGCGCAGGAGCCCGCGCCGAAACCCGCGCCTGCGCCCTCGCCGCCCGACCTGTACGCCGATGGCGCCCCGTTCAGCCGGGAGGCGCTCGAGGAGCATGCGCGCCTGCTCGCCACCCGTGGCTTCGAGGCGCCGCGCTCGCTCCTGCCGGACGGCTATGCGGACCTGCCGCTCGACGTCTTCCGGACCATCAGGATGCTGCCCGAGCGCGCGCCTTGGGCGAACGAGAACCGCGGGTTCACGCTCGACCTGCTGCCGGGCGGATTCATCTACCGGTCTCCCGTCCGGATCGCGACGGTCGACGATGGACGGGTCCGGATGCTGCCGGAGGAGCCGACGTGGTTTGACTTCGGAAAGGCGCCCAAGCCGCCCGCCGACAAACCGTTCCCGTTTTCAGGCTTCAACGCGCGCGCCCCGCTCGACCGGCCCGAGGAATTTCGCGACTTCGCGACATTCCAGGGCGCGACGATCTTCCGCGCGCTGGCGCGGGGGCAGATTTTCGGCACCTCCTCGCGCGGTCTCGCGATCGACACCGGCGAGCCGAACGGCGAGGAGTTCCCGCTTTTCCGCGCCTTCTGGATCGAGCAGCCCGGCCCCGGCGCATCGAGCCTCGTCGCGCACGCGCTGCTCGACAGCCGGCGGCTGACCGGCGCCTACCGCTTCACGCTGCGGCCGGGCGAGATCACCGTGGTGGACGTCGAGCTGACGCTGTTCCCGCGGGAGACGCTCGGCCATGTCGGCATCGGCCCGATGACGTCGATGTACCTGTTCGGCCCGAATGATCGCGCGGGCGTGGACGACGTGCGCGGCCAGGTGCATCGGTCCGACGGGCTGCAGATCTGGAACGGCGCGGGCGAGTGGGTCTGGCGGCCGCTGAACAACCCCGGCGATCTCCAGATCAGCGTGTTTCTTGACAAGAACCCGCGCGGCTTCGGCCTGCTGCAGCGCCAGCGCGGCTTTCCGGCCTACAACGACCTCGGTCGTCGCTACGACCGGATGCCGAGCGTCTGGGTGGAGCCGATCGGCGACTGGGGCGACGGTCAGTTCCAACTCCTCGAGATCCCGACCGACACCGACATCAACGAAAATATCGTCGCCTATTGGCGCCCGAAGGCCGCCATGGAGCCGGGTTCACGGATCTCCATGGCGTACCGCATGCACTGGTGCTGGACGCCTCCGGATCGCCCGGGCGGCGCGATCGTCTATGGGACCACGACCGGCGGCGCAGGCGGCAGACGCCGCCGCTTCGTCGTGGACTTCGCCGGCGACGCAGTGGCCGACCCGGCGCGCGCCGCCATGATCCGGCCCAACGTCTCGACATCGGCCGGTAAGGTGATCGAGCCGCTTGGCCGCCCCAATCCGGAGATAAAGGGCTACCGGGTGACCTTCGACCTCGACCCTGCCGGAGAAGAGCTCTGCGAATTGCGAATGGTGCTGGAGGCGGACGGCGGCCCGATCAGCGAGACCTGGCTCTATAGATGGACCGCGTAATCGAGGATCGCGCCGTGCTTGGCGTTCCGGGCGTCAACACGCCCGAGGCCATGCCGCCGGAAGCGCCGCTCGCCATGCCGGCGCAACCGCTTCGGAGTTGGTCGCGCGATCAGGCTCGGCCGCGCGCGCGGCCGGAGGCATGGAGCACGCCTTGGGCGAGCCGGGCGTTCGTCAGCGTCGGCGCAGTCGTGGTGACCGGACTCGGCGCGCGCGAGATGTACCGGGTCGTCGAGGTTGGCGGCGTCACCGTGCTCGAGTGGGCGCTGCTGGCGCTGTTCGTCATCAACTTCGCCTGGATCGCGCTCGCCTTCATCAGCAGCGTCATCGGCTTCTTCGCCCTGCTCGGGCGGCCGGCGCTTGCGCGCCCCAACCTTCCGGAGAAGCTCACGACGCGTACCGCCCTGGTGATGCCGATCTACAACGAGCAGCCGAGCCGCGTCTTCGGCGCCGTCCAGGCCGCCTATGAGGACGTCCAACGGCTCGGCTTCGCCGATCATTTCGACTGCTTCCTGCTGTCCGACACCACCGACCCGGACGTTTGGATCGCCGAGGAGCGCGCCTTCCTGCGGCTGCGCGAGCTGCTGGGTCCCGACGCGCGGGTGTTCTACCGCCATCGCGCCAAGAACCACCGCCGCAAGGCCGGCAACATCGAGGACTTCGTCACGCGCTGGGGCGGCGCCTACGACCACATGCTGGTGTTCGACGCCGACAGCCTGATGACCGGGCACGCGGTGATCGCGCTCGCCGCCGCCATGGAGGCCGACCCGGACGCGGGAATCATCCAGACCCTGCCGTTCGTCATCAACCGCAACACGCTGTTCGCCCGCGTCCAGCAGTTCGCCTCGCGCGTCTATGGCCCTGTGATCGCGTCCGGCATCACCGTCTGGTACGGCCGCGACGGGAATTACTGGGGCCACAATGCGATCATCCGCACCGAGGCCTTCGCCTCCGGCGCGGGCCTTCCGGACCTGCCCGGGAAGCCGCCGTTCGGCGGCCTCATCCTGAGCCATGATTTCGTGGAGGCGGCGCTGATCCGGCGGAAGGGCTGGGCGGTCTACATGCTGCCCCGGATCGAGGGCTCCTACGAGGAGAGCCCGCCGTCGCTGATCGACGTGGCGCAGCGCGACCGGCGCTGGTGCCAGGGCAATCTGCAGCACTCGGCGCTGCTCAACGCCCGCGGCCTGCACCCGCTCAGCCGCTATCACTTCCTCAACGGCATCTTCTCCTACCTCGCCTCGCCGTTCTGGATGTTCATGCTGCTCTGCGGCATCGCACTCGCCCTGCAGTCCAAGTTCATCCGGCCGGAATATTTCACCGACGAGTTCTCGCTGTTCCCGGCATGGCCGCGTTTCGACGCGGAGCGCGCGCTGACGCTGTTCGGCGCCACGATGGTGATCCTTCTTGCGCCGAAGGTTTTCGGGCTGCTGCTCTATCTGCTGCACGGCCCCTCGCGGCGCGCCGGCGGAGGCACGATCCGCATCCTGACCTCCTCCGTGCTGGAGGTGATCCTGTCGTCGCTGTTCGCGCCGATCATGATGCTGGTGCAGTCCGGCTCGGTGTTCCAGATCCTCGCCGGCCGCGCCACGGGATGGAACCCGCAGCGGCGGGACGACGGCTCGATCCCGTTCTCCGCCATCGTCCAGCGTCACCGTTGGCACACCGCACTCGGCGTCGTGACGCTGGTGACCGGCGCAGCGATCGCCCCGTCGCTCGTCGCCTGGATGTCGCCCACCATCGCCGGGCTGCTGCTCGCGATCCCGCTGTCCTGGCTCTCCGGCCATCTCGGCTCCGGCCTCGCGCTCCGGCGGCTGGGGCTGATGCTGATCCCCGAAGAAACGATCGCGCCTGAGATCGCAGTGGCGGCGCGCGCCAACGCCGCCGCGCTCGCCGAAGGCGGCGTCGACGACGCCGAGGCGCTGGTGGCCATCCATGGCGACGGACGCTTCTTCGCTGAACACGAGCGGATGCTGCCGCCCGCGCCGCGCCGACCGAAAGGCGCGATCGAAACCGACCGGGTGATGGCGGCCGCGAAGCTCTCGGAGGCCGAATATCTTGGCGACGCCGTCGCCTGGCTCACTCCGAAGGAAAAGACGGTCGTGCTGCACGACCGCGCGCTGCTCGCGCTGCTGGCCCGGCTTCCGCGCGAGGCGCCTGCGGAGACAATCTAGGCGCCCCATCAAGCATCGGCGTCACAATAAATGTGCAGCGCGTCGGAACTTGGCCTCATTCGGCTTGTTGTATGGGCAATCCCCTCCTGGCGTCGCGATGGTTTTGAGCGCGTCGCCAAGCGCAGAAGAGCCTGCCGCCCGTTTGCCGGGCGGTTTTTTTTGGTCAGAGCTGCAGCGCGGCTTCGAACGGAAGAAATCCGATCGGATCTCCCGGGCGAATCTCGTCGCGACCGGCAGGAATCACGGCCAAACCGTCCGCCGCAATCAGCGGCGCGAGGCGCGCGGAGCCGCCGCGACCGAGTTTCTCCACCCTGAGAACGCCCCGGGCGTCCGCGCCAAGCAGCGCAGCCGGCGCGAACTCGGTGCGCGCGCCAGGGCCGCGCTGGCCGAAAGCCGCCACAGCCGGCAGCGGTCGCAGCGGTCGAGGCGACAGGCCAGCCAGCCGTTCGAGCGCGGCGCGGCCGATCAGCATATGAGCGACCAGAGCCGCGAAGGGGTTTCCCGGCAGACCGATCAGGACAGCCCGGCCGACATTGCCCACGACCACCGGCTTTCCTGGCTTTAGGGCGACGCGCGCGAGATCAAGCCGGCCGCCGGCCGCCGACACCGCGGCCGCGAGGTGGTCTTCTTCGCCGACCGAAGTCGCGCCGCTGGTCACGATGGCGTCGCAGCGCTCGGCCGCATCGAGCAGCAGCTTCGTGAGCGCCTGCCGATCGTCGGGCGCGACGCCGAGGTCGACCACCTCGTGCGAGGGCCGCGCCAGCATCGCCGCCAGCATCGGCCGGTTGGCGTCGTGGATCCGGCCCGGTCGCAGCGGCTCGCCCGGCCGCAGCAATTCGTCGCCCGTCGACATCAGGCCGATGACGACCGGCCGTCTTACGGCGACAGCCTCGACGCCGGCGGAGGCCAGGATCGCGAGATGGCGCGCATCCAGCCGCACGCCGGCCGGGACGATCACGTCGCCGGCCGCGACGTCCTCGCCGCGGCGCCGGATGTTCGCGCCGATCTCGGGCTGGAACTCCAGGCGGATTCGGTCGCCGTCCCGGAGCGCGCGCTCCTGCATCACCACCGCCACAGCGCCGGGCGGCAGCGGCGCTCCCGTGAAGATGCGCGCCGCCTCGCCCGGCCGAAGCGCTTCCGGCGCTCCCGACGCGCCCGCCGCGAGCCGGCTTCGGACCACATGTTCGAGGCCGAGGCTCGCGACCGCGTAGCCGTCCATCGCCGAATGATCGAACGGCGGCAGCGGCGTCGGGCTTACGACGTCCTCGGCGGAGATGCGGCCACGCAGGCCGCCGAGCGCGCCCAGCTCCGACGCGACCGGACCTGCGATCAGCGCCGCCGCCCGCTCCTGCGCGGCCACCACCGAGAGCAGGCCGGGATCGCTGCAGATATCGCTCGCTAGGGACAGCGGAGGCGCTGTGGTGGAGGCGACCTTCGTCATGGCTGCTGCGCGCCTTCGTGAATCCGGAGCGGGCGGCTCCGCCCGTCGTTTCCCCGCGACAGCGTCGACGCCGTCAGCGCCCCCATAAGCGCAACGCCGCCACAGTGGGCAAGGCCGGCGACGAGGATCATCCGGCCTCCTCGACTTCGGTCGGGCCCGGAACGCGCCGAGCCGCCTGCTCGGCCTCGGCGATCTGTTCCGCAGGCAACGCGGCGCGGACAGGGGCAAGGAACGGAGCAGCCAGGGAGCTGCCCGCGTCATCCGCGCGCAGCAGCCAGATCAGAGCCGCTCGGTCGTCTTTTTCGACGCCCGCCCCAAGATGCAGCGCCGCGCCCAGCATTGCCTGTCCGTCCGGATCGCCGCGACGCGCCGCTTCGTACCACCAGCGCGCGGCCTCCTCGGAGTTGCGCTCCATTCCAAGAGCGTTGTGCGCGATCAGGCCGAGCCGCGCCATGCTGGTCGCCACCTCCTGCTCGGCGGCGGCGAGCGCCCAGCGACGTGATTCCACCGGATCTGAATCGGCCCCCCGCCCTTCCAGCAGCATCCAGCTCAGCATGTCCTGCGCCGCCGCGTCGCCGCTCTTGGCGGCGAGCCGGTAAAGGCGCAGCGCCTCCTCATCGTCCTGAGGGACGTCCTCGCCTCTAAAGTGGAGCGCGGCGAGGTTGCGCTGGCCGACGGCGTCGCCGGCGTGGGCGGCGCTCCGGAACCACTCCGCCGCGGCGGCAGGATCGCGCGGCGTCCCAAGGCCCTCGAGGTAGCAGGCGCCGAGACTGCTCTGCGCCCGCGCCACGCCGCTTTCCGCAAGCGGCCGCCACATCGCGACGGCGGTCTCGTAATCGCCTTTCAAGGCCGCCTTGGAGGCGGACTCGAGCAATGCGGCGAGATCGCCGTCGTCCTGCTCCTCTTCGGTCTCAGTCTCGAATGCGCTCTTGAAGAAGGTCTTGAGCCAGCTCACGAGCGCGCCCCATCCCGAGATCCGGCCGGGATCTGTTCGAACCCCGCGGAGGCGCCTTGGTCATCAAGGCCGCGCCGCGGAGCGCCCGAGCGGGTCCGGCTCCGGACGCGCGTGGCTAAGAACGTGACTTCGAGCTGATCGCTCATAGGCAGCCAGTGCGCCTCCAAGACGCTGCGGCGAATCCCTCCAGACAGTCCTGAAGGCTCGAATTCCTCGGCGATCCTCACGCGAGGCTGCAGGGCCGCGCAAGAGGCCGCCGGGAAAGGCGCCGATCAATAGCTGAGAAGACAGTGATTGAAAGCCCGCGCCAAGCCCGGCTCGCCGCGCGGCGCCGGCGCCGTGCGCGGTTCGGCTCGCGCGAACGCCAAGCTATGATGCGTCAGCGGAAAAGCCTTTGACTTCCAACCGCTCAGCGGTCGATCTGACGTCCCTCGCGCCGCGGGATCGCGAGCTTCAGGCATTCGTTTACAGCGCAGCGCAGGTTCATGAGCGACATCAGGGAGGTCACCGTCGACCTGCGTGGCCTGAAGTGTCCGCTGCCGGCGCTGCGGACGCTGAAGGCGCTGCGCGCCGCCTCCGCGGATGAGACGCTCCTCGTGCTTGCGGACGATCCGCTCGCCGCGATCGACATTCCGAACGCCGCCCGCGAATTCGGCGCTCAGCTTCTCGACAGTTCGCGTGACGACGGCGCGCTGCAGTTCAGGATTCGGGTGATCGGATTTCGTGACGGCGCAGGTCGTCCACCTCAAGGCTCGCGCAGCGGCGAATGAGATGCTAGAGGACGCCCCGCGACGCAGCGCGTCGCGGGAGCGCGTAGCTCAGCTGGTAGAGCAACGGACTTTTAATCTGTAGGTCCTGGGTTCGAGTCCCAGCGCGCTCACCAAGAACCTCTAGGGGTCTTGGTTCCCGACATGAGAACAGCCGCGGAACGTGAGACATCCAGAACGTCTCACGTGAGACTTGGTGGCCCGGTCGCGCCGCGGATGTCCGCTGATTTTAAGCCCCTGCAACGTCGGCGCGCTCGCGATTGTCGCGCCGCTCGAGCTCCCTGCCCCTGGTGGCAGCTCGGGGCAAGGAGTCTCGGAGCCCGAACAGCCAGCGGCGGCGACCCTCTAGGATATCGCCGGCGCTCGTGCGACCCTAGGGAGCTTTATCAACCGGCTCTTTGCGACCTTACCTGGCGGAGTTCAGCACCTTGTTCTCCAGCAGCCAGTCGACAGCCCGGGGCCAAGAATAGTCGGCGCCGACGCGCATGTCGGTCGCAAAGCTCCCGACCACCGTCCCAGCGCGCGCGTCGCGAAACTGCATGTGAAGCCGGTATTCGGTCATGCTGAGCTTGGTGACGACGCCGCGCAGCGACTGGTCCGCCCCA